>NZ_PDHB01000001.1:0-784109 GCF_014335085.1 Corynebacterium sp. LK26
GGGCTGCTGCGGCCCACTTTTTGTTACCCACGAGTAAACGGGATTAAATAGGGGTTGGTCTGCTCGGTAGCGGAAGGCGGGCTTACCGGTGTCTTGAGGCTTAAGGGGGCAAAGGGTGTCCGGGTTAATGGACACAGGCGTGTCCGCTTAGAGGATCGCCCGGTTGGCACCTTTCGCTGCTTACCCCAATGTGAGTTACTGACTGCCTTTATGGCTGTCATTGGCGGGTGAATGCGGGGTTAGTTCCTGGGTCTATGGCAGCGGCTGTGGGCTAATTAAAGTTACTGACTGCGTTTATGACAGAAATAGCGCGAAAGATCGCTTGAAAGTGTCATAAACTCATACAGTTTCACGTTTGCAGCCCGTATTTATGCCTGCAGCCTGTACTCACACGTATAGCCTCCAATCGCGTGTACAGCCCGTATTCAAGCGCAGCCCATTCTCGCAAGCAAAGCTCGCAAGCTCATTGTCAACTAGGCCCAACTAGGCCCAACTACGCCCAGCGAGACCCAAACATACGTCGATAGTGCACATGTTACCTTCCGTAGGGCACAAGTTACCCCCGTTAGCGAACGCTGCAATTGTGCCTTTACCAGCACAAATTAGCCAACGCTAAGCCAAGTTCGAAATATGCCCTAAATATTGCGTAATTTCATAACGTATTTACTTGTTAAATAGGGAACCCTAAGCTAATGTTTCACAGGTAATGATTACCTAAGTAAGTGATTGGGTAACGGCGTCTAAGTGGCGTTTGTTTAACAATCCTACTGTGACCGAAGGGATGCCTTTAAGTGGCGCGTTCTAACTCCGGCCGTATTCGCAATATCGTAGTTGCATCTGTTGCGAGCCTTGGACTTGTTCTTGGTGCTTGTTCTACTGATGCCGGTAACGAGGATAAGTCTGCAGCTGCAGGCAACGAGTCTACTATTACCGTTACTGATAATCATGGTGAGCAGACCGTACCTGCCGAGATTGACTCTGTTGTGGCCACGGATAACCGTTCCTTCGAGATGCTCGATCAGTGGGGTATTAAGCTGGCTGCAGCTCCTAAACCGATTATCCCGTTCACGGTTTCCGACTACAAGGACAATCCTGACGTTCAGGACATCGGCAGTCACCGCGAGCCGAATCTCGAAATTGTTGCTGCTGCTGACCCGGACCTGATTGTGAACGGTCAGCGTTTCGGCAAGTACTACGATGACCTGAAGAAGCTCGCTCCGAACTCCGCGATTGTGGAGTTTGAGCCGCGCGAGGGCAAGCCGCTGGACGAGGAGCTCAAGCGGCACGCTAAGGGCCTGGGCGCCATCTTCGGTAAGGAGAAGGAAGCCGATCAGCTCATCGCAGACTTTGACAAGGCTCTGGAGCGCGCTCGCAAGGCTTACAACCCGGACGTGAAGGTCATGGCGCTGAACTCGTCGGGCGGCACCCTCGGTTACATTGCTCCGACTGTTGGTCGTACCTTCGGCCCGCTGTTCGACCTGATTGGCATGAAGCCGGCGCTGGAGGTCGACAAGGCCAGCGATGACCACCAGGGTGATGAGATTTCCGCCGAGTCCATCGCTGAGGCAAACCCGGACTTCATCATGGTGCTTGACCGCGATGCTGGCACCTCTGTCCGCGGTACCGATGAGTACCGTTCGGCACAGTCTGTGGTCGAGGAAGCCGCTCCGCTGAAGAACGTGAAGGCAGTCAAGGAGGGCAAGATCTACTACGCCCCAGAGGACACTTACACCAACGAGTCCATCATCACGTACACGGAGATTCTGAACGGGCTTGCCGACGCCTTCGAGCAGGCCTAATAGTTCTCTGACCAGTCACAGGAGTACCTCACCAACTCTATGCAGAAGTTACTGGATTCCCGACTAGCCATCGGGATTGCCTTTGTGGCAGTCCTGGTGGCTATGTCGCTGTTTGTAGGCCAATACGACATCCTGGGCGCCGACGACGGCTGGGAGATGTTCGCCACTACGCGTATACCGCGCACCATTGCACTAGTGCTCTCGGGTGCCGCGATGGCGATGTGTGGCTTGGTCATGCAGCTACTTACGCGCAACAAGTTTGTCGAACCCACCACCACGGGAACCACGGAGTGGGCTGGTCTCGGCCTGATTTTCGTGATGTATTTCTTTCCTTCGGCCTCGATGCTTGGCCGGATGGGCGGGGCAATCATCTTCGCTTTCATCGGCACGGCAGTGTTCTTCCTGTTCTTGCGCCGTGTCGCTTTGAAGTCAAGTCTGGTTGTGCCCATCGTGGGCATCATGTTGGGTGCGGTAGTCAGTTCGATTTCGACTTTCTTTGCGTTACAGACGGACATGCTGCAGTCGCTAGGCGTGTGGTTCGCAGGCTCTTTTACTGCCATTTATAAAGGGCAGTACGAATTCCTGTGGCTGGTCGTCATCGTGGTTGCAATCGTCTTCGTATTCAGCGATCGGTTAACGGTTGCGGGGCTTGGTGAGGACATTGCCACCAACGTCGGTCTGAACTACAAGCGAATCGTGTTCCTGGGAACGGGGCTGATTGCAATCGCAACAGGTTTGGTCACCGTCGTGGTGGGCAACCTCCCATTCCTGGGGCTCATCGTCCCGAATATCGTCTCCATGTTCCGTGGCGATGATCTGCGCTCCAATCTTCCCTGGGTATGCCTGGTGGGCATTGCCATTGTGACGATTGCGGACCTGATTGGCCGCGTCATTATCGCCCCGTTCGAGATTCCGGTATCGGTGATTCTCGGCATCCTGGGTGCTGCCATCTTCGTCTATCTGATTGTGGAGCGGCGTCGTGCTTAATCTCAGTTCAACTCACACGGTGGCCGACCAGGCCGGGCCGCAAACGACGTCGTTTAGCACGGCCGCCGCGGCGCGCAGGTACTGGATTATCATTGCTGCGCTGGCGGGCCTGGCGGTGTTGTTTACGGCGGGCCTGCTTGCGTGGGACAACCCGTTGCCGTTCGGTACGGATGGTTTTTGGCTGATTGCGCGCCGGCGTCTTGATGCCGTAATTGCCATGATCGTGGTTGCCTGCTGCCATGCCGTCGCGACAGTGGCGTTCCAGTCGATTGCGAATAACCGAATTATTACGCCGTCGATTATGGGGTTTGAAGCGCTGTACGTGGCTATCAGTACCGCTGCGGTGTACTTCTTCGGGGCGACGGGTCTGATGAATGCCGGCTCGGTTGGGGCGTTTGTGCTGCAGCTCGTGCTGATGGTGGGGCTGTCGCTGGTGCTGTATGCGTGGCTGTTGACTGGGCAGGGCGCGGATATGCACAGCATGCTGCTGGTGGGCATTGTTATCGGTGGCGGGCTGGGCTCGGTATCGACATTTATGCAGCGCATGCTGACGCCTTCGGATTTTGACCTGCTGACGGCGCGGCTGTTCGGCTCTGTCAACAACGCGGACCCGGAGTTTTTCCCGGTGGCGATCCCGCTGGTGATCGCGGCAATCGTGGTGATTGCGCTGCATTCGCGGGCCCTCAATGTCATGTCGTTGGGGCGTGAAGTCGCGACGAATCTGGGCGTGAATTACCAGGTTCGGTCCATCACCGTGCTGGTTGCGGTGTCCGTGCTGATGGCAGTATCGACGGCTATGGTCGGCCCGATGACATTCCTCGGCTTCCTGGTCGCGACCATTGCGTACCAGGCTGCGGATACCTATGACCACCGCTTTGTGCTGCCGATGGCGGCGCTGATTGGCTACGTCACGCTGGCCAGTGCGTATTTCATCCTCAATCACGTTTTCTATGCCCAGGGCGTGGTGTCCATCATTATCGAGCTGGTTGGCGGTTCGATCTTCCTCTACGTCGTTTTGAAGAAGGGACGGCTATGATTCTCCTCGACAGTGTAAGCAAGAGCTATACCAGCGAGGTGTCAATTGGCCCCGTTGACCTGGAAATTCCAACCAACGCAATCACGGCTCTGATCGGCCCGAACGGCGCGGGCAAGTCCACGCTCTTGACTATGATTGGCCGCCTCCTTGCCGTCGATTCCGGTGACATCAACGTCGGTCCATACAACGTGGGCAAGACCAAGTCGAAGGATCTGGCGAAGGTGCTGTCGATTCTGCGCCAGGACAACCACTTCGTCACGCGTCTCACCGTGCGCCAGCTGGTCAGTTTCGGCCGCTTCCCGCACAGCCAGGGGCGCCTGACCGCTGAGGACGAGCGCATCATCTCCCAGTACATCGAGTTCCTCAATCTTGAGGCGCTCCAGGGCCGCTACCTCGACGAGCTCTCCGGTGGGCAGCGTCAGCGCGCGTATGTCGCAATGGTGCTCTGCCAGGAGACGGATTACGTGCTTCTCGACGAGCCGTTGAACAACCTGGATATTTCTCATTCGGTCGACATCATGTCGTACCTGCGCACTGCAGTGCGCGATTTGGGTCGAACCATGGTGGTGGTGTTGCATGACATCAATTTCGCGGCTCGCTACGCCGATTACATCTGTGCGGTCAAAGACGGCCAGATTGTAGAGCACGGCCCTACCGCAGAGCTGATGCGTTCGGAGGTTCTGAGCCCAATCTTCAATACCCAGATTGACATCGTCGAGGGGCCGCACGGTCCGGTCGCCTGCTACGGCTCTTAAGGCAATTCCTGGCCGGTCCCACGCAGCCGATACAATCTAGCCTCATGACTATTACTGCTGCCGTTGACGGTTCCGCCCTGCACAACCCCGGACCTGCCGGGTGGTGCTGGTATATCGACGACAGCTGCTGGGCCGCCGGCGGATGGAAAGAGGGAACCAATAACCGCGGGGAGCTCACCGCTCTTGCCGAGCTGCTCCGCGCCACCGCGCACATCCCCGTCGAGCCCCTTTTCGTACTGTGTGATTCGCAGTACGTGATCAACTCCGTCACTAAGTGGATGCCGGGGTGGAAACGCAAGGGATGGAAGAAGCGCGACGGCAAGCCCGTCCTCAACGTCGATATCTTGCAGGACATCGACCAGCTGCTTGCCGGCCGCAATATCCACCTCGAGTGGGTCAAGGGACATTCCGGTCACGACTTGAACGAGGCTGCTGATCAGCGTGCCCGCGCCGCCGCCACCGCGTATCAGAAGGGCACCGCCGTGCCGGAGGGGCCAGGTTTCGCTGGTTCGGGTAGTCGCGCGCAGACGAATGCGGCGCCAACAAAAACCACCCCCGCGCCTAGTTCCGAGCCTAAGGCACCCAAGGCCGCAACCTTCGAGCAGGAAGGCCTCTTTGACCTCGCCGTCGACACCACCGTGACACCCGAGGACGCCGCCAAGGAAGCGCTCACCATTTTCCGCCGCGCCGCACATCGCGCTGAGCAGGGTAATGCCCGCGCACTCAAGGCATTGCTTAACGACGCCCTGGGCGCCAACCTCGCCGTGCCAGACGGGCTTTCGGATGCCGAGCATGAGCTCCGCGTCGAGGGAACCACCGCTACCGCGCAGTTCACCACTGACGACTGGGTTGGCCTGGCTGTCTGGGATTTGTCCGAGGCAGTGGGGAAGGCCACAGGTTCCGCACGTTTGCTGGGCTGGAATGTGGGCAGGTCTTAGCGGTAGTATGAAAGTTTGGTCTTTTAGGTAGACCACCAGGCAATCCGGGGTTACTGGTAGCCTGAAAACACATAAATTCTTTTACTCATTACTTATAAGGAGCTCCGACTTCATGGCTGAGCACGAAGGTCCTCGTTCCGGCGAAGGCCGAGGAAATCGCGGAAACCGCGGGTCTAACCGTTCCCATGGTCGTGGCGAGGGCGGCTTTAACGGGCGCAACCGCAACGATCGTCGTGGACAGGGCGGTGGCCCGGGTGGTCGTGGCCGTGGTGGTCACGGTGGTCATGGCGGTAACCGCGATTCCCGTGGTTCGCGGGGCTTCCGTCGTGATGATCGCGATGATCGTGACTTTAACCGGGGCGACCGCAATGATCGTCGCGGCCCGGGCGGGCGCGGTGGCCAGGGAGGCCGCAACTTCGACCGTCGTGGTGGCAAGCCACGTCGCTCCAACCGTGGTGGCCGCTTCCAGGATGAGAAGCGTACGCACCGCACCGGCCCGCAGCGCCCAGGTTTCCGCGAGGAGCGCATTGAGGCCCGCAAGAACGAGCCGAAGCTCCCAGATGACATTCGTGCAGATGAGCTCGACCCGAGCGTGCGCCAGGATCTGAAAAGCCTGGCTAAGGACAACGCCGACAAGGTTGCTCGTCACATGATCATGTCCGCAATCCTGATGGCTGAAGACCCGAAGCGTGCTCTGGAGCACGCCCGCGCAGCGAAGGACCGCGCAGGTCGCGTCGGTGTCGTTCGTGAGACCGCTGGTGTTGCCGCTTACCACGCAGGTGAGTGGAAGGAAGCCCTGGCGGAGCTGCGTGCTGCTCGCCGCATCTCCGGTGGCCCGGGCATGCTCGCGGTCATGGCGGACTGTGAGCGCGGCCTCGGTCGCCCGGAGAAGGCCATTGAGCTGGCTCGCTCCGAGGAAGCCAAGCAGCTGGACAACGAGTCCAAGACTGAGCTGGCTATCGTCGCCGCAGGTGCTCGCCGCGATATGGGTCAGATTGATGAGGCTCTGGTCGAGCTGGAGACCCAGGATCTGAACCCGGACCGCGAGGATTTCGAAGCAGCTCGTCTGTTCTACGCCTACGCCGATGCGCTGGTGGAGGCCGGTCGTAAAGATGATGCCAAGGTGTGGTTTACCCGCTGCGCCAAGATCGATGTGGACCAGATGCTCGATGCTCGCGAGCGCATCGAAGAGTTGAGCAAGTAATCAGCCCAGCTGCCCGGCTCGAAGAACCAGTCACCGCTGGCGCAATCGGGCTGCGCATCTACAATTCGTCGTAAAGCGTTCCTATTTCGTAAAAGGAGAAATGAACCCCCATGGCTTCTGTCGCTTCTTCCTATGATGCCGCTCTGCTGGATCTGGATGGCACGATTTACGAGGGCGGCGCGGCGATTCCGAACGCGCTGGAAGGGCTGACCGAGGCAGCGCTGCCGATGGTGTTTATTACGAATAACGCCTCGCGCGCGCCGCAGACCGTGGCAGATCAGCTCAATGGGCTGGGCTATGACGTTCATGCGGACGATGTGATGACGTCGGCACAGGCGGCCATTGAGATGGCGGCGGAGGTCATTGAGCCGGGTTCGAACGTTTTTGTGTTGGGTGCGGAGTCGTTTAAGCAGTTGGCTCGTGAGGCGGGGTACAACCTCGTGGATTCCGCTGATGACAACCCTGCAGCGGTGTTCCAGGGGCTTAACCGTGAGATGACGTGGAAGCAGATGTCGGAGGCGGCGCTGGCGGTGTCGCGAGGTGCGCGCTTCCTGGTGTCGAATTTGGATACGACGTTGCCGTCGGAGCGCGGTTTCCTGGTTGGTAATGGTTCGGTCGCTGCGGCGATTTCTACGACCACGGGCGTGGCGCCGCTGTCGGCGGGTAAGCCGAAGCCGCCGATGTTTATTAAGGCGGCGGAGCGTGTGGGCGCGAAGAATCCGCTGGCGATTGGGGATCGCCTCGACACCGACATCGCGGGCGGAAATGCGGCAAAGATGGACACGTTTATGGTGGTCACAGGCGTTTCCACGCATATGGATGTCGTTGCGGCGCCGCCTGAGCACCGCCCGACGCTCATCGGTGCTGACATGACTGCGCTGAATCGTGAGCTGGATCAGGCACGTCCGGCTCCGCAGGCTGGTTTCACCGCGCGTTACGACGACGCGGAGGCCGGTGTCATCGTTCTTTCTGGCGGTGACATGGAAGATCTTCGGTTGGTGAACCCGGCGGAGGCCGCGGTGGCGGCTCTGCTGACGGTCGTAGATGTGGTGTGGAACTCTGAGGCTGGTCGTGCTGGCGCAGTCGAGGTCGCGCAGGTCCGCGCGGAGGGCCCGGCTGCTGAGGCGGCGCTGGCTGCCTGGCGGAAGTGATAGCCGATGAGTGAGGTTGCACCGAAGCCGGGGCAGGGGCTGGGGCAGGGCGCTGGTCCTGTGCCGGGGCCGAAACCCGGCCCTGCATCTGTACCGAGCCCTGCGCCTAGCCCGGCGGCGATGCCCGGCGCGCGTGAGGTAACTCCGGAGGACGTCCGCGAGCAGGTGGCGGCCGCACTGTCAGCACCTGCCCCGACGCCGCAGGAGAGAGTCGCGCAGTTTGAGCGGGCGCATGAGATTTTGTATGAGGCCCTGGGCTCGTCACGCAGGGAAGGAAAGTGAACGCGGTGGCAAAGAAAGCTCCTAAGCGCAGGCTCGATGCGGAGCTGGTGCGAAGGAAGATTGCTCGCTCCCGTGAGGCGGCAGTGGACATGATTAAAGCCGGCCGAGTTGAGGTCGGTGGTTTTGTCGCCTCTAAGCCCGCGACTGCGGTGACGGGGGACGTGTCCATTCGCGTCAGTGGTCTGGAAGAAGACGAGAACTGGGCGTCGCGCGGGGCTCACAAGCTGCTCGGCGCACTGGAGGCTTTCGAGCCGCAGGGCCTGGACTTGAAGGGCCGGAAGGTGTTGGATGCCGGTGCCTCCACGGGCGGCTTCACCGATGTGTGCCTGCGCCGCGATGTCGAGACCGTCTACGCCGTCGATGTCGGTTACGGTCAGTTGATTTGGCGCTTGCAGGATGACCCGCGGGTGGTTGTGCTCGACCGTACTAACGTCCGCACGTTGACGCCGGAGATTCTCGGTGGCACGGCCGATGTCATGGTTGGCGACCTGTCGTTTATTTCTTTGAAGCTGGTCCTGCCAGCGATTGTTTCCTGCCTCGACGAGGGCGCTGACCTGCTGCCAATGGTCAAGCCGCAGTTCGAGGTGGGCAAGGAGCGCCTTGGCTCCGGTGGTGTCGTGCGCAGCGATGCACTGCGTCAGGAAGTTGTCCAGGAAGTCGCCGAATACGCCCGCACTCTGGGGCTGTCCTTCCGCGCAGCCGTGGCCAGCCCGCTGCCGGGTCCGAGCGGCAACGTGGAGTTCTTCCTGTGGCTGGTGAAAGACGGCGGCGCCAGCGATATTGGTGATGAGGCTATGGCTGCGGCCATCGCCAAGGCTGTTGAGGAGGGGCCGCACAATGACTAGCGCGAAGACTCACTCACGGGAAAGCAAGCCCAAGACCAGCGCCGGCAAGCGCGAGATTCTGCTGGTCCCGCACACCGGCCGCAGCGCCAACCTGGAAATGGCCGCCGAGGCTGCCGAGCTGCTAGAGGCCGCGGGTATCGATATCCGCGTGCTGGCCGGTAAGAACCCGGAGGCGCTGGCTGCGCACCCGACGCTCGGCAAGTACCCGCGCTACTGGCATTCCCCGCAGGCGGCGTCGGGATGCGAACTCGTCCTCGTCCTCGGCGGCGACGGCACCTTCCTACGCGCCGCTGACATTGCGCACTCGGCTGACCTGCCGGTGCTCGGCATCAACATGGGGCACGTGGGCTTCCTCGCCGAGTGGGAGCAGGAGTCCATGACGGAGGCAATTAGCCGCGTCATCAAGCGTTCCTGGCGTATTGAAGACCGCATGACCATCCGCGTCACCGTCCGTGACACCACCGGCCGCGTCATTGGCTCGGGCTGGGCGCTGAACGAAGTCAGCATCGAAAATGTCAACCGCCGTGGCGTGCTGGACGTCATCTTGGAAGTCGATGGTCGCCCGGTGAGTTCCTACGGTTGCGATGGTGTGCTAATTTCCACGCCGACCGGCTCCACCGCGTACGCCTTCTCCGCAGGTGGTCCCGTACTCTGGCCGGAGCTCGACGCTATGCTCGTCGTGCCCAACAACGCCCACGCGCTGTTCTCCCGCCCGCTGGTGATCTCTCCGCATTCGACTATCGCGATTGAGACCAACCACGACACCGCCGAGGCAGTCGCGGTGCTCGACGGCTTCCGCAACATCACCATGCCGCCGGGTAGCCGCATCGAAATCGAGCGCGGCGCGCAGCCGGTGCGTTGGGTGCGTCTGGACGATCAGCCGTTCGCCGATCGTCTGGTGCACAAGTTCCGCTTGCCGACGTCCGGGTGGCGCGGCCCCGCCGAGGCCCAATAGCCCCTAAACACGGCAGACAAGAGCCGTCACGAGACTCCACAACCGGGACCGTGCCCGCGGCCCCCAACTTCAAGGGAAGGACTGATTGCAAGCGCCATGCTGACTGAGATTTCCATCCGCGACCTCGGCGTTATCCCTGACGCGACGCTTGAATTCAGCCCAGGCCTGACCGTACTCACAGGCGAAACCGGTGCGGGTAAGACCATGGTGGTCACCAGCCTCAAGTTGCTCTGTGGCGCGCGTGCCGACGCCGGCCGCGTGCGCACCGGCGCCGACAAAGCCTTGGTGGAAGGCCGCGTTTCCACCGAACACCTCTCGGAGGAAGAGTCAGCCACCATCGATGCTGTGGTTTCTGAGCTCGGTGGCGAGCGCGATGAAAATGATGAGTATCTGCTTGCCCGTCAGGTCTCCGCGAAGGGGCGCTCCCGGGCGTGGGTTGGTGGCCGGAGTGCGTCGGCTGCTGCACTGGCGGATGTCTCCACCCGCCTGATTGCCATTCATGGCCAGAATGATCAGCTGCGCCTGCAAGGCGCCGATGAGCAGCGTGCGGCCATCGACCGCATGGATGCCGACACCATCGCGCCAACCCTGGAAACTTATCGTCAGCAGCGCTCACACTGGCGCACCCTGGTCAAAGAACTGGAAGAAAAGACCTCTAAGCGCCGTGAGCTGGCCATGCGTGCTGACCAGCTCAGCTTCGCCATCGAGGAAATCGACGCAGTCTCACCTGAGCCGGACGAGGACCAGGACCTGGCCTCCCAGATTCGGCGCATGCAGGACCTGGATGGTCTCCGCGACGCGGCGGCCGTGGCGCTTGCCGCCATTGACGGTGCCGCTGCCGTGAGCACTACCGGTATGGATGCTGCCACCGAGGACTCCGGTGCCGCCGAACTCCTCGGAGCCGCCGCAAACGAGCTCGCCGGCGCAGACGACGAGGAACTCACCGAGTTTTCCAACCAGCTCAATGAACTGACCAGCCAGCTCTCCGAGATCTCCGCTGGCCTTGGCGCGTTTCTCTCCGGTCTGCCGGAGGAAACCGAGTCCCTGGACAAGCTCATGCAGCGCCAGGTGGAGATTAAGAACCTCACCCGCAAGTACGCCCCGGATATCGCGGGCGTGTTGGCCTGGCGGGATAAGGCGGAGCGCAAGCTCGCCACGCTGGATGTCTCCGGCGAAGCTCTGGACAAACTCACAGCGGAGATCAAAACCGCGGAGAAGAAACTCGGCACCACCGCGCGGAAGCTCTCCAAGGCCCGCGCAAAAGCCGCAAAGCACTTGGAACAGGCCGTGACCAAGGAGCTCAAGGGCCTGGCCATGCCGCACACCTCGCTGGTGGTGGAGATCACCAAGGCCGACACCTTTGGTCCCGCTGGCGTGGACAACATTGAGTTCAAGCTTCGCGCCCACGAGGGTGCCGAGCCGCGTCCGCTGGCATCATCCGCATCCGGCGGTGAGCTCTCCCGCATCATGCTGGCATTGGAAGTTGTCCTCGCCGAAGGACAAGCCGGACACACGATGGTTTTCGATGAGGTCGATGCCGGTGTTGGTGGGCGCGCGGCTGTGGAAATTGGTAAGCGCCTGAAGCAGTTGGCGGTGAATAACCAGGTGATCGTCGTCACGCACTTGCCTCAGGTGGCGGCGTTTGCGGATACCCACTTGGTGGTCAGCAAGGATGCGCGCTCGGGTGCGGTGTCGTCGAAGGTGACGAGCCTGGGCGATGAGGAGCGGATTGACGAGCTCGCGCGGATGATGGCGGGATTGGACGATTCGGACTCCGGACGCGCGCATGCGCAAGATCTTCTGGATCAATCTCGGCGCGCCTTCTCGGCCAAGTAGCTGCACTTATGTTTCACTAAGTGCCATGAGTCTGTTCTCTCGGAACGAAAAAGATCTTCCTGGCATTTCGGGGACCGTGCGGGACGGTTCCCGCCTGGATCGTGCGCTCAAGCGCATGGGCGAAGGCGACATCGTGGTGATCGATGCGCCGGATATCTCGCGTCCACTGGCACAGCAGTTGATTGATGCCAAGGTCGCCGCAGTGGTGAACACTGGCGCGTTTACCACTGGTTTTGTGCCGAATTACGGCCCGCAGATGATGCGCGACGCCGACATTGAAATGGTGCAGAACGTCGGCGACGAGGTCTTTGAGAAGCTCAAGGACGGCAAGAACGGCAGGCTTGACGATGGCAAGCTCTACCACGGTGACCGCCTGATTGGGCAGGGCGACGAGGTCGACCAGGACGAGCTCGAGCGCGCCTTCGATGAGGGCCGCACCAGCATGGTCGACCGTCTGGAGGCTCTCTCCGGCAACTTGGTGGAGTTCGCCAAGACCGAGTCCCCGCTCTACATCGATGGCCTGGGCATTCCGGACGAGACGGAGCCGCTGCGTGGCCGCAAGGTCGTTGTGGTCAGCCCTGGTGAGGGACACCGCAAGACGCTGGAAGACTTAAAGAATTTCATCCGCGAGTACGAGCCGCTGCTCATCGGCGTCGACACCGGTGCCGACACGCTCTTTGATCTTAAGTACCAGCCGGACTACATCATTGGTGATCCGGAGAACATCAACTCTGAGGCGCTGCGGTCTGCCGGTTGCGTGATCCTGCCTGCCGACCCGGACGGTCACGCGGTGGGTCTTGAGCGCATTCAGGACCTCGGCATTGGTGCCATGACCTTCCCGGCGCTGTCCGATTCCGCCACTGACCTGGCGCTGGTCTTCGCCGCGCATCACGACGCCGACATGGTGGTCTCCGTCGGCGCGCCGCAGAACATCGACAGCATCTACCACGCTGAGGATCAAAGCGGTGTGCCGTCGGCATTGCTGTCGCGTTTGAAGGTCGGGGAGAAGCTTGTCGACGGTCGCATGGTCGCCGACCTCTACCAGGTCAATAGCCGTGGTTTCGGTGTGGCCTGGGCAATCCTGGCTATCTTTGTCGCCGTTGCGGTGATCTTCGCTATCGCTGGTACTTCCGGTGATGGTTCTGTCAGCGAGAATCTGATTGATACCTGGAACTCCATTGCACTGTGGTTCCAGGGGCTGTTTAAGTAGTTTTAGCGGTATCTTGAGCATTGTGAGCGCCTGAGTTTTCAGCTATCAGTGCTGATTGAGGCGTCGGCGAAAGGAATGAGGGACGGGCGATGGGGAAGAAGCGCAGGAGCGGGAAGTTTACAGCCGGTGTGACAGGTGCTGCCCTCGGCGTTGCGGCAGGTGCTGCGCTGGGTGCTTATGTGCTGAACCCCGCTGGTGCCGGCATTGATTTCGGTACCGGTGCCGCCTCTGAGCGCGATGCTGCCGTCGCGCGCGCTGATGCGCAGCAAGCGCGTGCCGATGAAGCCAACCGCATCATCGAGCCCATCGTCGGGGAGATTGTTAAAGACTCTTTGAAGGACGTGCCCGTCCTTGTTATCGCCACGCCTGATGCCACCGATGAGCAGCTTGCAGGGGTTTCCGAGACCCTGCGCGCTGCTGGTGCCCCAGATGCGGGCGTGCTGAAGCTGACTGATAAGTCCCTCTCTTCCGCTGGTGCAGATGAGCTGAAGGACACGGTTTCTACCTCGCTGCCGGCTGATGTGCAGCTGGACCCGGAGCGCCGCGAGCCGGGCCGACAGGCTGGCCAGGCGCTGGCACCGGTGTTGGAGCTGGATAAGGATGGGGGAGAGCGGGCTTCCGCTGCTGACCGAAAGCTGCTGCTGGAGGCCCTGAAGGGCGGCGGCTTTGTTGAGTATGACGAGGGGACGCTGCGCCCGGCTGCTGGCATTGTGATTGTTGGTAATCACGGCACTGTCTCTCGCGCAGCGATTGATAAGGGCGAGGACCCGGAGTTCGGTGCTGGCCTGGTTGCAGATCTGGCGGTGGCGCTGGCTGAGGGCTTTGGTGCTGGTGAGGGTGCGGCCGGTCACGTTGTGGTGGGGACTGACGGCTTTGGTCGCGGAGGTGTCAGTGCCTTGCCTGACGAGCGCTGGGGCGCCGACCCTGCTGTGAAGCGTGTGGACGCGGTGTCTGACGCTGCGGGACAGGTGGGGGTCACTCGTAGGTTAGGCTCGCCAGAAAATTAAAATTACGACTTGTTGAAGATTAGGGAAAATGACACAAAAGAAAAATAATATGAAGCCGATTCTTCGATCCTGGTTTAAACAATTCTGTGAGGATTGGTACAACACTCAGGCTAAAGATCGATCAGAGGAAGATTATAGATTTGAAGCATTCTGTAACTATTATGTGATTAACTCAGCTCAGAAAGCATCACATGATCCGTCTGATTTTATGACCGCAGACTCCGCTGAAGATAAAACCGATGATTATCATATCGATGGCGTCGGTGTTTTTGTCAATGGCGTTCTATGTGAAAACCTGGATGCGTTAGAATCAGCTGTGGAGCACAGTTCTACTATCGAAGTCTCACTCCATCTGGTTCAGTCAAAAAATGGCAAGAAAAACATTGACTCCGGCGACATTCATAAGTTTATTACTGCCGCAAAACAGTTTGTCATTGATGAACCCTGGGATGACGCTTTTGTGAAAGCGTTTGATATCAATGATCGGCTAGTTGACTACCAAAAAGTTTTCGCAGAAAGTTTAGCACAAAAGTATGTAAAGAAACCAAAGGTATCTTTGCATTGGTGCGTATCTAACCGAAATGACGCAAAAAGTTTTGAAAATGATGTGAGCGCATCTGTTCGAACAGCTGTATCGGAGTTAGATTGTGTGCTTCAAGATTTCGTTTCAGAAGTGACATTCACGTTTTATGGCGCTGAAGACCTTGTTGAAAAGGTTGGTTTTCTTAATGGCCAGAATGAGTGCGAATTCAGTTTGTGTGGGAATCCAATTGTTAACTTCCCATCGGAAATTAACGATTTGGCCGACTCGTTTTTTGCATTTGTACCTGGGGTGGAGTTCTTAAAGATTATATGTCCGGATGGTCAGACTATGGATCATAGTCTATTCAATGAAAATATACGTGACTTTCAAGGTGTTGATACGATTCCATACCAAGGCATGAGCAAAACGCTCTCCAGTGAACATGGTCGCGGTTTGTTCGCGTTTATGAATAATGGTGTCACTATAGTGGCCGCAGACATTAACGGTGCAAGTCGTATTAAGAAGCTCACCAATTATCAAATTGTTAACGGCTGTCAGACCTCCTATGCCTTGTATGATCACCGTGACAATTTAGAGAACGTGTTTGTTCCAGTACGCGTTATTAAAACGGCTACTGGTGAGTTGTTAGATGATGTCACATTTTCCACGAACAGTCAGAATAATATAAGCGTGAGCGATATGGTCGCACGTACAAAGACAGCGCGTGCTTTAGAAGACTTTTGTAAACGTGAGGATATTAAATTTCCCATCGTGTTTGAACGTAGAAGTGGGCAGTTTAATAGGGTAGCTACGAAAATTCCAAGGAGGAGAATTCTTCCCAAGAAAGAGTTTACTTCCGCTTATGTAGCTTGTGTAATGCAAAGACCTCACAGCGCAATTGGGTATTTCGATCGTTATCAGAATGGTGGCAAGGATGATATTTGGATAAAGGGAACTCCAGTCTCTCTTTTGTACGCTAGTGCATATTTAGTCATGCAGATAAATGAACAGAAACTTCATCAAGGTGAGACTTCTTTGAAGTATCATTTGGCTGCGTCTGCTTTCAAGAACATTTTCGGTAAAGCTTTGGAGCATGTGGATGAATATTGGGACGCTGATCCTGATTCGCCAGAACGGTTCCAGCTGCAAGACCGTATTAATACCGAAATCGAAAGAAATCTGTATCTGGTAGATAATGTGGGTATTTTGAAGAGGAAGTTACAATCCGGAATCAACGCCATCCCCGAGATTCGGAAAACCTATGGGTCTTCGCTCACCAAAGTTGGTAAGCTATCTCGTGCCACTACAAAAACAGAGCAGTTTAGCCAGTTTTATTTTAGAATAACTTCCTCAAGCGAATCTAGCCTGTGAACCTCATTCGGATGTAATTCCGTTATAGAGAAGAGGGCAGAGTGGTTTGAGATCTATGATGGGTGGAGCGGGAACCCTTGGCAGGCCTGCGGGTTTACCAGAACAATCGAAGCTTCTTGACTTCGGCCCAGAATGACGCTTTTAGTCGCTGCGGCAACCAACGCCCCGCATGTCTTAGATTATCCCACAGCTTTCCTAGGGCATAATATCTTCATGTCTAAGTTTTCAGAGGTCCTCGAGCAACTCCGTGAGAATCAGCCGAAGGCAAAGTATGGCATCGCTTTCGAGAAGCTCATGGTCAACTATTTCCGCACCGACCCAACTCTGAAAGCACAGTTCGATGAGGTCTATCGCTGGTCGGACTGGAAGTACAACGGGGGAGCGCCGGACACCGGCATCGACTTGGTCGCTCGTCGCGTTGACGACGGCACGTGGGTAGCCATCCAGTGCAAGTTCTATATGCCAACGACTCGCTTGGCCAAGGCTGACCTAGATTCATTTTTTGAAGCGTCGGGGCGCACCTTCACAACCGAATCTGGCCCGGAACACTTCGGCAGCCGCATCATCATTTCGACAACTGACCACTGGTCTTCGCACGCAGAAGAAGCTCTGGCTAATCAGCTGATTCCAACCAGCCGAATTGGCACGGCAGCAATTGCTGAATCTCCGATTAACTGGGATGTCGCTTTCCCCGGCTCCGAGATCCAAATCAATCTCTCGCAGCGCGAAACCTTCGAGCCCCGCCCGCACCAGCAAGAAGCTATTGATAGCGCCATGGCTGGATTTGCCACCCACGACCGTGGCAAGCTCATCATGGCCTGCGGCACTGGTAAAACCTTCACCGCTCTTCGCCTCGCCGAACGTGTAGCTGAGGAAAACGGTGGCAAGGCTCGTATTCTCTTCCTTGTGCCATCCATTTCCTTGCTGTCGCAAACGCTCAAAGAATGGACAGCACAGGGGCGCCTCGACATGCGCACCTTCGCTGTGTGCTCAGACTCGAAGGTCTCCCGTAAAGCCGAGGATATTGCGACCTACGACCTAGAAGTCCCCGTCTCAACCAACGGCATTCAAATTGCTGAGCGATTTGAATGCGGCAAGCGGGCCAAGGGGCTCCACATCGTTTTCTCCACCTACCAGTCGTTGCCGGCTGTTCATGAAGCCCAGCAGCAAGGTCTCGACGACTTCGACCTAGTCATTTGCGATGAGGCACATCGCACAACCGGCATCACTCTCGCTGGTGAAGATGCAAGTAATTTCGTCCGCATCCACGATGCCGATTACATCAAGGTTAATAAGCGCCTCTATATGACGGCCACGCCGCGTCTGTATGACGATTCTGTAAAGGGCAAGGCCCAGGACCACTCAGCCGAACTCGCCTCCATGGATGACGAAGCAATCTACGGCCCAGAGTTCTATCGCCTCGGATTCGGGGAAGCCGTAGAAAAAGGCCTGCTCACCGACTACAAGGTTCTCGTCATGACTGTTGACGAGTCCGTAGCTGCTGATGCCATCAACCGCAGCCAGAACAGCCAGATCAATCTCACTTTGGCCTCGGCAATGATTGGTGCATGGAACGGTCTGGCAAAACGCTCCGGTTCTCTGCAGGGTAAAAAGGGTGGCTTCGAAGAAGACGCGGAACCGATGCAGCGTGCTGTGGCATTCGCTCGTGACATCAAGACATCGCAGGCAATCGCTGACTCTTATCCGCAACTGGTCAACACCCACCGAGAACTGCTCGAAGAAAAGGCAGTTCTCAATGATGTCTCTTTGCATAACGTGGATGTTTCCATTTCTGCGCAGCATGTCGACGGCGGCATGAACGCCCTAGAGCGAGGCACGAAGCTTTCTTGGTTGGAGTCTCCAGCAGCCGAGCAGCACACTCGCGTGCTCACAAACGCCCGGTGTCTGTCGGAGGGTGTCGATGTCCCAGCGTTGGACGCCGTCATCTTCTTCAACCCGCGTAATTCCATGGTCGACGTTGTCCAGTCCGTCGGCCGCGTCATGCGCAAGTCTGAGGGCAAGGACTACGGGTACATTATTCTTCCGGTCGCAGTCGCTCCGGACGTTTCGCCAGCGCAGGCACTCAATGACAACGCCCGTTTCAAGGTTGTCTGGCAAATCCTGAATGCGCTTCGAGCGCATGATGACCGCTTCAATGCCAAGGTCAATTCCATCGCGTTGAACGAAACGAATCCTGCTGAAGAGTTGCCAATCGAAGTTGACCACATCGGCAAAAAGGATTCCCAGAAAACGGGCTCCGACACCGATTCTGAGAGCGCTTCTCCCACCGATGCCATTAACGAGGCCGAAGCCGACTCGGTGAAGAATCCGCAGCCGCTGGCCGATAATGATGAGCTAACTCAACAGCTCGTACTGTTTTCTCTGGAAGAGTGGCAGGAGGCCATTTACACCAAGCTCGTCGACAAAGTCGGCACCCGCACATATTGGGAGGATTGGGCGGACGACGTCGCAACCATCGCGGAAAACCAAATTACGCGCATCAAAGCGCTTGTCGACGGCGCCGATGCCACCCTCCGCACAGAATTCGATAGCTTTGTCGAGGGACTCCGCAATAACCTCAACGACGGCATCAGCGAAGATGATGCCATTTCAATGCTCTCGCAGCACCTCATTACAGCTCCGGTTTTCAACGCGCTTTTCGAGAACCACGACTTCATCACCCATAACCCCGTGGCTCAGGTTATGGAGAAGATGGTCGGGGCCCTCTCCGAAGCCAATCTTGATACCGAAACCGACTCCCTCGAGAAGTTTTACGAGTCCGTCCGTGTTCGAGCCTCTGAAGTGAACTCCGCCTCGGGAAAGCAGCAGGTCATCAAGGAGCTTTATGAGCGCTTCTTCCAAAAAGCCTTCAAGAAGCAGGCTGAGTCACTGGGCATCGTCTACACCCCAGTTGAAATTGTCGACTTTATCCTGCGTGCTGCAGATGACGTGTCCAAGAATCACTTCGGCAAGGGGCTTACCGACGAAGGCGTCTGTATCCTCGATCCCTTCGCTGGCACCTCGACTTTTACGGTTCGCCTCCTGCAGTCCGGCCTCATCAAGCCAGAGGACCTGGCTCGCAAGTACGCTAACGAGCTCTTCGCGACCGAAATCATGCTCCTGGCTTACTACGTCTCTGCGGTGAATATCGAGACAACCTACAATGCACTGCGCGAAGAAGCAGCGCTTCGCAATGGCGAACCAGCGCCGGACTATGCTCCCTTCACCAACATTGCGCTGGCTGATACTTTTCAGATTCACGAAGAAGGCGATATCCCAGACCTGCATATTTTCCAGGAGAACAACGCCACCATCGAGCGGCAGAAAAATGCGCCAATCAACGTGGTGATTGGTAACCCGCCATATTCAGCCGGGCAGAAGTCCGCTAACGACTTGAATGCGAATCTGAAGTATCCAAGCCTGGACAAACGCATTGAGGGGACCTACGCAGCCAAGTCCACAGCACAGCGCAAGGGATCCCTTTACGACTCCTACCTACGCGCCTTCCGCTGGGCTACCGACCGCATTGGTGACCAAGGCGTGGTGGCGTTCGTTTCAAATGGCGGTTGGATTGACGGCAACACCGGGGACGGTGTGCGGTTATCCATGGCCGAAGACTTCACGGATTTATACGTGTTTAATCTGCGCGGAAACATGCGTCACTCAAATTGGCGGGCTGAGGGCGGCCAAATCTTCGGTGCGGGCTCTCAAACAACAATCGCCATTATTATTGGTGTGAAGAATCCGAGTAAGACCGCATTTAGTCTCCATTACGTGCAGACACCTGATGCTGCCAGCCGGGAGGAGAAGCTCTCGCTCATTGACACCTCGACCCTAACGTCCCTCAACTGGCAGACCGTTACTCCAAACAAGGAAGGCGACTGGATCAATCAGCGCTCGGAGGAGTTTGAGACGTGGCCGATATTGAGTGAAAAGAGAGGTGCCTCCTCTAAAATTTTCAAGGTTTTCGGATCTGGAATAGCAACTTCCCGAGATGCTTGGGCATACAACAGTAGTTTTGAAGCAATACGGGAGAATATCTGTGAAACGGCTAAATACTATAACGAAGTTGTAGATACGGTTGCTCGGCAACAGATAGAAGGTAATGAAGTCACTTTTGAAGCGCTGAAAGATAGCCTCGATTTGTCAAAATTCTCGTGGGATAGAAGAAACCGTCGCCAGGTCTTGAAACAAGAAAAAATTGAAGTTGATGATGCTGGTTTTAGAAAGGCATTGTATCGTCCGTTTTTCACACAGAATGTGTATTTCGACCGAAGTCGCCAGCTCAATAATGAGATATATCAGGTGCCATCAATGTTCCCGACCCCAGAGCACCAAAATATTGGATTTGTTGTGATGGCTCCTAGAGACGCGGCAAACTTTGCGGTGCTTGCAACTGAACTCATGCCTGATCTGTCGTTCTTTACGTATACGGGTCAGTTCTTCCCCCGCTTCACTTGGGCCGCCGTCGAGGCCGACGATGGTGGGCTGTTTGGTGAGGGAACCTCGGTAAAGCAGGGCGAAGCCAGTGTCTACGGTTCGATTGGTGAGGTCGTCGACCGCTATGTGCGCGTGGACAACATCACTGATGAGATTAAGGCTCTCTATCGCGATGCGCTGGGTTCAGACATCACGGGTGATGACATCTTCCACTTTGTCTACGGCAAGCTGCATGATCCCGTCTACCGCACGAGGTACGCGGCTGATCTGAAGAAGATGCTGCCGCATATTGAGACGCCGAGCTCACGCGCGGAGTTCGACAAGTTCGCTGCTGCTGGCCAGGAGCTGATGGACCTTCACATCAACTACGAGACTGTCGAGCCGTGGCCGCTGGACATTCAGGTCAAGGGCGATGAGTCCGACCGTGAGACGTGGCGCGTGCTCAAGATGAGGTGGGCTAAGCGCAAGAATCCGGAGACAGGCAAGAACGTCAATGACGTGACGAAGTTGATTTACAACAAGCGCGTGACCATTGCTGGTATTCCGGCGAAAGCGGATGAGTACATGTTGGGCTCACGTTCAGCGGTGACGTGGCTGATTGATCGTTATCAGGTCAAAAAGGACAAGGCATCCGGCATTGTTAATGATCCAAACGATTGGGCTGATGAGGTAGGGAACCCGCGTTACATCGTGGACCTTATCGGGCGTGTGGTGCGGGTCGCTATGGAGACTGTGCGGATTGTGGATGGGCTGGATACCGGAAATTAGAGTCAAAAGCGATATTTACAATCCAGCCAGTATGAGGCATTTATAATTCTTCTATGGCACCAGACAGCGTTCCGACTACAGATCAGTTCCGTCCAGTAGTATTGCGTGTGCTATCAGACGGGCGAGAACGACGGCTCACGGAGATAGGCGACGATGTAGTCAAACATCTGGGACTTTCTGATGAGGTTTTGGCGGAAACTATTCCGTCTGGGCAGCCAAGATATAGAAATCGGATCGCTTGGGCCTGCTCGTTGTTTGCGCAAGCTGGTTTGGTGATCCGACCCAAGCGCGGTCGATACATGATCTCGGATGATGGGCGCCAGGTAGATGCAAGGAATCTTGCGGAGTATACCGAAAAGGACATGCTGGAGTGGCCTAAGTGGCGGCAGTACCTAGATGAGATCCGGGAGCGTAAGAGCTCTGGCAATGCAGCAGCTGACTTCCCGGCATCCTCGGGTGAACGTGGCGTAGGAACTCTAGATGAATGGGAAGAGGCTTCGCCTAGTCCGACGAAATCTCCATTAGAGATGGTGGAGGATGCGCAAGCTGATTGGAACGCGAAGGTTTCAACCGATTTGCGGCAGCGCCTGCAGGACTCAACCCCAGAGTTCTTTGAGCGCGCGGTTATTGAACTGCTGTGGGCGATGGGATACGGCGGTGTCCACGGACAGAAACAGCATTTGGGACGTTCCAATGACGGTGGTGTCGATGGGGTAATTCGTGAGGATGCCCTGGGCCTAGGGAAAGTCTATGTGCAGGCTAAACGCTATGCTGACTCGAATTCCGTTGGAAATGGAGAAATAAGAAACTTCATTGGTGCGCTCGATTCTCGCGGTGCAAATAAAGGCGTATTCATCACAACGTCCCGCTTTACCAACGGGGCAGTAGAAGCTGCCGCAAACTATCGGCACGGAACGATTGTTCTGATTGATGGTGTGAAGCTTTCCGCGCTCATGCTGGATTACGGTGTCGCGGTTCAGAAAGCACATGAGATTACTCTTTACGAACTGGATGAGGACTTTTTCGAAGAGGATCAGTAGGGCGTCCCACGGCGGGTGTGACCTGTCATTGCGGGGTTACTTGAGTGGGCTTCAGATCTTATACAATCGGGAGACTGTTTTTATGTAAATAGGAAGCCCGATGCGGACACTCAGTTTCTTCAACAACAAGGGTGGGGTGGGGAAGACCACTCTATCCACCAATGTCGCCCATTATTTCGCTCGTCAGGGTAAACGAGTGCTCTATGTGGATTGCGATCCGCAGTGTAACGCCACACAGCTCATGCTGACTGAAGAGCAGCATGAGGAAATCTACCTGAGCAGCAAGAATGATGAACAGGCCGAGCGAGATTCGTTGGGTAATACGGTCTACTCGCTGTTCATTCCGCTGCGGGAAGGCGAGACCGATATCGAGCCCGATATCCGGCCAGTGCGCTCGGAGCGGTTTGGAGTCGATGTCCTGCCAGGGCACCCGGCACTTTCCAACATTGAAGATGTCATGAGTGACGCATGGCAGTCATCGCTAGCCAAGAAGACCGGTGACTTTCGTCGAATTCACTGGGCCGGACAGTTGGCTGTGGCTATGGAGGATGAAGATCGATACGACTACATCTTCTACGACGTGGGACCGTCGTTAGGCCCTTTTAATCGAACCGTGCTCTTGGGTTGCGACGCCTTCGTTACTCCTACGTCAACCGACCTGTTCAGCTTCCACGCCTTTGGAAACCTCGCCAAGTGGTTTAACGACTGGGTCACTGAATACAGCGAAATTTCTGAGGGCAACCTTGCTCAGTGGAGGAACTACTCGCCAGATATTTCGAAGAAAACTCGAAAGCTTCGACTGCTCGGGCGCGATGGGCGTGGGCTTCAGTACCTTGGCTACACAACGCTGGAATACGTGAAGCGGCGCTCGAATGGTAAAGAACAGCTTGTCGGAGCGTTTGAACGATTCCGCGGCAAGTTCGACGACGAAGCAAAGCGAATCGGCGATAGCCTCGGGCATTCGTGCGACCAGTACCTGATTGGGCATGTGCCGCACATGTATTCCATGCCGGCGACTGCTCAAGATAGTCATTCACCAATTGCAGACCTGCAAGCAACTGATGGCGTGCGGGGAACTCAGCTCAACCAGCGTACTGGCTATGCAGAGAAAATTGACGAAGTCGCTGCACTGGTTCTGGAGCGGTTGGAAGGCTAGAGGTTTTTGCGACGCGCACGGTTGACGCAGTTCCGGCCAATGAAGAAGATGCTGCACTGCTGAAGATCCAGGTCGGCGCGCCATTGCTGCGTGTGCGACGCCGTGTATTCACGCTGGATGGAGTGCCGATTGAGGCCTCCGATGACCGCTACCTAGCAAGTAAGGCAAACTTCTCGGTGACGACGGCGCGGGGCAATGCGTCACCGATCTCACTGCAGGCTGGGGAGGGCGTGCGGTAGGGGATTGTGGGGATTTTTTTGGGGGGCGGTGGTGGCTTTGAATTGAATTGGCGTAGCTGCCGCTGCGAGTGCTTTTCGGCGAAGGCGGCAGCGGCTTCTTAATTCAACATCGCGCGGCACTCGTCCTCGGAATGGCCAGAGTTCAGGCAATCAGCCCAGTCGATTTGGCCTTGAACCCACGGGGATGGCTCGTTGTTCTGAGGCTCCGGGGCGGTGTTCGTGGAAGGGCCGTCATAGAAATTGTTGGCGCAATACTGTGTCCAGCCGGAGGTGCCGTCGGTAAACCAGGTGGTGCCCTGCTCGTAGAGTCCCTGCGAGGATTTCGCACAATGCGAAATCGTCTTGTTTATAGCTGTCGGCTCACCAGTGGGAGCGCCGGTGTAACCAGTGGCCCCGGGGCTTTCCGTTGTCCGGGTCGGGGGCGTCGACGGGTTAGGGGTCTTGGTAGTGGATTGTGTCGTCGATTCTGTGTTGCTTTCTGGGTTGGTGACGGTTTTTGTAACGGTAGTCGGCTCCGGTGCTTTTTCCGGTTCTCCGTTGGAGCACGCCGAAAGGCACAGCGCTGGAATGGTCAGTGCGAGGGCGAATATGTGTCGTTTGTGCATGTGAAATACCTTACTGTATGAGCAGGTGAAAAGGTGTTTTCACTGAGTTCTGCTATCAGTGACGTGGTTTCCTCGCTGGAGGTGTAGGACCCCGCATCGCTGGCTGTTCTAAATAATCGTGGTACAGACGTTTAGCCTCACCGGCGATTTGGGGATCGGTAGCAATCCTGTGGCATTGCAACGAAAGTGCGGCCTGTTTCACTCTATGGCCGACATCACTTTAAAAGCCTGCAGAGCTGGAGGTGGATAGTATTATAGTTATATTTAGTTCACATTGCATTAACCCTTTTGAGGGGCTTTGATTGGCCGCCTTTCAGAGTGCGATTGCGATTCATAGCCTGTTTTGCTCTTGCTCATGTCGTAGTTCTTATTGGAAGCGTTTTACTATTCACTGCTCTATGCAAGGAGTAATCATGGGCACTCATCGAGCATTGTCGAAGCTGGCACGGTCGGCCACAGCACTGGTAGCCGCAGCTGGTGTCGCTATGGCAGCGGCTCCTATCGCGGCTGCTGACCCAACTTCGACAACTGGTAATAATCAGGTCCTGTCTTGGACGGAAATGGGCGAGTGGGGCCCAAAGGCGAATGATTTCCCCACCGTCATGGTCAATCAGGGGATGACGGAAAACATCAGTCCAGAGGGCACAAATGTGCAGTGTGTTCCTGCTCCTGGTGAGAATCCTGTGGTCATGATTCATGGAATGAACTCGAACTCGTACCAGACCTATGCGCGAATGGCACCAGAGCTAAAGGCAATGGGTAAGTGTCTGTACGCATTTAACGTCGGCAAGCTGGGTCCTGACGAGTTTTCGGTGCTTGGCTCTATTCCAACCATGCGCAACATGACCCCGCTGGACACCGCTTTGGCTGAGCTGACTGCAAAGATTGACACTCTCAAGGCTGAAACTGGTGCAACCGCCGTCGATATTGTTGGTCACTCTGCTGGTGGCACCTTGGCTGCCGCTTACGCCAAGCAGGAGCAAGGCCAGGGTATAGGCACGGTAGTGTCCCTGGCGGGCGTCCTGCACGGCACATCGCTGCTCGGTATCTCCTATGGTTTGGAGCAGCTCGACCAGTTCGACAATGCTGGCAATAAGGCTGCGGGGTACATTGTCAGCCCGAGCCTGGTAGATCTGCTGCAGCATAGCGAGTTCATGGCCAAGATGAATGAGGGCGGCTTGGAGCAGCCGGGTGTCAACTATGTTGCAATTTCTACCCAGGTTGATGAAGCCGTCACTCCAATGGCTGCAAGCCAGTGGCAGGCACCAACGTCCAACAACATTCTGCTGCAGGATGGGTGCTCTGCGGACCTGTCGGGCCACATCGGACTAACTTTCTCGCCACGGGCAATTGCGCTGGTAGCTAATGCGCTGGGGCGCAACGTTGAGGTTCCATGCGTGCCGGTAACCGCCGTTTTTGAAGGCGGCATCAACGACAATGCCAATGTCCGCCCTGAACACGTCAATGCCGTTTCTGATGGCATCACGGAAATAGACGGACGCATTGCCCAGGCTGCAGGGGCGCGGTAGCGATATTCGTGAGCAGTAGCTCTTGATAAAGGGCGCGAGTCGACAGCGATAATAGCTAGTCGGATCGCGCCTTTTTCGCCATCAAATCCAGGGCAATAGCGGCGCCAATAATGGCTGCGCGTAGCTCTGGCGGCAAATCATCCTTGAGCTGCAAAACATAGCGCTCATTGCCGGATAGGAGATTCGCAAACCCCGACCACTTGCGTGACATCTGTGCGACTCTGACGTCGTTGATCATAAAAGTGGCGTCGTAATGCCAGACGTCGCCGTCGACCTCGCAATTGGCAAAACCGGGGATGGAAATCTCCAGCCGCCGCTTAAAGAACGCAAACTTCTGCTGAATAGTGGCCAGAAGGCGCGATGACTCTGCTCCACCTTGCTGCTTGCCTTCGGTATCAGTCGCATGCGGGTCGGGGTAATAGACCTCGTAACGATCAAGGGTGAAATCGGTCGGGTCGGTGATAACGAATACCGGAGTGCCGTCCGGTTCGGACACTGTCAGGCGACGAGAGCCCATAAACATTCGGCTCAGAGTGCTGCCCGTAGTTTCGATCTTTCCGATGCAGTGGCCCTCGGTATCCAGGATGTCGAAATCATCCGCCATAAAGTTTCGAATCTGCTGGATAACGATGCTGTTGTGTGAGAGCAATCCCTGGTGGCGCCCTTGCTGCGGCGGAAGCTGCTCCGGTGTGGGAGGCTGCTGCGGCGCGGAAGGTTGCTCAGGCACGGAGGGCTCCTGCTCTGGCGCGGCAGGGTGCTCTTCCTGATCGTGCTGTGGAATCTGATCCCACAGCGACTTTGGATTATCCCAATATGAACTCATGGCAACAGCCGTCCTTTGGTGGTGCTAAAAGCCGAGTGGCTTAGAAGTTCTCTACGAGTGCCTTGTTGAAAGCCTCAAGGTCGGCCGGGGTGCGGGAGGAAATCAGGTTGCCGTCAACGACAACTTCCTCATCGACCCAGTTGGCACCAGCGTTAATCAGGTCAGTCTTGACGCTGATGTAGGAGGTAATAGTGCGGCCCTTCAGCACATCCGCATCGGTGAGAATCCAACCGCCGTGGCAAATAACGCCAATCGGCTTGTTAGCTGCGGCGAATCCCTTCACTAGCGCCACGGCATCCTTATCGATGCGAATCTGGTCCGCATTCACGGTGCCGCCAGGCAGAATCAGAGCATCGTAATCATCGGCAGAAACGCTGCTGGTGAGCTTATCGACGTCCACCTTCGTGCCGTTCTTGCCCTCAATGGAGCCATCTTCGGTGGAGATAACGTGCACGGTCGCACCGGCATCCTTTACGGCCTCTGCCGGGCTCGTCAGCTCGGAGTCCTCAAATCCGTCAGTGGCCAAAACTGCAATGGTCTTATTCGTTAAATCAGGCATAGCCCCGAGGGTAACGACGTGATCGCGTTTATGCATCCGCCCGAGTATTGTTTTGCGTGCAATATTGAAAACTACTTTAACGGAGGGCGGAAAATGCCTCATTATGAAGTTCTTCAGGTGGTTCTGAAGGAAAAGTTCATCGGTACCGGCTCAGCTAATCTGACAGAGCTTGAGGGGGTAATCAACGACAAGGCTTCGCAGGGGTTTCGGCTGCACACGATTACTACTGCCTCTTCGGGCAGTAAGGGGCTGATGGGCGGGGACCGCATCCAGGCGACCATGATCTTCGAGAGCATCGCTTAGTTTGCATTTGTCGCTGCGTTCCTGCTGACGGATGGGGCGCAACTCCGAAAAAGTTACCCAAATATGAAACAAATATCCGCCATTGTGAAAAATGGCTTGCGCTTGCACCTGCGCAAGCGATATTCTGAAGTCCCGTGGTTACGAAATACATCATCGTTACGGGAGGCGTAGCCTCCTCCCTCGGCAAAGGCTTAACTGCGGCTTCGCTCGGCCGCCTGCTCACCTCGCGTGGTCTGAAAGTAACTATGCAGAAGCTCGATCCCTACCTCAACGTGGATCCGGGCACCATGAACCCCTTCCAGCACGGCGAGGTCTTCGTCACCGAAGACGGTGCAGAAACCGACCTTGACCTCGGTCACTACGAGCGCTTCCTCGACCGCAATCTCTCCGCCGGCGGCAACGTCACCACCGGCAAGGTCTACTCCTCGGTCATCGCCAAGGAGCGCCGCGGCGAATTCCTCGGCCAGACCGTCCAGGTCATCCCGCACATCACCGACGAGATCAAATCCCGCATCGTCGCTATGGGCAATGCCGACGCAAACGGCGAAAAGCCCGACGTGGTCATCACCGAAATCGGCGGCACCGTCGGCGATATCGAGTCGCAGCCCTTCCTGGAAGCTGCACGCCAAGTGCGTCACGACGTCGGCCGCGAAAACGTCTTCTACCTCCACGTGTCGCTGGTTCCGTACCTCGGCCCCTCGAAGGAACTGAAGACCAAGCCTACCCAGCACTCGGTGGCTGAACTTCGCTCAATCGGCCTGGTTCCCGATGCCGTCGTTTTGCGATGCGACCGCGACGTCCCCGACTCCCTCAAAAACAAGATTGCGCTGATGTGTGACATCGACCGCGAGGGCGTGGTGTCCTGCCCGGATGCGCCGAGCATCTACGACATCCCGAAGGTCCTCTACGACGAGCACCTGGACACCTTCATCATCCGCCGCCTGAACTTGCCGTTCCGCGACATGGATTGGGCCGTGTGGGGCGACCTGCTTGAGCGCGTCCACAACCCGAAGGGTGAGGTCACGGTGGCGCTCGTCGGCAAGTACATTGACCTGCCGGATGCCTACCTGTCCGTCGCGGAAGCTGTGCGTGCCGCCGGTTTCGCCCACCGCGTGAAGGCGAACATCCGCTGGGTCGCCTCCGATGACTGCGAAACCCCGGAGGGGCTGAAGAAGAACATGGCCGGCGTTGACGCGATCGTCATCCCCGGCGGCTTCGGCGGTCGCGGCATCGAAGGCAAGATTGCGACCATCCGCTACGCCAAGGAAACCGGCACGCCACTGCTGGGAATCTGCCTGGGCATGCAGTGTGTCGTCATCGAGGCGGCGCGCACCGCAGGCGTTGACGGCGCTTCATCCACTGAGTTCGACGAGAACGCGGCCGAGCCGGTGATCGCCACGATGGAGGAACAGCTCCAGGCCGTCTCCGGTGAGGCTGACCTGGGCGGATCCATGCGCCTGGGCTCCTACCCGGCGAAGCTTGCCGAAGACTCCGTCGCCGCGCGCCTCTACGGCGCTACCGAAGTTACCGAGCGCCACCGCCACCGCTACGAGGTCAACAACGCCTACCGCGCCCAGCTCGAAGAAGCCGGCCTGGTTATCTCGGGCACTTCGCCGGACGGCAAGCTCGTCGAATTCGTCGAGTACCCCACGGACGTACACCCATACCTCGTGGCCACGCAGGCGCACCCGGAGCTGAAGTCACGCCCCACCCACGCTCATCCGCTTTTCGACGGCCTCATCGCCGCAGCCCTCAAGCGCAACTAACCTTGGCTTCGCGAGGTCGAATCCGCCCTACCTATTAGAGTGAAACTCATGGCGCACGAATTTGACGTTGTTGATTCCGAGATTGTTCTCGAGGCACCTATTCTCGCGGTCCGCCGCGACCAGGTGCGAATGCCGGGTGGGAATGTTTCCGCCCGCGAGATTGTGGAGCATTTCGGCGCTGTCGCGGTCGTTGCCGCAGATGAGAATAACCGTCTCTACTTGCTGAATCAGTGGCGGCAGGCGGCAGGGAAGCGCCTGGTGGAGCTGCCGGCCGGGCTTCTCGATGTCGCGGATGAAGACCCGCTGGAGGCCGCCAAGCGCGAGCTGGTCGAGGAAGCCGGACTGGAGGCCGAGTCCTGGTCCCTGCTTACTGATATGTTCAGCTCGCCCGGCTTCGCAGAGGAAGCGGTCCGAATCTACCTGGCCAGGGGGCTCCATGCCGTCGATAAGCCGGAAGCCCACGATGAGGAAGCGGACATGACTGCGTCGTGGATTGGCGTCGAGGATGCGGTGGCGATGGCGCTGCGCGGAGAGATCCTCAACGGCATCGCGCTGTCCGGCATTCTGCTGGCGGCGGAGGTGCTGCTGAGGGGTGCGACGCCGCGCGCGGTCGCGGAGCCGTTCGACATCAGACCGACAGCTCTGGCTCAGCGTCGAACAGAGCAGCTGGGCGCCGGCGCGGACCTGAAACGCATCCGATGAGTTCGATTGATTCGCTTGTCGACGCCTTCGTCACCTACCTCGCGGTGGAAAAAGGCCTTTCGGCGAATACGCTCGCCAGTTATAAGCGCGACTTGGAAAAGTACCGCACCTATCTGCGGGAGATTGGGCGTACGGAATTGGCGCAGGTCACCGAGCAGGATGTGTCAGAATTCCTGGCGTATCTCGCGCGGGGAGATAAGTCGGCGGGCAGGCCGGCACTGGCCCCGACCTCGGTGACGCGGTCGCTGTCCGCGGTGCGGAGCCTCCACAAGTTCGCGGTGGGTGAGGGCGCGTTGGAGGTGGATGTCGCCAAGCGGGTGGCGCCGCCGAAGCAGCCCTCGCGGTATCCGAAGGCACTCAGCATTGATGAGGTCACCCGGCTTATCGAGTCCATCCCCAACGACGACACCGCCGACGTGACGGATTTGCGCAACCGTGCACTGGTGGAGTTTCTGTATTCGACGGGGGCTCGTGTTTCGGAGGTCACCGGCCTGGATATCGATGACGTGGACCGCGAAACCAACCTGGTGTTGCTGCGTGGTAAGGGCGGCAAGGAGCGCATCGTGCCCGTGGGATCGCCGGCCATGGCGGCGCTGGATGCGTGGCTGACGCGCGGGCGGCCGAGCTGGGTGCGGGCGAACTCCGGGCCGGCGCTGTTTATCAACTCGCTGGGACGCAGGCTGTCTCGGCAGTCGGCGGGGAATACGCTGGCGGAGCTGGGTGAGCGCGCCGGGCTGAGTGTGAAAATTTCCCCGCACACCCTGCGCCACAGTTTCGGCACGCACCTCATTGAGGGCGGTGCCGATGTGCGCGTAGTCCAAGAGCTGCTCGGACACGCCTCAGTGACGACGACACAGATTTACACCATGATTACCGCAGAGAATATGCGACGAGTCTGGGCGGGGGCTCACCCACGGGCTGAATACTCGCGGTAATATGCGGCGGTAGTATGTAGCGCTACTACGTGGCGGTAATATAAGGCGGTATTACGTGGCGGTATTACGTGGCGCAGTAGAATTGATGAGAAATCTTCAAGGAAGAGGGATTGACTGTGGCTGAAGAAGGGTTGTTTGAGGCCGATCGAGTTGAACTCGGTCTCACCGGTCGTCCGGCACGTGAGCTGCCGGAACCCGCACCCCTGACCAGTCACGGCCCCGCGGTCATCCTGGCAATGTGTAACCAGAAGGGCGGCGTGGGTAAGACCACCTCGACCATCAATCTGGGCGCAGCACTGGCGGAGTTTGGCCGTAAAGTCCTGCTCGTTGACTTAGATCCACAAGGTGCACTATCTGCTGGTCTCGGTGTCCCGCACGAGGAATTGGACCTGACCGTCTACAACCTCATCGTCGACGACACCACCGATGTCCGCGACGCCATCCACCACACCAAGGTTTCCGGCCTGGATCTCGTCCCGGCCAATATTGACCTGTCGGCAGCAGAGATCCAGCTTGTCAACGAAGTCGGCCGCGAGCAGGCCCTTGGACGCGCACTGCGCCCAGTGATGAATGACTACGACTTCATCATCATTGACTGCCAGCCGTCGCTGGGCCTGCTGACCGTCAACGCCCTGACCATCGCCGAGGGCGTCATCATCCCAATGGTGGCGGAGTACTTCTCGTTGCGCGGCCTGGCACTGCTCACCGACACAGTGGCCAAGGTCCGCGACCGCCTGAACTTCAACCTGGAAGTCTCCGGCATTCTGGTCACCATGTTCGACCGCCGCACCCGCCACGCCAAGGAAGTCATGGAACGCCTCATCGAGGTCTTCGGGGACAAGGTTTTCGACACGGTCATCACCCGAACCGTCCGCTTCCCGGAAACCTCCGTCGCTGGCGAGCCCATCACCACCTGGGCGCCGAACACCCCAGCTGCGGCACAGTACCGCAACTTGGCTCGCGAGGTCATCGAGCGCAAAGGCCGCAAATAATAGGTGACTTCCCCGGATAGTTACACTCCCGAACCGTCGGCAAGCGAGGGCGTGCAGGAAGAGATCACCGGCTTCCGCGTCGCGCTCGCGAACTTCAACGGCCCATTCGACCTGCTGCTGCAGCTGATCAGCAGCAAAAAGATGGACGTCACCGAAGTCGCGCTGGCGGCGGTCACAGACGAGTTCATCGCATACACACGCAGCCTCGACGCAGTCAGTGACCTCGACGAAATCACCGAATTCCTCGTCGTGGCAGCGACGCTGCTCGACCTCAAAACCGCACGGCTCCTGCCGCGTGGCGACGTCGACAGCGAAGAAGACCTAGAGCTGCTAGAAGCGCGCGACCTGCTATTCGCCCGACTGCTGCAATACCAGGCGTATGGCAAGGTAGCCGACCAATTCGAGGAGTGGCAGAAGACCGCGCCGCGGCGCTATCCGCGAGCTGTGGGGCCGGACAAGCAGTTCGAGGAGCTGCTGCCGCCCGTGCGCCTGGGCATGACGCTCGGGGAGTTTGCCGAGTTTGCGGCCGTCGTGATGCGGCCGAAGCCGCCGGAGGAAGTCGGCGTCGGGCACATCCACGGTGTGCCCGTGTCCGTGCCGGAGCAGGCGGGCAAAATTCTGGACTCGCTGCGGCTGGCCGGCGAGGGGACCTGGTTGACGTTTACGCAGCTGACCTCGGAGTGCCGCGTGTCCATGGAGGTTGTCGGGCGGTTCCTGGCGCTGCTGGAGCTCTACCGAGCCAAGGCGATCGGTGTGGAGCAGGAGGAGGCGCTGGAGGAAATCCACGTGGCCTGGACCGGACTGGACGTGGACCCGGCCGTCGTGGCGGCGGCGAACTGGGAGTAGGTGGCTGGGCTGCGTTGGGGCTGGCTGTTGGGGCTGGGCTGTTGGGACTTGGCTGTTGGGCGTGGGCTTGGTCGGGCGTGGGCTTGGTCGGGCGTGGGCTTGGTCGGGCGTGGGCTTGGTTGGGCTGGCGCTAACAGCTGATTAGCGCCCGGCCAATTAGCGCCCGGCGCGGGAGGTTGCGTAATCTGACGCGCATGAGCGAAACCAGTTCCGCACCATCCGAGCAGGCCGTGGAGCCCGTGTCTGCTTCTTCGGCGCAATTGCCGCCCATTGACCCGTTGCGAGCAGGCGTGGAGTCGATTCTGCTGGTAGTCGATACGCCGGTGGCGGCGGAGGATATGGCGCGGGCGCTGGATGTTTCCGCAAGTGATGTCCGTGACGTGCTTCGCGAGATCGAGTACGAATACCGTGCACGTCGCAGCGGCATTGAGCTGCGTGAAACGGATGAGGGCTGGCGCTTCTACACGGCTCCCGCGCACGCCAGCGCGGTGGAGCGATTCTTGCTGGATGGCTCGCAGTCGAAGCTCTCACGTGCAGCTATGGAGACGCTGGCAGTGGTGGCTTACCGACAGCCGGCCACGCGTGCGCAGGTCTCCGGTGTACGCGGTGTCAATGTCGATGGGGTGATGCGCACGCTGGTCGCGCGCGGTCTGATTGCGGAGTCCGGAGAGGACCCGGCAACCGGCGCGCATTTGTACGTTACGACGACGCTGTTCCTGGAGCTTTTGGGGATTGATTCGCTGGACCAGCTGCCTGATTTGGCTCCGCTGCTGCCTGAGGTCGACTTGATCGACGAGCCGTTGGACTAGGTGGGGTTCACTCTATTGAACGACCCACTTCACGGTTTTCGATTCGCCTGACGGTCATCGATCCACTTCACGACACGGGTGTCACCTCATGCCACCTCCACAGCTGCCACGAGGTGACATAGGTGTCGTGAAGTCGCATTTTGGGGCTGCGGTTGCCGCTCACGACGGCTCACTGCGAGCCTTTGCACCCCACTGCACTCACCACACGCACACGCACCCCACCACACACCCACCCCACCACACGCCCTGTGGATAACTCCCGAAAACTGCAAACTATCCACAGTCGACGCCAAATTGACGCCTTCTGAGCCTCCGTGTGAGCCCAAAAATGAGAACGTAGCACTCACCAACACTCGCAAACACTCACAAACACACAAACCCACAAACACTCACACCCCGCCACCCACCAACCAGCAGTTGCAGGGACCTCAGGAGCGCAATCCGATGCCGCAGTGGATCTACGACGCCGACGACATCATCCGTACCGGCCAGCAGCGCGAATGCGCCCGCCCCAGCACATTCGCAATTTCCCGAATCGGCCAGCACTCCGACCGAGATCTCCGCCAGCGAGCCAAAAGCGGCAGCCTCCTGTGGCTCGCACACGGCGCGTACGTGCCGGTCGACAGGTGGCTCACCCTAAACAGCACCGAACGTTACATCCTGGAAATCAAAGCGCTCGTCCATCGCGGCACCACCACCGTAGTCACCCGCGATGCCGCCGCTGCTCTCCACGGTTTACCTCTGCTCACACACAACACTCCCATCGCGATAGCCAACTCCGGCCGCACGCGCGGGCAATCGCGAAGCACGCCGAATGGCCCGTACCAGCCGCACAAACGCCTCATCCGCGTCTCCGGCCGGATTCTCCCCGAGGACATCGTAGAAATCGATGGCCGCCTCGTCACCGATGTCCCAAAGTCCGTCATCGACGTCTGCCGTTCCCGCACCCCGCACAATGCACTAGTGCTTGCCGACGCCGCCCTCCAGCGCCACACCGACACCGAGGAACTGTTGGCCACGTTGGCTGCATATCCGCGTGCTCCGGGAAATGCACAGGCCAGGAGATTGTTGAGGCAAGCGACAGCGTCGTCGGAAAGCATTGGGGAATCGCTCACTAAAGAAGCAATCGTCCAGGCGGGGCTAGCTTCTGTCAACGATTCTCGGACTCCGTTGCTCCAGCAGGTTTCCTTTCGGGATGATCGTGGCTTCATCGCACGCGTGGACTTCTACCTGCCCGAACTTGGGCTGGTCGTCGAGTTCGACGGCCGTATGAAATACACCGACGGTGGAGTCGCGGACACGCAGGTGGCAATCGCAAAGGAGCTGGAGCGCGAAAAGCGTCTGAAGAACCTCGGACTGAATGTCATCCGAATCGTCTGGTCACAGCTTTTCGACGGCACCGCCGTAGCCACCTTGCGGCAAGCGGCCGCAGAAATCCGACGTCACCTGGCAAATGGTGGCAGTTGCTATCGCGGAAACTACGCCTTCGCGCGGCAGCCCATCACAATCACAGGTAAGGCGGCCGAGTTGGCCATGCGTCGCCGACGAGTGTGGAGCCAGGCGGGGCGGCTGTACTAGGCGGCGTCGGCACCGCTCTCGGCCCGCTTCCACAGGCCCTAAGTCCACTTCACGACACGAGTGTCACCTCATGCCACCTCCACAGCTGCCACGAGGTGACATGGGTGTCGTAAAGTCACTGAGACTGTCTGTAATCCTTGCGAGAAGCTCCACCACCAACCCCGAACGGCGTTCAAGTCTGGCGCTGTACAGGTATTATGCTGAGTATCATGACAGCCTCGGAAACCGCCCAGCCGCACACCCCGCAGCACTCCCAGTCGCACACCCCGCAGCACTCCCAACCACCCGCCCAACCACACACCCCGCCAACCATCGCCGACCTCGCCCAATTCGACGCCGACCACATCTGGCACCCATACGGCCCCATCCCGTCGCCGGTCGCGCCCAAGCTGGTCGAGTCCGCCGAGGGCGTCAACCTCCACCTCGCCGACGGCCGCACCCTCATCGACGGCATGAGCAGCTGGTGGGCCGCTTGCCACGGCCACTCGCACCCGAAGCTGATCGCAGCCGCGAAGAAGCAGGCCACCACGATGTCGCATGTCATGTTCGGCGGACTCACACACCGTCCGGCCATCGAACTGGCGGAGAAGCTCCTAAAGCTCGCAGGCCCCGGCTTCGATGCCATTTTCTACTCCGACTCGGGTTCGGTCTCTGTCGAGGTGGCGATTAAAATGGCGCTGCAGTACCAGCAGGCCAAAGGCCATCCCGAGCGCACCCGCCTGGCCACTTGGCGCGGCGGCTATCACGGCGACACTCGCGCGCCCATGACCGTCTGCGACCCCGAGGGCGGCATGCATTCGCTGTGGACGGGGCAGTGGACTCCGCAGGTCTTCGCCGACAAACCACCCGCCCGCGGCACAACCGAGGAGGAGCGCGCACGCTATCTCGCGCACTTCGATTCGCTTATCGACGACTCCGTCGCCGGCATCATTATTGAACCGGTGGTCCAAGGCGCTGGTGGCATGCGGTTCCATGACCACGAGCTGCTTGTGGGGCTCCGGAAGCTGTGTGACAAGCACGGGATTCTGCTCATCGCGGATGAGATCGCCACCGGCTTCGGCCGGGCCGGTGACCTGTTCACGACGCAGGCGGCCGGGATTGTGCCGGATATTATGTGTGTCGGCAAGGCGCTGACCGGCGGCTTTATGAGCTTCGCAGCCACCCTCACCACCGCCGACGTGGCTCGCACCATTTCCAGTGGCGCAGGCGGAGGCATCATGCACGGCCCGACCTTCATGGGCAACCCGTTGGCCTGTGCCGTGGCCTGCGCGCAGCTCGACCTGATTGCAGAAGGGCAGTGGCGTGAGGATGTCCCGCGCATCGAATCCCGACTTCGCAACCAGCTCCAGCCCTTAGCCAGCAGCGATGCCGTGGCCGATGTGCGGGTTCTTGGCGCAATCGGGGTCGTGGAGATGCAGCGCCCGGTGGACATGGGCTTGGCCACGGCAGCGGCTGTCGATGCCGGGGTGTGGCTGCGGCCATTCGGCAAATTGGTGTACACCATGCCGCCGTACATCAGCACCAATGACGAGGTCGACCGTATCTGCGAGGCCATCGCCGCCATCGTCGCCGCCGAGGAAGAACGCAAGTAGCGCAACCAAAAGGAGCACCAACCACCATGAGCATCGTCCTTGTCACAGGCACCGGTACCGATATTGGGAAGACCATCGGCACGGCAGCACTGGCGGCGGCACTTCGCGAGGAGGGTAAGGAGGTGCACGTCGTCAAGCCAATTCAGACCGGTTTTCCGGGCCCAAATGGCGGTGATTTGGACACTGTCGCGGAGCTGACGGGGATCGACAACCTGCATGGCTTCGTGCGTTACCCCGAGCCGATGGCGCCGGTGGCGGCGGCGCAGCGCGCGGGAATGCGCCTGCCGAACGCCACGGAGATCGCTGAAAAGATCAAGCTTATCGACGGGCCGAACCGCGTTGTCCTCGTGGAGGGCGCGGGCGGCTTGCTGGTGCGGCTCGGCGAGGACTGGGCGCTGCCGGAGCTGGCGGCGTTGTTGCCGGGTAGTCAGATGGTGGTCGTGACGCGGTTGGACCTGGGTTGCCTGAACGAGGCGGAGCTCACCGTCGAGGTGGCGCGGGGCCGTGGAGTCAATGTCACGGCGCTGGTGGGCGGTTCGTTGCCGGCGGAGGTCGACCCAATCATTGAGACGAACCTGGAGGAACTGCCGCGCATCACCGGGGTGCCGCTGCTGGGGTCGGTGCAGGCGGGAGCTGGCGCGCTGGACCGGCAGGAGTTTGTGGCGAAAGCTACGCAGTGGCTGCCGGGCGTGCGAGAGTGGGCCGCAGCGCTGTAAAAGACGTTGTAGGTGGAGGCCGCGCGGGACGTCGTTAAGCTGGCGTTTTGCGAAAAACGTGCTAAGGTGGCTAGACGACAAGGCGCGAGGCTTTCTCTGTAATTCTCTTTATTAACCTGCTTCCACCGGCCAATTTTGGGCCCACGGGGGAGAGAACAGCGTCGCCTGGCGCTGACGTTCTAACAAACAGAACATTCTCCAACGCTTGAAAAGGATGTAGGTCAAGTGGCTAAACCCGCTCGCCGAGAAGGCACACCGGCACACAAGAACCGTAAGAATCACTCCAACCGCGCACACGGCTCCACTAACGCCCAGCGCAATCGCAGCCGTCGCGACAGCGGCGCGAAGATGGAGACCTCCAACGTCCACGCGAAGGACATTTACGTGTCCAACGCCCGCCCGGCGCGCCATCAGCACGTGGACTCCGACCGTCGTAGCTCGGGCAAGCGCGCTCACAGCCAAGCAGGTGAGGGCGTGCGCCTGCAGAAGGTACTCGCGCAGGCAGGCGTGGCGTCGCGTCGTATGGCGGAAAAGCTTATCGACGAAGGCCGCGTCGAGGTCGACGGCAAGATTGTGACGCGGCAGGGCGTGCGGGTGGACCCGAACACGTCTGTGATTCGCGTTGATGGTTCCCGCGTCATCGTCAATGAGGACATGCAGTACTTCGTCCTGAACAAGCCGCGTGGTGTGCAGTCGACCATGCACGATGACATGGGCCGCCCGTGTGTGGGCGACATCATCGGTGAGAAGATTAGCGCTGGTCAGCGACTCTTCCACGTGGGTCGCCTGGATGCGCCCACCGAGGGCCTGCTGCTGCTCACCAACGATGGTGAGCTGGCCAACCGCCTGATGCACCCGAGCTACGAGGTCACCAAGACCTACATGGCCACCGTTGTCGGCGAGGTCGATGCCAAGGTCATGCGTGAGCTGGAAAAGGGCATTGAGCTTGATGACGGCATCGCTAAGGCGGACATGGCGCAGATCATCGATGTCTGGCAGGGCCGCTCCATCGTCCGCATCGAGCTGCACGAGGGCCGCAAGCACATCGTCCGCCGGATGCTCAAGACTGCGGGCTTCCCGGTCGAGCGCCTGGTGCGCACTAAGATTCACACTGTCCAGCTGGGCGAGCAGACCCCGGGCGCTCTCCGCGCACTCAACCGGGCTGAGCTGACCTCCCTCTACAACGCGGTGGGGCTGTAAATGGCACTAGTGAAAAAGAACGAAGAGAACCAAGGAGCTGAAGGAGCCCACATGAGCGAGCAGAACACTGACGACATGCTGTTGGTTGCCATCGACGGCCCTTCCGGCACTGGCAAGTCGACTGTCTCCCGGATGGTCGCAACCGAGCTGGGTGCAAAGTACCTGGACACCGGCGCTATGTACCGCGTGGCAACCCTGTGGGTGCTGCGACAGGGCATCGACCCGACTGATGAGGAAGCCGTGGCTAAGGCGACGGCCGCCCTGCCGCTGGAAGTCTCCGATGACCCGAACTCCACCGCCGTCCTCCTCGACGGCGAGGATGTTTCCGGCGAGATTCGCGGCCCGGAGGTCACCCGCAATGTGTCGGCGGTCTCCGCGATTCCGGCCGTGCGCACCAACCTGGTCGCACTCCAGCGTTCGCTGGCCGCATCGGCTGTGCGCTGTGTGGTGGAAGGCCGCGACATCGGCACGGTCGTGCTCCCGGACGTTCCGGCGAAGATTTTCATGACCGCGTCCGCAGAGGTCCGCGCTCGCCGCCGCTACGACCAGGACATCGCTGCTGGTCGTGAGGCTGACTTCGACACCGTGCTTGCCGACGTCATCCGCCGCGACGAACTCGACAGCAACCGTGCGACCTCTCCGCTGAAGCCAGCCGAGGACGCGTTCATTCTGGACACCTCCGAGATGGACATCGAAGAGGTCGTGGAAAACGTCCTCGATGTCGTTGAGGCCGGTTACCCGGGGTCCACCATGGACTGGGACGATGTCGACAACGAGGAGTTCGAGGAATCTTACGAGGGCTATGAGGGTGACTTCGAGGACGCTGACGACTCCGAGGACGACACTGCCGGACACCTGGTCGCAAACGTGGGGAGCGAAAACGCGCCGGGCACCGCAGGTAGCCACACCAGCGCAGATGAGTTCATCGACCGCACGATCGCTGACCACGAGACGATCATCTCCGAAGCCATCGAGCGCGCCGAAACCGGTCAGATCGACGACGATGCCGACTGGGAAGAACTGGAAAACGCCTTCGCAGCGCTTGGCGTCAGCGACGAGGAGGAAGAAGCTCTTCCGACCGTAGCCATTGTGGGACGACCGAATGTTGGTAAGTCCACCATGGTTAACAGATTCATTGGCCGTCGTGAAGCAGTTGTCGAAGACTTCCCGGGCGTGACCCGTGACCGCATCTCCTACCTGGGTGAATGGGGCGGACGTCGCTTCTGGGTGCAGGACACCGGCGGCTGGGACCCGGACGCCAAGGGTATGCATGCGGCGATTGCTCGTCAGGCGGAGACCGCCATGGAGACCGCCGATGTGATTGTTATGGTCGTTGACACCACCGTCGGCATCACCGCCACGGAAGAGGTCATGGCCCGTCGCCTGCAACGCGCGGAGCAGCCAGTTATTCTCGCTGCCAACAAGTTTGAGTCGGATTCGCAGCTTGGCGACGTCGCGGAGTTCTGGGCCCTCGGGCTCGGCGAGCCGCACCCAACCTCGGCCCTCCACGGTCGTGGCAATGCCGACGTGATGGACGAAGTCGTGGCTTCCTTCCCGGAGGTGCCGCGTGCGAAGTCGCTACCGACCGGGCCGCGTCGCGTGGCATTGGTGGGCAAGCCGAACGTGGGCAAGTCCTCGCTGTTGAACAAGCTCTCCGGTGAAGATCGCGCAGTGGTCAGCGACGTGGCCGGTACCACGGTTGACCCGGTGGACTCCCTGGTGCAGATGGACGAGGCGCTCTGGCGTTTTGTGGATACCGCTGGTATCCGCAAGAAGACCAAGACCGCCAAGGGCCACGAGTTCTACGCCTCGCTGCGTACTCGCTCGACGATTGACAACGCCGAAGTCGTCATCTTCCTGGTCGATGCTTCCGAGCAGATCACCGAGCAGGACCAGCGCGTGCTGCGCATGATTCTCGACTCCGGTCGCGCACTTGTGGTCGCCTACAACAAGTGGGACCTCATGGATGAGGACCGTCGCGACCTGCTCGAGCGCGAAATTGAAGAGCAGCTCGCACATGTGCCGTGGGCTCGTCGGGTGAACATCTCCGCCAAGACTGGTCGCGCTGTGCAGAAACTGGAGCCGGCCATGCTGGAGGCCGTGGAGTCGTGGGATAAGCGTATCTCCACTGGTCGCCTGAACACTTGGTTGCGCGCAATCATGCAGCAGAACCCGCCACCGCTGCGTGGTGGCCGCCAGCCGCGCGTGCTGTTTGCCACCCAGGCATCCTCGCGCCCGCCGGTAATTGTGCTGTTCACCACCGGGTTCCTGGAGCACGGCTACCGTCGCTTCCTGGAGCGCAAGCTGCGTGAAGAATTCGGTTTCGAGGGCTCACCGGTGCGCATCGCGGTGCGTGTCCGCGAGAAGAAGAAGCGCCGCTAGGACCTGCTAGGAAGCACCGTCAGGTAGTTCCGTTCAGGCCTGCTAGTCGCTCGAATTGAGCTGAGAAAAGCCCAAAATGTGATTTAGGCGATTGCATTTTGGGCTTTTCGTTGGCATTTTAGAGTTTCAGTAAATTAGCGATAAGGAGAACTGACAATGGTCAGGCGCGGCAACAACCGTGACGGCTCTCAGCACGATGGCCGAGACAACAGCTACGGACGCGATTCCTCAAGCGCATACGGCGATGACTCCGCGACTCGCTACATTCCGCGGGACGAGGGATACCGCGGATACAACCCAGATGCCGACTTCGCGGGCGAGCAGCCGACCGAATACTTCGGTGGCGACTCCTCTGAGACACAATTCCTGCAGCGTGGCGATGAAACACGTTTTGAGAACTCGCGAGGTGCCGGAGCCGGTGCAGGTGCTGGTGCCGCCGGTGCACAAGGCAGTGGCGCACAGGGTAGCGGCCAGTACTGGGCCCCGCTTTCTGAAGAAGAACGCGGCTATGGTCAGGCGGGCCAGCAGGCAGGTGCAACCCAGCAGTACTCCGCAGGCGGCGCAGGCGGTTACGGCGACATGAACAACGGCAACAACCGCGGTAATAACCGTGGCAACAGTGGCAATGATGACTCTAAGAAGGGCTGGGGCAAGCCTGTCGCCATTGTGGCCATCGCCGCCATGGTGGCCGTAGTCGCGCTGGTAGCCCTGGTCTTGTCCTTTACTTCCGGAACCGAGGACAAAAACGACAATACGGCGGAGCCGACGCAGGAGACGTCGTCAAGCCCGACGCCGACGACAACCTCGCCGGAAGAAACCACGACAAGCCCAACCGATCGTTTGGACCCGTCGGGCACGATTAACGACACCCGTGAGCGCCTCGAGCAGGAGCTGGACCAACTTCGCGAGTCGCCGCCAGCTATCCCTGGCCCCGGTGAGCGCAGCAGCGGTTGGGGCACCATCCCGCAGGGCGTGGTGGGCAAGAGTCCGGCATCGGTCGAGGTGGAATTGCGTACCAACGGCTACCAGAATGTGACCGTCGTCGACGCCGAGGGCAATCCGACCAACTCTGTGGCTGCGATTATGGGCAAGGTCGCCTCGATCGATCCGCCGGAGGGACAGATGGCGGAGACATCCACTCCAGTGACCATCTACCTGCAGTAATGCGGTAGGCAGGGCAGGGGTCTGGGGCGATTTTCGCCTTCAAACTCCAATGATGTAACCTATAGCTCGTTGCACTTTCGTGCACGCGGGCTGTAGCGCAGTTTGGTAGCGCACCTCACTGGGGGTGAGGGGGTCGTCGGTTCAAATCCGGTCAGCCCGACAAAAATAGCCGCCGTCTTCTGGAAGATTCCGGGAGGCGGCGGCTTTGTTTACGGCTTTTGTTTGCCGTCTAGCGCGCGATGCTACTAGCGCACGACAATACCGTCGGAGTCAGCGTAGAGCGTCTCGCCCGGAACGAAGTCGATGCCGCCGAAGGAGACAACGACGTCGCGCTCGCCCTCGCCGGTCTTGGTGGACTTGCGCGGGTTGGTGCCAAGCGCCTTGCAGCCGAAGTCCATCTCGCCAATCAGCTTGGAGTCGCGAATCGCGCCGTTGACGACCACACCAGCCCAGCCATTGTCCTTGCCGAGCCCCGCAATAACGTCACCGACCAGCGCCGTGTGCACAGAAGCGTCACCGTCGATGACAAGCACGCCACCCTCCGACGGTTCGGAGAGGACCTTCTTCAGCAGCGCGTTGTCCTGGAAACACTTGACCGTGGAGATCTTGCCGCAGAACTCCACGCGACCGCCGAGGTTACGCATCTGGGTATCGCAGGAACGCACGTCCGGGCCGATCTCGTCAACCAGGTCAGCGGTGGGGATGAATTCGATTGCCATAGGGGATTCAAGTCCTTCCGAAAATTGCTCGCATCAAGTGTTAAACCCATTGTTTCAAACTCAAGATGTGACTAAAGACATATGGTGCAAATTCGCTGGCAGCGATTGACACTCCGAAGGCCGGCCCAGATTGATTACTCTGGTGAGTCAGAACGCGCCGACAACCACACGCGCGCAGGAAGGGTAGAAGATGGCTGGGTTTAATTGGTTTTGGAAGGCTCTTAGCGGCAAGCAAGGGCGCAACCAAAAACGCAGCGTAGGGCTGGTGGCACGCGCCGCTGAGCTCGAGCCGCAGGTACAGGCGCTTTCCGACGCCGACCTCGCCGACTTCACCCGCCAACACGCCACCGACGCACCGGAGCTTTTAGCCGCGCTCCGCGAAGTCTCCCAGCGCACCCTGTCCATGCGCCCCTTCGATGTGCAGCTGCAAGGCGCACTGGCGCTCATGGAGGGAGACGTCGTCCAGATGGCCACCGGTGAGGGCAAGACCCTCTCCGGCGCCCTGGCTGCAGCAGGGTTCGCGCTGCGTGGCCACCGCGTGCATTCCGTGACCGTCAACGACTACCTCGCAGGCCGCGACGCGCAGTGGATGCAACCGCTGTTCGGGTTCCTAGGGCTCTCGGTGGCGGCTATTTCGCCGCAGGAGGGACCGGGGGAGCGTCGTAAAGCATATGCGGCAGACATCGTCTACGCCGCCGTCAACGAACTCGGCTTCGACGTTCTGCGCGACCGCTGCGCGCCGGCCATCGAAGACCGCGTGCAGTCGCCCGCTGACGTCGCCATCATCGACGAAGCCGACTCCGTGTTGGTCGATGAAGCGCTAGTCCCGCTCGTGCTTGCCGGCAATGAGCCGGGCACCGCACCGACCGGACAGATCACCGACGTGGTGCGTCGCCTGCAGCTCGGCGACGACTACACCGTCGACGAAGGCCGCCGCAACGTCTTCCTCACCGATACCGGCGCCGCACGCGTCGAACGCCTGCTTGGCATCGGCTCGCTGTACGACGCCGAACATGTCGGCACCACCCTGGTTCAGGTCAACGTTGCACTGCACGCTCACGAGTTGCTGCAGCGCGATGTCGACTACATCGTGCGCGATGGCAAGGTACAGCTCATCGACGCCTCGAAGGGACGCGTGGCGGAACTGCAGCGGTGGCCGGACGGTCTGCAAGCGGCGGTAGAGGCCAAGGAGGGCCTGCAGGTCTCTGAGGGCGGCCGAATCCTCGACTCCATGACCATCCAGCAACTCGTCGGCCGCTACGACATCACCTGCGGTATGACCGGCACCGCCACCTCCGCGGGAGACCAGTTCCGCGAGTTTTACGGACTCCACGTCTCCGTCATCGAACCCAACGTCCCATGCATTCGTGACGACGAGCCCGACCGCATCTACGCCACCACCGACGACGCGTTCGCCGCGCTTGTCGACGAGGTCGTGGAACTCAACGGCACTGGTCGACCAATACTCGTAGGCACCCGTGACGTGGCGGAATCGGAACGACTAGCCGATGCGCTGGTCCTGCGCGGCATCGAATCCTCGGTGCTGAACGCGAAAAATGACGAGCTGGAGGCCCAAGTCATCGCCAATGCTGGCGATATTGGCCGCGTCACAGTATCCACCCAGATGGCCGGACGAGGAACCGACATCCGTCTCGGCGGGGCAGATGAATCCAACCGCGATGCGGTCGTTGAGCGCGGTGGACTATGCGTCATTGGCCTGGGGAAGCACCGCACTGACCGACTGGACAATCAGCTGCGTGGCCGCGCCGGGCGCCAGGGCGATCCGGGCTCGTCGGTGTTCTTTGTCTCCCTGGATGATCCGGTGATTTCCGAGGGCGCTGCTGGCGAGACGCTGAGCGTGCTTCCCGAGGACGATGGCCGCGTCCGGGATAAGAGGGCCTATCAGTTCATCGACCGCGCACAGCGAGTGACAGAGGCGACCATGCTGTCGATTCATGCGACGACATGGAAGTACAACAAGCTCATCGGTGACCAGCGCGAGATTCTGGATGAGCGCCGGGAGAAGCTGCTGACTACGAATGCTGCCTGGGAAGAACTGTCCAAGTTGGCATCGGCGCGGGCGAAGGAAGTCGAATCCGCAATCGGGCGCGATGTCGCCGAGGACGCTGCCCGGGAAATCATGCTGAGCCACCTGGATCGCGGATGGTCGGACCACCTGGCGGATCTGGATGACCTGCGGGAGTCGATTCACCTGCGCGCGCTGGCTAAGGAAAGCCCCATTGATGAGTTCCACCGCGCCGCCATCGGCGCCTTTAAGAACCTGGTGAACAATGCCGTTACCGAGTCGGTGCAGACCTTCCAGGAGGTCGAAATCGACGGCGAAGGCGCACATCTGGAGGACACGGGTCTTGCTCGCCCGAGCTCGACGTGGACTTACATGGTCAACGACAACCCATTGAGCAATGGTGGTGGCTCGGTCGTCGGCTCGATTGCCGCGATGTTTAGGTAAGCCGTAACCACAAGTTTGGTAACAATTTGAAAATATTTCTCAGGTGACCGGCCTAGGTACACCCACAGAGAAAGCTCTCAGATGTCGGTATTTACGCATATCAATCATGTTGTACATACCCTGTCGGTGAGCTGCGTCACAACATGGTTGGGATTAGATAACAACATGAAAGCGGTTGGGGCGCTATTATCTAAAAAGTAACGAGTAAATCGCCCAAGGTTATCCCGGAGGGAAAGATATGACTAGCAATAGCGGCCAGCCAGAGGCATCGGTCGAGACCACCTCGGTCTTCCGTGCAGATTTGCTGAAGGAAATGGAGTCCGGCTCTAACACGGACTCCACGGTCTCCGGTGTTGAAGGACTTCCGGCGGGCTCGGCACTCTTGGTTGTCAAGCGGGGGCCAAATGCGGGTTCGCGTTTCCTGCTCGATCAGGCAGTCACCACCGCTGGTCGTCACCCGGACAGCGACATCTTCCTCGATGATGTGACTGTTTCCCGTCGTCACGCAGAGTTCCGCAAGAACGGTGACTCCTACGAGGTCGTCGACGTGGGATCGCTGAACGGTACCTACGTTAACCGCGAGCCGAAGAACTCCGCGGTTCTGGCTAATGGTGACGAGGTTCAGGTCGGTAAGTTCCGCCTCGTCTTCCTGATCGGTAACTAATTCGACATCGGTTAATGTCGACGCCTGTCGGCATTAACCCCTTATTTTTGTAAAGGCTCGGAAAAGACCAGTGGCAGCAGTACGCAAATCAGCAGTTGCGCAGCCGGCGTCGTCGGAAAGCACTGCGAAGCAAGCACGCTCGGTGGGCAAGAAGAAGACCATCGGTGCTGTGCTGAAGGAAGTCAAGGTTGAGTTCCCTGATGTAACGCTGTCCAAAATTCGTTTTCTCGAGTCGGAGGGGCTGCTGTGCCCGTCGCGTAGCTCCTCGGGTTATCGTCGCTACAGCCAGGCGGACATTGACCGCCTGCGCTACATTCTCACCGTTCAGCGCGATAACTACTTGCCGCTGAAGGTTATTAAAGAGCAGCTCGACGAAATTGATGCGGGCAACGCTGGCGGCGACGGGCTGGCATCGGTCACTCCACTGGTGACGGCGGATCAGTTCCGCGAAGCCGCAGTGGTCTCGCTGACGCAGGCGGAGCTGGCAGAGCGCACCGGCGCTAGCGAGAAGTTCATCACTGAACTGGTTCGAGTGGGCCTGATTACTCCGGACACGCTGAACATGTTCGATGGCGATGACCTGCTCATCACTGAGACGGCGGTCAAGCTGGCTGAGTTTGGCCTGGATGCCCGCCACCTCAAAACTGTGCGTACCGCTGCGGCCCGTGAGGCAGATTTGGTGTCGCTCGCTGCTAGTCCGCTGAGTAAGTCGCGTGCAGCTAGCGGCAAGCAGAAGGCTGTGGAGATGGGCCGTGAGATGACTGCGCTGATGGTCACGCTGCACGGCACTTTGGTCAAGCGCCAGGTCAACAAGGACCTGGGGAAGTAGTCGGTAGTCCCGCGTAAATAGCGGCTCGCTACAATTATCGCTGTTATGGACGAAAAACTCGTAGAAGTCAAGTTTCTAGACTGGATGGCGCATCCTCCTGAGGACGATCCAGTGCTGCTCCTGCATGCCGAAGAGACCAATCGGATTATCCCGATTTGGATTGATTTGGCGACGGCGACGAAGTACTCCGCCCGTGAGACCGGCGCTACGCAGCGTCGCCCGGGCATGCATGAGGTCTTCGTCGATACGCTGGACATGGTGGGGCAGAGCGCCCTGCGCGGCCAGATTACGGGCGTGCATGAGGGCGTTTTCATCGCCAGCCTGGTGCTCGAAGGTGGCGCAGAGATTGATATGCGGCCCTCCGACCTCATCCTTATCGCTAGCGAGCTTGAGGTTCCGCTGTATGTCGCGCGTGATGTGCTCGACGCCACGTCGGTAGCGGCGCGTCTCGTCGCAACCAATGGCGGTTCGCTTGCCGACGAGTCGGAGACCGACTCCGTCGAGGCATCGGTGTCGGAGTTTGCGGAATTCCTCGACAGTATTGATGCTGACTACTTCGCCGAGCCGCATGGTGATGCGGAGGACAAGAAGTCTGATGGTGAAGCCGACGGTGGCGCCGATTCAGCTTCCGATGGCGACCGTTAAACGTGTGACTGGAGTGAATAACCGGTTACTTTTGAGGTAGTTGTGACGCTTATTTCCTCCGGCGTGTCGCTGAATGACCCCATAAAAGGGGTAACTTTTCGTAAGTTATAGTTTCATCCCGTCCTGCGGTTTTGCTCCCGGGTCGTGCTTGAGCTGGGGAAACTATGACTCCAAACTCTAAACCTTAACTTTAGGTTTAGAGATTCGGCGTGTCGTCCTGTGATGTATTGACAGCCGATTAACCTTGGCGAAAGATAAATAACGGCAGTGAAACTACCTCGGGAGAATTTATATGGTCGACGACAACAGCGGTTCGCTCTTTGGCGACAATGAGCTCCGTGCGTCGGACTCGCAAGAGCCACGCGCGGTTCAGGAATCCCTGTTCGACATGGGACCGGACGAGCAGGTTGGCTACCGCGTTCCTATCGCATGTCAGGTAGCGGGCATTTCTTACCGCCAGCTGGACTACTGGGCACGCACCAAGCTGGTGGAGCCTTCTATCCGTACCGCCAAGGGCTCGGGTACCCAGCGTCTGTACTCCTTCCGCGACATCCTCGTTTTGAAGATTGTTCGCGGTCTGCTGGACACCGGTATTTCCCTGCAGAACATCCGTCTGGCTGTCGACCGCCTGCGCGACCTCGGCGTCGATGACCTGGCTACCATCACTCTGGTTTCCGACGGTCGCACCGTCTACCAGTGCCGCTCCAATGAAGAGGTCATCGACCTGCTCAACGGTGGCCAGGGAGTGTTCGGCATTGCTGTCCCGGGCATTATGAAGGAACTGACTGGCACCATCGCCTCCTTCCCGTCTGAGCGTATCGATGGTACTCAGGAGAACCCAGGCACTGGCATCGACGAGCTGGCTGAGCGTCGTCGCCGTCGCATCTCCTAACAGCCAACTATTTGGCTGGATAGCGGCGTTGCTGCTACGGCCGCCGCTCAAATAGCCGAAACAAACTAAACGAAAACCGCCTTCCACAACTGGTTCCGTCTTACCTCTCCCGAGGTTGGACCAGATGGAGGCGGTTTTTTCTGCTTACTCCGTACCGATAGCCGCAGCCAACTGAGAGGCCAGGCCATCGCCGTAGTCAGCCGCAATGCGCAGAGAGCCAGTGGTCATATTTGCCACTTCCTGCAGCTCGGGGCTGGAGCTGTCCCCGTCGGGAAGCACGATGACCTCAATCGTTACCGGGCGGTCCGGGCTAATGAGTTCCTTAATCCTCTCGACAGACTCGGCGGCATCGGCGCCCGAGGCATCGCGACCCGAGGTGAGCACGACGAGACGGTTCGGCTTGTCAGGGGAGTAGGTGTCCCGGGCGGCCTGGTAGGCATCGATAAGCGCTGGCCAGAACTGTGCCTCACCACCGGCCGGAAGTTCGGCCAGCGAACCCTTTACGGCTTCCGCGCCGTTGTTGGCCTCGTCATCGGGCGCGGGAAGTTCCGCGAGGCGGTTCACCTCGGGTGCGAATGTCCACAGGCCGTATCGGCCGCCAGGTGCCGCATCGATAGCGCCGGAAAGTGCCGCAGACAGCGCCCCAACATCGACGCCCTCGGAGGTGTCAGCGAGCAGGAGCGCCGAACCCACCGCAGTTGCGGGCTGTTGCGCGTCCGGCTGCTCCAGTGCTGGCGGCAGCGCAAAAGAATCCGTCTGAATCTGCGAGAGCACTCCAAAGTTCTCCGCTACTTCAGGGCTGAAAGTGCTCTCAGCAGCTTCGCCGTCGGCGCCGTGATCTGCTGCGAAGTTGCGGAAGTCCTCGGCCGCGCGAGCCGTGTTCTCGTCGATTTTGCCGCCGGAGCCAAAGGTGACAACTGGCGCGTGCAACTGGGGTGCGTCCGCAGGGGAGACCAGCTTCAGCCCCTCGCCGGCCATCTGCAGCATGGGCTGGGTTGCGGCCACGCCGTCGAAATCAGCGACGTTCTGGCTGAGCATGGTCAGCAGAGTATTGGAGGTGTAGACCTCACCCAAGCCCGCGCGTTCGCGAGCGACGTCCGGGCCACCGCCAAGTCGAGCACTAATCACGGCCGACAGTGCCGCATCGGAGCCACCTGGGGCGGCCACGCGCAATCCTGCAAGCTCTTCCCAGGTGGCGTTGTTCAGCTGGTCAGCACGATTGGTTGTGAAGGCCACGCCGCTGGCAATCGGCGGCAACCACGTCTTGGGGTTGTTGACCTTGACCTTGTCTGAGTTCTTCGCCTGGTCCACAAAAGAGATATCGGCGGGAATCCAGACTCCCGGAGTCATAATTCCAGTACCGGCTTCACCCGCAGCGGGGTCCTCCGGAGCTCCCTCACCAGCTTCAGCACCGCCAGCCTCAGACAGGGCGTTCACAACCTCCTGCGAGCCCGCCACCGTAATCTGTGGCCGCACACAGAAGTCCCTCACCACGGGATTCGACTCGCCATAGTCCTGCACAAGTTTCTGTGCCGAGCCCACCGCAGCAGGATCAGCGGTCACCACCAGCGTCAGGTCACCCTTCGTACACCGTGCACGGTCAGCATCAATCGACGAATCGTTGCTCTTGCGCAGATTAACCCAGGCAAAAACCGCAGCGACCAAAACAATTACGACCAAGACGGCAATAAAAGGCCCCTTAGCCACTCGATAGTTGTTCTCACCCGAGGCGTGTCGTCCCATGTCGTTCTAGCCCTTTCTATGCTGAGTGTGCTCGGCACTGCCGACTCGCAGCAGACCTCGTCGTAAAGCACAAACGCGCACGTAACTCCTGCCAACTTTACTGCGTGGACAATGCGACATCTACCACTTCGAGAAGACGGCCGCGCAGAACATCGGCACGCGCACTGAGCTCACGCTGGCGGCGGACGTACTCGGCCTTGCCTTCGGGCGTTTCGATGCGAATGGGCGCAAAACCCCAATCCCGCAGATCGTAGGGAGCGGCGCGCATATCCAACTCACGGGCACTGCACGCGAGCTCGAAAGTATCCAGCCACAGGTCGCCGGGGACCGCCTCGCCGAGCTTGGTCGCCCATTTATACAAGTCCATGTTGGCGTGCAGACACCCCATCTGCTCACAGTGCGGCTGTGTCTCGCGCGTCGGGGCAAACTCGTTGAGCGGCACGGCGTCGGGCGTGAAGAAACGGAAGGCGTCGAAGTGCGTACATCGAACCGTGTGGGCCTCGACGACCTCGTCCGTGCCTGCCTGACCCAGCCGCAGTGGCTCCGGATGACGATGCTCCGGCTGGCGATACACCATCGCCCATTCATGCAGGCCAAAGCAGTCAAAGTGCGCCGGATTCGCGCGCGTCGAACGCAACAGATTGCCGATGTACGCCACCGTCGTACCTCGCTTATCGACGTACGCCGAAACATCCATGCGCGCCGTCCCAGAGGCGGTATCGGTGGGCTCCTTGCGGGCAGGGCTATCGGTAGTGTCGTCCGTGTCGAGGGTAAAGAACTTCAGGTGACTGATGTCTTTGGCCGTCGCACCGGGAAGATCTACGCCGATGCCCGGTGACCAGCGGCGGAGTTGGCCGGGTTTAACGGGGTAGTACTCGAAGATGAAGTCCCAGACCGGGTGGCGCTGGCCGCGACTGCGACGGGACAGGCGGTCGCGGGTCAGGACATCGACGCGGGCGATATGCCTTGCTTTGGCTTCACGCCAATCGAAAGACGAATCGGGCGTAGGCGTCACGGCTGGCGCCCCTGCGTGCTGCCCGGTCGGGTCCGGGGCTGGTTCACGGTCGAGTGCTGCTTTGGCGCACCGCTGCGACGCGGGGAGACCTCGTGGGTCCAGTCGCGCACGACACCGACCTGCTCCTCGATGAGGTCCTCCAGAGCCACGATGCCGATCTGCTCCGCGCCGGAGAAAGCACCAGTCTTCGGAGCGATGCTTGCCGGGGCGTTTGCGCGCAGGTGCGGCTTTGGCATGCGAGCGCGTACAGCCACTGCCATGTGGGCGCTGTAGCGGCGCATGATGCGCAATCCCTCATCCAGCGTGGCATCGATCGGAATCTCAATCATCGGGCGAATCTCGTCATCGGGGATGGCTGTCTCTGGGCCGGAGGCAGGATCCATGACGCGGTCGAGGACATCTTTCACGTGAACATAGCCGCGGTACTCGTTGGGTTCATTGTTGGCTGCAGCGACGGGGAACCGGGAGAATCCAGTTTCGGTGACCGCCGTCTCTAGGTCGCCCACAGTCGGTGCGGTGGGGAGGCGCCGAATTTGCTCGTGCGGAATCAGTACCTCCTCAATGGTGCGCGTGGCCGAAGCCAGTGTGCGACGAAGGCGGACGTGCTCCTCGCTGTCAAGGAGCCCCTCTTGACGAGACTCCGCAATCATCGATGCCAACTCAGTGGAATCGACAGTGGTGTCGAGCTCATCGCGCTGCTCAATGCCGAACAGCCTCAGCGTATGGCGAGCCATCCAGTTAAACAGCAGCAACAGCGGCTTGGTCAAGCGGTAGAAGACCATGTGAACAGGAATAAGCAGCATGGCCATCGTTTCCGGTCCTGCCAGCGCGATATTCTTCGGCACCATCTCACCGAGCATGATGTGCAGCACTGACACCAGCATCAATGCGATGGCAAAGCTCAGCGGGTGCAGCAGCGACTCCGGAATACCCATGGCGTGGAAAGGAGCTTCCAGCAGATGTGCCAGCGCCGGTTCAGAGACCTTACCCAGCAGTAGCGAGGCAATGGTGATGCCCAGCTGTGCGGCGGCGAGCATCATCGACAGGTGCTCAGAAGCATTGATAACTGTGCGTGCGCGCTTCTTTCCCTGAGCCAGCAGCGCTTCCAAACGGTCACGGCGCGCAGCAATAAGTGAGAACTCCGCGCCCACGAAAAACGCGTTGACCAACAACAAGAAGAAAGTCAGGAGGATTCCAAACCAGTCACTCATAGGTTGAACATCTCCTTAGCGCGCTCGTTGGTCACAGGAATCAAAATGGCACGGTCCACGCGGCGGTCATCCATCGCCAGAATGCGGGCGTACCAGCGTCCGGCGATACCCGATTCGAACTCGTCCATGAAGTCGCGTTCGGTCTCTGGCAGCAGGACGACGTCACCGACCTCCGGGATGCGACCGAGCGCAAACATAATCAAGCCACCGAGCGTTTCGAAGCTACCTTCTGGGGCGAAGTATCCGACCTTGGTCGGCAGCTCGTCGGTACGCACAAGGCCAGAGCAGTTCCAACCTTCGATCGCGCGTTTGACTTCCTGCTCGGACTCCTTGTCGTCGTACTCATCCCAGACCTCGCCAAGAATTTCCTCGACGACATCCTCGATGGTGACAATGCCGGCGATGCCGCCGTACTCGTCCGCGACCAGCGCAATCTGCGAACCGGCCGAACGCACGGCCTCCAGCACGGCATCGCCGTCCAGCGACTGCGGCAGCGTCGGCACAGGCCGTGCAATCTCCCGCATGGTGGTGGTTGAACGCTTCGCCGCAGGCACCGCAAATGCGTCCTTGACGTGGACAACACCGACAGTGGCATCGAGGTCTCCGTCAGTAATGGGGAAGCGGGAATGCCCCGATTCGATAGCGACAGCCAGCAGGTCCAGCGCCGTGTCATCGACATCGAGGGAGGTAATCGTCGACCGCGGCGTCATTAGGTCCTCCGCCGTCGTTTCGCCAAAGCGTAACGACGACTCGAGCACAGCGGCCTTCGACTCATCCAATGCCCCCTGCTCCGCAGAATTGCGCACCAGTGCTTCCAGCTCCTGCGGGGAACGCGCCGAAGCCAACTCATCCGCCGGTTCAATACCGAGCTTGCGCACCAGCCAGTTCGCCGTAGCATTCAGCGAATGGATGAAGTAATGGAACACCCAGTTAAACGCCATCACCGGACGAGCCGTAACTCGCGCTACTGCCAACGGCTCTGTAATCGCGACATTCTTTGGCACCAATTCGCCGTAGACCATCGACAACATCGTGGCCACAATGAGCGCAAGAATCAGCGCGGTCGGTCCCGCTGCAGACTCGCTGAGCCCCATCCAATGCAACATCGGCGTGAAGTACTGCGCCAGCACCGGTTCCGCGAGGAAACCAGTTGCCAGTGTCGTCAACGTAATGCCCAGCTGTGCACCGGAGAGGTGGAAGGACAGTCGATTATGCGCCTTGTGAACGGCCTCAGCAGGTGCATCCGCTGAACGGGCGCGGTCGGCGTCAATCGTAGACCGCTCCAGTCCCGTCAGCGCGAATTCAAACGCCACAAAGAGGCCGGTGCCAGCGGTTAGCGCGATAAAGCCGACAACCGCGACAATATTGAGAACAATATCCACTGATTATCTCTTCTTCTTTTTCCCTCGCTTGGGGCGGTGTACGCGACCGCCAGCACGATTCTTTCCGCTTGCCGACGAACCGCCGCGCCCGCGGTAACCGGCACCACCAGCACCGCCTGCCGATTGGCTCTGATCTTGACGAGCCCGGCGCGGACGCCGTGCGCCCAGTTCCTTGACAAATCGCGGCAGTCCCGGAGCGGCGCGCAGCTCTTCAGCTTCAACGCCGGCCCCTGCCAGCAGCTCGCGGGCCTGATCAACCTGGCGGTCACGCACAATCATCGCTACCGTGCCGGAAGCACCTGCACGAGCCGTCCGACCAGAGCGGTGAATATACGTCGCGGAATCCCTTGGCGGATCCGCGTGCACAACCAAGTCAAGAGCATCGATATCAATGCCACGAGCGGCCACATCCGTGGTGACGAGGACATTGATTTCACCGTCGGCAAAGGCCTTGAGGACCGCGCGGCGAGTTGCCTGGCCGCGATCGCCGTGGAGGAAACCTAACTTGATGTCATAGAACTGTAGAAACTTAGCCAGCTGCACGACACGCGCCTTAGAGTTGGCGAAGATGACGCACTGATCCTTGCGGGAGGCAATCCAGGCGACCACTTCGTCGGCTTCGTTGTTGTCCTCCACCCGAAGTAACAGATGCCGCATATTGCGCATGGTCAACCGGGAGGCAGTGACCTTGTGCTTCGCAACTTCAGTGCTACTTGCGCGACGATCGCGAATAAGCCCCGCGGCGTCGTCGTTAATCGTGGCGGAAAAAACCATGCGCTGTGCCGACTTCGGGCACGCACGGACCAGGCCCAGAACATCGGGCAGAAAGCCCATGTCAGCGAGCATGTCCGCTTCGTCAACGACAACAGCGAGGACGTGCTCAAGGCTGAGGAGACCGCGGCGGCGCAAATCGTGTGCGCGACCCGGTGTGACCACAGCGATATCGACTGGTGCCGCGAGCAGAGTCTGCTGCTTGGCCACGGAGTCACCGCCGACCAAGCTCAAGACACGCAGACCTGCAGCGGCACCGATGTCAGCGAGGACATCAGCAATCTGATCTGCGAGTTCGCGCGTTGGCGAAATAATGAGCGCGCGCGGGTAACCGGGAAGCGCTGGAGAGGCGTTATTGAGTAACGCGACCAGCGGAATGCCGAATGCGAGCGTTTTGCCCGAGCCTGTGGGGGCCTGTGCGAGAACGTCCTTGCCAGCGAAAGCATCTGGCAAAGTCGCCACCTGCACGGCGGTAGGCGAAGTTATGTGCTGGGCACGCAGAATACTCACAATCGCTTCCGGCGTGCCCAACTGTCTGAAATCACTGGACTCAGCAGGAGGGGGCATGCTTGTTAGAATACCGCTATCCCCGGACAGCCATGCAATAGGCACGTCCGGTGAGCTTGAAAACTACCGTCCCATGACATTTACCAACCGCGACCCGGTTGCGCATAGGCCTCGCGCTCAAGAATGGCGGCTCGACGGAAGATGTTGCGGATGGATTTGAGCTCCGCATCGCTGGCCGTGGACATATTCTTTTCAAGGACCTCGAGAGCCTGCTGAACACTGTCAACATACTCGGGGTCGGAATACACCTCCACCCAGTTCGCGATCGCGGAATCCCCATCAACCAGCGATTTTCCTTGCAGAGTCAGCTCGGTTGCAATCCACATTTCGGCGACGATACTGGTTACGGCGACCCGATATGGGTTGAAAGCGCTACAGGAAGAATGCACGTCCAGCAAAAGCTGCGTGATGGTTGTCGGCTCGATGTCCTCGAGCGCCGAAGAAGTCTCTTCCAGCGCGTTATTGCTCAATTCCAACGCACGCACCAGGGCTTCCTGTGCGAGTGACGACCACAGAACCTGTTCCTTAGCGCAGGGTGCTTTGGTTGCCAGATGCGACAGGACTGGGAAAACTTGGTGCAAGTACCAGGCCTCTTGCGCTACGAAGAAGTTGGTTTCGTCCGAGGAAAGGTCGCCGCGGAGCATCGTGGGGACGCTGAACATTCCGCCAATCTCGGCAACGATGTCCTCGATGTCCCGCCACAGCTGGGAAGTAAAGGGGCCCGCCGGCGCAATCTGGAGTGAGTGGCCGAAGAAAGATTCCAGCTCCTTCGGCGTCTGCTCAGTATCAGTGCCTTCGATGGCCGCCGGGTAAAAACTAGAGTTCAGATGCACTGGTTGCATTCGGCGAAGCGCGACCTTTTCCAGGCGACGAGCCCTGTGGCCGTGGTCAATGGGGCCGTGCCCCTGGCCGACGTTGAGGTTATCCGCGAAACGAATGGACTCGCTGAGCCAGCGCGTAGTCCAGCGCAGGGCATCATTAATCGCAGAGCCCCCACCAATCCGTGTGGCAAGAGCTGCGGACAGCGAACAACCCGTGCCATGGGTGTTCTCAGTGTGAATGCGGGGAGAAGAGCTGAAGAAAACCTGGCCATCGGGGAAGGCCACGGCATTGCCGGCTTCCTCATCACTTAAGTGACCAGTCTTTGCAATCACGATGACATCGTTCTTGCTCGCGAACTCCAGCGCCTGCTCAATCAGCTCAGTGAAGTCGCTGGCCTCCGGGGCGTCGGCAAGCAATGCCAGTTCGGGAACATTCGGCGTGATGACGGTGGCTTCCGCGACCAAGTCACGCATTGCGTCCATGGCATCTTCGTCAAGCAGACGGTCGCCAGAGGTGGCGACCATAACCGGATCGAGAACAACCACGGCTGGCTTGGTCTCCCGAACCCAGTTGGTGACGGCCTGCGTGAGTTCGCGTGAACCCAACATGCCAATCTTCACCGCGTCGATGGTGACATCCTCAGTTACAGCAGCCAGCTGCTCGACGAGGAAGTCAACAGGTGGGGTGTGGACGGCACGAACGCCCACGGTGTTCTGAGATACCAAAGCGGTGACCACGCCCATACCATAACCACCGGCGGCGGCGATTGATTTTAAATCGGCATGGAGCCCAGCGCCACCTGTTGGGTCTGTGCCGGCGATGGAAAGAACTCGTGGCACAAAATCAGGCTTTGCCTTCTTGGGAAATGGCATCTCAGACCCCTTTTAACTTCAAGAGCGTGAAGCGACAGACTTCAAGACTACGCTTCAACCTCGGAGCGGTCGCCAGACCAGAGGGTGTGGAAAGCACCCTCGCGGTCAACACGCTGGTAAGTGTGCGCACCGAAGTAGTCACGCTGCCCCTGAACCAGTGCTGCCGGCAGACGCTCCGCACGCAGGCCGTCGTAGTAAGCCAGCGAAGAGGAGAACACCGGAGCCGGGATACCCATCTGTGCTGCAGTGACGACAACGTCGCGCCACGCGTCGAGGCACTCGGTGACCTGGTCACGGAAGTACTCGTCGAGTACCAGCGCCGGCAGCTCCGGATTGCGGTCGTACGCTTCCTTGATGCGGTTCAGGAACTGTGCGCGGATGATGCAGCCACCACGCCAGATGGTCGCCAGCGCACCGCGGTCAATCTCCCAGCCGTACTCCTTGGCACCAGCGTTAATCTCATCGAAGCCCTGCGAGTAGGCAACGATCTTGGAAGCGTAGAGCGCCTTACGGACGCGCTCCACAAAAGCATCGCGATCTTCCGGAGCCTTAGCCAGGCTTCCCGACGGCAGGTTGCGGGCAGCCTCACGCTGAGCAAGGGAAGACGACAGGGCGCGAGCGAACACGGCCTCGCCAATACCAGTTACTGGAATGCCCAAGTCCAAAGCGGCCTTGACCGTCCAACGGCCGGTACCCTTCTGACCAGCAGCATCAACGATGACATCCACCAGCGGCTTGCCTGTCTTCTCATCGACCTGAGAGAGAACCTCAGCGGTAATCTCGACCAGGTAGGAATCCAGGTCGCCCTTATTCCACTCGCGGAAGATATCTGCAATCTCTGCAGGGGTGAGGCCAGCGGCTTCGCGCAGCAGGTGGTAGGCCTCGCCAATGACCTGCATATCCGCGTACTCGATGCCGTTGTGGACCATCTTTACAAAGTGGCCAGCGCCATCGGAGGAAATGTGAGTACAGCACGGAACGCCATCAACGTGTGCGGAGATGGACTCCAGCAGCGGGCCGAGGGACTCGTAGGACTCCTTCGTTCCACCCGGCATAATGGATGGGCCAGTCAGAGCACCTTCTTCACCACCGGAAATACCAGTGCCAACGTAGTGCAGGCCACGGGCGCGAATAGCCTTCTCGCGACGGATGGTGTCCGTGTAAAGAGAGTTACCGCCATCAATGATGATGTCGCCGGGCTCCATCACGTCGGCAAGCTGATCGATGACCGCATCAGTAGCGGCACCTGCCTGAACCATGATCAGAGCGCGACGCGGGCGCTCCAGCGAAGCGACGAACTCTTCAATGGTCTCGGACGGGATGAATGAGCCTTCATCACCGTGTTCAGCGATGAGGGTGCGAGTTTTCTCCGGACTGCGGTTGTACACGGCAACGGTGTGTCCCTTGTGGGCGAAGTTGCGTGCGATATTCGAGCCCATGACGGCGAGCCCGACGACACCAATTTGTGCGAGTTCATTGTTATCGGTCATGCCCACCATCTTAAAGCCTGGCCGGGGTTCGTTGTATCTGGGACTCAGAAATTGTTACTGCTTTTAACGTTGAAACTGCCACGAGTGATGGCGTGCGCTGGCACAATGTTTGGCATGACTGACGAGACTATTGCGAATAATGGCAGTTCACAGGACTCTAACTCTGCAGCTTCCGTCGCCGAGCAGGCGAAGAGGAAGGCGCTGCGCGATTATATGACACTGGCGACGAAGGCTAGCCAGGAAGCGCTGAGCGATGAGGAGCTGGCTGTTTTTAACAGCACCTTGGGCGATAACGGAATCGGCGGTCTAGATACCTTGCTGGGCACGAAGTTTGTCCATGTCGGGCCGGAGCGAATTCAGATGGAGCTCGAGGTCGGGCCCGACCACCTGCAACCGTGGGGCCTAGCCAATGGCGGTGTTTATTGCTCGCTAGGTGAGACTGCTGGCTCTATTGCTGGTTTCGTTGCCTGCGGTGCGAAGAAGCCGGTCGTCGGTGTGAACAACAACACCGATTTTTACCGCTCCGCCCGAGCTGGCGAGGTAATCGTTACCACGGCGGAGCCAGAGTACCTGGGGCGCACCATGCAACTGTGGCGTATTGAGCACACCCGCAAGGCAGATGAAAAACTGCTGGCCCGCACCAACCTACGAATTGCGGTACTCGACAAGCCGCTGTAGCAAATCGTTATAGGTGGTAACGGGCCTGGTAGGAAGCTCGCAGGTGGCTTGTCGTGATTAGCTGTTTTCTAATCTGGCCACCTGCAAGTTAACTACTTGTTCCTTTTTGCGCGGTGCTCGCGGCGAGTGTCGCGAACCTCCAGCGGCAGATCCTGCTCAGCCTTGTCCTTGTTGAACTCGGCCAGGCGGTCGATGGCGTTGCGTGCGTACATCTGCTGGCGGGTGGAAACCATCTGCCAACGGTTGCGGTCCAGGACGTTCAGGCCCCAGCTGACGCAGGAGACGAGGCGGTTGCGGAAGCCCACCAGGAACATCAGGTGGACGGCCAGCCACAGAATCCAGCCGATGAAGCCGGTGACCTCAACCTTGCCCATCTTCACCACTGCGGAGAAGCGGGAGACGGTTGCCATGGAGCCCTTATCGAAGTACTCGAACGGCTGACGCTCAGCGACGTCGCGGCCGTCGGCCTCAGCTGCAATGTTGGCGGCGACGTACTCGCCACCCTGAATAGCAACCTGAGCAACACCCGGCAGGTTCTCGCGGTTGGACATGTCGCCCACGACGTAGACGTTCTTGTAGCCACCAGCTGTCATGTCCTCGTTGACAACGACACGGCCAGCGCGGTCGGTCTCGGCGCCAGTCTGCTCGGCAATCATCTTGCCCAGCGGGGAAGCGGACACGCCGGCGGACCAAATCTTGCAGAACGACGGGATGAACTCCTCGGTTCCATCCTTCATGTTCTTGTAGGTGACGCCCTCTTCATTGACGTCAGTCACCATCGCGCCCAGCTTGACGATGACGCCCATCTTTTCCAGGGACTTCTGAGCCTTGCGGCCCAGACGCTTGCCAAACGGCGGCAGAACCTGCGGTGCGCCGTCGAGCAGGACGACGCGTGCAGCGTGCGGGTTGTAGCTGCGGTAGGACGATGCGAGGGTGCGGTTAGCCAGCTCGGCCAGCTGGCCGGCAAGTTCAACACCAGTCGGACCAGCGCCGACAACGACGAAGGTCAGCAGGCGCTCGCGCTCAGCGGGATCGTCGGTCAGCTCGGCGCGCTCAAACGCGCCGATGATGCGGGCACGGATTTCGAGTGCGTCGTCGATGTTCTTCATGCCCGGAGCAAACTCGGCAAAGTGATCATTGCCGAAGTAGGACTGGCCAGCGCCAGCGGCGACCAGGAGGTGGTCGTATTCCCACTTGGAAGTCTGGTGACCCAGTTCCGAAGTCACAACCTGCTTTTCGACGTCGATGTCGGTGACATCGCCCTTGACAACACGAACGTTCTGAACACCGTCGAAGATCGTACGAGTGGACGGAGCGATTTCGCCCGAGGACAGGATGCCCGTTGCTACCTGGTAGAGCAGTGGCTGGAACAGGTGGTGGTTAGTGCGGTCGATGAGAGTGACGTCGACCTCGGCGCCCTGCAACTTCTTCGCCGCGAACAAGCCACCGAAACCCGAACCGATGACGACCACGTGCGGGCGTCCGGAGTGCGGGCGGTACGGAGTCTCGGTCATGTATTTTCTCCTCACAGACTTTAAAGTTCTCGAAGTTTTAGATTCGGCTTTTAGCCGGCAAGCCACAATAGTAATCCTCTCGGTGCGCCACCGCCTATTCTGGGTCCCTGCGCGGTAGGCTGCGAGAGCAAACTCAGTTCGTTATTCGTACCTTTATGCGGCGCGATTGTTAGGAGGTTCGGGCAGGGTGAATTCGGCAAGCCGGCAGGCAATTGACGCAGAGCGATGGCCTCGGGTTGCGCGTATTCCAGAGGGGCGTTTTCTAGCGAAACGTGCCGAAATGATGGAACGCTCTTTTGAGCGACTCTGCCAGGATAACGGCATTGAGCTGGTTGAATCCGGTGAGTTTGTCGGGGAGTCTTTCATTACTCGGTCGACGGGTGACGCCGATTTGGCTGTCGACGGAGTCGGTGGTGCCAGCTCTAGCGGCGGCAGTGAATCTCCCACTAGTTCTGAATCGTGTCGTCCAGTCGTTTTCAGCGTCATTGATCCTGTTTTCTATTCTCGACTAGCTGATTCAGAATGGCTCGGATTGGGGGAGGCCTATCTCGCGGGCGAGTGGTCCAGTGATGACTTGCCAGAGCTTCTCAGCCGACTGCTTAGCGCCGAGCTTGATATTGCTTCGTTGGGGCCGTTGGCACGTGGTCTGATGAAAGTCGCGCGTTCACGTCCGCGTCTCGATGGGCCAGATATGGCGGGAGAGTTGCCGACCTCATTGCTGGAGCTCTATTCCGGCGAATTGCTGATGGGCGGTTCCGGCCTGTTCGCCTCCGGAGTGCGAACCTCGTCGCGGGAACAGATTCAAAACTATGCCCGTGGTGCTGGCAAGGGTGGGGTTCCCTCGCACTGGTCAGTTGACGTGACTTATGTCGATGCCCCGAAATCCGTCGCGCGTGCCGATTTTCTGCATGCCCAGGTGCGCAATATTGAGCACATGCTCGATCTGGCTCGAGTCCGGGCCGGCGACCGTGTCGCCGAATGGCCGTCGGCAGGCGGAGAAATTGCCCTTCGAGCTGCAGAAAGGGGAGCGGGCGCGGAGGTTATTACCGTCTCTGATGACCACACCGAAACGGTGCTGGAACGGGTGGAAAAAGCCGGATTGCGCGGCGCGGTCGATGTGATCCAGATGGATCGCAACATTCCGTCGCCACGCGAATTCGAGTCCGACTTCGAGGCGGTTATCAACGTCGGGCGTCTGGAGACCTTCGGTCGTGCAGGTGCGCTGCGCTGGCTGAAGAGCGCCGAGCGTCTGCTTGTCGACCGCGGCACCATCGTCGTCCAAATGGTGGTAGCGACGGACAAATTCGATGCGCTCGCCGAGCGCAGCTTGGACCTCGTACGCGCTTACGTGTGGCCGCAGCTGCAGCTTTTCACTGTAGAAGAGCTGCGCAAGATGGTGGACCGGGAAACCGGCCTGCGCATCGCGGCGGAAGAGTACATTCCGGCGCACTTCGCGACGACCTTGCAGCTCCAGCGAGATTTCTTTGCGGCGCATGCGCGCGAAGCCGCTGGTATCGGGTACGACAGAGTGTTCCGGAGGATGTGGAATTACTATCTGTCGCTGTTTGAAGCGCTCGTGCGCGCAGAGAAAGTCACGCTCGTACAGGTCGAGCTCGTGCATGCGCCACGCAGGCCTCACTAGCAGTGGGCAGCTCCGGGCGCGTTGGAAATTCGCCAGATAAATAAAGCCTGTAAAAATAAATCACGTTTTTAGGCAAAACCACCTCAAAGGCGATGTTTAGGGTCTAAAAACGAAACTATGAACGCACAGAGCACCACACGTACTGCAGACATTGTTGTCGTCGGCGCCGGACTTGCCGGATTGGTCGCGACGTATGAGGCCACGCAGGCCGGCAAGAAGGTCATCCTTGTCGACCAGGAGAATGCCAACAACCTCGGCGGACAGGCTTTCTGGTCGCTGGGAGGAATCTTTCTCGTCGACTCGCCAGAGCAGCGCCGCCTCGGAGTCAAGGACAACCGCGAGCTCGCTGAAGCTGACTGGTTCAACTCCGCGCAGTTCGACCGCGAGGAAGACAACTGGGGACGCAAGTGGGCCAAGGCCTACCTGAACTTCGCGGCAGGGGAGAAGCGTGACTACCTCCGCAATCTCGGCGTGAAGTTCCTGCCTGTCGTCGGGTGGGCTGAGCGCGGTGAAGGGCGTGCCGACGGTCACGGCAACTCGGTACCCCGATTCCACCTCACCTGGGGCACAGGCCCCGAAATCGTCCGCGTATTCGCAGAGCCGGTCGCTGAAGCTGCGAAGAAGGGGCTGGTGGAATACTGCCATCGCCACCGCGTTGACGAGGTAATCGTCGAAGATGGTCGCGCCGTCGGCGTGCGTGGCAAGATTCTGGTTCCCTGTGAATCGCTAGAGCGAGGAGTGGCGTCGTCACGCGAGGAAACAGGGGAGGACTTTGAGATCCGCGGGTCGGCCGTGTGCATTGCGACGGGCGGTGTTGGCGGCAACCTGGAAGCCGTGCGTAAGTGCTGGCCGACCGAGCGCCTGGGCGAGATGCCGAAGGACATGGTCTGCGGTGTGCCAGAGCATGTTGACGGCCGTGGTATCGAGATTGCAGAGCAGGCCGGCGCAAACCTCGTCAACCGTGACCGCATGTGGCATTACACCGAGGGCATGAAGAACTGGAATCCCGTGTGGCCGAATCACGGTATCCGTATCATCCCGGGGCCGTCGGCCATGTGGTTTGACGCAGAAGGAAATCGCCTGCCTGCGCCATATATTCCGGGTGCAGATACTGTCGGCACGATGAAGCACATTCTGGCTACCGGACACTCTTACTCCTGGTTTGTGCTGAATAAGAACATCGTGGCCAAGGAGTTCATTTTCTCTGGCTCAGAACAGAATCCGGATCTGACCGAAAAGGAGATCAAGAAGCTGATTGGCAAGGTGACCTCTGGTGTTGCCGCACCGATTCAGGCATTCATGGATAACGGCGAAGACTGGGTGGTTGCCGACGACCTGCCAAAGCTGGTCGAGGGGATGAACGAGATTGTGGAGGCGAGCTCGGGCGGGGAGTCCGGAGCCGCAGCGCTGAAGATTGACCTGGAGAAGCTCGAGGAGCAGATTCGTCAGCGCGACATGCAGACCGGTAATCCCTTCTCTAAGGACTACCAGGTCAATTACGTCAACGTGGCCCGGAACTTCCTCGGGGACAAGATCATCCGCTCCGTGCCGCCATCACCGATTTTGGATCCGAAGAATGGCCCGCTGATTGCTATTCGTCTGCGCATGCTGACCCGCAAGACGCTTGGCGGCATTGAGACGACCCTCGACGGCCAGTGCCTGCATCCGGACGGAACTCCCTTTGAAGGGCTCTACGCTGCAGGTGAGGCATCTGGCTTCGGTGGCGGTGGCGTTCACGGCAACAACGCGCTGGAAGGTACATTCCTGGGCGGCTGTATTTTCAGTGGCCGCCAGGCAGGCCGCGCGATGGCGGAAGTGGTTAAGTAGCTCCCGCATACCGCACGGCTCGGTGGAAGAATCCGCGGCTACTCCAGCCCGATGGAGAATGCACTTTCCAGGTCGTGCTGAGAGTAGGTGCGGAAAGCCAGCTGAGTCTGAGTGCGAATAACACCGTCGACCTTGCTGATGAGATTTGGAATGATTTCCGCCAAATCATCGTGATTAGTTGCGCGCACCACGACGACCAAGTCCCAGTCACCAGTAACGGAGTAGACCTCAGTCACGCCGTCGATCTCGACGATGGTCTCGGCGGCCTCCGGAATCTTGTCAGCTTCGACATCGATGGACACAATTGCGGTAATCAAACTCATGGCTGCCTTTCCTCGGAGTATAAACGTGGGGCCCGCTGAATAGCGTGGCCCGGACCGCAAGGTACGAAAGATTGCTCAAGATACTGCGGCCCGGAATTTCATTTCTGTCACGATTCTACTGATTTCCAGGAAACAGCCTGGAGGATCCGGACGAAAGGCGGTAAAAAGGGCGCTATGACACAAACCGCATTTCAGTCCAACCCAGTCCAGCTTTCCGGAGACCTGCCCCAGGTGGGCAACAAGGCTCCGGAGTTTACCCTCACCGGTGGTGACCTCGCCGAGGTCACCAATGAGACCTTCGCTGGTAAGAAGGTCGTCTACAACATCTTCCCGTCGGTAGACACCGGTGTTTGTGCAGCTTCGGTGCGTCACTTCAACGAGGACGCTGCTGGGCTGGACAACACCGTCGTGGTTAATGTTTCGCGTGACCTGCCGTTCGCTCTCGGCCGCTTCTGCGCTGCAGAAGGCCTGGACAACGTTGAGGTTGCCTCGGACTTCCGCCACGGCTTCGGCGAAGCCTTCGGTGTTGTCCAGCAGGATGGCCCGCTCGCTGGCCTGCTTGCTCGTGCCGTAGTCGTCACTGACGAAGAGGGCAAGGTCATTTACAACCAGCTGGTCGATGAGATCACCACGGAGCCGGACTACGACTCCGCACTGGCTGCACTGAAGTAATTAGCTAACAAGCTTTCAGCAGCAAGTAACCAGCTGGAATCGACGGGGCTCGTCGGCGCACGCGCTAGGCTGTTGCCTGGCGGACTTCGCCGACGAGCTCTTCTAGTACGTCCTCCAGCGCAACGATTCCGTTGACAGAGTTCTCCGAAGTACTATCTTCCTCCGTCACCAAGGCGAAATGAGCCTGCTCGCGCTGCATCAGCCGCATGACCGTCTGGAGCTTGGCATCCGGGCTGACGCTTGCGAAGGTGCGAATCAGATTCCGCGGGAAGGGTCGGTCGCGGTGACCGTCGTCAAGCGAGAGCAAATCCTTGACATGAAGGTAGCCGATGAAGCTGCCATCGGCATCGGTGATGGGGAAGCGGGAAAAGCGCGTGCGTGCGCTGAGCTCTTCGATGTCGGCGACAGTGGCGTCGGGGCCAATGGTGACGAGGGTGTCGAGTTGCATAGTGACATCCGCGGCGGTGAGATGCTCGAAGCCGAGAGCTTTGTGGAGGAGCGCGAGCTCGTCATTGTCGAGAAGGCCCTGACGCCCGGACTCGGCGACGAAATCCTGCACCTGACTAGCGGTGAAGGAGGAATCGACCTCGTCCTTCGGAGTGGCGCGAAGAATCTTGCGAACCACGATGTTCGCCGTCGTATTCATCGCCCAGATAACCGGATTGAGTACCCGCACAATCACATACAGCGGAATAGCCACGAACTTCGCCGTCGGGCTGGGGGCCGCAATAGCGATGTTCTTCGGCACCATTTCGCCGACAACCATGTGTAAGAAAGTGACAATCAGCAGCGCCAACGCCAGCGCAACCACGTGGGCGGTGCCCGCGGGGAGTCCCAGCGCTGTCATGTAGGGCTCGAAGAAGTGCGCAATCGCAGGCTCGCCGACGGCACCGATGAGCAGGGAACAGGCGGTAATGCCCAGCTGTGTTGCCGCCAGGGAGACCGACACGTTTTCGATACCGCGCAGCGCGTACTTTGCGCTGGTAGAGCCGCTGACGGCATCCGGTTCAATTTGATCGCGGCGAGCCGAGACCATCGCAAATTCAGCGGCGACAAACCAGGCATTGAGGGCCAACAGCAAAATAAGAGTAAGTAGTGGCATGTTCTAGCCCTCCTTTTCGCTGTTGTGCTCGACGTGGTTGTGACTGGTTCCGTCCTGGTGAGCGCCTTCATCCGGGCGCGTGACCTTGTTGCCGGCGCGGTCCACCTGGACACGAATACGGCCAACGCGGTGACGCGCCATGCGCTCGACTCGAAATGCAACTTCAGCGGTGGTAGGCAAGTTCTCCTCATCGAGGTTTTCGTGGTCGGTGGCTTCGACCGTAATCGTGTCGCCGAAGCGAGGCATGCGATCCAAGCGTTCGGTGATAAATCCACCAATAGTGTCGGATTCTTCGCCCTCCGGCAGGACCAGGTTTAGGATCTCTCCCAACTCATCAGGGCGCATGAGACCGGAAACAATCACCGTATTGGGGCTAATCCGGCTGTAGAGCAACGAACGATCGTCCTGTTCATCGTCAATTTCACCGACGATTTCCTCGACGAGATCCTCCAACGTCACAATGCCGTCCGTGCCGCCGTACTCATCGACAACCACCGCGAACTGGTATGCATCCTCACGCAGTTGACGCATCAGCGGATCAAGTGTGGTCGAGTCATTTACCACGAGTACATCTTTGGCCAGGCTCGCAGCCGACGTCGTCAAGCGTTGTGCGTGTGGCACGCTGAGCAGGTCGGTGTAATGCACCACGCCGCGAATGTCGTCGACGCTATTGCCAACGACGGGGAAGCGTGCATGTCCAGAATCTGCGACGACCGTCAGCATCTCTGCGACGCTCTGATCTTCGATAAAGATGATCTGTGTGCGTGGCGTCATCACATCAGCCGCCGTGCGCTCGCCGAACTCGATCGATCGCGCCACCAACTCGGCGGTCTGCGGGTTAATTTTTCCTTCATCGCTAGAGCGCGTGACGACGGCACGGAGTTCCTCCGCCGTCCTGGCACTGGCGACCTCTTCCTCAGGGGAGAAGCCGAGCCGTTTTAGCACCCAAATAGCCGCGCTGTTGAGTAGCCAGACCAGCCAGCCGAATGCGAACATGAAGGCATTCTGTGGCCTGACCACGAGGTTTGCGACTTTAGTGGGCTCGGCGATGGCCCAGTTTTTGGGGACGAGTTCGCCAAAGACCATTTGAGTGAAGGTCGCGATAATGAAAGCGCCCGTAGTGCTGATTGCAGTGACGGTGGCGGGAGAGATGCTAGTGCCACCAAATGCGGCTTCGAGGAGGACGCCGAGGGAAGGCCCGGTCAGGAAACCAGCGACGAGGCTGGTGACGGTAATTCCCAGCTGTGCGCCGGAGAGGTTAGTAGAGGTGCGTGATAGAGCACGGTCTACTAAATATGCGGACCTTGAGCCGGCGTTTGCGGCGTTCTTGACATCGTTCCTATTAACCGTGAGGTAGGAAAACTCGACAGCAACGAAAATTGCATTGGCGAAAACGAGGAAAAGAAAGACCGCTAAGACGATGAGCGCGGATACGATCACGCGGCATCACCTGAAGTGTTCGCTGCGTTCGCTGGGGATGCTGCGGCGGTTGCTGCGGTGATTGCGCTTACTGCGGCTACAGAGAGCCCGTCAACGTTGGCGCGAGGCTCTGGGTCGTCGGACGAGCCAGATCTATCTGATGTGTCGGACGCATTGGGTCTGTCTGAGCTGCTGGATGTGTCTGAGAGTTCAGGCATGCGAGAAATCTTACTAAAAATTCCTTAGGTCTGGCGGCAATGGCGCATCGGTGGCAATGGGGAGGACGGGACCCTTAGGCCAAAATGTCATAATGTATATTATCGGACAAATAATGAAAGTGGTTGGCCCTGGGGTTTTCTGAATTTCCAGGACTGTCGCCTTTTTCGCCGCCGCTTTTTCTGCTGCCGTGTTCTATCTTGGCGCTTGATCTATGCCGTCGGGATTATTGCTCATTGTCCTTGGCGTTCGCTGCAAGCTCATCCGCGTTGCGGACGGCAATCTCTTCCCGCAGCCTCTTGTTCTGCCACAGCGTCATGCCAATCAGGAGTATGCCGACAGCCACGAGCCACCACACGCCCTTGTAGGCCACGAATGCAATGAAGATAATCAGTAGTACCATTCGCACCTTTCGTGCGAGCAACATTGCTTCGTAGGTGTTCATATCGTTGTGACTCCCAACTGGCCTACCAAAATTGTTTTTGGCAGGACTTCTGTGGTGTGTGACTAAATGGCTTTATTGCGTCACAGTGACGAATCGAGGTGTATTTTCGCTGGCTATAAGCCTCTTTGGATTAGCGCTACTGCGATTCTCTTTAGATGGCTGTGTCTGCCAGCCGCGAAACCTACGTGTCCTACGCGTCCTGCTTCTCTGCGACAATGCGCAGATTGAGTTCGCCGTTCTCCTCGATGGATGCAGCTACAAACTGTGGCAGGCGCACGTTGTAATCCAGGCGGTTGATTGGCAAAGAGCCCGACAACAAAACCAAGTTTTCGGTACGAGCGGCCTTCATTGGTACGGTGACATCATTGGTGACACCGCGGATGGTCAGGCGTCCCGGAATCTCGATATTCGCCCACTGGCCGTTATCTGGAATGCTCGAAATATCGAGTGGTTCTGCAAGCTCAAACTTAGCTTCTGGGTACTGCTCAACGCTGAAAATATTGTTGCGGACATTGATGTCACGACGTTCAATATCGCTAGTCAGAGTTGCCATATCAACAACAACGGATGCGTCCTCAAGATTGTTGTCAGCAACCTTCAGCTCACCGGTGACATCGTGAGTGGAACCGGACGTCGTCCGCCTGCTGCCCGGCAGTACCTCATTAAAAGTAAAGCCAACGGAGGTGTTCTGTGAGTTATCGCCACCGACAATCTTCCAGGTGCCATTCGCATCAGTCGTTGCTGCAGGCAGCTCCGTGGCCTCGAAATCCCCAGTACGCACCCCTTCATGCGTGAAAACGCGATACAAAACTGGCCCCACAATAACAATTGCGAGCGCAACAACTGCAACGGCTATCAAAGTAATAATTGACTTACGGACACCAGAATTCATAGTGCTCATCCTATCCTTTTAATCCGCTATGGGATAAACCGTTCCACCTCGCGCGTTTTCATAATCAATTCCTGCGTAATCTCCTGCAGGACGGCAGTCTCCATGCCGTCGTCAAGCGCGGTGCGCAAGTCTTCGGCGAGACAACGTACTTCGAAGAGCCCGTCCCCTATTCGCTTTACGACGTCATCGCCCGCCGGCCTGCTCGTGGCATCGGTGGCGGTCTTTAGCGTGAGATCCGAATTGATTCGCTCGGCAATCGGCCTGGAAGCGCCTTTTGCTACGCCAGTGCGTTTTTCGTACGCGCGCTGCCGGCAGGCTTGGCTGCAGAACTTGCGACGGCGACCGCGGATGGCGACCTCCATTTCGCGGCCACACCACTGGCAATTGGCAGTAGTTGTGCTCGGCTTTTGATCTGACACAGAAGTCAATTATGGCATGAATACAGATTAAGGCGTTATAATGTGTGGTCTAGTATTTCTACCAAAGGGGGCACGTTCCACATGGCAGATCGAGTTCTTCGTGGCAGTCGCATGGGCGCCGTTTCGTATGAGACCGATCGCGATCATGACCTCGCGCCGCGAATGATGGTCCGCTACCGCACTGAATCCGGTGAGATCTTCGAGGTCCCATTCGCGGATGACGCGGAAATTCCAGGTGAATGGCTGTGCAAGAATGGCCAAATTGGTGAGCTGGTTGAAGGCGAAGGCACTGAAGCCAAGCCGGTGAAGCCGCCGAGGACTCACTGGGACATGCTCCGTGAGCGTCGCTCCATCGAGGAGCTCGACGTGCTGCTGGATGAGCGCGTTGACTTGCTGCGCAAGCGTCGTCGTAACGCCGCTCGCCTGCTGAAGGCTCAGAAGGAAGCCGAAGAAGCAGAGAAGAACGCTTAAGGTTTGAGCTGGCTTGCGCTAGTGAGCTTTAGAGCTTTGTAGCCGTCAATCAAACACTGAAATTCGGGTCCGGATAAGGTTTTGCTCCTTATTCGGACCCATTTTTCGTTGGTGCCTGGCTGCGGCGGGCCGAACCGAGTTACTGACTGCGTTTATGACAAAAATGGCCTGAAAAATGGCCTGAAACTGTCATAAACTAAGTCAGTTTCACATTTGCAGCCCCCATTCATACAGGCAGCCCGCAGTCATACAGGCAGCCCGTCTCCACACGGGCAGGCCGCAATCTTTGGGGCTGCCCTAGCCCTACTTGCGGAATCGCTGCTTAAACTCGTGACCAGCCAGGCGACCAATCTCCGACCCCAGGTTTTTTACCTGCTGCGAGCGGTGCTTGAATCCCCACTTGGTGACCTGCAGCAGAGACTGCTTCACAAAGCTGCCATCCATCTTGGACTCGCCGTACTCGCGCTCAGTAAAGGTGATCGGAACCTCCTCCACCAAGAAGCCCGCCTGTACAGCCTCAAAAGCGAGCTCGGTCTGGAACAGGTACGCAGCCTTGCCAATGTTCTCGAGGTCAAGGGTTTCGAGAACTTCCCGTCGATAAGCACGGTAGCCAGCGGTGATATCCGAGATGCCCGCGCCGAGCGCCAGCGAGATGTAGAGGTTGCCGCCGCGGGAGAGAACCTGACGGCTCATTGGCCAGTTGACGGTCTTGCCGCCCGGAATGTAGCGGGAACCGATGACGACATCGGCACCGTCCTCGAGCTTCTCCAGCAGCAGATGGAACTGCTCTGGTGCGTGGGAGCCGTCGGCATCCATCTCGCAGAGAACCTCGTAGTCTCGCTCGAGACCCCAAGCGAAGCCCGCGCGGTACGCACCCCAGAGACCGCCCTTGCCCTCGCGGTGCAGGACGTAGATGTGTTCTTCGCCGTTGTCCGACTTGTCAGCGGCAGCGATTTCATCGGCGAGCTCACCGGTGCCGTCTGGTGAAGAGTCATCGACAACCAAAATGTCGACGCGAGGCTCCGCTGCGCGCAGGCGTGCAATCACGCCCGGCAGGTTTTCCCGCTCGTTGAAAGTGGGAATGACAACCAGCGTCGACTCATTTAGGGCAGTCACTCGTGATTCTCCTTAGTGCATGTTCTGCTCAGTATCCCGGCCATCAACTTCATCTGCGCCTGCCCTGGCATCTCCGCCACGGCGACGCAGGACGGCACCAACCACACAAAGAATACCGAATGCGGTCAGTAGACCTTCAATCCACGTCTCGAAGCGGGCTGCAAAAGTCAGGTGGGCGTACTGAGGCAGAGTTTCAGTGAGTACCTTCTGCTCGAAGATTTTGCTCTGCTTTACGACGTCTCCGTGCGCATCCACAATCGCGCTCACACCGCTGGTTGCGGCGACGGCCGTGGAGCGTTGGAACTCCATGGCTCGCATGCGGCTCATGGCCAGCTGTTGGTAGGTCATGTCGGTGAAACCGAAGGTGGCGTTATTTGTGGGCGTGGCCAGCATGGTTGCGCCGTGGTTGACCGCGTTGCGGAAGGCGCCATCGAAGACCACTTCGTAACAGGTGGCCACGCCTAGATTGACCTTCTTTAAACCATCTGTGCCTGGCGTTGTGACCACGGCATCGCCGTTGCCCGGAGTCATGTCTCCGGCGTGAGCGACCATGTCGGAAAAGTGGCGCAGTAGCTCGCGGAATGGCATGGTTTCGCCGAAGGGCTGGAGATAGATTTTCTCGTGCTGGTCGCCGGGGCCGGTCTGCGGATCCCAGACCACCATGGTGTTTTGCACCCCATCGGTGTAGGTAAAGGTGCCGACCACGATGGGAGCGCCAATATTCATCGCGGCGTTTTCGATAATGCGTGCCGCTTCCCCATCCGTAAACGGGCTGACATCGGAGGAGTTTTCGGGCCAGATGACGATATCCGGTTGCTGTTCCTTACCTTGGTGGACACGTCGTGCCAGCTCATTGGTGGCATCGGCGTGGTTTTGCAGGACTGCGCGGCGCTGGGCATTGAACTCTAAACCGAGGCGAGGAACATTGCCCTGGATAACCGCGACACGGGTGTTGTCAGCGGCCGTAGGCTCAGGCAGTGGTTGGGTCCACGCAGGAAGAACCCAGCCGACGAATAACGCTCCCACCAAAAGCGCAGCGGAGGTTGCATAGGAACGTAGCGTGAGCGCGACCAGTCCCGCACCAACGCAAGCAGCGAGGAAAGTGACCAATGCAGTGCTGCCGATTGCCACTGCTGGGGCCAGCGGGCCGTCGACCTGCCCCCAGGCAACGCGGAGCCAGGGGAAGCCTCCGAAAGGCCAGCGGGCTAGCAGCGCCTCCCCTGCCACGAGCGCAGCGGCCATGCCAGGGAGCTTCAGCGCGAGGGGGAAACTGGATTGGGCAATCAGCCACATCGCAAGCGCCGCCGGAATTGTCAGGAGACCCAGCACAATTGAGAGCGCCACGTAGGGGCCAATGCCGACGAAGGAGCCGATCCACGGCAGTGAGAAAAGTGCCGTCGCTGTTGCCCAGCTGAAGCCCACCACTACGCTGGATTTCCAATCGGCTGCGCAGAAGAAGGCAAAAATGAGCAGGGCGAGGCCGATCCAGGCCGTCCACCACCAGCTCATGGGCGCATAGCTTAAGAACTGCAATCCACCAGCGAGGATTGCAATGAAGGCGAGAACGAGGCGCTGCTTTAGTGGGGTAAGCGCGCGAAAGCGCGCCTGCCAGCGATTCGGATTCTCCGGAATGCCTTTCGAAGCGTCTTTCTGAGCGACGTTCCCGTGCTCGCTGGAGCGCGCTTGGCGGTTAGTGTGCACTTGTATAAGAGAACTCTCTACGTTTGCGAGTTTTTGAGTTAGCGCTTGTCGCTGTCGTCCTGGTCATCATCCCAGGCGTTGTCCGGTGCCGGTGGGACGATTTTATCCTGTGGGAAGGCCTTGCCATCCGCACCCGGGAAACCACCAGAGAATCCAGGGAAACCCGAAAAACCGCCAGCACCAGCGCCAGTTCCTGGAGCACCGGGGTTCATGCCGTACTGAGAGACCACCATCATGCTGCGGTCACTGAAGTTGCGGAGTCCGTTGAGCAGCGCCACCGATCCGCTCTTACGAATCAGCCAGCGAGTCGGCGGTAGCACCATGAGGAAACCAACAACGGTGGTGACGACGCCCGGCAGGGCAATCAGCCAAGAGCCAACCAACAGAATTGCCGAGTCAGCCACAAAGTGTCCCGCGCCCTTTGCCGAGCGCTTGATTGCCTCCTCCGGATGCTTCTGTCCGTACTCAGTAAGAGTACGAGAAGTATCCAGCAGCAACTTCTGGTAGATGCGCTTGAACTCGATGGCGGCGAAAACCAATCCCAGAATGAATAGACCCAGAACCAGCAGGACGGTCCAGCCATAGCCAATCCATTCACCAAGTGCGATAAAGGCCGCAATCTCGGCGATGAGGTAAATAATTGTGAACCACTTGCTCATAGTTCCCCAGTGTAACCGCCACTAGATGAGCAAGTGGTTACGGCTATCGGCCGGTTAGACCACGACTAGCGGTCGCCTACCGGTCGCCTAGCGGTTACCTACCGGTCAGCGCGCTCCTCCAAGTCGCCCTCTGTATCCAGGTAGGTCTGGCGCAGCAGATCCATGCGTTCCTGGTCGGGGTTTTCCCACATACCGCGCTCGGCGGCCTCCATCAGGCGCTCGGAAATATCGTGCAAAGCCCACGGATTCGACTGTTCAAAGAACTCGCGGTTTTCCGGGTTCGCAACGTACTCGTCGGTAAGCGTTTCGTACATCCAGTCATCCATGACCTGCGCCGTCGCGTCGTAACCGAAGAGGTAGTCGACGGTTGTGGCCATTTCGAAGGCGCCCTTGTAGCCGTGGTTACGCATGGCCTGCATCCAGCGTGGGTTGACTACGCGGGCTCGGAAGACGCGTCGAGTCTCCTCGTGCAGGGTGCGGGTGCGCACGGCGTCCGGGCGCGTGGAATCTCCCACATACGCCTCTGGAGCGGAACCCGTCAGTGCACGGACCGTGGCGATCATGCCGCCGTGGAACTGGAAGTAGTCATCGGAGTCGGCGATATCGTGCTCGCGGGTATCGGCATTCTTCGCGGCAACCTGAATACGGCGGTAGGCCGTCTTCATGTCGTCAGCTGCCTCTTCCCCATCGACGCCGCGGCCATAGGCGTAGCCACCCCAGGTCGTGTAGACCTTTGCCAAGTCCGCGTCATCGCGCCAGGAACCGGAATCGATCAGCTGCAGCAGGCCAGCTCCATAGGTGCCCGGCTTGGAACCGAAGATGCGACGCGGGCGCTCCTGCTGGTCGGCCTTCGCATGGGCGCGCACGTAGTTGTCCTCATCGGATTCATCAAGCTTGACGACGAGCTGAAACGCATCATCCAAAAGGTCGATAACATGCGGAAACGCATCACGGAAGAAGCCGGAAATACGGACGGTCACGTCAATGCGCGGGCGGCCCAGCTCCTCCAGCGGAATCGGCTCAAGGCCGACAATACGGCGAGATGCGTCATCCCACACCGGATGCACACCAATCAACGCGAGCACCTCGGCGATGTCATCGCCCGAGGTACGCATGGCGGAAGTGCCCCATACCGACAGACCAACCGACTTGGGGTACTCACCGTGGTCGGCGCGGTAGCGCTCAATCAGGCCATCGGCGAGGTTAACACCGGTTTCCCAAGCCAGGCGCGACGGCACCGCCTTGGGGTCAACCGAGTAGAAGTTGCGGGCAGTCGGCAGTACATTGACCAGGCCGCGCAGTGGTGAACCAGAGGGGCCAGCTGGAACGAATTCGCCATCGAGAGCGGAAAGAATGCGCGGGATCTCCTCGGCGGTAGCAGCCAGGCGCGGGAGAATTTCGTCGCGGGTGAACTGCAGCAGCTCGACAACCTGATCAAGGCCGTTTGGTGCCGCGATATCGGCAAATTCCTCGGAGCCGAGCACATCAGCCGCGATCTGTGTCACCGGTTGGTCGGGATTCTTCACCACGGCGGTTACCAGCGCCGTAGCCAGTGCATCGATAGAGTCCACAGCGTGGCGTTCATCGGTGCCATCCTCGGCCAGGCCGAGAGCTTCGCGCAGGCCCGGCAGGGTCTGCTTGCCGCCCCACAGCTGGCGGGCGCGTAACATGGTGGTCACAGTGCCGATCAGGGATTCATCTTCCGGTGCCTGGCTGAGCACGTGGAGGCCACCGCGGATGGCGACGTCCTTAATCTCGCAGAGCCAGCCGTCGACATGCATGAGCATGTCATCGAAGACCTCCTCGTCCGGGCGCTCGTCCCAGCCGAGGTCGCGGTCCATCTTCGCGGCGGTCAGCAGCGTCCAAATCTCCTGGCGGATGGCCGGCAGCTTGGCCGGGTCCATGGCGGAGATGTTCTGGTGCTCGTCGAGAAGCTGTTCCAGACGGGTGATGTCACCGTAGGATTCGGCGCGGGCCATTGGCGGAATGAGGTGGTCGACAAGCGTGGCGTGAGCACGGCGCTTGGCCTGTGTGCCTTCGCCCGGGTCGTTGACCAGGAAGGGGTAGATCATTGGCAGCTCGCCGATGGCAGCATCCGGGCCGCAGGAAGCGGAAAGGCCGACGGTCTTGCCCGGCAGCCACTCCAGGTTGCCGTGCTTGCCCATGTGAACCACGGCATCGGCGCCGAAACCGCCCTGCGCCTGCGGCAGCGACAGGAAGCGGTAGCAGGCCAGGTAATGGTGCGTCGGCGGCAGATCCGGGTCGTGGTAGATACCCACCGGGTTGTCACCGAAACCGCGCGGTGGCTGCACCATGACCACGACATTGCCGAAGGTCAGGCCCGCAATGTAGATGTCCTGGGTATCCGGGTGGACGTACAGGGTTCCCGGCGCGGCACCCCACTTGTCCTGCATGTCGGAGCGAAGTTCTTCCGGCAAGGTAGCGAAGAACTTCTCGTAGGTGGCAGCGGGCAGGCGAAGCTCGGCTGCCTCCATAACCTCTTCGGTCAGCCAGTCCGGGTCCTGGCCGCCGGCCTCGATGATGGCGTGCATGAACGCATCTGGTTCATCGGCACCATCCTCGGCGGTGGCATATCCGGGGATTTTGGTGGTGTCGCCGAGGTTGTATCCGGCGTCGGCAAGCGCGTGCAGCACCTTCAACGTGGATGCTGGTGTGTCCAGACCGACAGCGTTGCCGATGCGGGCGTGCTTGGTCGGGTACGCAGAGAGCATGACGGCGACGCGCTTGTCAGCGTTGTTGATGTGGCGGAGCGCGGCGTAACGGGTGGCGATGCCGGCCAGGCGGTCGCAACGCTCGAGATCCGGGACGTAGGAAATGAGCTCGTCGGAGTCGATTTCCTTAAACGAGAACGCGACCGAGATGATGCGGCCGTCGAATTCGGGGACGGCGACCTGTGTTGCGACGTCCAGCGGCGACAGACCTTCGTCGTTGTCCTCCCATGCCGCCTTGGACGAAGTCAGGGCCAAACCCTGGATGATGGGAATGTTCAGGTCTGCGAGTGCGGCGACATCCCAGCCGTCATCGTCCTGGCCGGCCTGCGCGAGTGCCGGGCGGTTGCCGCCAGCGGCGAGCACCGTGGTGATGAGCGCGTCGCAGGAAGCTAGCTCTGCCAGCAGTTCATCGCTGGCGGTGCGCAGGGACGCGGCGAAGATAGGCTTGGCGACGTAGCCGCGAGCCTCGACCGCGTCAGCAAGCGCCTCAATGTAGTGCGTATTTCCCGCCAGGTGCTGGGCGCGGTAGTAAATAATGCCGACGGTGCCGCGGGAATCTTCCGTGGCCACCTTGGAGTCGCGCTCCAGGAAACCCCAGGCCGGCATGCGAGTGGGCTCTTCAAAGCCAAGACCGGTCAGAAGCAGTGTGTCCGACAGGAAATTGTGCAGCTGTGCGAGGTTCTTTGCGCCGCCTTCCGCCAGGTAAATGTGCGTTTGCGTGGCAACGTTTGCGGGAACTGTCGAATACTCGGTGAGTTCGGCATCGGGTGCCTGCTCACCGGAGACGAGGACGGTGGGAATACCGGAGTTCACAAAGTAGTCGATGCCGGATTCCCAGGCGCGGCGGCCACCGAGAAGTCGGATGATGACGACATCGGCACCGTCGGCAAGCGTGGGCAAATCATCGTCGAGCAGACGCGCCGGGTTTGCCCAACGGTAGGACACCTCCGGGTTGGCCTGAGCGGCCGCGCGGGCGGACAGAAGGTCGGTATCCGAGGTCGACAGCAGCAGAATCACGGTGTAGTCATTCACTTCCTGGGGAGCAACGCGTCCCCGGTCGGCGGGAGTCTGCCTTCTAACCGATGACGAGGTCTGACTGTGACAGTGGCGCGACCGTGCGGATTTTCACCGAGCTTCTCGTCAGCGGCATGGCAGTGGATTTCTCCATCACTCTACTGCAGGGGCTATTGCTAGAGTTCCAGCGACTGCTCCGCCGGCTGATCTGGGAAGTGGGACCAGAGGAAGTCGGTGGCATTAGTCAGTTCCGCGAGCATCGGAACGATATGGTTAATGCCCGTCTTCGGTAGCACCGGTGAAGTCGTGTTTTCGACGTACTCCAGGTCGGTGAAGCCGAGATTCAGCCAGGAATCGCGCAGCTTGCGAACCTGGTTGATGGGGATGATGTCATCATGCTCACCCGAGTAGAGGTACACCGGCGCATTTGGGACGAAGTTGCCGACGCGCTGGCGTGCGAGTTCCTTCTGTACCGGCTCGTAGCGCTTAATCATCTCGCTGAGTGACTCACCGCTAGTCGTGTACTGGTCAGTGGTTTCAAACGAGTGATGGAAACCCAAGCCACCCGCGCAGTAGTTGCCCACGTTGTCCAGCAGTTCTTTGCCTTCGGGGCTGATTTCTTCCTTGAGGACTCGGCGCAGCTCCGGATCCTTATCCAGGACAGAATTGATTGCCAGTGCAATCGCGGCGGTCAGCGTAGTGCCATCAATCTGGTCGAGGACGTTTGCGAGATCGGACGGCGGGCCGCCGGCGGCAGATGCGGCGACGTTGAGCTCTGGAGCGTAGACACCTGCACGCTCAGCGGCTGCAGCGGCTGCGGAGCCACCCTGGGAGTAGCCATAAATTCCCACGGGCGCATTTTTGTCCACGCCGAGCTCGTGTGAGGCAGACACGGCATCAAACAGTGACTGTGCCGAGGCGATGTTGTCGACGTAGTCCTGGTTACCCTGGGAATTGCGGTGGTGGTCGATCATCACCACAGTCGCGCCTCGCTTCAAGTTCGCGACCATCGGGATCGTCTCGTATGGAGCAATAATGTCCAACGGACCGAACTCAATCTTTAGGCCGGTCTGCGAGGATACCGAGGGGTCGCACTTTTCCGCGCCACCCTGCGTGCCCGGCGCGATTGCGACGACCGGACGCGGACCGCTGCCCTTCCACTCCGTCTTCGGCGTCACCACAAGGGCTGTGTCCACACTGGGATTTCCGAGGGAATCCGTGGAGTTGTAGTGAATACGCTTGGCATCCACATTCCACAGCTTGTCGTTCACCATCATCTCGGCATCCTCACTGCTGACCAGCATGCCGGCATTTGCCGTGCGCGACGGGGTCAGCGGCAGAGAATTCAGCGGAGAGGCTGCGGCCACGCGAGCCTGTTCCGGGGTCAGCTGCCTGCCTGCGCCCTCGCTACCAGACTCCTCATCGTCTTTCTCGATGCCGAGTAGCCTCTCCATATTCGGGTTCGGTACATGGCCGAAACCAGGCAGTTCGCGGTTTGCGCTTGACGACGACACCTTATCCGCCAGCCCACTATCCGATAGGCCCGGGATGTTTAGTGGCTGTGCGTTTGCAGGTGTAGCCAGGCCGATGGTCATAAGACCTGCTAGCGCTACCCCGATTCCCGTTCGGATTGTGCGACGGTTTCGTCGTGAAGCAGAGCGTGTCTGTGTCGAGGCACGGCCGGTGCCGACGGTGTCGTGTGCCTCGTGCGTGAGTGCTTCAGCGTCGTGATGTGGCATGAAATCTCCTGAATAACCCCAGATTGAAAACCCAATGAAAACTTCCCTTAATTCAGAGGAAGTTAGGTTATGAAAACAATAAGGTTTTAAAAAGGTAGATCGGTGGATTTTCAGTGAAGAATTTGTATGTTTTTGCGGAGGGGTATGAAAACTCCACTTCAGGATGGTTTCGTTGGGCTGGAAAGGGGCTGGATAATGTGCCCCTGTTTTCGGGGGCTCAGCTCTGTGTGTTTGCGTATTCTTGAGAGTATGACTGCATCTGATCAAGGAACCCGCACTCGTCAGGACGGTTGCCCCGGCAGCCGCAAGGTTCATATCGCAGCTGATGGCGCAATTGGTCGTCTGCGCTTCCCCGGAGGCTTTCTCCCCGCGCCGGGCTTCGCCGTACTCGCCGATTTGGCCGAGAATTTCGGCGACGGTGATATTCACTTCACCTCCCGCGGCAATGTTCAGATCCGTGGCATCACCAACACCGGCGCATTCGCCGATGCCGCGGAAGAAGAGAAGCTGGTTCCCTCCACCAGCCACGACCGCGTACGCAACGTTCTTCAGTCGCCGCTGTCCGGTCGCGTCGGCGGTAAAGCTGATGTGCGCGACCTGGTTCAAGAGTTCGACAAGGCCCTCATCGCGGAGCCGTCGCTGGCAACACTGCCAGGTCGCACACTCATGGCTTTCGACGATGGCCGCGGTGACGTGCTCGGTGAGCGCCCCGACTTCGGTGTTGTCGCCCACGATGAGAACACGTTCGAACTCATCATTGGTGGCGCGACCTCGGGGCTTGTCGTCTCGCGTGACGACGTCGTGGAGGCTCTCATCACCACAGCGAAGGTGTGGAATGACAGCCGTGGTTCAGCCTGGCGCATCGCCGAAGCCAATGCGGCCGAGCGCGTTGCTGATGCCGTAGTCGAGGAATTGGGCGCGCGAGTTCGTCGCCAGGAGCCGACTCCGGCTGAGAGCTTCGATGCCACCGCCGGGCTGTCCCGCCAGATCGGTTGGATTGACCAGCCGGATGGCCTGGTTAGCCTGGCCGCTGGCCTGCGCTTTGGTGTCCTCCCGGCGCGTCTGGCCCGAGCGATCTCGCACACTCAGGTGCCGGTGCATATCACTCCGTGGTACTCGCTGATCCTGCATGATTTGGAAGAGGAAGTTGCCGAACAGGTCGTCAAGGTATTGGCGCCCAATGGTCTGATCTTCGATCGGAAGTCCACCTGGCTGCGCGTCAGCGCCTGCACCGGACGCCCCGGCTGCAAAAAGTCTCTGGCTGACACCCGCGGCGATGCTTCTCACGCAATTGCCGATGGCCGACTGCCCGAGGGGCGCGTGCACTTCTCCGGTTGTGAGCGTCGCTGCGGCAAGCCCAAGGGCGGTTACTTCGACTATCTCGCCACCGGGGACGGAGAATACGAAGTCACTGCTGTGGACTAGGCTTTAAGCCTATGAAGCGCTTTGAGTACAACACCGACGGTGCGGATATTTACCGTAACTCGTTTGCCATCATTCGCGAAGAAAGCGATCTTTCCCGCTTCGATGCCGATGAGGAAACCGTCGCTGTCAGAATGATTCACGCAGCAGGTCAGACCGACCTGGCCAAGGACATCGTCTTTTCCACGGGAGCTGTGCGCGCAGCTCGCCAGGCTCTCGAGGAAGGCGCTCCTATCTTCACCGATGTCAACATGATCGCCTCGGGTATTACCCGCAAGCGCTTACCTGCTGACAACGAGGTCATCTGCCTGCTGCGTGATGAGCGCGTCCCCAAGCTGGCTCAAGAACTCGGCACCACGCGCACTGCTGCCGCCGTGGAGCTGTGGAAGCCACGCCTAGAGGGCGCGGTTGTCGCCATCGGCAACGCTCCCACCGCCCTCTTCCACCTGCTCAACCGCATTAATGAGGGCTCCTTCCCCATGCCCGCTGCCATTTTGGCCATGCCAGTGGGCTTCGTCGGTGCCGCGGAATCAAAGCAGGCCACTATCGACTCCGGTGCCGAAAACCCAGAGCTGAAGTACATCACCGTCACCGGCCGTCGCGGTGGCTCGGCTATCACCTGTGCTGCCCTCAATGCCATTGCGACCGCAAAGGAGATCATCTAAACCATGTCCGGCTCCTACAGTGCTCAGCCTGGTCATCTCTACGGCGTCGGACTCGGTCCCGGCGACGCAGGTCTCATTACACTCCGCGGTGCCGACATCATCCGCACAGCCGATGTCATCGCCTACCATGCAGGAACTCACGGACGTTCCACGGCGCGCTCAATCGCCGCCGAACTGATTGACGCGCGTGACGACGCTGCCGTGGAAGAGCAATTGCAATACCCGGTGACCACCGGGCGCCCAGTCGACTACCGCGAGCAGCTCGCCGGTTTCTATGCAGAGGCCACTGCTCGCCTGCACAAGCACTTGGCCGAGGGACGAAGTGTTGCAGTTCTTTCGCTCGGTGACCCGATGCTCTATAGCTCGTACCAGCATCTGCATCACGCCCTCAGCGAGGACTTTCCCACTGAGATTGTCCCTGGAGTGGCCAGCATTACTGCGGCGGCAGCAGAGATTGGTCAGCCGCTCGGCGAGGCTACCGAAATCGTCAGCGTTGTTCCCGCCACCGCTGATTCCGAGCGCATCGCTGCGGTTCTTGACGCCTCAGACTGTGTAGTCATTATGAAGCTGGGGAAAAACGTTGAGAAGGTTCGTACAGCGTTGCAGTCCGCAGGCATGCTCGAGCGCGCCTACGTTGTCGAGCGAGCAACCATGAATGAGCACACCAGCTACCCGCTGGCCGATGCAGACCCGGAGAAAGTTCCGTACTTCGCAGTAGCCGTCGTGCCTTCCGCTGTCTACGGAACTGAACGGAGTGTTTCTGGGGCGCCTGAGCCAGCTAATGATGCGGCGAGCGATACAGTCACCGATACGGCGACTGAGTCGGCTGCCCCAGCAGTTGGTGAAGTCGTCGTTGTCGGCCTAGGCCCGGGTGCGGAGCGCTGGACCACCCCAGAAGTCACCGAGGAACTGGCCCGAGCCACGGATCTGGTGGGCTACTCCACCTACATCAACCGGGTTCCTGAGCGCGCCGGGCAACGCCGCCACCTCTCAGACAACCGCGTAGAGGCAGAGCGAGCCACTATGGCGCTGGATATCGCCAAGCGTGGAGGTCGAGTTGCGGTGGTCAGTTCCGGTGACCCGGGGGTCTTCGCTATGGCGGCCGCAGTGCTGGAAGTCGCTGATGACGATATGTGGCGAGACATTCCAGTTCGAGTCGTGCCAGGCATGACTGCGGCTCAGGCTGTCGCAAGTCGAGTGGGCGCTCCCCTTGGCCATGACTTTGCGATGCTCAGTCTCTCCGACAGGTTGAAGCCCTGGGAGGTCGTCGTTAAGCGAGTGCGTGCCGTAGCCGGAGCAGACATGGCATTTGCTGTCTACAACCCGGCATCCAAGTCGCGGAGATGGCAGATTCGAGAGCTACGCGCATTGGCCATGGAGTACCGCGAACCGACAACGCCTGTGATTGTGGCACGGGCAGTTGGCTCGGAGCAGGAAAACGTTACCGTGACCACGTTGGCGGAGTTCGATCCGGATGTCGTCGATATGCGAACCATGGTGATTATCGGTTCGTCGTCGACCAAGGCGTATCGTGCCGGCAAGACCACTCGGGTCTACACCGCACGTCACTACGGTGAGGGCGGCACCAGCGGAACTGGCGAGTTGCTGCGTTAGCCGCTACGCCCGGCGGATGACGGCGTTGTACGCCTCATCCACCGTTGTGGCGACGGTGGCGATATCCGCGCCGGGCAGCTGCGGGCGCTGCACGATAACGACCGGCTTCTTTAGGTCGCGGGCTGCCTCAATCTTTGCGTAGGTAGCAGCACCACCGGAGTTTTTGGTCACCACGCAGTCCACGGCGTAATCCCGCATGAGCTTGCGCTCCGCTGCGACATCGTAAGGCCCACGGCTGAGAATAATCTTCCGATTCTTCGGCAGCGGCGGCGCGGGCTGTTCCACACAGCGAATGAGGTAACGGCCGTTGGAGTCACCGGCAAATGGAGCAAGCTGCTGACGGCCAATAGTGAGAAACGGGCTGTAGAAACGGTCGGCAACAACGTCCGCGGCCTCCTGCATAGAGGACACCTCAACCCAGTTGTCGCCTGGCTGCTTCTCCCACGCAGGGCGATGCAGCGCCACGAGCGGAATACCGGTGGCTCGGGCAGCTTCAGCAGCAGATTCGCTGATCTGTTCTGCATACGGATGCGTGGCATCGATGATGACTTCAGTGGCATCGGAGATTAGCCATCGAGTCAGTCCTGCGGGACCGCCAAAACCGCCGATACGGACATTGCCGACGGGCAGCTTGGGGTTGGAAACGCGACCGGCCAGTGACGAGGTGACAAACCAGCCCTCGCCCACTAGGCGCTTGGCCAGGGCGCGGGCTTCAGCAGTTCCACCCAGTATTAGTGCACGCATGGGATGGTCCGTCCGTATTCATCGCGTGGGCGATCATCGCTGTAGAGGTAGCTATCCGGGAACGCCTCGGCGGTGAGCACCTTGCCGACAATGATGACAGCCGTACGAGTCACACCTGCATCCTTGACCTGCTGCGCAATATCAGCCAGCGTACCGCGGAGAATAACCTGTTCCGGACGGGATGCGAAAGCTACCACTGCCACCGGGCCGTGCTCACCATAATGCGGGGTGAGCTCCTCAACCACACGGTCAATATCGTGGGCGGCCAAGTGAATGCACAGGGTCGCGCCCGTGCGACCGAAGTTCTCCAAGGTTTCGCCCTCCGGCATCTTGGAAGCGCGCCCGGAGATACGAGTCAGCACCACTGACTGACCAACGGTTGGCACCGTGAGCTCGTGGCCCAGAGCGGCCGCCGCCGCGGAAAATGCCGGCACACCCGGAACGATTTCGTAGTCAATGCCGAGCTCGCTGAGACGACGAACCTGCTCTGCCAGCGCCGACCACACCGACGGGTCACCGGACTGCAGGCGTGCGACATCCTTGCCCGCCGCATGTGCCGCCTGAATGGTCTCGATGATGGTATCCAGCGGCATACGCGCGGTATTGATAATCTCTGCGCCCTCGGGGCAGTTTTCCAGCACCTCAGGCGGGACAATCGATCCCGCGTAAAGACACACTGGGCAGGAACGAATAAGCCGGTCCGCGCGCAGCGTCAGCAAATCCGCTGCCCCCGGGCCTGCACCGATGAAATACACAGTCATTGTGAGTTACAGAGTCCTCAATATTTTCTAGACAGAGATATTACGTCTATGGTAGCGCAGGCGCTACTGGCTTCTCCGCCACCCACTGCACCACCGGCAACGCAGGGCGCCACGCAGTGAAACTGCCGACTGCACCTGCGCGCTCCACGGAAAGCCGGGTGACATCCCCGCCATAGTCGCGACGCGCCTGCCACAGCAAAGCCTCCGACTCCAGCGTCACGGTGTTTGCGACGATGATGCCACCCGGGGCAAGGCGTTGCCAACAGGTTTCAATCATTCCGTCAGCAGTGAGACCTCCGCCGATGAAAATGGCATCTGGGCGAAGATTCGAGTCAGCCAAAACCCCCGGCGCTGCGCCGTGGTGGACGGTCACATTGCCAGACAGAGCCGCCACATTCTTAGCAATTCGCTCTGCACGAACAGCATCGCGCTCGAAAATTTCCGCACGTCCGCCGTGCCGAGCCCACTCAATGCCAATCGACCCCGTGCCACCGCCGACATCCCACAGCAGAGCTCCCGGCCGCGGATCCAATGCAGCGACCGTCATTTGGCGAATCGGCGCCTTCGTCAGCTGACCATCCGAATCAAAGTCACCGTCGCGCAGCCAGCCGCGCGCGCTTCCCGACGGCTCCACCGCCAGCACCGTGAGGTTGCCAGCTGGAACTGGTGGGTTCGCCACCGTGCCTGCGGCAACGGACTCCGGCAGCCCTGTAGCTTCCGTGCCGCCGAGATTGGTCAGCGCGGTGAGCTTGGTGTCTGGGCGGTCGGCTAAAACCGTAGCGACCTCTTTCATTGAGTCCGCGTTTCGGCACAGCACCAGGAAGGGCCGTAGTGAATCCGCTACCGGTACCACACGCGCGGCTCCAGGTAGCCCCGGCTCCCCTGTCACCAGCGAAATCACCGGAGTGTCATGCAAGGGCCAGCCGAGGTAGGCGCAGGCCAATGAGGCTGACGATGGCGCTGGAATAACCTCCACGGCGCCACGGCCGAGCTCCCGAACCAGGGACGCGCCGACACCGTGGAACATGGGGTCGCCACTGGCGAGGATGACATCGACTGCGGGGTCAATATCTGCCAGGGTGGCCTGCCAGTCCTTCCAGAAGCCACCTGGCCAAGGTGAGAGGTCGGCGTCCAGGTTGACGTCGGCAAGCAAATGGAGCTGACGGGGAGAGCCAATGATGCGGCGAGCCGACGACAACGCCTCGACAGCGCGGGCGGATAGACCAGGGTACCCGTCGCAGCCGATGCCGACGACGCGAAGCTTTGGGCTCATCGGGGCATCTTGCGCCAAATCCAGCGCGGAGTCAGATGTGTGGCGCGTGCGAGCAATGCCAATTTACGCGGCACCCAGACGTGGGGCTTCCGACCGTCGAAAGCAGTGACGGCGGCCTCCGCGACCTCGGCGGGGCGCGAGGACATCGGCGCTGGCTTCATGCCTTCGGTCATGCGGCCGATGACGAAGCCCGGCCGGACAATCGTCAGCTGAATATGGCTCCCGTGCAGGCGGTCCTGCATGCCCTGGAGGAAACCATCGAGACCGGCCTTCGCCGAACCGTAGACGTAGTTGGCGCGGCGCACGCGGGCACCTGCGATAGAGGAAAAGGCCATGATGCGGCCCGCGACCTTATCGCGCACAGGCAGCGTGCCGGAGGCGATGTCGGACTCCATGCGCGCGACAAGCTCAGTGAGAATCGATGCCTGTGCTGTGAAGTCGGTATGAATGACTGCCGCAGCAGCCTCGCCGGACTCCTCACACTTCCGCTGATCACCGAGGATACCGAACGCGACAATCACCGTGTCGATGGGACCGTGCTGCCAGGCGTGCTCGACGAACTGGCGGTGTGCCGCGATGTCATCGGCATCAAAGTGGATGCGGTGCACCGCGACGGCACCGGAGTCGATGAGCCGACCGGCAATGCCGTCGAGCGCCTCAGTGCGGCGCGCAGCGAGCGTGAAGGTGTTGTGGTTGGCCAGTCGCGCGGCAACTTCCCCGCCAATCTCGCTGGTGGCACCAAGAACGAGTACGTGTCCCATGCGCTAGAAAATACCTTTCCTCTAAACCTCGATTAGACGGTAATTAAATCGTGCGGACCATTATTGACCGATTCTCCGCCGTCTTCGGTGACAACGATGATGTCTTCCAGCCGCATACCGAACTCACCCGGCAGGTACACACCCGGCTCCACCGAAAACGCCATGCCAGGCTCGAGCTTGAGCTCATTGCCAGCCATAATGAACGGCTCTTCATGCGTGGACAGGCCAATGCCATGACCAGTGCGGTGGATGAAGTACTCGCCGTAGCCCGCAGCGGTGAGGCTATTGCGCGCAATCGCATCGATCTCTGCAGCCGTTATACCGGGGCGCACCGCCGCCACGGCAGCTTCCTGCGCCTTGCGCAGAGCCGTCCACGCTGCAGCTTCCTTCTCCCCCGGCTTGCCGACGACATAGGTGCGCGTGCAATCGGAGTGGTAGCCAAGCGGCAAGGTGCCTCCGATATCGACGACCACCACGTCGCCTTCCTCGATGACGCGGTCGGAGAAATCGTGGTGCGGATTCGCGCCATTTTCAGCGGAGCCGACAATGACGAAGTCAATGGCGACGTGCCCCTCCTCCAGGATGGCAGCCGAGATCTCGTCGGCGACCTCGCGCTCAGTGCGACCTGCGCGCAGCATGCCCGGCACACGAGCGTGAACGCGGTCAATAGCGGCGCCGGCCTCGCGCAGCTGTTCAATCTCAGCGGCGTCCTTGCGCATGAACAGTTCCTTCAGAAGGTCTCCGGCCAACACAGTTTTAGCTCTGGTGAGATCCTGAATGGGAATCAAGTGGTCAGCGGTCAAAGAGGCTCCCACTGCGAGGGTGCCCACGTGGCCCACCAAGTCGGCGACAATGCGGTGCGGATTCTCTCCGTCTTCCCACAACACCACATCGGCGTTGAGATCACCGATAGCGCACAGCGGCAGATCCCCGCGCTCCACGGCGGGCAGTACCAACGTGGTGGTGCCGGATGCAGTGACCACCAGCGCGGTCAGGCGTTCATGCGAAGTGACCGCAGAACCAATGAGATACTGCAGGTCAGCGCCGGTTCCAAAGACTGCAGCGTCCGCATCGCGGCTGCGGAGTAGCTCCGCAGTGCGATCCAGACGCTGCTGATAGATGTCAAAGCTAAAGATACCGTTGCTCATAGTTGCCAACTGTACCCGTCGGCCTGTGCCCGTCGCCGGTTGAGTGGCCTCGGGGCGACGAGGCTTCGGCTGACCAACGTAACCGGCAACTAATTGTTCAGCGCCACTACGCCCCTGCGAATTGCCTGAATAGCCTCGGCGGACTTGTCGCGAATGTCCGTGGAGTAGCCCGTCTTCTTGATCTGCTGCAGCAGGTCAATGACCTGACGGCACCAGCGGACAAAGTCACCTGGAGTCAGCTCCGCGCCACTCTCGGCGGCGGCTTGCAGGCAGTACCCCAGCGGTGCACCCGCAGTCCACTGATGAATTGCCGTAGCAAAAGCCATATCCGGCAAGTCCGTTACCGGCAGCCGGTAACGGCGCTCATCCTCCGACAGTTCCTCCCAAATGCGATAAGTATTCCCCAGCGCCTTGGCCAGCGGCTCGGTAGGCACCTCGTCACTGCCTTGACTGGCCTTGCGGTTTTCAAAGACCAAGCTCGACACCGCACCGGCCAGTTCCGCGGGGTCCAGGTCATCCCAAATACCGCGGCGCAGACACGTGGCCACCAGCAAATCCGAGCCGTTGTGAATCTGCGCCAGCCGCAGGCCTTCCTCGGTAATTGTCGGCTCCGCGCCCTCCCGCCATTCCACGTAGTCCATTTGTGTTAGCAACTGCAGCATGCGGTCGAATGTGCGCGCCAATGTATCCGAGGCGGAATCGACGCGCTTTTGCAGCTTGGCCACATGCGCCTCGGCCTGCCGCAGCGTATCGGCGTGACGAGCCATCGTCTCCACCGCAGGATCGCCATGTAGCGGATGCTCGCGCAGCTCCTGGCGCAACTTCCTCACCGCCGGCGAGTTGCCACCAGTGCGACGCTTCAGCCTCTTTGGTCCCTTTAGCCCCTTGCGGCCAATCTCTGCGCGCACAATTCCGAGCGCACGTCGCGGATGCCGGTCCGCATCCCGAGGCAGCTTAATCGCGCCGACCGTCTGCGGCGCCGCTGGGAAGATATGCGGCTCCACACGCCCCACGAACCCGCCGACACTGATGACACCGGGACGTGGATTCGACTTCGAATGGTCCTCTCGGTACACCACCGCCAACTGCACCTTCTTACCCTTCGGCAGCGGAATAACCTCGCCTCGACGGAGTCTGCGCAGCGCGGTCACTGTTTCCGTATGGCGGTCTTCAATATTGCGGCGCTTGGCGTTCTTCTCCTCCTGGGTCAGCTTCGCGCGCAGATCCAGGTATTCAAGCATCTGGGTCAGGCGCTCGTCGTCACGCGAACTGCCTTCCTCGCTTGACGACGACGCTTCAGCCTCCGACCCTTCAGCGTGTGCGTCGGCTCCCCTGCCGAGCAATTCCGCACGCAGGGCCGCGGCTTCCTGCTTGGCCTTGGATAGTTCGGCGGCAACTCCGACGATGTCGCCATCCGCCTGGAACTGGGCGAATGAGCGCTCCATGACGCGCTTCGAGCCGTCGTAACCGAGCGTCTGCAGGAGGTTGACGCTCATGTTGTAGCTCGGCGCGAAGGTGGAAATCAGCGGATATGTGCGCGTAGATGCCAGCCCTGCGACAGCCTTCGGATCCATTGCCGGGGCCCACTGCACCACTGCGTTGCCGACAGTGTCGATACCGCGGCGGCCAGCGCGACCGGTCATCTGCGTGTACTGACCCGGCGTGAGATCCACATGTGCTTCGCCGTTGAACTTGACCAGCTTCTCCAGCACGACCGTGCGGGCAGGCATGTTGATGCCCAGCGCAAGCGTCTCGGTGGCGAAGACAACCTTGACCAGGCCTTCGTTAAAGAGCTCTTCCACAATGTGCCGGAACGCCGGCAGCATGCCCGCATGGTGCGCCGCAAAACCACGGATGAGAATGCGGCGCCAGCGCAGGAAACCGAGAACCTGCAGATCTGCCTTCGGAATGTGTGCAACACCGTCATCGATAATCTTGGCGATGCGCTCCTGCTCATCCCGGTCGGTGAGCTCTGCGCGCGTAGCACCGACCTGCGCCAGCGCGCCTTCGCAGCCCGCGCGGGAGAAGATGAAAACGATCGCGGGCAGCATGTTCATGGAGCCGAGCATGCGGATAACATCGCCGCGCTTCGGCGGGCGGAATTTGCGCTGCCCCTTATCACCCCAGCTATACGAGCGGCCACCCCCCTTGTGCTTTTTGTACTGGTAACGCTCCCTGGAGCCGGCGTCCCCGTAGCCGAACTCGGCACGACGGCACGCCTCCAACAGGTCCTGATTGACCTTGTCCGACTTCGCCTCGAAAAGCGGATAGAGCCGATTTCCCACCAGCATGTGCTGATGCAGTGGAACTGGGCGCAGATCCGTGACAATGACGTCCGTGTGCCCGCGCACCGTGGAAAGCCAGCGGCCGAACTCCTCGGAGTTGGACACCGTCGCGGACAAACCGATGACGGCCACGGACTGGTCGAGGTTTAAAATAACCTCTTCCCAGACAGCGCCGCGCTCGCGGTCTGCGAGGTAGTGAATCTCGTCCATCACCACATGCGTGAGCCTCTTCAGCGTCGGCGAGTCCGCATAAATCATGTTGCGCAGCACCTCGGTGGTCATCACCACGATGTCCGCGTCGCCATTAATAGAAGTGTCGCCAGTGAGCAGGCCTACGCGGTCCTCGCCGTAGTCCTCGATTAGGTCGTGGTACTTCTGGTTGCTCAACGCCTTGATAGGTGTGGTGTAAAAGCACTTGCCACCGCGCTCAAGAGCTGCATAAATAGCGAATTCGCCAACAATGGTCTTGCCCGCACCGGTGGGTGCACAGACGACAACGCCCCGCCCTGCCTCAATTGATTGGCAGGCGCGGAGCTGAAAGTCGTCAAGATCGAAATCCTGTTGGCTGACGAAATCGCCGAGAAGAGTCATGCATCTAGAGTGTCATAAACCGCGCTAGAGAACATCATCAAAGTCGCTCGTCGGACGATTTCGCAAGTCCTGCGTCGGCATCGGAGTCTCCGGAATCATGCCCTGTGGCCGTGGTGGACGCGAATTGCGAGTAGGACGCATCTGGGATGCCCGCGTCGGCGTCGGCGCGTTCACTGGCGTGGGGCCAGAGACCGGAGAGGTCGTCGGGGCCGCTGATGCCGTCGGCATGCCGCCCGGCTGAATCGACGTCGGCGCACTTACTGAAGTCGGGGCGTCAATGCCGCCCACATCACCGATACCGCCGGCGGAGCCAATCGGGCCGGACGCTGTAATGGGTCCGGAGCCTTGCTCGTCATCGACGTCCAACCAATCAGGTCGCTCATTTGCTTTACGACGGTCATGGAGACGACAAATCTGGATTGCGATTTCCACCAGCAACGTCAGTGCCGTTGCCATTGCGACCATGGATATTGGTTCCTGCCCCGGAGTCATGAAGGCCGCAAAGATGAACAGCGACATAATGATGATGCTGCGCTTGTCCTTGATGCTCTCGTAGGTAACGACACCGGCCATGTTCAACATGACCAGGAAAAGCGGAACCTCAAAGCTCACGCCAAAGCAGACGATGAGCGCCAAGAGGAAACCGAAGTATTGCGAACCGGTGAGTGCAGAAATTTGCGTCTCTTCACCAATCTGGAGCAAGAACTCCAGACCGATGGCGACAACGTAGTAGGCCAGGACGGAACCCATGACAAACAGCAGCGCGGCGGCAGTCACAACTCTGCGCGTGGTGCGGCGTTCCTTCCGAACCAAGCCGGGAGTGATGTAGGCCCAAATCTGGTAGAGCCACCATGGCGACGACATCACCAGACCGGCCAGCGCACCGACCTTCAGACGCAGCATGAACATTTCAAACGGACTGGTCGCCAGCAGACGACACTCCGCGCCTTCACCACCGCCGAGACGCATCTCGGGTGGAAGCTGACAGTACGGATCCTTGAGCAACTCGCCCAAGGACTTAAAGTGCAGAGGACCGATATTTGTCGAGGTAAACGGTATGCGGAACTGGCCAATGGTAAAGGCGGTCTGATACCAGATAAACCCCACAACAGTGCCAATGGCAATACCAGCGAGGGCGAGAACGAGGCGACGTCGGAGCTCTTGAATGTGCTCGACAATAGTCATCACGCCCTCGGGATTGCGCTTACGCTGGCGCTTCCGAGGACGTGATGTGGATGTAGCTGAAGTCACGCTTCAACCGGCCTTCTACTACTGCTGCGGCTGGCCAGGGTTGTTCTGGCCAGGCTGCGGCTGGTACGGCTGCTGCGGCTGAGCCTGCGGTGCCGGCTGCTGGTACTGCTGCTGCGGCTGGTACGGCTGCTGTGGCTGGGCCTGCGGAGCCTGCTGAATTGCAGCCTGCTCCTGGTGCTCGTCATCGTTGCGCATTTCCTTGACTTCGGACTTGAAGATACGCATGGAGCGGCCGAGCGAACGTGCGGCATCCGGCAACTTCTTTGCACCAAAGAGCAAGACAAGAACGACCAGGATAATGATGATTTCCCAGGGACCTAGGTTCGGCATCCGCTTAGAGACCTTTCAAATGAATACAAATACAAGTGGCAAGTTGCCACATCGTGCGCGATTTAAGCTTTGATTTAAGCCTTGTCGTTTCGACCATACTCTGCCAAAGCTTCGCGGGCTCGCGCAACAACGGCGTTTTTCAATTTTAAGGGCTCAGCGACCGTTACGCTCGGTGAACGGCGGAGCACAAAGGAGACTGTTGCGGCCAAGTCGGACATCGGCACGTCAGCGACAAATTCCGACTGCCCTAAGCCTTGGTCAGAGACCAGTTCGGTATCCTCTTCTTCTTCTCCCTCATCTTCAGTAAAGAAGACCGGTTCATAGTCTGCGATCCAGGTGGCGTCGGCGTCGATAAGCACACTTGCCCATTCGGACGTTCCCGTTTCCGCACCAAAGGCGTGGGGATCACGGATATCGAAAGGCTCGGGGCGGTGGAAACCGGCGGGAGTGTCGAGGACCTCGGCGGCCTCCAGGCGGTCGACGCGGAAGCTCTTCTGGCGACGGTCTTCCTGCGCACGGTCCACAGCACGGAGGTACGTCGTGGATTCAACTGTATAAACGTTGACACAGTCAAGCTCACGGACTGTAATCTGCCCTGAGGCATTCCGGTAGCGCACCTTCAACACCTTGCGCTGATGCAGCGCGGAATAAATCTGCTCAGAAAAGGAAAAGGCCTTGCCATTTTCCGCAGCGGTCGAGTCAATGATGGGGACGTTTATCCCCAGAGCACTGCGTAGTTTTGTCGCGGCCGTCTGCGCGGCCTCGGAGGAAATGGCGGCTGCGGAGTCCTCGATGGTTTCCAGGATGAGCAGCAAGGTCGCGGTTTCTTCGGCTGTGAGCGCACGTGGCTGGCTGAGCACCTTTGCCTGAGGGCGAATACGGACATCAAAGCTGTTGCGGTAATCAACTTCAAAAGCCCGCACTCCGAGGAGTCCCGGCTGGTCGATGTCGGCAATCTGCTCCACGATTGCCCGAATTCGGGCGAAAGGAATGGCCAGCTCGGTAGCGGCCTCTGTCATTGAACGGTGCTGCGAAAAATACGGTACGACCGCCAACAACTCGTCGACACTGACATTCGCGTCAAGTTCCCGGGCTGCATGCACTGTCATTAGTTGCCCTCCAAAGCGTTCTTCGCACCATTCAATCCGCCATGGCGAGCGAGTACCTGCTCCAACCGAGCAATAATCTCCGACCGTGCCTCTTCAGGTGATTCCACAATCAAATCCGGTGCGTAACTCAAACCTGTGGACACAATCTCACTCACAGGTGCCGCTGGCAGCTTGTAGCGCCCATCCCCCAACGCGGTCGCTTTCATCACCACATCAGCGCAGGTATTCGGAGCGATACGAACAACCGCCTGATAGGTCTTGCCACCGCGGTGCAACATGTTTTCCGCAATCTGTTGCAAGTCACCATCGGGCATTGGCTGGGTCGCCGACGTCCCTGTATCCGACACATCGCGGATACGGCTGAGCCGGAACATACGCGGCGCCTCACGCTGCGGATCAAAGCCCAACACATAAAAGCGCCCGCGCAGGTTAATCAGACCCCACGGCTCCAGCATGCGCAGTTCATCATCCACGCCGTACTGGCGGGAGTACCACATCTCCACTGTCCGGCGCGGCGAGGTCATCGCGGTCAGCAGTGTGCTGAAATCCACTCGACTCATATCCACCGCATCGGCCACCACCACCGACTCATCCGGCTTCGCAATGGCGCTGCGCTGCGCAAACGATGCGAGCTTCCGCCACGCCGCCACAGCCGTCGAGCTCAGCTCCTCCGAACCAAACGCCGCATTCGCCGCCTGGAAAACCACCGAAGCCTCCGCTTCAGTGAACTCGGGGTCGTGCTGGGGCCACCGTAGTCTGTTCAGGCGCAGACGTTTGACCTTATCGCCCGCGCTTGACGACGAAACCTCCACCGGGACCCCGGCTGCCAGGAGTGCCGCGGTGTCCGCACGTAAATAACGAGCCCGGGAATCCTCGGAAACACGGGAGTAACCCTCGACATGTTTGGAGATCCACGACTCGCTGACCCACCCGGTGTCGTCGGCAAGCGCCAACAGCAGCTGAACCTGACGTTGGTTCTCACTGATCGCAGCGGATCCGGGGTTTTCCGATACCGGTGAGACAGACACGACTGTGGGGCTCCTTTTCCTGGGGCAGTTTCCGGGGACGGAACTAGTTATTCGAATCCGTATCCGAGGTCTTCTTCGCGGCCGTCAGAATCTCGATCATCTCATTGACCTCATCGTTTTCCGTGGCAAAGGGGTCGCCGAGCATAGTGGAGATGGGATCGTCGCCGGAGATTTTCAGGTGTGTCCAGTCCACTACGGTCTTCAAACTGGAGTCTTCGGCTGCAACGAGGAAATCACCGCGCAGCTTCGCACGAGTAGTTGGCGGTGCGATGCGGACCGCCTCAGCGACCTGCTCATCGGTAATCCACCGTGAGGCAATACCACGGGCTTCCAGCGCGCGGAAGATGCCTCGGCCGGGACGGATGTCGTGGTAGGCCAAGTCGATTTGATGAAGCTTGGGGTCCTCCAGCGTTAGACCGCGGTCCAGGTAGCGCTTCATGAGCGAGTACTTAATGGCCCAGTCAATGTCGTGCTCAATGAGAGACCAGTCACCGGTTTCCACGGCATCGAGCGCGCGACCCCACAGCTCGACAATGCGGCTCATTTCTTCGTTGGACGTGCCGGCACCGGCAATGCCCTTGTCCTCGTTGACCATGTTTTCTTCGCGGACCTTCAGCCACTCCGTCGCAGCGTCCAGGAACTCGCGTTGAATCTGCAGTGCGGTGGCAGTTTCGCCACTTCGCAGTGGAATCTCGGCCTTGCCGGTCATATCGCGGCTCACCGCACGGATGGACTTGATTTCGTTGGCGACTTCGAAGTCCGGCAACTTCACGCCGGCTTCAATCATCTCCAGTACCAGCTGAGTGGAGCCAATTTTGAGCGCAGTCGTCGTCTCACTCATGTTGGAGTCGCCCACGATGACGTGCAAGCGGCGGAATCGGTTGGAGTCCGCGTGTGGCTCATCGCGAGTGTTAATAATCGGCCGGGAGCGGGTCGTTGCACTGGAGACCCCCTCCCATACATGATCCGCGCGCTGCGAGAAGCAGTACTGAATCGGATCGTTGTGATACGGCGAGGTTGGGTACGGCAGGAAAATCTTCCCCGCGCCACAGATGAGCTGTCGCGTAACCAAGAAAGGTAGCAGCAGCTTGGACAGGGACTTCAGTCCAAGTTCACGGCCAACCAGGTAGTTTTCGTGACAACCGTAGGAGTTACCGACGGTATCAACGTTGTTCTTCAGCAGGTAGACCTTGCCACCGATGCCCTCGTCGGCAAGCTCTGCTTCAGCCTTTTCAGCGAGTTCATTCAAGATGACCTCGCCCGATCGGTCGTACGCGACCAGCTGCGAGACCGAATCGCACTCAGCGGTGGCATACTCCGGGTGGCTTCCGACATCGAGGTACATACGACCAGCATTGGGGGTGAAAATGTTGGTTGCCCCGTACTTAGCGATCACTGGGCGGAACATGTAGCGGGCAATCTCATCCGGTCCCAGACGGCGCGAGCCATCCAGCGTCAGAGTGATGCCGAACTCGGTCTCAATACCGGTGATGCGTCGGGTCAACGCCTGTGCCGGTACCGGTGTCGGCGTTGCTTCCGGCTCCTGCTGCCCTACCTGCTGGTCAGTCACTTTTTACTGGCCACCCTTCTGGACATACGAACGCACGAACTCCTCGGCGTTGTTCTCCAGCAGACCATCAATTTCATCCAGCAGGTCGTCAGCAGCTGCAACGTGCTCCTGAGCCTGACCGCCGCCAGCGACCTCGCCGAACTCTTCCTCGTCGCCTCCGCCGGAACCGCCGCCGAAAACCTGAGTGTTACCAGCCATGATATTGCTCCTTAAAAATGAACTTTTGAGTATTACTGCTCTATTACTGCACTATGTGTGCCTATTGTTCGCGGATAGCCCCGAGAGTACGCAGATGCTCAACCACCTTGGCCACTGTCTCCGCAGACTCCAACACGTCACCGCATTCTGCGGCAGTGAAACGGTCAACTTCATCCAGCGTAATGTAGGCCAGCGTAATTCCAGGCGACTCCACGTCACGAGTGCTCCGATACACCCCCGCGGTGTCCACCACCAAGCTGGTCCAACTGCCCGCGACGACATCCTTGCCAAAGCGGCGCAGAATGCCACCGCGTACATACGCACGCGTAGACTCCGGTGCGTATTCAACCGCTCGGTCGACTTCTTCCTCGGTCACGAGTGTGCGCATCGAACCGCGGCGCACCAGCGCATGGTACAGCCCACGAGCAGGGTCAATATCCGAGTACTGAATATCAATCAACGCCAACTTCGGGTGGTCCCAGCCCGCGCCCAGGCGGGTACGCAGGCCCTCCATGAGGTTGTATTTCGCCACCCAATCCAGCAGATGGGCTGCCTTGCGGGGGTCGTCGGAAAGCACGTCGAGCACTTCACGCCAGAGCTTGACGACGTCGCCCTGCTGGTCGTAGCTCTCCACGCGACGCAGGTACTCGTACTGCATTTCCACTGCGGACATCCACGTGACATGGTCTGCCAGCTGCAGCTTCTCGGTGCAAGTCAAGTCTCGGGAGACCTTATGGACGGCCTCGACGGGGTTGCGGAGCTGCAGGTCGTCGAAACGCACGCCGTCCTCGATGGCGTCGATGACCAAACCTGTGGTGCCCAGCTTGAGGAAGGTGGCGACCTCGCTCATGTTGGCATCACCGATGATGACGTGCAGGCGGCGGAAGCGATCGGAGTCTGCGTGTGGTTCATCGCGGGTGTTGATGATGCCGCGGTTCAAAGTGGTCTCCAGCGAGACCTCAGTCTCGATGTAGTCCGCGCGCTGCGAAATCTGGAAACCCGACTCCTGCCCCGTCTGCCCCAGACCCACGCGACCAGCGCCCGTGAACACCTGGCGGGTGACGAAAAACGGCGTCAGACCGGCGACGATGTCATCGAACTCGGTTTCTCGGGAGAAAAGGTAGTTCTCGTGGGCACCATACGAGGCGCCCTTGCCATCGACATTGTTGCGGTAGAGCTTCAGCATCGGACCTGGATTGCCCTCAGCATCGGTGGCTTCGGCGGCAAGCTGAGCTGCGCGCAGCATAATCTTGTCACCTGCGCGGTCAGCGATAACCGCCTCGCGGGCGGTTGCCGTCTCCGGTGAGGAGTACTCCGGGTGCGCGTGATCGACGTAGAAACGGGCACCATTTTGCACCAGCAGGTTTGCAGCGCCGACGGCATTCGGGTCAACAATCGGTGGCTGGTGGTAACGGCGCAGGTCGAAACCACGGCTGTCGCGCAGTGGCGACTCTGGTGCGTAATCCCAGCGGATGCGCCCCGACAGGCCCTCCTCCTGCTCATGCGCGAAAGCGAGCACGGCCTGCGTGGAGGTGAGAATTGGGCTGACATCCGGGTTGTCCGGGCTGGAAATGCCGTACTCAATCTCCGTGCCGAAGAAGCGGTTCGACTGTGCAGAACTGGCGGCGGATTTAGCCATGGCGAATCACCTCGACCGAGGCAACGCGCGCCGCTGGACGACCGGAGATGCGAGCCCACTCATCCGGGTTCGAGGTGTTTGGCAGGTCCTCGTTCTGCGCGAACTCCTCCGCCACTGCAGACAGCAGGTGATCCAAGCTAATACCAGCCTCGCCGCCAGCGATAACCGACTTGATGGCGGACTTCTTCGCACGGTCGACGATGTTGGAAATCATCGCGCCGGAGTTGAAATCGCGGTAGTACATAACTTCGCTGGTGCCATCGGCATAGCGAATCCGCACGTACTCGTTTTCTTCCGTCTTGGCGTACATCCGCTCAACAACCTGGTCAATGAGGTGTGCGACATTCTGCTCCACCCCACCGCGCGCTTCCACCTCGGCTGCTTTATACGGCAGCTCTGGAGTCAAGTACTTGCGGAAGATATCCTTCGCCGCAGCCTCATTCGGGCGCTCAATGCGGATTTTCACATCCAAGCGTCCTGGGCGCAGAATTGCCGGGTCAATCATCTCCTCGCGGTTGGTGGCACCAATCACGATGACGTTTTCCAGCCCCTCCACACCGTCAAGTTCACTGAGCAGCTGCGGGACCACTGTGTTTTCCATATCCGAGGAGATGCCCGAACCACGAGTGCGGAAAATCGAGTCCATCTCATCGAAGAAGACAATTACCGGCTTGCCATCCTCGGCAATGTCGCGAGCGCGGTCAAAAATCAGGCGAATCTGACGCTCGGTCTCACCCACGAACTTGTTCAGCAGCTCCGGGCCCTTGACATTCAAGAAGTACGATTGCGCCCGCTGCGCCTCCGCCTCGCTCTTGCCTCGGGATAGCGCAATCTTGCGTGCCAACGAATTAGCCACAGCCTTGGCAATCAGCGTCTTACCATTGCCGGGAGGGCCGTAGAGCAGCACACCCTTCGGCGGACGCAGGTTGTACTGTTCAAACAGTTCTGGCTGCAGGAACGGCATCTCCACGGCATCGTGAATCTGCTCAATCTGACTGTCCAAACCACCGATATCCGTGTAGGTGACATCCGGTACCTCTTCCAGCACCAGGTTTTCCACCTCGGACTTCGGAATGACCTCAAACGCATAGCCCGACTTGCGGTCAATCATCACCGAGTCCCCCGGCTTCGGCGACAAATCCCCCGCCAGAGACACCACGAATTCCTCACCGTGAGTATCCGAGGCCAAAATGCGCTCCCGATCCGGCAGCACCTCACGAACATTGGCGATGTCGCCGCTTTCCGGATAACCGCAGTCCTCCACGATTATCGAGCCCTCATTCAGACGCACCTGCGCACCCGGCCGAAGCGCCCGCTCATTAATCTCCGGCTGCACCCGCAGGCGCATCCGTCGATTTCCGGTAAAAACCTCTGCGGTGCCTTTCTCCGGCCCCGGCTTAAGGAAAATACCGTACGTGCTAGGCGGCTCCAGCATGTCCTCCATGTCTTGGCGCAGTAGCTCTAGCTTGTTACGGGAGTCCCGCAACAGCTCAACCAGGCGATTATTACGAATGCCGAGGTTGTAGTTCTTCTGCTCAAGATCACGGATTTTGTCAGACGGCGTTGTCATGTATCCCAGATTACCCATAGGGCCAGATGCCGTTGTTGCTTGGTCGATTTAGACCGTGTGTCGCATCACGCTTTACGACGGCTACACCTCCCAGCGCGAAGCGGCGGGTCTAGAGCTTCTTTTGATTTCGTCGCTGTGGGCGCGGAGGCACCGTGCCGTCGGCAAGCCTGCGTGCCCACACCAGGAATGCGGTATGCGCCTGCATACGGTGCGCCGGGCGGACGGAGAGATCCTGAACATTCCAGTCGCGGACCAGGGATTCCCAGGCGCGTGGTTCGGTGAAGCACTTCTGCGCGCGGATGCCCTCCATGACTTTCATTAGCTGCGGAACAGTGGCGACATAGACCATGAGCACGCCGCCAGGCTGAAGCACCTTCGAGACGGTATCCAGGCATTCCCACGGAGCGAGCATGTCCAGAATGACTCGGTCGACCGGGCCGCCGAGCGACTCGATGGAGGCCTCGTTGAGATCGCCCAGGCGCAAGTCCCAGTTGTCGGGCTTGTGACCCATGAAGTCGACAACGTTGCGTTCCGCGTGCTCGATGTGGTCCTCGCGGACCTCGTAGGAAATAAGCTGCCCGTCAGCGCCGATGGCGCGGAGCAGGTTGAGGCTGAGCGCGCCGGAGCCAGCGCCGGCCTCCAACACGCGCGCACCTGGGAAGATGTCGCCCTCGACGATGATCTGTGCAGCATCCTTCGGGTAAATCACCGCAGCACCGCGCGGCATGGACAGGACGTAATCGACCAGCAGGTGACGCATGGCCAGGTAGACGGTGCCTTCGCTGGAGGTGACGGTGGTGCCTTCCTTGGCGCCGATGAGGTCGTCGTGGAGGATGGTGCCGCGGTGAGTGAAGAACTTGCCACCCTCCTCGAGGGTGACGGTGAAGTGGCGATTCTTCGAGTCAGTCAGCTGGACTCGGTCGCCGACTTGGAATGGTCCGCTCAATGCCATAGGTGTGTGGGCTCCTTTTGGGGTTTGGTTGGGTCGGGTCATGTCGGGTGCAGCCAAATCCGGGCGGTACTCTAACCTGGCTAGTATGCCCGACAATGCCCAAAGTTCTAAGTCAGCAGTTCAACCTTCCCGCCGCTCTAAGTTGGCGCTGTCGCCGTCGAGAGCTAATGACTACCGCCAGTGCCCACTGAAGTACCGGTTCCGTGCGATTGACAAGATTCCGGAGCCGTCGACTGTCGCGCAGGTCAAGGGCACGTTGGTGCATGCTGTGCTCGAACAGATGCATGCCTGGCCCCGTGAAGAACGCACTTACCCCGCAGCGGTGAAACGGCTGAAGCCGACCTGGGAGGACATGCGTGCAAAGGACGAGGAACTGATTGAGCTAGTTCCGGAGGATGATTACTACGACTTCCTGGTCGAATGCGGCGGCCTGCTCAAGGGGTATTTCATGATGGAAAACCCCATGGGCTTCGATGCGGCCGAGATGGAAAAGTTCGTTCAGCTGGTTATCGATCCGGATGCGGATCAGACTGTGCCATTGTCAGTGCCACTTCGTGGTTTTATCGACCGCGTCGATATTGCCCCGACCGGTGAGGTCCGGATTGTCGACTACAAGACGGGCAAGAAGCCCTCTCCTCGCTTCCAGGATGAGGCGCTCTTCCAGATGCGGTTTTACGCGCTGGTGTGGTGGCGGCTCACCGGTCGTATCCCGGAACAGCTGCGGTTGATGTACCTGAAGGTTGCCGATGACCTGGTGCTGAGTCCCAACGCGACAGAATTAGAGGCCTTCCAAGCGGAGATTGCCGACTTGTGGTCGGCGATCGTGCGCGACGGTGAAAACGGTGACTTTGTACCGAAGAAGTCCAAGCTCTGCGGGTGGTGTTCTTTCCAGGAGATGTGCCCTGCCTATGGCGGGGTCACACCGGAGTACCCCGGTTGGCCGGGTGCTGTCGGCGATGGCGGCACTGAGTAAAAGCTGCGGATGGGGTGGCTCTCGCGGCGAACTTAGCTTTCGCGGGGTGCCACCGTCGGCGGTAACGGTGCCAGTAAAAGTTACTGACTAGGTTTATGACAGGTGAATGGACTTAACCGCTTCGATTTTGTCATAAACCTAGTCAGTTTCTCTATGCGGTGTTCTAGGTAGCCCCCCACTACAGCAGTGCGCTGCCGAAGGCGAAACCGAACGCGACGGACAGGGCAATACATAAGGTGCCTGGGATGATGAACGAGTGGTTAAACACGTATTTGCCAATTCGGGTTGTGCCAGTGTCGTCCATCTCCACCGCGGCAAGGAGCGTCGGGTAAGTAGGCAGTACGAATAGCGCGGAAGTCGCTGCGAAGGAAGCAATCGCAGTGATGGGAGAAACTCCCACCGCGAGTGCAGCGGGCATGATGGCCTTTGCCGTGGCCGCCTGCGAGTACAGCAATGCGGCCGCAAAGAATAGCACGATTGCCAGCATCCACGGCATTGTGGTCAGTAGGCTGCCGGACGCGGCCTTAATGTCGTCGATGTAGTGGTTGATAATTGTGGTTCCCAGCCACGCCACACCGAGAACGCAGACGCTGGCGGACATGCCCGATTTGAACACCGGTGTGTTCAAAATGGTTGCCGCGTCCAACTTGCAGGCCAGCACGATAACAGTGGCGGCGGTCAACATGATTGACATGATCGCCTCGTTTCGTGGGAGCGTGGGGTCAGCGATGAGGCCGACCTGTTCAGTGCTGATGGTCGCGTAGACCATCACCGCGAGAATCGAGAGTAGGAAAATCGCCACGGACCACTTGGCCGACTTGGTTGGCACGTATTCGCTCATCTGGCCACGTGGCTTGGAGACTAACCCCTTTTCCAAGCGGCTTTGATACTCCGGATCGTCGTCAAGCTCTTTGCCTAGGTGATTCGTGACAAAGGCGGTCGGAAGGATGGCGAGGAACGTCGAAGGAATGACAATCGCCAGGAGTGTGAGATAACCAACGCCGCGGGGTTCCATGAGCGAAGCCATCAGCACCACAGCCGCTGAAATGGGTGATGCCGTAATCGCCAACTGAGATGCGATGACCGCCACGGACAGCGGGCGGGACGGGCGAACGCCTCCCTCCTTGGATACTTCGGCGATAACTGGGAGGGTGGAAAATGCGGTGTGGCCGGTGCCGGCGAGCAGTGTCATCAGGTAGGTGACAACCGGGGCCCAGTAGGTGATGTGTCGCGGATTCTTGCGCAGCAACCGTTCGGCAATGTGGACGAGATAGTCCATGCCTCCGGCCTTCTGCATAGCGGCAATTGCCGCGATTACCGACATAATGATGCCGATGACATCGAACGGAATGTCGTCTTTGGTGACCGGAACCCCGGTGATGCCCAGCGCCAAAACGCCCAGCCCACCGGCGAACCCGATAGCAATTGAACCAAGACGCGCGCCAAGGAGGATCGCTGCTAGAACGATAGAGATTTGGACGGCAACTAACATGTGTATCTCCGAAAAGTCACTCGTTAGACTTGTTGCCGCTTAGGACAAATCGTCGAGGCGAGACTCCCCTGCCACGTAGCGCTTCCCCCGGTATTCCGGGTGCATGAGGTTCTCGGTGCTCAGGACCTGGTTGAGCTCCTTCTCGTCCATCAGCCCGCGTTCGAGGACAATGTCCCGGACGGAGCGGCCAGTGCGAGCGGCTTCCTTGCCAATCATATCGCCCTCGTGGTGGCCAATGACCGGATTCAGGTAGGTCACGATACCGATGGAGTTTTCCACATAGCCGCGGCAAACTTCCGGGTTAGCGGTGATGCCGGTAATGCACTTGTCGCGCAGAGTGTCGGTAGCACTGCGCAGCAGTTCAATCGACTCGAAGAGGCATGCGCCGATGACAGGCTCCATCACGTTTAGCTGCAACTGGCCAGCCTCGGCTGCCCAGGTCAGGGTCACGTCGTTGCCGAAGACCTTGAAGCAGGCCTGGTTCGCGACCTCTGGGATTACCGGGTTAACCTTTGCCGGCATAATCGAAGACCCAGCGGCGCGCTCCGGAAGGTTGATTTCATTCAGTCCGGCTCGTGGACCCGATGCCAGCAGGCGCAGGTCGTTGCACATCTTGGAAATCTTCATGGCCGCGCGCTTCAGGGATGCATGCACGCTGACGTAGGCGCCGGTATCGCTGGTGGCTTCGATTAGGTCCTTCGCAGAGGTCACCTTAAAGCCACTGACCTCACGCAGCGCCTGGGTCACGGCCTCGCGGTAGCCTGCCGGCGCATTTACACCGGTACCGATAGCGGTTGCTCCCAGGTTGATTTGCAGCAGGCGTGCCGACGCAGTTGCGATGGACTCCTGCTCTTCCTCAAGGTTGTGGGCAAATGCGTGGAAAGCCTGTCCCAGGGTCATGGGAACGGCATCCTGCAGCTGCGTGCGCCCCATTGTGATGATGTCGTTGAATTCATCACCCTTGGCGTGTAGAGCCTCAACCAGGGAGTCGAAGTGCTTCTGCAGGCTCAGCAGCGACATGTGGATGGCAAGACGGAAACCTGTTGGGTAGGCATCGTTGGTTGACTGGCACTGGTTGACATCATCGTTGGGGTGAATGACGTCGTATCGGCCCTTTTCCAGGCCGAGCAGTTCTAGAGCGAGGTTAGCGATGACCTCGTTGGTGTTCATGTTGAGACTGGTGCCAGCTCCACCCTGGAAGACATCGATTGGAAACTGATCCATGCAGCGTCCCTTTTCCAGGATTTCATCACATGCGGCGACGATGATGTCTGCAACATCGCTGGGCAGCGTGTGGACGCGCTGGTTGGCAATGGCCGTGGCCTTCTTCACCATCACCATGCCACGAATGAATTCGGGCACGTCGTTGATGGTCTTGGCTGAGATTTGGTAGTTGTCGATTGCGCGCAGGGTGTGGATGCCGTAGTAAGCCTCTGCCGGGACCTCCATAGAGCCAAGCAGGTCGACCTCGGTACGTGTTGCGGACATGTGGAAGCAATCCCTTCTAGCCTTTTAGCAGACCTAGTAGACGCAGCCTTGTGGGCCACATTTAGTGGCGATGATTGGTTACACCGCCAAAACTACAGTGCTGGCGTATGTGCCGCATGTACAGGCATAAAGTTACTGCTTCGGTCCGGCTAACGCCGTGCGCACTCTTAGTGTCAATATTACTACCTACGCTAGCGTAGGTAAAGGGTGGATTCAGCTAGGAAGCTCCCACTGGATAGCGTGTAAGGTTCGCGTGACTTAAATACGCGCGATACGGATATTCGAAGCCAAGATCGCCTCGGCACCAATCTTTGCCAGTGCGTCCATGAGCGGGTTGGCCTCTGCCTTCGGAACTAGCGCGCGAACTGCTACCCAATCCTCGTTAGCCAGCGGCGACACGGTCGGGCCGGACAGCCCCGGGGTGAGCTTGGATGCCTCTTCCAGCGCGGACGCACGGATGTTGTAGTCAATCATCAAGTACGTCTTGGCATGCAGAATGCCGGTCATGCGACGCAGGAACACCTGCTGCTCCTCGGTGACCTCTACACCCTTGCGTCCGACAACAACTGCCTCAGAGCTGACCAAAACATCGCCGAATGGCTTCAATCCCTGCTTGCGCAGGGTGCGACCGGTGGAGACAACATCGGCGATAACGTCGGCAACTCCCAAGCGGATGGAAATCTCCACTGCACCATCAAGGCGAATGACGGTGGCGTTAATGCCACGAGCCTTCAGATCCTCGCGCACCAGATTCGGGTACGAGGTGGCAATGCGCTTGCCCTCCAGAGCTTCTACGGTCCACTCCTCATCGGCCGGAGCGGCGTAGCGGAAGGTCGAGGCGCCGAAGCCCAGATTCAGAACCTCATCGACCGGAGCCAGCGAGTCAGCGGCCAGGTCGCGGCCGGTGATGCCCAAATCCAGATGGCCGTTGCCAACGTAGATAGGAATATCCTTCGGGCGGAGGAAGAAAAACTCAATGTCGTTGGCTTCGTCGTGGATGGTCAGGCTCTTGGAGTCGCCTCGACCCGGGTAGCCAGCTTCCTTCAGGATTTCGACTGCCGCCTCGGACAGCGATCCCTTGTTGGGCACGGCAATACGCAGCATGGTGTTGATTTCTCCTACAGGTACTTGTAAACATCCTCGGGGCTCAGCCCGCGACCGACCATGACCACCTGCAGCCAGTACAACAGCTGCGAAATCTCCTCTGCGAGGGCTTCGTCAGATTCGTGCTCAGCTGCAAGCCAGACCTCACCGGCCTCTTCGACAATTTTCTTGCCCTGGAAATGCACACCAGCGTCCAGCGCCTTGACTGTGCCCGATCCCTCGGGGCGCGACTGTGCTTTTTCCTTCAGCTCTGCAAACAGGTCATCAAAGTTCTTCACCCGGTCTATTGTTCCATGTCGTCTACTCGCCCGCGAAAGCAGCCCGCAATAAGCCCAAATTCGAGGTATCCAAATTGCCCGAAATGAAGCGCGCCGGGGGTACTAACGTCCCCACATCAGCCTGCGAAACGCTCACATCCGGCATTGGATTCCACACCACCGTGCATCCCGCAGCGAGTGCAGAGCGCACCCCCGTTGAGGAATCTTCGATAGCCAGGCAGTCCTCTGGCGCAAATCCGGCTAGCTCTGCGCCACGCAAGTACGGATCCGGTGCCGGTTTGCCGTTGGCCACCTCATCGCTACACACTGTTGCGGCGAAGTGCTGCTCCCCCATGACATCAATGCAGGGTTGCGCCACGTGCCGACGGGTATTGGTCACCAACACCACCGGAATGTCACCAGCTCGGGCCTGGTCCAAAATCTCCGGCACACCCGGGCGCCACTCCACCCCATGTTCTAGAACCAATTCTGTGAAGCGACCTTCGACGAATTGGGAGCCCGAGGCAAACAGCTCGTCGTCAAGCGTGCGTCCCGCATGATCAGCACAAATCGACAGCGTGTCCCAGAGCGTGTTGCCGACGCACTGCATGCGCAACTCCGGAGTCAGGCGACGGCCTACGAATTCCGAGAGGTCGTACGTGGCAATCTCCCACAGAGGTTCCGTGTTGATGAGGCTGCCGTCCATGTCCCACAAAATTGCTTTCACACCATGCGACTATGCCAGGCAATCAAGCATTTAGCGATTATGTCAGCAAAACCGTCGGATGAAGGTTTAGAGTTTCAGGAAGGAAAGTATGTTGCGGTGCTGCATGAAACCACCGCATGAACGTGTTCCGCGTGAATGAAAGGCATCGACTCGCTATGACAACCACTGAAGATTCGCTCGCCCAGGCTATCGACCAACCCGAGGCATACTTCATTCCGCTAGGGACGGTCACCGAAGGCGAGCTCAGCTACGAGCGCTTCATGCCCACTAGCTTCACTTATGGGGCGTGGGGGCCGTTTCAGCACGGTGCGCCGCCGTCGGCGCTGCTGACGCGCATGTTGGAGCGCCGCCGTCTGGAAAGCGAGGGGATGCGTATTACTCGCATCGCCGTGGATCTGTTGTCGGCTGTACCGTACACGGAGCTCCGCGCGCGCTCATGGGTCTCGCGCCCGGGGCGGCAAATCGCCAAGGTCGAAGCCGAATTGCTTGCCGACGTCAAGGGTGCCTGGCGGCCAGTTGCCACGGCGTCCGCATGGATGATGGCCACTGCGGATACGCGGGATATTGAGCGTGCATTCGACAAGCAGGTGCCCGGGCCCGAGGAATGCAGCGCCGAGTACATTCCGCTTACCGACGATTGGAGTGGCGGCTACATCGAATCAATTGAAGCCCGCGCCGGCGCGACGGAAGAGCTGGCCGAGACGCAAATTCACTGGGTTCGCGCGCAGTACCCAATCGTGCTCGGGGAGGAGCCGACTGCGGTGGAGCGAGTCATGCAGGTAGCTGATACCGCCAACGGTATCGGGGCCACGCTGAGCCCGCACCAGTGGGCGTTTATGAATACCGACTTAGTGGTTCACCTGCACCGACTCCCCCAGCTCGGCGCCTCGGAGAAGTCGGCGGAATCGGAGTTGCAGTCGGAAGACGGCGGCTGGGTGGGCATCGCCGCCCGCGGTTCCATTGGGCCGGACGGAATCGGCATGACCGCGGGCGAGCTCTACGATGTGCACGGCCCCATCGGCCGCAGCATGCAGACCTTGCTGGTGCGACCGCAGGGATAACGCGAAGCTACACGTTAAAGTACTTCGCTTCCGGGTGGTAGAGCACGAACGCATCGGTGGACTGCTCTGGGTGCAGCTGGAGCTCCTCAGAGAGCTCCACGCCGATGCGCTCCGGCTGCAGCAGGTCAATCATGCCCTGACGGAAGGTCAGATCCGGGCAGGAACCATAGCCGAAGGAGTAACGAGCGCCACGGTACTTCAGGTCAAAGAAGTCCTGGGTATCGTCGGAGTCTTCCGCGCCAACACTTGTGCCGTCGGAGAACGCGAGCTCGGAGCGAATGCGCTGGTGCCAGTACTCGGCCAGCGCCTCGGTGAGCTGCACGCCGATACCGTGAACCTCCAGGTAGTCGCGGTATTCGTTCTTGGCGTAAATATCGTTGGCGAAGTCAGCGATGGGCTGTCCCATGGTCACCAGCTGGAACGGCATGACGTCGGACTGTCCTGCGGCGATGGCATCTTCGCGCGAGCGAATGAAGTCAGCAATGCATAGGAAGCGACCACGCTGCTGGCGCGGGAAGGTCCAGGACACCACTGGCTCTGCCGCGGGGTCGGGCTGCTCCCCTTCCGCAGGTAGCGGCAGTACGTGTACGGTATCGCCCTCAGAAACTGCTGGGAAGTAGCCATAGACGACAGCCGCATGCTGGAGGATGTTCTCGGCGCGCAGGCGCTGCAGCCATGCGCGCAGGCGTGGACGACCATCGGATTCGACCAGTTCCTCGTAACTCGGTCCCTCGTCGCCGCGGGTGCCGCGCAGACCCCACTGCCCCATGAACAGAGCGCGTTCGTCGAGGGTGGTCAGGTAGTCGTCGAGGGGCAGGCCCTTGACAATGCGGGTTCCCCAGAACGGCGGTGTCGCAACGGGGACATCAGCGGCGACATCGGAACGCTCCGGCACCTCGGGGGCTTCAGCAGCAGCCTTGGCGGCGCGCTGCGCGGCGATGCGCTTGGAGCGCTCACGGCGGGCGCGGCGAGCTTCCTTCTTCTCGCGGGCAGCAATGGCCTCTGGCGAATTCTCGTCTGGGCCGAGGCCCTTCTTAGCTGCCATCAGCTCGTCCATGATGCGCAGTCCTTCGAAGGCATCCCTGCCGTAGTAGACATCGCCGTGGTAGAGCTCGGACAGGTCGTCTTCCACGTAGCTACGCGTCAGCGCGGCGCCGCCGAGCAGTACTGGGAAGCGGGTGGCATCGCCGGCGGAGTTGATCTCCAGCAGGTTGTCCTTCATCACCACAGTGGACTTCACCAGCAGGCCGGACATGCCGATGGCGTCGACATCCAGTTCCTTGGCGGCGGACAGAATCGTAGCGATCGGCTGCTTAATGCCCAGGTTATGCACGGTGTAGCCGTTGTTGGAGAGAATAATCTCCACCAGGTTCTTGCCGATGTCGTGGACATCGCCCTTCACCGTGGCCAGCACAATCGAACCCTTGGAGCCCGTGGCATCCTCGGCATCCATAAAGCCCTCGAGGTAGCCCACCGCGGCCTTCATCGTCTCGGCCGACTGCAGCACGAATGGCAGCTGCATCTGGCCGGAACCGAACAGGTCACCAACGGTCTGCATGCCACGCAGCAGGTCCTCGTTAACAATCGCCAGCGGTTCCTTTTCCTTCATGCCCTCATCGAGGTCAGCCTCGATACCCGTGCGCTCACCGTCGATGATGCGCTGCGCCAGGCGGTCGAACAGCGGCATGGCGGCAAGCTTTTCGGCCCGGGCGTCCTTCGCGTCAGCGGCGGAGACTCCTTCAAAGAGCTCCATGAATACCTGCAGTGGGTCGTACTCCCCGTCGGGGTGTCCCGCTTCACGACGGCGGTCGTACACCATATCGAGAGCGACTTCGCGCTGCTTGTTGTCAATCTTGTTCATCGGCAAGATCTTGGAGCTGTGGGCAATGGCGGAGTCCAGGCCGGCCTCGATGCACTCGTTGAGGAACACCGAGTTGAGTACCTGGCGAGCCGCCGGGTTCAGACCGAAGGAAATGTTGGACAGACCGAGCGTGGTGTGCACGTTCGGGTGGCGACGCTTAAGTTCGCGGATGGCTTCGATGGTTTCGATGCCGTCGCGGCGAGTTTCCTCCTGGCCAGTGGAAATCGGGAAAGTCAGACAGTCGACAATAATGTCCTGCTCGCGCAGTCCCCACGTGCCGGTGATGTCGGCGATGAGACGCTCGGCGATCTCAATCTTCTTGTCCTTTGTACGCGCCTGACCTTCTTCGTCGATAGTCAAAGCGACCACGGCAGCACCGTGCTCAACAACCTGGCGCATAATGCGCTGGTAACGCGAGTCCGGGCCATCGCCGTCTTCAAAGTTCACAGAGTTGACCGCGCAGCGACCACCGAGGTGCTCCAGGCCAGTCTTCAAAACCTCCGGTTCCGTGGAGTCCAGCATGACCGGCAACGTCACCGAGGTGGCGATCTGCGATGCCAGGGTTGCCATGTCATCGCGACCGTCGCGCCCCACGTAGTCCACACACAGGTCAATCATGTGTGCGCCATCGGTGACCTGACCGCGGGCGGTGTTAAGGCACTTCTCCCAATCGCCGGCCAGCATGGCCTCGCGGAAAGCCTTGGAACCGTTGGCGTTGGTGCGCTCACCAATCATGGTGATGCCGGTTGTCTGCGTCAGCGGGGCTGCCGAGTACAGAGAAGCGACCTCATCGATTGGCTTTGCATCCGGATCCGTCGATGGGCGTGCTGCCTGAACAGCAGGGCCCTGCTCAGCGTAAGCGCCTGCACCGGTAATAGCATCGCGAACAGCGGAAACATGCTCCGGTGTGGTACCACAGCAGCCACCGACCATCGCCAGGCCAAACTCTTCAACAAAGCCGCGCAGCGCTGTGGCCAGCTCTGGGGCGGTCAGCGGGTAGGTCGCACCGTTCTTACCCAGCACTGGCAGACCCGCATTCGGCATTACCGATACCGGAATGGAGGCGAAGTTGGACAGGTAGCGTAGGTGCTCGCTCATCTCGTCCGGGCCGGTCGCACAGTTTAGGCCAATCATGTCGATACCCAGCGGCTGCAGCGCTGCCAGGGCTGCACCAATCTCCGAGCCCATCAGCATGGTGCCTGTGGTCTCGACAGTCACGTGGACGACAATCGGAATCTTTTTGTCAGCCTGTCGCATGGCGGCCTTGACGCCATTGACTGCTGCCTTGACCTGCAGCAAGTCTTGACAGGTCTCAATCAAAAACGCATCCGCGCCACCGGAAATCATGCCGAGTCCGGCCTCCGTGTAAGCGTCGCGAAGCTGAGCGTACGGAGCGTGCCCCAAAGACGGCAGCTTCGTGCCCGGGCCCAGCGAACCGAGGACAAAGCGTCGCATACCCTCGCGCCCCGGCCCCATTTCGTCAGCGACCTTGCGGGCGATTGCGGTGCCCTTGTGCGCTAGCTCCTGGATACGGTCTTCAATGTCGTAATCCGCGAGGTTCGGGAAGTTGCAGCCGAAGGTATTGGTTTCCACCAGGTCGGCGCCGGCCTCGAAATAACGCCGGTGAATCGTCTCGATGATGTCGGGACGAGTGTCATTGAGAATCTCATTACAGCCCTCGTAGCCGAGGAAGTCCGCGTCAACGTCGAGGTCAAAAGACTGCAGCTGGGTACCCATGGCGCCATCGCCAATGAGTACACGGCTGTGCAGTGCGGTGAGGAACTCGGAAGAGTGGCGATCAGTCATGAATAGACACCTTAGTCTACTTTCATAACCGCGCCGTTAATCGGGCTGGTTATTCCATCTCAAAGTAGCTTTCCGCCTTCACCGCAGGCAGGTCCAAACCGACAGCCTTCGTTGCGGAATTGATAATCGCGAGAATCTCGTCGAGCTCCTCATCAAAAATCGAGCCACCGTGCTCATGCTCAATCGCAGCCACGCGCTGTAGGCAGTTCTCTACCGCCTGCGTTGCGGCTTCTTCTCGCTTATCGACGGCCAGTTCCGCCGCCTGATCAATACCAGCGGCGGCCTCACGGAGGGCTTCCCCGACCTGGTCGGCTACCGATTCGTCAAAAAGTGGCTCCCAGAACTCGCGTTCCTCGGGCTGCAGGTAGCTGCCGGTGGCAAACATGCGCAAATCGGCAACTAGCTTATCGATGTTCTCTTGCGTTACTTCGACAGCAGACAGATCTGAGTTGCTCATGCTCAAATTTTAACGCCAAGCAGCGCGTCCAGCGCGGCGGCAACGAATTCTCCGGCACCCGCTGCGCCGGTTACTGTGCCAGCATCTGCCTTGTTGCTGGTATCCGAGGACCACTCCGCAGCCCAGGCATCGATAGCGGCCAGAGCAGCCGGCGTATCCAGGTCATTGGCCAGGCTTGCGCGCACATCGGCAACCAGTGCCGCTGCTGCGCTCACAGCCTTCTCATCGGTGGCAGTCTTTGTAGTTGCGCAAGCCGCACGCCAGGCCTCGTGACGTGCCTTGGCCGCCTCCAGCACCTCGTCCGACCAATCGCGATCAGAGCGGTAATGGCTGGCGAAGACGCCAATGCGAATAGCACTCGGGTCGACGCCGGCGGCCACCAGCTTGGAGACAAACACCAGGTTGCCCAGCGACTTGGACATCTTCACGCCGTCGAGCGCAATCATGCCAGCGTGAACATAATGGCGCGCCATACGTGCACAGCCAGTAGCGGCTTCAGCGTGAGCCGCCGAGAACTCGTGGTGCGGGAACGCGAGATCCGAGCCACCGCCCTGAATGTCGAAGCTCTTACCCAGGCGGTTGGTGGCAATCGCCGAGCACTCAATGTGCCAACCCGGCCGGCCCGCACCAAAAGGAGCCTCCCAGCTTGGCTCCCCGGGGCGAGCGGCACGCCACACCAGCGCGTCCAGTGGGTCCTCCTTGCCCGGGCGATCCGGGTCGCCACCGCGCTCCGCAAAGAACTCCGCCATCTGCTCTGCCGAGTAATTGGACTCGTAACCAAAGTTCTCAGTGGCACTCTTGCGGAAGTACACATCCGGGTACTCGTCATCGGTGAGCTGGTAGGCCGAGCCATTCTCCAGCAGCTTCTCGACCATTTCCACGACCTCGCCCACGGACTCAATGGCGCCGATGTAGTCGCGCGGTGGAATCACCGACAGGTTTTCCATATCCGAGCGAAACAAATCAATCTGCGAGGTGCCCAGCTCGCGCCAGTCCACCCCATCGCGCTCCGCACGTTCGAACAACGGGTCATCGACATCGGTGATGTTCTGCACGTAATGCACCGAGTGTCCATTATCCAGCAGCTGACGGTAAATCAGATCAAAGGTGAGGTAGGTTGCTGCGTGCCCCAGGTGCGTGGCGTCATAGGGTGTGATGCCACACACGTACATGGTCGCCTCCGGTCCCGCTTCCACCTGGGAGACCTTCTGATCCGCGGTGTCGTAGAGGCGTAGGGGTACCGATGTTGAGCTTTCGTCGTCAAGCGAATGCGCCTTACCTGTATTGCTGGCGCGGTTGAACACATCGAAACGCGCATCGCCGAGACTGGGAACCTGTGGTTGGGGCCACGAATGCATTAAATACTCACTACCTCACTAAACAGCGTTGATCGTGCCGAAGCCGAGCAACACCATAACAATCAAACCGACCGGGATGCGGTACGCGGCGAACCAAGCGAAGGAGTGGTTCGACACGAACTTCAGCAGCCATGCAATAGACGCATAGCCGACGACGAAGGCAATCAGCGTACCGATGGCCAATTGCGCTCCACTAGCGGCCTGTCCCGCCGCAGGGTCAAACGCGTCTGGAAGCGAAAAAATTCCAGCAGCGAAAACAGCGGGGATAGCCAGCAGGAAGGAAAAGCGCGTTGCAACCTCTCGGTCCAAGTGCAAGAACAGGCCGGCAGACACCGTACCGCCCGAGCGCGACACACCCGGAATGAGCGCCAGGCACTGCGCGAAACCCATGACGATGGCATCTCGCATGGTCAGCTCTTCATAGTTGCGCTCACGACGGCCGAACTTCTCTGCGGCGATAAAGACAAAGGAGAAAAGCACCAACACAGCGGCTGTAATCCAGAGATTGCGCAGGTTATCGCGGATGAGGTCCTTCCCCAGCACGCCGATGATGGCAATCGGCAGCGTGCCGACAATCACCATCCACCCCATGCGGTAGTTGAAACCGCGGGCTTCCTTATTGAACAGACCGGCAAACCAGCCAGTGAGGATCTGCCAGATGTCCTTAGCGAAGAACACCAACACAGCCAATTCGGTACCAAGCTGCACCACAGCGGTGAAGGATGCGCCGGCGTCCTGGCCCCACAGCAGCTCGGAGACAATCCGAAGGTGCCCCGAGGAACTCACCGGGAGAAATTCCGTCAAACCTTGCACTACGGACAGGATGATCATCTGCGCCCAGGTCATGCCGGTGCCGGCGGTATCGGCAGCGGTATCCGCTGAGGCGCTTAGTGTCGTCATGATAGTCACGGGTGTATAGGCTACTCGTCCGGTTTGTGTTGTGGCTATAGCGAGGTTTCGGTGCGGCGATAGCGAGACCTCTCCCGCGGAACTTTTCCCGCGACCGCACACGGGTGTCCTAAAGTAAAAATCGTGCAACAACGAATTCTGGGCAACAGCGGTTTACGCGTCTCCGCCTTGGGGCTGGGTACGGCCACCTGGGGTGCGGGTACCAGGCAAGACGAAGCCGGACGCATCCTGACGGACTTCCTCGACGCCGGAGGCAACCTTGTCGACGCTTCCCCACTCCACGGCGGCGACACTGTTGCCGACATGCTGGGTGCAGTCATCGCAAAGCGCGGTGTCGCCGACGAATTGGTGCTCTCGGTCGCATCTGGCATACACCCCGAGCGGCCCGTCGGCAGGCGCGTGGACTGCTCGCGTAAGACACTGCAAAAGGACCTCGACGATACGCTCGCACGCCTCGGCGTCGAACACATTGATCTGTGGTCGCCCGGCTACTGGGATGGGCTGACCCCACCGGAAGAGGTCGCCGATACCCTGGAATGGGCTGTGCTCACGGGGAAAGTACGTTACGCCGGAGTGCGTGGATACAGCGGTTGGCAGGCGGCGGTGACGCATGCCGCCGCGGATCGAATCGCTCCGGTGTTCGCACAGCATGAGTACTCGCTGCTCCAGCGAAGCCCTGAGGCTGAACTACTGCCCGCCTGTGAGCATTTGGGGCTCGGCTTTATCGGTGGCGCCCCACTGGCCCAAGGCGTTTTGACCGCCAAATACCAGCACATCATTCCCGAGGACTCCCGCGCTGCTTCCGAACACGCCGACGCAGAGGTACAGGACTATCTCGACACGCGCGGCGTCACGGTTGCAGGCGCGCTGACCACCGCAGCCAAGGGGCTCGGCGTCAGTGCTGCCGTCGCAGCGATTTCCTGGGCACGCGATCGGCCGGGCGTCACCTCGATCCTCGTTGGCGCTCGAGACCGCGCTCAGCTACGCGAAAACCTCACCGCCGAACAACTCACGCTGCCACCGCAGATTTGCAACGCGCTTGACGACGTCACGCTGTAATCAGTAACCGCATTCTTATAAAGACTTATAAGGCACAACGAATGCGAGAGCCTCCCACGGCTGGAGGCGTCCACAAAGTAATCAGGCCGGGGTGGTAGTTTCTATAGCGTGAGTGAAAACAGTCGTCGACGTGTCATAACCTCCCTTCTAGCGGGGCTTTCCGCTAGCGCAGTGGTCCTGGCAGGGTGCTCCTCCGATGTGGAAGGAGACATCGATGCCGGAATGGGCAACGCCACGCCAGTGCCGGCCGCTTCACCCGCTGCTCCCGATACTGCTATCGGTAGAGCCAAGAAGATTGATGAGGACGTTACCGATGCCGTGTTGGTCGGCGACCGAGTTGTCCTGAAGGCCGGGGACAAGATCTTTGCCGGTCCGCTGAATAACCCAATTGAGCGATCAATGAAGCTGGACGCGAAGTGTGGTGAGCTCGCGCCGGGCGGCCCTAACGCTCTGCTGCCGTGTGAAGATGGCATCCACGTCATTACTGACCAGGCTACGGAAACGGCCGTTGTCGGCCGTGGCACCAACTACTCCGCCGCAGTTGGCCTGGAAGGCGGTCGCATCATCGGTGCCCATGCGGATAGCAATGTCGTCGATGTGTTCGGCGCTGATGGCGAGTTGGCCAGTGACTTCAAGGCTGCCAATAACGGTTCGCAGCTCGTTGAGATTCCCAAAGCGGACAATGACGCGGACGTCAAGCTGTTAGAGGTCAACCGTCCGGAGACTTCGGTGCATGAGCTCAAGCTCGATGAGTCTCGCGCTGGCTCTGCGCTGCGTGCGGGCATCGGCGTCGGCAAGGTAGCTTCCGGTGATCATGTCATTGCTGCCGCAGACACCAAGGGCAACCAGCTTCTTATTTACACTGCCACTGACGTCATTCGCCTCCACCAGGCAGCTCCGGCCCCGGAGGCTCCGTGGGCGGTAGCGGTCGATGAATCGCGCGGAATTGTCTGGGTGACTTCGACGAAGGTGAACAAGCTCACGGGCTACGACATCAGCTCGGGTACCCCAGTCAAGGTCGCGGACATCAACACGGTTGCAGATCCACAGTCGATTGTTGCCACCGAGGATGGCCAGATTGGCGTCTTCTCGGCTACCGGTGACGGGGCCCAGATTTTTGACTCCGCGGACGTCGATAAGGCAATTGCTGATTTCAAGCAGGATGCAGAGAAGATTCGTGAGGAGATGTCGGTTCGGGAACCAGCCGATAAACTACCGACCGGTGCAGGTGACACCAAGGGAGCAGACGACTCCGAGGGAGAGACTAAGTAGATGCCTTCGAAACTTCGCGCCAAGTCCTATCAACTCGCGCTAAAGGCAATGTTCCAGGTCCCACCGGAGCAGATTCACGAGGCCATCTCGAAGACCCTGAAGGGGCTGCAGAAGTCGGAGAGTCTACAGCGGGCGGTGAGCAAGTTACTCGTTGTTGACGATGCTGTGCTGCGTCAAACCGTGTTCGGTGTGGACTTCCCGCGTCCGCTGGGGCTCGCCGCGGGCTTCGACAAGGCTGCTATTGCCCCGGATTGCTGGGGGCCAATTGGTTTTGGCTACGCGGAACTGGGAACCGTGACTGCCAAGCCGCAGCCGGGCAATGATCGCCCGCGTCTGTTCCGTCTGAAGGAAGATCGCGCCATTTTGAACCGTATGGGTTTCAACAACCCCGGCGCCGCTGCTGTAGCGGAGAACTTGCGGGCGCGTCGCAGTGACGACGTGATTGGTATCAACATTGGTAAGACCAAGGTGACTCCGCTGGAAGAGGCCGTCGATGACTATCGAGAATCGGCTAGCCAGCTCGGCGGCTTGGCGGACTACGTTGTTGTTAACGTCTCCTCACCGAACACGCCGGGTCTGCGCGACCTTCAGGCGGTGGAGTCACTGCGCCCGATTCTGGCAGCGGTGACTGAGGAGACCGACTCGCCGGTGCTGGTCAAGATTGCTCCTGATCTCTCCGACGATGATGTCATCGCAGTTGCTGACCTGGCTGTTGACCTGGGGCTGGCAGGCATTGTGGCTACCAACACCACCATTTCTCGTGAGGGTCTGCGTACGCCCGCGGATGAGGTCGCGGAGATGGGGGCCGGTGGAGTCTCGGGTGCTCCTGTGGCAGCTCGGTCACTAGAGGTGCTGAAGCTGCTGCACGAGCGCGTCGGAGACAAACTAGTTCTCATCAGCGTCGGCGGCATTGAAACTGCTGAGCAGGCGTGGGAGCGGATTGCCAACGGCGCATCCCTACTGCAGGGCTACACACCGTTGATTTATGGCGGTCCAGACTGGATTCGTGACATTCACCAAGGGTTGGCTCGCCAGATTCGAGCTCAGGGATTCTACTCCATTTCGGAGGCAGTCGGCTGTGGTCTGCCGTGGCGTGGTTAATTGCTGAAAGCCGTTGAGGCTTCCTAACCCAATAAACACGTGACCCCGGGGCCAGCGGCCATGAAGGCGCTGGCCCCGGGGTTTTCTGTATGAGTAGCGTGCCCGGTCGGTTGAGTTGCCCGTGTGGGCGTCGTATCCCTACTCCCCGACGTTCTCCCACCACGGCGTGATGATGGCACGCGCAATCGAGTGGAGGTACAGATTGAAGCCAAGCACGGTCGGCGTCGCATCTTCCGGAACTTCAAGCTTCTCCACGTCGACCGCGTGCACCGCATACATGTAACGGTGTGGGGCATGCTGCGCCGGTGGGTTAGCTCCGTAGTGACCACGCATGCCCGAGTCGCCGACAAGCTGGATAGCGCCTTCTGGCAGCTTAGAGCCGTCTTCGGAGCCAGCTCCCTGTGGCAGACCCTTTTCGGTCGCTGGAATGTTGAAGACAGCCCAGTGCCAGAAGCCCGAAGCGGTCGGAGCATCCGGATCGAAGCAGGTCACGGCAATGGACTTAGTGCCCTCCGGCAGATTTGCCCAATCCAGTTGTGGGGAAACATTCGACGGAGCGCGGAATTCATCTGCAATCTTCACGCCGTCCTTGATATCTGGCGAGGACAGCTCGAAGGTTGGCAAATCCTTCAGCGGTGCGTACGGATCTGGGCCCGGGAAAACCGGAGCATTTGCAGTGTCGTTTGCGGTGTCGTTGGAATTCGTAGTCATAACTACCAGTGTGCCTACTTTATGAGCGCGCTGCAGGGACTTTACAAGACTCCCTATCTGCAGGGCCTGATTCTCAGTGCGAATCCAAGGCGGATGCGGGGCTAACACCGCTGATGTAATTACACCCAGGTTTGGCGCGCTAATGCCCCTCTGACCTGCCAATTTGTGTTTCATTATGTAGTCGGGATACAGTATCACAGGTCAGCACGGAAGTGCTTCCTACCCGGTCCGGGTGGCGGAATGGCAGACGCGCTAGCTTGAGGTGCTAGTGCCCTATTAACGGGCGTGGGGGTTCAAGTCCCCCTCCGGACACAAGATAAATCCCGAGAAACTGCAATTAGTGCAGCTCTCGGGATTTTTGCTTTGTCTGTCGGACCAATGGGACTGCCCTATTGCAGCGCCGAGGTCAAGCGGAAAACAGAGTCCAGGTAGCGCTGACGAAGGGGCCGGTCATTCCATTCCTCCTGGGTGAGCAGGAAAGATTTGTCGCGGTACTCGTCGGCAAGCATGATCAGTTTGTCCACGATGGAACCGGCGGCGGAAAGAAGCGTGATCTCGTAGTTGAGGCCGAACGAGCGCATATCCAGATTGGAGGAGCCGAACATGGCCATGCGGTCGTCGATAACCATGAACTTGGAGTGCAGGACCGCAGGCGCCGGATAGCGGTAGATCTTCACGCCAGCGGTTAGCAGTGCCTGGTAGTAGGACTGCTGCGCGTGGCCGACCATGAACTGATCGGACTCTTCGTTGACGTAGAGCTGGACGTCGATGCCTCCATATGCGGCAGAGGTCAGCGCCATGAGCATGGATTCGTCGGGGACGAAGTACGGGCTGACGGCGATAATCCGCTCGTGTGCCTGGTAGATCATGTTATTGAAGACGCGCAGGTTCGGCTCCGTGCTGAAGCCCGGACCCGACGGCAGCACCTGGACAACGTTGTAGTTGTCGTTGACTTCGGTGTTGTGGAGTGAATAGTCCCTGGTGGCGTCTGGGGTCTTGTATAGCTCGCTGGTCCAATCAACCGCGAAAATTGCGTCGAAGGCCAGCGCAATATCGCCCTCGAGCTCAATCCACGTGTCCACCCAGCGACGGCCGATCTTATGGTTCTTTTTCTTCTGATATTCGGGCTCAATCAAATTCTGCGAGCCCATGAATACAATGTCGCCGTCAACAACTACGAGCTTGCGGTGATTACGCAGATCCAGGCGGCGCCAGGTGAGCTTCAGCAAGCTCACGGGCAGCATCGGGTGCCAGGAGATTTTAGCCTGGTCCAGGCGCTTTTTCAGCTTGTAGTAGCCGGGGTACTTCCACGAACCAATTGGATCGACCAGTACCTTGACCTCTAGTCCCCTGTCGTGCGCGCGTTCAAGAGCCTGTATGAAAGGCTCCGTGCTGGAATCCAGTGCAAAGATGTAGGACTGCACGTGGATTGATTTCTGGGCCGCATCGATGGTCTCAATCATGCGGTCAATGGAGGCGTCGAATTCGGTGAAAAGTCCCTTTTCCGCGCTGGCAATTGCCGGCATTCCCGTGAGCTGGCGCGAGAGCTTGAATACGTTGACAACGTCATCTTCTATCTCGGCATCGTCCGGTACGTCGGGCAGATGCTCGGTACGTTCCGCAATGAGCTCCTGTGCCAGTGCCTGTACCTCATGCCGACGGCCCGTAATCTGCTGCGAGCCCAGGAAGAGGAACAGAGGTAGGCCGATAAATGGAATCAGCAGAATCAGCAGCAGCCACGCCGTCGAAGCCGATGGGCTTCGGTTTTCCGGCACCCATCCAATCGCGATGAACTTAATCGTGTAGTCGAGTGCGAAAAATAGTACTTGCCACCACGTTAAGTCCTCCACCAGCCACGGGAAGGTACCCATCAACCAATCCATGCAGATGATATTACTGAAGGAATTTTCAGTACCTTTGGTCGCGGCCCCTTAGGTGCACTCTCCCCTTTTCGTGACAGCCTATTGTGACATCTGAAATTGAATACTGGTATCAATACGTAGTAAGGTTCAACTCATTGAACATCGCAAGCGTTTGGCATGTCGACTTCGAAAGGACTACCCCTCCAAATGACTGAGAAGGCTCCTACGAGCACCGAGCTCGACGTTGCCACTAACGTACTGAAGTTGATGGCCGACAAGACGCGTCTCTCGATCCTGTCGCTCCTCCGTGACGGGGAGATGACCGTCACCGCCATCGCTAGCGCGCTCGATCGCCCCGTCCCCGCGATTTCTCAGCACCTGGCGAAGTTGCGCATGGCCAATATGGTGCAGACCCGCAAGGAGGGCACGTCTAGCTTCTACTCTCAGCCCGACGAGCACCTTACCAACCTCGTGGTCAACGCTCTCCACTTCGCCGAACACACGCTCTACAGCGATCCGCCCCATCACCGCGGTCAGTAGGCGCACACGGATACGCCCGCTTTACTCGCTTTACGACGAAAACCCCGCGCCTTTCTGAACCTAGTTGGCGAGCCCGGCGTTCGATGCCCTTCCCTGGTCAAATGCCTCCATGATGCGCTGGGCGGCGAGCGTCGGTGTGAGCAGCCCCGAGCGGAGTTGTTTTTCCACCAGGGTGCTCTCTGTCTGCACAGCCTCGTTGGTGTTGAGCCGCTGCAAGAGCGTCTCGTGAACCATGGACCACATCCACTTAATCTGCTGGTTAGCGCGGTTTTCATCAAAGAGATGATTCTCGTGCATAGCCTCGACATGGTCTTCGATGGCCTGCCAGAACTTGTCGATGCCGTCGTCCTCCAATGCCGACATAGTCAGTACCGGTGGCGTCCAGACTTGGTCTGAGGAACGAACCATCTTCATGGCCGTCATCAGATCACGCGCAGCGCGCTTTGCCGGGCGCAAGTTCTTACCATCCGCCTTGTTGATAGAAATCACGTCGGCCATCTCCAGCACACCCTTCTTGATGCCCTGGAGCTGGTCACCAGCGCCGGCGAGTGCCAGAAACGCAAACGTATCCACCATCTGGGCCACCGCGACCTCGGACTGACCGACGCCGACAGTTTCGACGATGACAATGTCGTAGCCTGCGGCCTCGAGCACCACCATGGCCTCACGCGTTGCCTTGGCGACACCACCGAGTGTGCCCGCAGAGGGCGACGGACGAATGAAGGCTTCATCCGCGGCCGAGAGTCGGGACATACGGGTCTTGTCGCCCAGAATCGAACCACCGGACTTCGTCGACGACGGGTCGATGGCCAGCACTGCAACGCGGTGGCCCTCCTCGATCAGCTTCAGTCCGAGGGTTTCAATCGTGGTTGATTTACCGACGCCGGGGACGCCGGTAAGGCCGACACGCATGGCCTTGCCGGAAAATGGCAGCAACTTCACCAGTAGTTCCTGAGCCAGCACCTTATGCGCCGGAGCAGTCGACTCCAGCAGCGTGATTGCCCGGGCCAACTTAGTGCGGTTTCCAGCCCGCACGCCCTCAAAGAGGTCGTCGACATCGATCCGTCGTCGCGCACGGCGGACGACTTCGGGGGCTACAGCGGTCTTTCCCTCAACGACCGTGCCAGCGGTAGTGACGAGGGTGCCCAGGTTTTCTTCAAGATACTCGTTCATCGCTACTTCTCAATTCCGACAACGCGCTGAGCTGAACAGTCAGCCCAGCGCGGATGCGGTAGTTATTTAGGACTCTTCGTCAACGGCAAGGTCGAGGCCCAGCTCGTTAGAGAGCTTGGTCATCATGTCGATTGCCGAATCAGCGATGACAGTGCCCGGCGGGTAAATAGCCGCGGCGCCGGCATCGTAGAGTTCCTGGAAGTCGCCCGGTGGGATAACACCACCGACAACAATCATGATGTCCTCACGACCCAGTTTTGCCAGCTCATCGCGCAGGGCAGGAACGAGCGTCAGGTGTCCGGCGGCCAGCGAAGAAACACCGACGACGTGGACATCCGAGTCGACTGCCGACTTGGCGGCCTCCTCCGGAGTTTGGAACAGCGGTCCCACGTCAACGTCCATGCCGAGGTCCGCGTAGGCGGACGCGATGACCTTCTGGCCACGGTCGTGACCATCCTGGCCCATCTTGGCCAGGAAGATACGGGGACGGCGACCTTCCTGCTCTTCGAACTTATCGGCCATGGCGATGGCCTTGGAGACGTTGGACACGGCTCCCTCCTTGCCAACTTCGTCCTTGTAGACGCCGGAGAGAGTACGGATCTCGGCCTGATGGCGGCCAAAGACCTCTTCCATGGCGTCGGAGATTTCACCGATGGAGGCCATGGCGCGAGCACAGTCGACAGCGAGCTTCAACAGGTTCTTGTCCAGGTCCCCCGGTTCACCCGGGTTACGGCAAGCGTCGGTCAGAGCGGCCAGTGCCTTCTGAACCTCTTCCTCGTCGCGCTCGGCGCGCAGGCGAGCCAGCTTGTCAATCTGCTCTTGGCGTACGCGGGAGTTCTCAACCTTGAGAACCTCGATGGCCTCGTCCTCTTCGACCTGGTACTTATTCACGCCGATGAGAGCCTGACGACCCGAGTCAATACGGGCCTGCGTACGAGCTGCGGCCTCTTCAATACGCAGCTTCGGAATGCCTTCGATGGTGGCCTGTGCCATACCGCCGGCCTCTTCGACCTCGTCGATGTGCTGGCGTGCACGCTTGACCAGCTCATTAGTCAGCCACTCGATGTAGTAGGAACCAGCCCACGGATCAACCGGACGCGTGGTGTTGGACTCCTGCTGAAGCAGCAGCTGAGTGTTACGAGCAATACGGGCTGAGAAGTCAGTCGGCAGTGCCAGGGCCTCGTCCAGTGCGTTGGTGTGCAGCGACTGGGTGTGGCCCTGTGTTGCGGCCATAGCCTCAACAGCAGTACGCGCGACGTTGTTGTAGACATCCTGAGCGGTCAGCGACCAACCGGAGGTCTGCGAGTGAGTACGCAGGGACTGCGACTTCGGGTTCTTCGGGCCAAACTTGCCAACTAGCTCAGACCAGAGGATACGGCCTGCACGCAGCTTGGCGATCTCGGTGAAGGTGTTCATCGAGATGCCCCAGAAGAAGGACAGACGCGGAGCGAACTTATCAACTTCAAGGCCAGCGTCAATACCGGCCCGCAGGTACTCGATGCCGTCGGCAAGCGTGTAAGCGAGCTCAAGGTCGGCCGTCGCGCCGGCTTCCTGAATGTGGTAGCCGGAAATCGAAATCGAGTTGAACTTCGGCATCTTTGCCGAGGTGTACTCGAAGATTGAGGAGATGATTCGCATCGAAGGCTTCGGCGGGTAGATGTACGTGTTACGAACCATGAACTCCTTGAGAATGTCGTTCTGGATCGTACCGCGCAGCTGCTCGGTCGAAACGCCCTGCTCTTCAGCGGTGACAATGTAGAAGGCCAGAATCGGCAGCACAGCGCCGTTCATGGTCATAGACACCGAGACGCCGCCCAGGTCAATGCCCTGGAAGAGCTCACGCATGTCGTAAATCGAGTCAATTGCCACGCCGGCCATACCGACGTCGCCAGACACACGCGGGTTGTCCGAGTCGTAGCCACGGTGGGTAGCCAGGTCGAAAGCGACCGAAAGGCCCTTCTGGCCGGCCGCGAGGTTGCGGCGGTAGAAGGCATTGGACTCAGCTGCGGTGGAGAAGCCAGCGTACTGGCGAATAGTCCACGGTTGGTTGGTGTACATGGTCGGGTACGGCCCGCGCATGAATGGGGCGATACCCGGGAAAGAATCTACCGGGTGGCCCTCGGCAGCAGCGGCGTCGCGGTCAGCGCGATCGTAGACGCGCTTGACATCGATGCCCTCTGGAATGGTCCACACTTCACCAGCTTCCGCGGCAGCTGCCTTGTTGGTGGCAGCGGCTGCGTCGTCGGTGTTGCGGGAGATGTCAGCGAAATTTGGGATGGTGGTCATTACTTCCTTCACGCTCCCAGTTCGTTCAGCAGTCGGGACAGCTCCGCGACAGCATCGATGGTCATGTTCAGGTATCCGTCGGGGCGAGCGTCCTCAGCGGCATTGGCGAAGCTCTTCTCGGAGCCGGCCACCAAGACCTCCTTAGCGCCGGCGGCGCGGGCGGCCTTGACAGCGTCCTGGCCCGAGGCCTCGTACTCGCTGTCGGCTGCGCACAGCACGACAATCGGAGAGGCCTTCACTGCCTCTTCGAAACCTGCCTCGCCCGGCACAACCTGGCCGGGGTTGGCGACGGCGATACCGCCGGAAGCCAGCAGGTTGGAGGTAAAACCAGTGCGGATGTTGTGCTTGGCCAGCGGACCCAGCGGCAGCATGGCAATCAGCGGACGGTTGCCCTTTTCAGCCAGGAAGTCATCGGAGCGGTTGCGCAGCGCCTCGAAGTCGCTGGCCCAACGGCGAATCGGGTCGCCCTCCGGGCGGGCCTCAGGAGCCAGTGGGGCCTCAGCCAGGTTCGGGAACTCGTTGATGGCGGTGACCTTGGTGCGGCGGTGTGCGATGTCGGCGCGGCGCTTTTCCCAGGTAGCGTCCAGGGCGGCGCGAATATCGGCCTCCGCGGAGGCGAAACCGCCGCCGGCCTCAGTGCCGGTAAAGATCTCCCATGCCTTGTCGGCCATTTCTTCGGTCAGGTCTTCGACGAAGTAGGAGCCACCTGCTGGGTCGGCGACGTAACCAAGGTGAGACTCTTCCAGCAGCAACAGATTGGTGTTGCGAGCGATGCGAGCCTTGAAAGTCTTGGAGACGTTCGGCATGCCGCCGACAACTGCGTAATCAAACGGCAGAACCTCAACTGAGGAGGCACCGCCGACACCTGCGGCGAAGGAGGCGACAGTCACACGCAGCATGTTGACCCACGGATCGCGCTGGCTGAACATGACCGGGGCTGTCACGGCGTGCATCGGAGCGCGGCCAGCTTCAGGGGCGCCGATAACCTCAGCAACGCGGGCCCAGAGAACGCGAGCGGCGCGGAACTTCGCAATGGTGTCGAACTGGTCGTCGGTAGCGGCAAAGCGGAAAGCGATCTGGCCGAGGGCTTCTTCAGCGCTCAAGCCCGCGTCGGTCAGCGCACGCAAGTAGGCGACACCAACGGCGAGACTGTAGCCAATCTCCTGGATGTTGTTTGCACCCAGGTTGGAGAAAACAACGCCGTCGACAAGCAGGGCACGGACGTCGCCCGGCTGCTTAGCCGCCTTGACGGCCAGCTGCGTGGCCTCGTCGAGAGAAATATCGTCAATACCGGCAAAAGCGGAGGTCAGCGGAGCCGCGGAAAGCTCGACTGCGACGGCGTCCGGATTAGTCGGGTTTGCCTGCTCGATGTAGGACGTCAGTGCTTCCGCAACCTGCGCAGTCTTCTTACCGGCATGCACGGCAATCGGAGCAAGGTCGACGTAGACGTTGTTGAGCAGAGCCGGCACATCAGCGGCTTCGAGGGAGCCGGTGAAGTCCAGGCGGATGTCCGTGGTGCCGTTTTCCAGGGCAGTCAGCAGAGTCTCGTTGACGGCCTTTGGGTCAAGTGCATCCTCACCTGGGTACTGGCGACCGAAGGTTTCCCGAACGCCCCAACCGTTGGTGTTGTCCGAAGTGACCTTTGCGCCACGGACGAATGGGAACTGGCCCGGAGCTGGGCTTTCCGCGAGCTCGTCCGCGCGGGTGTAGAGCGGGCGAACATCGACACCGTCATAGGTGGTCTGAATCAGTCGTTTCCAAATATCGAGCGGTACATCTGCAACGTCTTGCTTGTGCACCCGCGCGAATACCTTGGCCACGCCCTGATACCAGGAATTCTGCAATTCCTCGAAGTTTGGTGGCAGCGTGGAAGGTGATTCGGGGGTCGTTCGGTCAGTCACGACAGACCTTCTCCCTTACATGTTCTAAGCAACGCCCCTATCAATCCACGGCCGAGGAAATTCGGCTGCGACAATTTCCGAATTCTCCGCGACGGAAAGGGATCTAAAGGCGTTGGCTTCCTCCAATAGTCAATAAGAGCCACTAGTCAGACGCTAAGACTCACCCGAGTGTCCATGCACTGAACTTTTCAGCTATTTGTGCAATACCCTTACGTTCGGTTTTGTGCTGACGGGCACGTCAAGTGCTCGAGCTAAGGCATAGTGACCTTGATTCCCATCCTAGTGAAATAATGGGCAAACGCCTTTAGCCGCTGACTAGCCCTCCTCGCAGAGCCTCCAATGCGCAGGTCACACGCTTCCCCGCAATCCCCGGTAACCTCAAATGGGTGAACGTATCCGATGTGCGAATTACCCCTACACTCAAAAAGGTTCTACTGGTGCTAGCCGTAGGTGTGGGGGTCGTCGTCACGCTGTACGTCGATGTTCCCACGGTCGCTACCATCCGGCAGTGGTCCATCGATGCCGGTGACTGGTTCCCGCTCCTCTACTTCCTCGCATACGTTGCACTGACTCAGTTCCCAATCCCCCGCACCGTATTCACTTTGGCTTCCGGAATCCTCTTCGGGCCAGTGCTCGGTTTCCTGCTGGCAATTACTGCGACGACGGTTTCTGCCCTTCTCTCCCTATGCATTGTGCGGTTTTTGGGACGCGATTGGTTTCGCACGCACCTGACCAACCGCCGTCTTCTCAGTCTCGACCATCGGTTGGAGCAACGCGGCTGGCTCACAGTGCTCAGCTTGCGCATGATTGCTGGCGTGCCATTTTCGTTTCTCAACTACGCCTGTGGGCTGTCGTCGATACGCATCGTGCCGTATATCATCGCCACTGCCCTAGGTTCGGCGCCGAACACACTCGCCGTCGTTCTGCTTGGCGACGCGCTGTTGGTCGGCTTCGACGTGCGCTTTGCGGTGGCCACGGGAATTCTGCTCGTGCTTGGTTTGCTGGGACTTCTTGCGGACGCCAAGTTCCCTGTCGTAACCGGTTCTTCGAAACGTTAAAACACCGCTTGGCGCTCTTGAGCTAGGCGTGAGTTTTTCGGCGAGCTGGTGTTGGTTGCCTGTGAGTTTGCGGAGCGAAGGAACGTGTCTTAGCCCAACTGTCAAGGGGTGGGGCTAGACTAGAGCGTATGTACTCAGTCTTTGCCAGGTATCGCGGTCGATCTACTCGCAGGGCAGATCACGTTCAGGCCTCTGCGCAGGCACTTTCCGGCCTGGAAGGCGTAGGAACTGTTGAGGTTGCAGGTATCGAAGAGCTTCGCGCAGCTCCTGAAAATGCTGTGGGAGTCACCACGCTTGTGCTGGCGCTATTGGCCGCAGGTGACTGGGCGATAGGTATCGGTGTTTGTCCTCAGGACGACATTGAGCAAGCGCATCTGGCATCGAGCTCAGTCGTCGGTAAGGGAGGCAGAGCCGGTACGGTAAAAACCCGCATTCGGACTAACGATCCGCGTGGTAAGGACTACTCGGAGGATATTGGTGCAGCATTCACATTGCTGCACCACGTTATCTCTCGCAGGTCCCCCGAAGGGCGCGAGGCAACTGGTTTGGTTCGCGCTGGTTATTCACAGGTAGAGGCCGCGGAAGAATTGGGAGTTTCTAAGCAGGCCGTCAATCAACGCCTCGCAGCAGCTGGCTGGCAGGCGGAGCTGGCCGGATGGAACCTGGCCGTCCACCTGCTCCAGCGAGCTGATGAGTTATAAAAACTTACTGCCCATTTTCTGGGGCGTAAGGGTCACGTGACCATCCTGAAAAATCTGGACGATCGGTGGAGTGCGCACCGCCGCCTGCATTGGTATTGCCGGTGCCAGGAGCCGAGGGCAGGTCACGTTTGCCGGAAGGAACCGACGGCGCAGCCGGTGTGGCCGGCGCAGCGGGCGCAGCCGGTGTCGCAGGTTCAACCGCTGCCGGACCGTTCTGGCCACCCAACTGTTCAGGCTGAGCGGGCTGAGCCGAATCAGCGCGGCGATTCTTCTTCCTCTCAGGGGTATTACCAGCTGCTGCAGCCACCGGATCATCAACCGGGCGGTTAGCGACCTCGTTCGCCGCGGCAACTGCACGAGCCAACTCCGGGTTAGTCGACATGTCGAACCAGTTCTCGTCGCGGCCCTGCTCAGCCTCTTCCTTGGTCTCTCGGCTCACGGCCGGAGGCTCGTAGCGGAAGACACCGTCGGCATCCTTCTTGCCGAAAGCCCTAGCGAAGCTCTCGAGACTGTCGCCGAACTGCGACGGAATCATCCAAACAGTATTGCCGTCCTTATTTGCCAGCTCAGGCAGCTTCTCCAGGTATTGCCAGGCAAGAATCTCAGGTGTCAACTGTGAAGCCTTAACAGCTGCGTTGACCTTCTGGATAGCGCGAGCATTACCCTGTGCCTCAAGGTAGGTAGCGGCGCGAGTACCCTCAGCGCGCAGAATGGTTGCCTGACGCTCAGCTTCAGCAGCCAGAATTGCTGCGTGCTTGTTACCTTCGGCGGCGAGAATCTGTGCCTGCTTACGGCCCTCAGCAGTTTTAATATCGGCTTCGCGGGTACCTTCCGCAGTCAGAATCATGGCGCGCTTCTCGCGATCGGCCTTCATCTGCTTTTCCATCGACTGCTGAATCGACGGTGGCGGCTCAATGGCCTTCAGCTCCACACGAGCGATACGAAGACCCCACTTGGCAGTGGCCTCGTCCAGCTCGCCGCGGAGACGGCGGTTGATGTAGTCACGGGAAGTCAGTGTCTCTTCCAGTGTCAGGCCACCCACGACGTCGCGAAGCGTTGCGGTGGTGATCTGTTCGACACCGAAGATGTAGTCATCGATACCGTAAATTGCCCGATCCGGTTCATTGACCTGGAAGGTCACGACGGTATCGATAGCCACAGTCAGGTTGTCTTCGGTGATCACTGCCTGTGGCGGGAAGGTAACCATACGCTCACGGGTATCGACCTTCTCGCGCACTCGGTCAATGATCGGGATGATGAAGTTCAGGCCGCTATTCAGTGTCTGCGTGTATCGTCCCAGTCGCTCTACGATTGCCGCTTCACCCTGAGGGACCAGGACAATCGCTTTGAGAACCAAGGTAACAACCACGAGAATGAAAACGACGAGGATGATAAAGCCTTCCATGAGATTCCCCCGTAGCTAGAAACTGTGTGGTCAGTTATTTAATGGTCAGTAACTAAGAGTGCTCCGAGCGCCCTTTAAGTGAGTTGACTGCTCAGAGCAGCTTGTCCACTACTGCGGTATTGCCCGAAATCTCTACAATCGTGACTCTTTCCTTCGCATCGAAGGTCTGCGCAGTCAGAAGACTGCGCGCGCTCCACAACTCGCCGTTGACCTTAATCAGACCCGCTGACGAAGAAACTGGCTCGATGACCTCAGCATGACGGCCCGCTAGCAGTTCCGGACGCGACTCCAGTTCGGCGGACTTGTCCGGTTTTGCCATCTTTTTGCGCAACACAGGGCGAACTGTCAGCACAAGTGCGGCGGACACAACGGCGAAGATAACCACTGATAGCCAAAGCGGCGCTCCAAGCTGGCTCGCACCGGACGCTGCCAGTGCACCACCTCCGAGCATTAACAGTGCTAAATCTCCGACTGCGAGTTCACCGAGAACCAGTAGGAGGCTTGCTCCGAGCCAAAGGAGAGGAATCACGCCCTCACCCTACCTACTTTGCAGAACAAATGTGGGGCGAGTGGAGCCAGTATTCCGGGGTCAGTACTGCATATGTGGCTCAGTTACGAAGTCGACCAGGCGCTCAACTGCTCCAATCAAATCTGACTCCAGATCACGGTAGGTGTGTACACCTGCGTAGACACGTCGCCAGCCCTCCTTGGGGTCGTCTCCCCAGCCCAAGCGACGGCAGATTCCTGTCTTCCAGTCCTCCCCGTAGGGAACTTCCGGCCATGCCTCGATGCCTACCGACGAGGGTTTGACCGCTTGCCAGACATCGATAAACGGGTGGCCTGTGACCATCACGTGCGGGCCGAGCTGCTGAGTCATGCGGCTTTCCTTACTGCCCTCCACCAAGTGGTCTGCCAGGACTCCGACGCGGCGCTTCGGACCCGGACCAAATTCGGCCAAGCGTTCTGGAAGGTTGTCCAAGCCCTCCAGATACTCCACGACTACGCCCTCAACACGCAGATCGTGGCCCCACACCTTCTCGACGATTGCCGCGTCATGAATACCCTCGACCCAGATACGGCTGGGGAGAGCAACCTTGGCCTTGACGTTGTGGACCTTGCGCGAGCCCGATGCCGACAGATCCTGCGAGGGCTTTTTCGGTTGTGCTTTCGGGCGCACCAGAGTCACAGGTTTGCCGTCGATGAGAAAACCGCGCTCGTGCATGGGAAACAGCCGAGACTTGCCGTGGCGGTCCTCCAGCCGGACGCACCAGCCGTCGAAAGTTTTCTCCAACCCGATAATTGCACCGACGAATCCGTCATAGGACGCCTCGACGACAACACCATTTTCTGCTGTCACCTCGCGTGCTGGCTGCGGGATACGACGGCGGTGGCCACGTGCGCCAGCGAACACGTCCTGATTGCGGTACGGGTCTTGAAAGCTCATGGGTACTGAGATTAACAGCATCGGTTACGGGACCAACGACACGCTGCACTAGGATGAGCTGCACTATGCAGCGCAGTGTTCTCGACCAGGTCTGGAGTCCAACTCAGCACATCGCCCTTTGGCTGGGCGCGTGGTTGTCGGGTTTGGAAAACTACGATCATCTCCTCGACGCGCTAGACTCGCTCGGCGGACCCACGTCAGTTCCGGGGACGTTCGTGCTTGCCGACGCCACGGTTCCGAATGTCATCGATTGCGACGCTGATCTCGATCGAAGCGACATGCTCCGCCTTCTTCGAGCGGTTACTGAAGCGGGAGATTGGCACAGTGACCACCGTCCCCTCGTCCGCCTCATTCTCTCCGGGCCCGGTGATGCACCTGCACTGCCTGCGGGAACCGACGCCGCTGAAGCTGCACGCGCAGCAGGCTCGGCCATTGTGATTGCGGATGCGGAGCCGGGCTGGAACCATGTGCTCATACCAGTGACAACGCCGGTGCCAGGCCTACCGCAGTGGCATTGGTACACACTGGAAGGCCACATTCCCGAGCCGGCCTATCTCTCCCCTGGCGAGGCGGATTTACAGCTGGCAGATGCGGCGCGGGTTGCGGCTGCCACGATTGCGGCGATGCCGCGTTCACCGCTGACGTCGTCAAGCAGTGGTGCCCCGAAAGTGGATCCCCGGCTGATGGTCGGCATGCTCGATGACCACCTGGACATGGCCTTTGTGCCGGATGATGTGCCACGCCGTGCACTGGGAGTGCTCGCCAGAGCTGATCGGGTGTCGTCGATTCTGGCGGTGGCACAGGGCAGCGAGTCGGGGCACGGCAGCGCCGCGTTTGATGCGCAGCTCATCCCGCTGTGGCGGAAGATTCGGCAGGCGCGGATGAGCGCGGTGGAATACGCGATTCAGGAGTGGACTCGCTAGGGATTTGCCTTGCCCCGCGGCCCCATTGCCGCCAAAGGAATCAGTGTGGGCGGCGCTTTGCCGGGGTACAACAGGATGCGGCGCAGGGGGCGCCGTTGCAGGCCGAGCCGAGTAGCGGTTCACTTCCCAGACGGCGGGGCTTGACATCTGCGATGCGCTCTTCGATGAGCTCCACGAGCATGTCGGTGAAAGTAGCCGTCGGACCAGGCGTTGCGACCCGCTCGATGACGATGTCGTGATGAGCCATTTCATCCTGAAGCTCAGCATCCAAATCCCAGGCGACCTCAACATGATCCGAGATGAAGCCAATCGGGCACACTATTGCGGATCGGAGGCCGTTGGCGACCTTCGCTTCAACGTGGTCGACGATGTCAGGCTCCAACCACGGCACGTGCTCCGGGCCAGAGCGGGACTGCCAGACGACGTCAAAGTCGGTGATACCCACTGCGTCGGCGACGAGCCGTGCTGCTTCGTTGACCTGGCGGGAGTAAAGATTTCCGCCGAGCTCTACCGGCCCGGATGCCTTGTCCGCAGAGACCGGAATAGAGTGAGCGGTGAAAATAAGCCGGGTGTCCTCACGGCGGTCATCCGGTAGCTTGGCAAACGCCTCACGCACTGCGTCTGCATAGGCTTTTATAAAGAGCGGATGATCGTAGAAGCTCCGGATTTTCTCCATGTCAAAAGCACGGTCGCCCAGAGATTCGCGCATCCGAGCAATGTCTTCGTGATACTGGCGGCAGCCGGAGTAGCCGCCCCAGGCGCTAGTGGCGAAAACGAGCGCTCGCTTAACACCGTCATCAGCCATCTTTGCCGCGGTGTCTTCAGCCATCGGATGCCAATTGCGATTGCCGAAATAAACAGGCAAGTCATAGCCACGGCGAGTGAGCTCAGCCTTAAGGTTGGAGACAATTTCGCGGTTTAAATCGTTGAGCGGGGACTTACCGCCAAAGTGCGCGTAGTGTGCACCGACTTCGTCCAACCTCTCCGGCGGAATTCCGCGGCCGCGGGTGACATTCTCCAGGAAGGGACGCACATCGGCCATCTTTTCGGGACCGCCGAAAGACAACAGCAAAATAGCGTCAAAATTATCAGAAGACATAGCTAATCATGTTAGTAGCGCAGTCTGAGGACTCCATAAGACGACTGCTCAATGCCCCCGGCGTCTCCTGCCAATCGGGTTCCATACAAATCGCTTTACGACGGCACCCTAACCCAGCCCTACTGCGGAATTCGACGATTGGTCACAAGCAGTGAGCCCACGGTCACTAGCAGCATCGCGAAGGCTGCGATCAGATAGGGCCTCGGATTCTCGGCCCGCTTGAGTTCGTAACCGATGTCATCTTCCAGTGAGCCATAGGCATCGCGGAGCTGCTCGAGGGAACCAGCGCTGAAGAACTCACCTTTTGTTCGACGGGCGATCTCTCGCAGCGAATCGTCGTCGTTAGGCACTGGAATTAATTCGCCCTGAACCGTGATTGCGCCTTGCGCGGTACCGAACGAAATCGTGTTGACTGGCACCCCGGCCTTGGCGGCTTCGGCGGCGGCGGTATATGCGCCGCGGGGATCGTCGAGTTCTTGTGGGACGGTCTGTTTGCCGTCGGAAAGCAGCACGATTGTAGCTGGTGGGGCGCCTTCTCCCCCGCCCTGAACTGAGTCGCTGAACTGATTGATGGCATCGAGCGCGGCTGCGATGGCATCACCGGTCGCAGTCGCCTGATCTAACTCAGCAGCCTGGAGCGCTCGATTCACGGTGTCATGGTTGGTAGTCGGGCTGACAGCAGTGCGAGCACGACCAGAGAACGTCACCAGGCCGATATTGAGGTCGTCGGGAAGGTTCTCCACGAACTCTTGGCCGGCTTCTTTAGCTGCAGTGATGCGGTCTGGCGCAACGTCTGTCGCCGACATGGACAGCGAAACGTCGACCACCAGCATAACCGTCGCTCGGTTGCGGGCGACTTTGGTCTCCGAAATCGGACCAGCCAATGAAATGATGACCAGAACTAGCGACAACAGCGCACTGATAGCTACGACATGGCGCAGGCGTGCCGACGACTTATTCCCTAGTGATCCAACGATGGTGAAGTTGCCAAAGGCAATGGCACGTTGCTTTCGCTGCTTAGTGCTGATCCAATAGGCCACGGCTGCCACGAGAGGCAGAGCGAGTGCGAGCAGCCACCCTGGGTGCGCAAAAGTTGAGTTTAGGAACGTCATCGCGGTATCAGTTTCCTCACATCCAGTCGCCTAAACAGTCGCGTATAAACCAGTGGCTATAGCCGGTTAGTCGGTGGCCCAAAAAAGATAGCACTAACAAGCGGTTACTCAGACGCTAATGTTGGCCAATTTGTCGAGCAAAATCCAGTACCCAATCGGAATCCGTACGCAAGGTAATAACGCGAGCACGGCATTTGCGCAGTTCATTGATTACACGCTCGTGGTGGGCACGAGCCTGAGCTGTATACTCGGCGCGGGTCTTGTCGTTGATGTTGAGTTCAATGGTCTCGCCGGTTGCTGAATCCGCCATGACCACCGGGCCTTCGCCGGGCAGGGCTTCATCGGCTGGATCTACCAGGCGAATCGCCATAATCTCTGTCGAGGCCGAGGCAACGCGCAGCGGGCGCGCCCAATCGAGTGATCCAAGGAAATCCGAGATGACAACCAACAGCCCAGCGCGCGGAGCCTGAGTCATTACTGTGTCAATATCCGCTGCGAGGTTATGCTCAGCAGTCGCGTCAGCCAACTGCTTGAGCAGCATCAAGCTGTGGGCACGGCCCTGGCCCGCGGGCACTGGAGTGCCACCGGCGATTAATCCAGTTCGGGACCCCGGGGCGTCGTTAAGCATAGTCACAGCGCCGGCAGCGGCGGTGAGCAGATGTCGTTTGGTGGTATCGGCCAATCCCGTGGACAGACGTGCGGCGGGTTCGGCGACAATCCAGCACTCCAGCTCACGCTCGGCCTCGGAGGTGCGAACATGCGGCACTCCAGTACGGGCTGTCACTGCCCAGTTCATCTGGCGAACATCATCGCCGATGACATATTCGCGGGAGCCAACCGGCTCAGAGCCATCTCCAGTAGCGGTGGAGAGAAAGCTGCCGCGCAAAAGTCCGTTGAGCTTACGCGTAACAGTTAGCTCTAAGTACGCCAGGACGCGTGCAAGATCGTCTTCACGAGCTGACATTAGGAGGCAGTGCCCTCATCGGAGCCAGTGCTCGCGCCTTGGGGAAGGCGCACGTGAGACAACACGATGTCAATAATCCGTTCGGGAGTAACGCCATCGGCCAGGCCCTCATAGGACAGGACCAAGCGATGACGCAGCACGTCGGGAAGCACGGAAACCACATCGTCCGGCACGACATAGTCGCGACCGGAAAACAGCGCGTGGGCGCGGGCAGCCGCGACAGCACCAAGAGTTGCACGCGGTGATGCGCCATAGGAAAGCCAGCGGTCGACATCCTTCAACTCCGCCCGCATCGGATTGCGGGTGAGTTCGATGACGGCCACGATGTAGTCAATCAGTGTGTGGTGGACAAAGACTTCGCGGGTAGCGCGCTGCAGTTCCCGAACACTCTCTGGGGTGAGAATCTGCTGCGCGACTGGAGGGGTGGCTCCCATGCGGTAGACAATCTCCCGCTCTTCCGCCGGAGTGGGGTAACCCACGAGGACCTTAAATAGGAAACGGTCCCGCTGGGCCTCCGGCAGTGGGTAGACACCCTGGTTTTCGATTGGGTTTTGCGTGGCCAGAACCAAAAACGGCTCCGGTACTGGCGTGGACTCCCCTGCGATGGACACCTGGTGCTCTGCCATGACTTCCAGCAGAGCCGACTGCACCTTCGCCGGTGCGCGGTTGATTTCATCAGCGAGCACGATATTTGACATGACCGGGCCGGGCTCGACAATGAACTCCGAGGTGTCCTGGCGGAAAATCCGGGTGCCGACAATATCTGATGGCACCAAATCCGGAGTGAACTGGATGCGGGAGTAGGACCCACCCATCACTGTGGCAAAAGTAGACACTGCCAGAGTTTTCGCAACACCCGGAACACCTTCGAGCAGGACATGACCTCCTGCGAGCATCGCGATGAAGAGCTGCTTAATCAGGTGCTCCTGGCCAACCACAACCTTCCCCAGCTCCGCGTATGCGCGCTCGAGGTCCGTGTGGTCAGTGGGCGTTGGGTAGGTCACAGAGAAACCCTTCTTTAGGTCGGTCGCCCGACCTGTAGAACACGTCGTTAGAAACTAGACGAGGCGGACAACGTTCGGTGTCATTCCGTTATAACGGACTGGCGAGATCTTAACCACAGAACCGGACTGCGGTGCCTCAATCATCTTGCCATCGCCCAGGTAGATAGCGACGTGGCCATGACCATTCGGGCCCCAGAACAGCAGGTCACCACGCTTCATCTGAGATGCCGGGTAGTGCTTTCCGCGCTGGTACTGGTAGCCGGTGTAGTGAGGCAGGTCAATGCCGACAGCGGCGTAGGCGTACAGAGTCAGGCCCGAGCAGTCGAAACCAATCTTGTTGTAGTCGCCGTGGGAGTCAGCTACTCCGCCATCACGGATGCCCTTGGTCGGGCCGTTGGCGTTGCCGCCACCCCATGCGTATGGGACACCGAGCTGCCCCATCGCACGTGCGATGACAGTCTCAACCTTCTGGCTGGAAGAACCCGAGGTGCTCTGACCGGTCTCCGGATTCGTTGGCGCCACAGTCTGTGCCGGGGTGCCGCTTGACGACGAGCTGCCGGTGCTAGACGATTCCGAAGTCTCGGTGGACTCAGAGGAGTCCGAAGATTCGGTCGTCTCAGAGGAACTGGTGGAGCCGGTGGAGCTGCTAGAGCCAGTGGAGCCAGTGGAGCTGTCAGAGCCAGTGGAGGCCGTAGAACCAGTCGAGTCGGTAGAGCTAGTGGAATCAGTCGAGCCCGTAGAACCAGAGGTGCTAGAGCTTTCATCTGTGGACTCAGAAGAGGAATCCTCATCAGTCTGGTTCGACTGCGCCTCGGCGCGAGTCTTAGCTGCGGCTTCCTCAGCGGCCTTCTTGGCAGCGGCGTCTTCCGCTTCCTTGCGGGCCTGCTCGTTCTCATAATTCTGGCGCTGGGAGTTCAGCTCGTTGACCGCGTTTCGGGCTGCATCCAAAGATGCCTTTGCGGCATCGCGATCGACCTGAGCCTGCTGGTAATCAGCTTGCTCCTTTTGAAGCTCCTCGTTTGCCTCGGAGTACGCGTTCTGAGCATCGGTGTTTCGCTGGTTTGCGGTGGCTTCCGCCTGCTGAGCCTCGTCACTCTTCTTGCGAAGCGTGGACTCTTGGTTAGCAGCCTCGGTTCGATTCTTATCCAGAGAGTCAACGGTCTGCTCTTGACGATCAGCTTCGCGACGCAAAGCGGACAGGCGGTTAATAGCCTCGGATGCATCTCGCGCACCCTCGAGAATCGAGCCGCTGGAACGTCCCTGGCGCATGATGGTGCGTGCTAGCTCGTCGAACTGCTTCTGGGCACTAGCGAGCTCAGCGCGGGAACGGTCGAGTTGGATCCGTGCCTCGTCGACCGCCTCGCGCGCACGGTTAGCGGCATCTCGAGCGTTCTCAAGGTCTACCATGGCCTTGTTGACATCCTCGCGGAGAGTGCCCATGCGTAGCTCGAGGTCAGATACCCGGCGCTCGCTGGAAGTTACCTCGGCGACCAGGGACTGCAAGTACGACTCGGCGTTAGAGGCCGCCTCGCGCGCTTGACGGATCTGGGCGTCGCTCGGATTTAGTGGTTGTGCAGCTGCGACCTGAGTGTTCGTCGCCAGAAGACCCGCCGTGATAATACCGGCAATTGGACGAGTCCAATATGATGCACGGACTTTGCGATTACTCGGCACCGCGTTACTCCTACATTTCTCCTATGGGTGCGTTCACGCCTCAGAATCGACACCAGCGACTTCCCCATCGTTGGATATCTTCCTGTTGTTGCCTCCAGGTCTTGAGTGGAACTTCGAAAAACGTCGAACCGAAACCAGAACCAAAAGCAACAGCGGCGCTCCCGCGAGTTTTCTTCGGTCAATACTGGACCCTTGAGTCCACTATTGGCATCACGAAGCACTTTACGGGTCAAAAAGCTCTAAAAAAACATAAGTAACAAAATTACCAACTGTCCCCCACTTTGTGACCGTTTCGTTATATGTCGTGGCCTGCGGTTATGGTGAGCCCTAGGTTTCTATGTGAATTATGTCACTATTAGATGACTTATCGGCGTGCCGGAGTGTCGTAGGCCTTTACCTGGGGTACCGGACATAAGAAAAGGTCAAGTTTTAATGCTTGACCTTTGTGAAAATCGTTGACACGGTTACGGTGGCTGCAACAGTGTTATCCAATTCAGATAGTGGCTGATTTCTCTACTGCTACCAGTTTTTGGGGCATTTGCCCTGTCTTTCGCCTGGGGGTGGAAAACCGGGGACGGTGAATGTATTCAGTGAGACCGTTAGCTTCAGCGTCCGTCGTAAAGCGAACTCTTAGGCGGTTGGGCGTGTGCGTAGCCAGTAGAACGTCAGTCCGACGAAGAGTGCGACGATAACGACGCCTGCGATGAGGCTGTAAAGAGTCCACGGAACGACGTAGTTAGTGAGCTCGTGCAAATAGGCATCGAGACCCGCCGGATAGTCTCGTGGAGTCTCCATCATTGCGTGGTCGGCGCGTTCAATGGCTGCGCGGGGGAAATCGGCAGATGCGGTGGCCACATTGCCCGGTGTGCGCACGACAGTGGTGCCGCCGACTTGGTCCGCTACTTGGCGGGCAAAGGAAAAGATGTCGGTGTTCTTTTGTTCGGCGACGGGGTAAATCTTCTCGCTATCTAGGTAGATGATATTGAAATTGGGCACCCCCCGATTTGCTGTATCGTCGACAATTGGCTGGACTGCTTCTCGGAGCTGTGGGTTATTTGTCACGATGTTGTCGGTGCGTAGCTGAGCGACCGCCTTTTCGACGGTTTCTTTCGCTGCCTGTGAATCTGCTGGCGTATGCATTAACTGCCTTCCGTATCGTGCTCCTGTTTTGCGTGAGAATGGTTTCCACGCGCCCCAATTTGGCGGAGATGCTGCTTCGTTTGTCCTATCTATAATGGCCTGCTCTGGATGTGAACGGGGGTAGCGTGACTCGGCGCGCCGCGAGCAATCTACATACAGAACGTTCGTACTGTTATTGTTAATGCAAGGACGGTAACGCTTCCTTAAAAACGTGTGTGTGGGCTCGTGTGCCCCGCGTCGTGATTATTGCTTTAATTGGTTGATAAGGGGCGGCGTGATCGCACCTATGCCTTGTGGAGAGCCGAAATTCGAGTGCCGGACTCTTCAGTTAAGGCGACAATTCACCCGAATAGAAATGGAGCTGACTGTGGCTGAAAGCAAGAACTCTTTCAACGCCCTGCGCAAGCTTGAGGTCGGAGACAAGTCTTATGACTACTTCGCTCTTGACGCCGTGCCGGGTATGGAGAAGCTGCCTTACTCGTTGAAGGTTCTCGGTGAGAACCTGCTGCGCAACGAAGATGGCGCCAACATCACTGAGGAGCACATCAAGGCTGTCGCCAACTGGGTTCCTTCGGCTGATCCGTCGATCGAGATTCAGTTCACCCCTGCTCGCGTTATTATGCAGGACTTCACCGGCGTCGCCTGTGTTGTTGACCTGGCTACCATGCGTGAGGCTGTTAAGACTCTCGGCGGCGACCCGGATCAGGTTAACCCGCTGAACCCGGCAGAGATGGTCATCGACCACTCGGTCATCATCGAGGCCTTCGGTAGCGAAGACGCTCTGGCTAAGAACGTCGAAATTGAGTACCAGCGCAATGATGAGCGCTACAAGTTCCTCCGTTGGGGTACTGGCGCATTCTCCAACTTCCGCGTTGTTCCTCCGGGAACCGGTATTGTCCACCAGGTCAACATCGAGTACCTGGCTCGCGTCGTCTTCGAGAACAACGGCCTGGCATACCCGGACACCTGTGTTGGTACTGACTCTCACACGACCATGCAGAACGGCCTGGGCATCCTGGGCTGGGGTGTCGGTGGTATTGAGGCTGAGGCCGCAATGCTTGGCCAGCCAATCTCCATGCTCATTCCGCGCGTCGTTGGCTTCAAGCTGACTGGCGACATTCAGCCGGGTGTTACCGCAACCGACGTTGTGCTCACCGTCACCGATATGCTGCGCCAGCACGGCGTCGTCGGCAAGTTCGTAGAGTTCTACGGCGCTGGCGTCTCCAAGCTGCCGCTGGCCAACCGTGCGACCATCGGTAACATGTCGCCAGAGTTCGGTTCCACCGCCGCAATCTTCCCGATCGACGATGAGACCGTCAAGTACCTGGCCCTGACTGGCCGTGACAAGGAGACCCTGGAGCGCGTCGAGGCTTACGCCAAGGCTCAGGGCATGTGGTTGGACGAGAACACTCCGGAGGCTGAGTACTCCGAGTACCTCGAGCTGGACCTGTCCACCGTCGTTCCGTCCATCGCTGGCCCGAAGCGCCCGCAGGACCGCATCGAGTTGGCTTCCGCCAAGGAGCAGTTCCGCAAGGACCTGCACAACTACTCCGACGGCGAGATTAAGGGCGCTGTCAAGGCTTCCGCACCGACCTCCGAGCTGGCCGCAGACTACAACGAGTCCCGCGAGGGCCACGGCGAGTCCGCCGCTAACGGCGCTGAAGGTCGCCCGAGCTCCCCGATTACCGTCACTTCCCCGAAGGGCGGCGAGTACACGCTCGACCACGGTATGGTCGCTATCGCTTCCATCACCTCTTGTACCAACACCTCCAACCCGTCGGTCATGATTGGTGCTGGTCTGTTGGCACGCAAGGCAGTCGAGAAGGGTCTGCAGGCTAAGCCGTGGGTCAAGACCATTTGTGCTCCGGGCTCCCAGGTTGTTAACGGCTACTTCAAGCGTGCTGACCTGTGGAAGGACCTCGAGGCTCTGGGCTTCTACCTGTCCGGCTTCGGTTGTGCAACCTGTATCGGTAACTCCGGTCCGCTGCCGGCTGAGATTTCCTCCGCCATCAACGAGGCCGACCTGGCTGCTACCGCGGTTCTGTCCGGTAACCGTAACTTCGAAGGCCGCATCTCCCCTGACGTGAAGATGAACTACCTGGCCTCCCCGATCCTGGTTATCGCCTACTCGATCGCCGGTACCATGGACTTCGACTTTGAAACCGACGCCCTGGGTCAGGACGCAGAGGGCAACGATGTCTTCCTGCGCGACATTTGGCCGTCCACCGAAGAGATCGAAGCAACCATCGAGGCCTCCATCTCTTCCGAGCTGTACGACGAGGACTACAAGGATGTCTTCGCTGGTGACGAGCGCTGGCAGAACCTGCCGACCCCGGAGGGCAAGACCTTCGCTTGGGACGACAAGTCCTCCTACATCCGCAAGGCACCGTACTTCGACGAGATGGAAATGGAGCCGGCACCGGTTTCCGACATCAAGGGCGCTCGCGTCCTTGCTGCCCTGGGTGACTCGGTGACCACCGACCACATCTCCCCGGCTTCCTCCATTAAGCCGGGCACCCCGGCTGCTCAGTACCTCGACTCCATGGGCGTTGAGCGCAAGGACTACAACTCCCTGGGTTCCCGTCGTGGTAACCACGAGGTCATGGTGCGCGGCACCTTCGCTAACATCCGCCTGCAGAACCAGCTGCTTGACGGTGTTACCGGTGGCTACACCCGCGACTTCACCCAGGAGGGTGGCCCGCAGGCCTTCATCTACGACGCTGCCATGAACTACAAGGAGGCTGGCACTCCGCTGGTCGTCGTTGGTGGTAAGGAATACGGCACCGGTTCCTCCCGTGACTGGGCAGCTAAGGGCACCCTGCTGCTGGGCGTCAAGGCTGTTATCGCTGAGTCCTTCGAGCGTATCCACCGCTCGAACCTCATCGGCATGGGCGTTGTTCCGCTGCAGTTCCCGGAGGGTGAGTCCTGGAAGTCCCTGGGCATCGATGGCACTGAGACCTTCGACATCGCTGGTCTGGAGGAGCTGAACAACGGCTCCATCCCGAAGACCGTCAAGGTTACGGTTACCAAGGAAAACGGCGAGTCCTTCGACTTCGACGCTGTGGTCCGCATCGATACCCCTGGTGAGGCTGACTACTACCGCCACGGCGGTATTCTGCAGTACGTCCTGCGCAACATGATCAAGGGCAACTAGTTTCCCTTTGACTCGTGCGCGCTAGGGCTTGTTACAAGCAGCGCTTCTAGAGGCCGGTAGGTAGCGCTAGCCCGCGGATTCATACCCCACGGGCTAGCGCCCTGCCGGCCTCGGGTTTCTCTACCCCAACCAAAATGAGGCTTGGGAAGTATAGGAATGGCGCTGCCACGTCATGCAGTGAAACATGTCCCTGGGCGTCGCCGGCAAGAAAAGAGTTTCCTTATGCCAAAAGTGAGTAACCAGGATTTAGCTCAACGGCGGCACGGAATTCTCGACGGCGCTCGGCAGTGCTTTGCAGAATTCGGCTACGACGGCGCAACGGTCTCTCGTCTGGAGTCCGCTACCGGTAAGTCTCGCGGTGCTATTTTCCATCACTTCGGATCCAAAGAAGGTCTGTTCTTAGCATTGGCCGAAGAAGATGCCGCAAATATGGCGGAAGTCGCGGAGGCTTCCGGCTTAGTGGAAGTAATGCGTGACATCGTGGCGAACCCAGACAAGCATGGCTGGCTGGGAACTCGCCTTGAGATTGCCCGTCGCCTTCGCAGCGATCCGGAGTTTAAGGGCCAATGGTTGGGCCATCAGGATCAATTGGATGACGCTGTTGCCCACCGATTGACCCAGACATCCTCATCCGGCTCCCTACGGTCGGATTATTCGGTTCGCACGATGCAGCTTTTTCTCGAGCTGATGCTCGATGGCATCATCGTTCGTCTGGCATCTGGTCGCACTGTCGACGAATTGGATTCCGTGCTTGATTTAGTTGAAGACAGCTTACGGCGCAAGGACTAGCCACTCAGGCTAGGCCTGATAGCGTTACGTACCACCCGCTCCCCTAATACGGGAGCGGGTTTCGGCTTTCTGCCGTGCATTTACCCCGTTTGACCGGTGAAGATGCATAGATTTCACTCAATATGGACTAAGCTGTCTATTTATGAGTGTGGGTAAGTTTTTGTTGGTGGCGCTCCGCCCCGCAGATGGTGCGGGGCAAGCCGAGTACCAGGACTTTCTGGATTCCACCGGGCTTGAGCCCAGCCAGTTGGATCTGTTTACCATCGACGCTGTCGGCGCTAAGTTGCCCGACCTGACCTCCTATGACGGCGTATTTGTCGGAGGCAGCCCATTTAACATCACCGACCTTGAGCATTCGGGTTTGCAGAAGTATTCGCACGATGTGCTTTACGACGTACTTAGGAGTCCTGTCCCCGCACTGCTTATCTGCTACGGCGCTAGCTACACAGCCTTTACTTCGGGTGGTTTGGTTAACCTGCGCCACGGCGAAGTAGCGGGTTCTACCCGGGTAGAGCTCACCGAAGCCGCCACTCAAGATCCAATAGCTTCGGTGTTGCCTCCGGTTTTTTATGCGTTGACTGGCCACAAGGAATCCGTTGCGGAACTTCCCAATCACGCAACTTTGCTTGCCACAGGTCCAACCTGTCCGGTGCAGATGTACTCGATCGGATCGAATAACTGGGTTACCCAATTTCATCCGGAGATGAATGCTAACGGACTGCTCCGCAGAATGTCTTTCTACACCGACGTCGGTTACTTTGACCCGTTGGAAGTCGACGCGATTCGACTAAAGGTATCTGATGTGGACCTCCAGGCCGTCTCGTCAATCATCCCCCGATTTATGCACGTATGTACGCATGCAGCCAATCCGAGCCTGCTAGTGGTGCAGTAGTCTCCGTCCCCCTCTAGCTCCCTTTTTCACGAAATTTGTTCCCGCAAATGTCTACCTCCGCCAAGCCCTTCCTCTTGCTTTCCACACGCGGCGAAGATGCCGCAGCTCACGCTGAACATCTCTCATTTGCCAGGAGGTGTGCATTGGCGCCGGCAAAGTTGCATCAAATTCGCCTGGAACAGTCTCGTCCGGGGAATCTGAATCTAGATAACTACTCGGGCGTAATCGTTGGCGGAGGACCCTTTAACGCCTCTGATGACGATAAGAGCTATCTACAGAAGGAAGTCGAGACCTGGTTCGAGGATTTGTTGGCAGAAGTGCTCGAACGAGACTTCCCCTTCTTCGGAGCTTGTTATGGCGTCGGCCTGCTCGGTACTGCTGGCCATGGCCGTGTCTCCCGCAAGCACGGGGAGCAGGCAGCTGTAATCGAAGTAGCTGCAACTCCAGATGGCGAATCAGATCCAATTCTTGATGGTTTACCGGCCCACTTTCACGCCATCGTCGGCCACAAGGAGGCCATCGAAGAACTGCCTGGCGACGCTACGTTGTTGGCAACTGGTAAGGACTGCCCCGTACAGATGTTTCGGTTGGGCCGCAATGCATATGCGACGCAGTTTCACCCGGAATTAGATGCCAACACATTTGCCCAGCGTCTCCAGATTTACGCAAATGAGGGCTACTATTTACCAGGAACAGATCTTAAAGCGGTGTCGGCCGCGCGACAGTTGGATGTTGCTCGAAGTGGGCGTATTCTTCAGAATTTCGCTCGGCTCCATACCGCATGTAGAGACTAATTAGTTTTATCTAGTGGCAATAAGCAAAAGGAATGTGATTGTCGCATGGAGAGGTGGAATCCCGATTCGGCACTTGCCGGACAGTCACCATCAATTGAAATGTCTGTGCTGCGATCCGGCGCGATTATTATTGCCGTCACCGGCTTTTTGTGGCAGGTTGAATCGGCTGTTCGTTCTGTCCCCTTTGAAAACTTTCTGAGCCACTGGTTCCCTTTTGCATCACTGCTCATATTCATTCTCAGCGATATGTTGCTGATTTGGGCTGTGATTAATAATACGCGGCGAGGCCTTATTACCGCACTGCGTGTGCCGATGTACATCATGTTGGTTTTCCTGATGTTGGTTTCAACCTATTGGGATCTCCCTCATAACCTCGTTGGAAATGCGCTCTGGTATAGCCCATTTTCAGGTTTAGCCCTCGCTGCATTTGCTCTGACAGTGCCACTCCACATCAGTTTGTCCGTGATGGTATTTGTTCCCGGACTTATTGCGGTCATTAATTCGTGGTTGCTGGGACACACTTTTTGGCTCGACATGTTGTCGGATGTTGGTTTCAATCTCATCAACACTTTTCCATTTGTGATTATTGCAGGCTCTGCACAACCCGTCGCAAGGCTTATTGACTTCACCTACGAGAACTCTCGGAAGGTCAATGAGAGAGCGGAGCGTATGCGTGTCCGCGGCGAGGCGATGAGCAGCTTCAACGCCTATGTCCATGACTATGTATTGGCCGCACTGTCTGCAATCGGTAAGGGCTCTAAGATTGACTTCTCGCTAGACGAGCAGACTGGGCTGTTTTTCTCGCCTCGGCAAACAGTAAGCGGTAGAACTTTTGCTGAGGCTGTACGGGCGCAATTGATGTCGGTGAGCCCCGACATTTCGGTAACGCTAGACACCAGCGAAGAAGGCGGTCCAGTTCGGCTGCCAGGAGAAGTTGCTAACACGTTCCTATTAGCCGCAACCGAGGTGGCAAATAATGCCAAGCGTCACGCAGGTGCCGCAGCGGAAAAGAAATGCCACATTCGTGTTGCCTCGGGAGAGGTGTCCATTGATTTTCGTGACGATGGCACCGGGTTCGACCCCGAGGGAATTGACCCGCATCGTGCAGGTATCCGGTTGAGCGTTAAAGGGCGAATGGAGGCCCTTCGCGGTGGAGATGCTCTCGTTAACTCAAAGCCTGGGAAAGGTACTCAGGTTATTCTCAAATGGCACGGTAATACCTCTCCTGTGGAAGAGGAAGATGTAGTCGATTCCTCCGCTCACACGACATCGCTGTATGACCTCATGGGAATGTCAATTGTTTTTTCCTGGCAGTTCTACGGCGCGATCGTCGGCGTGTTGTTCATGGTTCTAGTCAGTAATGGACAATTATTTACCGCGGCCGGGCAAATCAGTCTGGCATTAGCGATCGGCCTTCTCGGGCTGATTATGTATGGCCGCCATTCACAATTGCCGTTAGCCCGTGCAATCGTAACTGGTGTCGCGATCGTTGTATTAGCTGTGGTGGGGCTCTACCAGCCCATTCCAAATAATTTGGAATGGTCGTATTTCTGGCACTTTAGCTTAATTTCTTTTGCATCTGCATTGCTCGCCATCCGCGGCCGCCCCTGGGTTGCGCTGAATTCAGTGCTCGGTGGCGCGATCATGGTGGAGCTTCTCAAGTTCTTCCCCTTTGCCCCCTCGGATACGACCCACATCAGTATCTCTGGAGTTGACCTGTTAGTTCGCTCCGTGATGTTGGTCGCGGGAATTTTGACGTCCATCATGGTCCGCTTTTTTATGCGCACCGTTCCGCAGTCTATTCAGGATTATAATCGTGCGCTGTACGCTGCCGGGGCCGCAAAAGAGTACGAAATTAGCAGCCAGAGTAACTACGAATGGCTGCAGCGCCGGGTCGGCCCCATTTTTAGCGCCGCTGCAGTTTTGGAAGAACCGACCCCGCGACTGCAGTTGCGTGCGCGGCTTACAGAGCAGCTTCTCCGAGACGTCCTACGTTCGCCGCATCTAAATGTTGGGTCCCTTCACCAAGCTGTTTGGGATGCCCGCGCAAGAGGTGTTCATGTCCGGCTCCTCGATGACCGCAATCACACGCAGGCCGTTTCCGATAGCACCGATGTGCGCCGTATTCCGCTTGTCGACGACGATTCCGCGGTGGCCAAGTTGATGCCGAACTTCCTCGAAGCAATCGATAACGCCGAAGAAGGATCGGTAACAATTCGCCTATTGCCCCCGGGCAGACGTGCATTTGCATCTATTTCTGATGACAATGGAGTGCAAAGGTTTGATGAAGCCGGTGAGAGGATAGTGATGTCACGTGACTAGGGAGAATATTGCGGGAATGAGCAATGCTTCCATCGACGTCTCGGCTGCAATTGACTCCGACAACATCGGAGATTACAGCGTGCAGTCGGATCGTTTGCTTCGCGTTGCTGCGATTGATGATCATGCCTTGACTCTGCAGGGGCTCGAAACCCTGCTTTCTGCAGAGCCAGACTTTGAGCTCGTCGGCTGTTATCAAACTGTGCCGGAGCTACTGGCCGATGTGGGCACCGATGACCGCCTGGATGTGGTCGTGCTGGATCTACGGCTGGCGGATAATTCAGATCCAGCGCAGAACGTTCTGTCGCTGGAATTGGTTACCGATCACGTGCTCATCCTCTCGTCAGCTGAAAGCCCATACCTTGTCCGAAAGGCAGTGCGTACCGGAGTGATGGGGGTTGTGCAAAAATCGGAAACCCCGGAGACAATCGTGTCTGCAGTACGGCTGGCGGCACTTGGCAAGGGTGCGCTGACTACAGAATGGGCATCGGTAGTTGACTCTGATCCCCTGCTCGACTCTGTCGATTTGTCAGAACGCCAGCGTGAGGTACTGGAGCTTTACGCCTCCGGTGAGTCGACGAAGCGAGTCGCGTCGATGACAGGGCTGACACCGAACACCGTGTTGGACTACTTGGGTCGTATTCGAGCCAAGTATGCGGCAGCTGGCCGGGCCGAGAACAGCCTTAACAAGTCGGAGATGTATAGGCTCGCTCAGCAGGACGGTTACCTGCCAGGGCCAATGGATCCGTCTTAAGCCAGCTCGACGATTTCCATGTAGTCGTCGCTCCAGAGGTCTTCGGTGCCGTCGGGAAGCACGATGACGCGCTCGGGCTCTAGCGCCTTGACCGCACCTGGATCGTGGGTAACCAGAACGACGGCCCCGGTGTAAGTGCGAAGTGCATCGAGAACCTGTTCGCGGGACTGCGGGTCGAGGTTGTTAGTGGGCTCGTCGAGAAGCAGGACGTTTGCGCGGGAGCTAACCAGCGTCGCCAGCGCCAGACGTGTCTTCTCACCACCGGAGAGGGTTCCGGCTGGCTGCTGCAGCTTGTCGCCGGAGAACATAAAGGCACCGAGCAGGCTCCGCAGTTCCGGCTCGTTGACGTCAGGGCAGGCGTAGACCGTGTTTTCCCAGACAGTCTTGTCCGGGTCAATCGTGTCATGCTCCTGGGCGAAGTAGCCGATGCGCAGGCCGTGGCCGGAGACAATGCCGCCTTCGCCATCGGTGCGCTCCACACCGGCGAGTAGCTTCAGCAGCGTCGTCTTACCAGCGCCATTGAAGCCGAGGACAACCACGCGGGACCCCTTGTCAATCGCAAGATCCACACCGGCGAAGACTTCCAACGAACCATACATCTTGGTCAGTCCCGTGGCGTTGAGCGGAGTCTTGCCACAGGGCGCCGGTTCTGGGAAGGAAATATGAGCGACCTTATCCTCGACACGGACCTCGTCGAGACTGTCCATCATGCGCTCAGCACGAGCCACCATCTGCTTGGCCGCACGGGCCTTCGTCGCCTTCGCGCCTAGCTTCTCGGCCTGCTTGCGCAGTGCGCTGGCCTTCTTCTCCGCGTTGGCGAACTCACGGCGACGTCGAGCCTCATCGGTCGCGCGTGCCGACAGGTAGTTCTTCCAGCCCATGTTGTACACATCAGCTTCGGCGCGCACCGCATCGAGGAACCAGACTTTGTTACACACGGCCTCGAGCAGCTCGACATCGTGCGAAATCATAATCAAGCCGCCCTCATGCTTACTGAGGAATTCGCGCAGCCAGGTAATCGAATCCGCATCGAGGTGGTTCGTCGGCTCGTCGAGAAGCAGCGTCGTGGCGGACTTGCCCGAGCCTTCGGTAGCGGCGAAGAGAATCTGAGCAAGCTCGACGCGGCGGCGCTGACCACCCGAAAGCGTCTTCAGCGGCTGGTCGAGTACGCGCTCCGGCAACCCCAGCGCGTCGCAAATGCGGGCTGCCTCGGCGTTCGCCTCGTAGCCGCCGAGATCGTGGTAGCGCTCCTCGAGACGCGAAAACTTCCGAATCGCCGCATCGCGTTTCGTGTCAGTGGTCGCGGTCTCCATGATCTCCTGTTGGCGATCCATGCTGCGGCGGATTTGGTCAAGACCTCGCGCCGACAGCACACGGTCGCGGGCGGAGATGTCGATGTTGCCCTCGCGCGAGTCCTGTGGCAGGTAACCAATCGAGCCAGAGCGCACTACTGAACCGCCATAGGGTTCAGTTTCACCGGAGAGAATACGCATAGTCGTCGTTTTGCCAGCACCATTTCGCCCGACGAGTCCAATCCGGTCTCCCGGCTGGACGCGCAGCTGCTCACCCGGAGCAGTGAGCAGGGTACGGGCGCCGACTCGGACTTCAAGGTCATGGGTCACAATCACGAACGAGTAGCCTACCAGTTATGACTTCATTTCCCGTGACCGCCTCCGTCGTCGGCCTCGGGCCCGCCGGAAGAATCGCCGCCCACCGTGCATCCGCTCGCGGCTGGGATGTCACCGCTTATGACCCAGCCGGTGGCACACTGCCCTCGACGATTGGTCTCTGGTGCGACCAACTCCCCGACTGGTTGCCCAGCGACTTCCTCGCCGCCACTTTTCAACCCAGCGTCATTCTTGCCGACGGCACCGAACGTCAGCTTGCCCGCAACTACGGCGTTGTTAACAAGGACTGCCTGCAAGAACTTGGCGGTTTCCACATCGAACGCCGCGCACTCACCGATTCCGAAACCACGGGTACTGACATCACAATTGTCACCACCGGGCGCACGCACGCCGCAGTCGGGCGAGGTGGGCAGGTACGGCAGCTCGCCATCGGGCACATCTTTTCGCTTGACGACGTCCCCAGCGCCCACCGCCGCGCAGTCCTCATGGACTTCACTCCGGCCGAACCGGTTGCCCCAGCGACAGAGCCGGCTAGTTTCTCCTATCGCATTTTCTTGGATGACAGGACCTTCCTCATTGAAGAGACTATCCTCGCTACTCCGACTCCTATGGTTGACGGGTATCGTGGCGAAGCCGGTGCGCCAGTCGGCAGCGGCGGTGAGGCCGATGACTCCGTACTTCTAGCGCTGTTGCGTAGACGCCAAAGTGTACGGTTGAAGTCCCTGGGGCTTTCGGAAGATCTGGCCATCGACGAAGAAGTGGTGTCCTTTCCCCTACTGGCAAACCTTCCCTCTCGCCGCGGTGACGTGACGCACAGTGGACCATCCATGGGCACTCTCTTCGGCTTTGCTGGTGGTTGGATGCATCCTGCCACTGGTTACTCGGTGGGTTCGGTTATCGAAGATGTCGACCGCTTCTTGGCCGATATGGAAAAGAAGGGAAGCCGGACGCTGGGGACGTCGTTAAGCATGCGATTGCAGCGATGGCTACGCGAACGTGGGCTCGCGGCGTTGCTGGGGTTCGATGCACGACAGACGGGTGCGTTTTTCCGGGCGTTCTTTTCGTTGCCGGAGAAGGACGTTTTTGCCTATTTGATAGGGACATCCCCACTGACGACGCTTCGCGCTATGGCGAAAGTGGCCGTGCCTTTGCTGAAAATGAGTCCGCGTACGTGCGGAAAGCTCATCGCTGGGTTTGTGCGGGGACCTGGGAGATGGAGAACTCGTTGACCGGGAGCATATACATCAGCCGATTTGTGGGGTGATACCAACAATTAAAGCGGTGTGGTTTTTGCATTCACCGGAGTACAAACGCTTATGATAAATGAATGACTTCGACGCAATCTGAGGAGACTTCCTCACAAAACCATAAGCTTCAGCGCAGGCTGAGAGCTCGCCACCTGAACATGATTGCCATTGGTGGTGCCATTGGTACGGGCCTGTTTGTTGCCTCCGGTGCGACCATTTCGCAGGCCGGTCCAGGCGGTGCGCTTATCGCTTACGCTCTTATCGGCATCATGGTGTGGCTGGTTATGCAGTCTCTCGGCGAGATGGCCGCTTACCTGCCGGTGCCCGGTTCCTTCCAGGAGTACGGTCGCCGATACGTCTCAGAATCCTTCGGCTTTGCCATGGGCTGGAACTACTGGTTTAACTGGGCGATTACTGTGGCCGCAGAGCTCGTCGCTGCTGCGCTGGTGATGCGCTATTGGTTCCCGGATGTGCCTTCAATCATCTGGTCCGCGCTCTTCCTCGCGATTCTATTCGGGCTGAATGCCCTGTCCGCACGTGCATTCGGCGAGGGTGAGTTTTGGTTTGCGACCATCAAGGTCATTACCGTCATCGTCTTCCTCGTTCTTGGTGTCGGCATGATTTTCGGCATCTTGGGTGGGGCCTCCCCCGGCTTCGAAAACTGGACCACGGGCGACGCCCCATTCGTCAATGGCGGAATGGGACTGCTGGCCGTTTTCGTCGTAGCTGGCTATTCCTTCCAGGGCACCGAGATGGTTGGTGTAGCAGCAGGTGAGGCTGAAGATCCTGAGCGCACGATTCCCCGCGCGATTCGCACTATCTTCTGGCGTATCTTGCTGTTCTACATCGGTGCCATCGCTGTTATTGGTTTCCTTATTGCGTACACGGACCCGAATCTTCTGAATGCCGCCGAGGACAATATTTCCATTTCACCGTTCACCCTGGTCTTTGAACGCGCAGGTATCGCGATTGCCGCTGGCCTGATGAACGCTGTCATTCTGACTTCGGTGTTGTCCGCGGGTAACTCCGGTATGTATGTGTCCACTCGTATGCTGTTTTCCCTGGCCCGTCAGGGACACGCTCCGCGTTACTTTGGCAAGCTTTCTGGGCATGGCGTTCCGCTGCGCGCTCTGATTGCCACCGCTGTCATCGGTATGGCTGGCTTCATTACCTCATTGGTAGGCGATGGTGTGGCGTACACCTTCTTGCTGACGCTGTCTGCGCTCGCGGGCTTTATCACCTGGTTTGGTATCTCTTTCAGCCACTACCGCTTCCGCAAGTGTCTGAAAGCCCAAAATATCCCGTTGGATTCGCTTCCCTACAAGGCGAACTTTTTCCCCGCCGGTGCTGTGCTGGCACTGATTATGTGCTTCTTTGTGGTGGCAGGACAGGCACTTGATCCGATCCGTACTGGCGAAAATATCTTTGCTATCCTCACTCCGTACCTGGGTATTCCGGTATTCGTCCTGCTGTGGTTCATCCATAAGAAGGTCACGGGCTCCAAGCTCGTTGACCCGGCCACCGCAGACATGACTCGCGAATAGCTGCGAAGGGCTGTGAATAGATGCGAGTAGCTATGCATCTCGCATCTAACTCTCACAACTTGGATTAGCAGTCGAAGACAATAGCGACCCCGCTTGGCACTTTTCAGTGCCAGGTGGGGTCGTTTTTAACTCCGAGTCGGACAGCTTGAAAAAATTGCGGGGATGCTCGTGTGAATACGGGCTGCAGATGTGAAACTGTGCAAGTTTATGACGCTTTCAGGCCATTTTTTGAGCCATTTTTGACATAAATGCAGTCAGTAACTCGCATCGCCCTACCGATCCCGGCCATAAACGCAGTCAGCAACTCATAAACAAACGAAAAAGTGCCTAGCTGAACGAGCCAGGAGCTCGTCGCCAAGCACTTTTAACGTAGCGGTTCTCTAATCACCGCTGTCACTGATCATCTAGACCGAGAAGCCGAGAGCGCGCATCTGCTCGCGGCCGTCCTCAGTGATCATGTGTGGGCCCCATGCCGGAGACCAGACCCAGTTGAGGCGGAAGTCGCGGATACCCTCGACCTTCATAACCTCGGAGGCAGTCTGGTCGGTGAGCATATCGGTCAGCGGGCAGGCCGGGGACGTGAGTGTCATGAAGATAGCGGCAATGTCGCCTTCTTCAATCCAGATGTCATATACCAGGCCCAGGTCCACGACGTTGACTCCGAGTTCCGGATCAACAACCTCGTACATTGCCTCTTCAACCTGGATGGCCAGCTTGTTATCGGCTTCGGTCTGCTCCGGTGCCGGCGGGACGGTGATGGACTCGTACGCATCCCCCTCATCAATGGGAGCACCAGTAGTCATGGTGTCCTCGTCGACAGCATCAGGCTGTGCGGGCGAGGTGGCGTCATTAGCGATTGGTTCAGTCATGGCGATGGCCTTCCTCGTCATTGGTAACGGTTACAGTCGCGGTACCAACGCCGTTGCCTTCAGCAGCGTTGGCCAGGGCCTCAGCGGTTGCGGCCTGGAAAGCTTTCCATCCGAGAAGTGCGCACTTCACGCGGGCGGGGTACTTAGAAACTCCAGCGAAGGCAATCCCATCGCCGATAATGTCCTCATCGCCCTCAATCTTGCCTCGGGAGGTGACCATCTTCTCGAACTCGGCAAGCTTGGCCATGGCCTCGTCGACAGTCTTGCCGACAATCTCCTCAGCCATAACTGAGGTAGAGGCTTGCGAGATAGAACAGCCCACGGCGTCATAGGAGACGTCATTGACGACGGTGAGGTCGTCGTTCAGAGTGACGCGAAGCGTGAGTTCATCGCCACACGACGGGTTGACGTGATGCACTTCCGTATTGAAAGGCTCCCGCAAACCCGCATGCTGCGGATGCTTGTAGTGATCCAGGATAACTTCCTGGTACATCTGCTCGAGCTTCATGTCCTTCTCCTTTCTTAAAGTTACGGGGTGACACCGAAGAACTTCTGTGCATGGCGCACTGCGTCGGCAAGCGCCTGAACGTCCTCTTCCGTGTTGTAGATGTAGAAGGATGCCCGGGCGGTCGACTGGGCGTTGAGGATTTGGTGAATTGGCCACGCGCAATGGTGACCGACGCGGATGCACACGCCCTGGTCGTCTAAAACCTGGCCAAGATCGTGCGGGTGAATGCCCTCGACCTTGAAGGAGACTGCAGAGCCACGCTGTTCTGGAGTAGTCGGACCGATGATGGTCACGCCATCAATTTCCTGCAGCTTCTCCAGTGCGAGCGCGGTCAGGTGGTGCTCATGAGCAGCTACCTTATCCATACCGATGGCATCCAGGTACTTCACCGCAGCCCCCAGGCCGACGACCTGGGAGGTCATCATGGTACCCGCCTCGAAGCGCTGCGGAGGCGCCGCGAAGGTGGTCTTCTCCATGGTGACGACCTCAATCATCGAGCCACCAGTGAGGAACGGCGGCAGTGCCTCGAGCAGTTCCCGGCGACCGTAGAGCGCGCCGACCCCGTTGGGGCCGAGCATCTTGTGGCCGGAGAACGCCAGGAAGTCCACATCGAGCTCCTTGACGTCGACAGGCATATGCGGCACCGACTGGCAGGCATCGAGGACTACCAGCGCTCCGACCTCGCGAGCACGGCGCACCATTTCCTTCACATCGGTTACTGCACCGGTGACGTTTGACTGATGGGTAAAGGCCACAACTTTGGTCTTCTCGCTGAGCTCCAGCGAGTCCATATCAATGCGGCCGTCTTCAGTCACGCCATACCAACGCAGTGTCGCACCAGTGCGGCGAGCCAGCTCCTGCCACGGCACCAAGTTCGCGTGATGCTCCAGCTCAGTGACGACAATCTCGTCACCCTCGCCGACCTGGTACTGACCTGCGCGGTCGTCGCCAAGCACGAATGCCACTGTGTTCAACGCTTCGGTGGCGTTCTTGGTGAAGACCAGCTCGTCATAGTCGGCGCCGATGAAGCCTGCAATGGCTTCGCGGGCATCTTCGTAGGCGTCCGTGGCCTCCTCAGCAATCTCGTAGGCACCGCGGTGCACCGGTGCATTGTGGTGGGTTAGGAACTCCACCTCAGCATCGATGACTTGCTTGGGGCGCTGCGAGGTCGCTCCGGAGTCCAGGTAGACCAGCCGCTTTCCGTCACGGACAGTGCGCGACAGAATCGGAAAGTCCTCCCGGAGTGATGGGCTGAGTAGTTCGGCGTTAGGCATTGATGTACTTCTCGTAGCCGTGCTCTTCCAGCTCGTCTGCAAGCTCCGGGCCACCGGAGGTGATGAAGCGACCATCGTGGAAGACGTGGACGAAGTCCGGCTTCACGTAGTTCAGGATGCGCTGGTAGTGAGTAATGATCAGAATGCCGCCGTCGTTTTCGTCCTGGTAGCGGTTAATGCCGTCAGAGACAACGCGCAGAGCGTCGACGTCCAGGCCGGAGTCGGTCTCGTCCAGGATGGCGAACTTCGGCTTCAGCAGGTCGAGCTGCAGAATCTCGTGACGCTTCTTCTCGCCACCGGAGAAGCCCTCGTTGACGGAGCGCTCGGAGAACGACGAATCGATCTCCAGGTCAGCCATTGCCTCACGGACCTCCTTGACCCAGTGGCGCAGCTTCGGAGCCTCGCCGCGGACAGCGGTTGCTGCAGAGCGCAGGAAGTTGGACATGGACACGCCGGTGACCTCGACCGGGTACTGCATTGCCAGGAAGAGGCCAGCGCGAGCGCGCTCGTCGACGCTCATCTCCAGCACGTTTTCGCCGTCGAGGAGAATCTCGCCCTCGGTGACTTCGTAACGCGGGTGACCTGCGATGGTGTAGCTCAGGGTGGATTTACCAGAGCCGTTCGGCCCCATCACAGCGTGGGTTTCGCCGGAGTTGATCGTCAGGTTGACGCCCTTCAAAATCTCCTTGGGCTCGGCGGACTCGTCGGTCGGCAGCACCTGCGCGTGGAGGTTACGGATTTCCAAAGTGCTCATAGTGAAATCTTTTCCTTTAATCGGTGTAAGTGGCCTGTCCCCCGGCACTTCCGGGGTGACAGGACGGAAAGGGTGAGAAAGAAGATAAGCGGTTAGAAGCCAGCGGTGTTGAGCTCTTCGTCAACGAGCTTTTCAAGCTTCTCGCGAACGGACTCGACCGGAATCAGGTTGATGACCTCGCTGAAGAAGCCGCGAACCACCAGACGGCGAGCGGCCAGCTCCGGAATACCACGCGAGAGCAGGTAGAAGAGCTGTTCCTCGTCGAAGCGGCCAACGGTGGCAGCGTGACCAGCACCGGCAATCTCACCGGTTTCAATTTCCAGGTTCGGAACTGCGTCGGCACGCGCGCCCTCGGTGAGCAGCAGGTTGCGGTTGAGCTCGTAGGTGTCGGTGCCCGTAGCTTCTGCACGAATGAGCACGTCTCCCACCCACGCGGTGCGGGCCTCACGATGAGCGACATTCGGCTCGCCCTGCAGCGCGCCCTTGTACATTACGTTGGAGCGGCAGTTCGGCACAGCGTGGTCGACCAGCATGCGGTTTTCAAAGTACTGACCGGCATCGGCGAAGTACACGCCCAGCAGATCGACGTCGCCGCCGGGTGCCGTGAAAGCAACGCGCGGAACGATACGGACAACCTCGCCGCCAAACGTTGCGACAGTGTGGCGCAGCGTAGCATCCCGGCCGACACGAACGTGGTGCGCAGAGCCATGAACGGCATCTTCGTTCCAGTTCACCATGGTCACGACACCCAGCTTGGCGCCGTCGCCGATTACGAACTCGATGTTGTCCGCGAACGTGCCACTGCCTCGGTAGTTAATGACGCAGACGGCCTCGGCGTGAGACTGCACGTCAATGACGATGTGGCCGTAGGACACGTTGTCCTCGCCCGGACCATCGATGTCGATGACGACAGGCTCCTTGGACACCGAGTTCTTCGCGAAGGTAACGATGTGCGCATCGTCGAAGTTGGAGTACGCCTGTGCTGCCACGCGGTCCGTTGGGGCGCCGGCGCGACCAAGGCGCTCGTCGTCACGCTTAACGACGTCCACAGCGACGCCATCCTGACCAGCAGTCTCGACCGAAATGGAGGCTGCAACCGGCTCTGCTGCGGTGCCGTTGTGGAGACCGCGGAGCTTACGCAGCGGCGTGAACTTCCACTCTTCATCCTTGCCATGTGGCACGGCGAAGTCCTCCACGTTGAAGGATGAGAAAACGTCGCCCTTGTTCGCCAGCACGCGGCGGCTATGAGCAGCCTGGTTTTCGTTGTTAATCGTCGTAGTCATTGGTATTAACCGACCGAACCTTCCATCTGCAGTTCAATGAGGCGGTTGAGCTCGAGGGCGTATTCCATCGGGAGCTCCTTGGCGATGGGCTCGACAAAGCCGCGCACGACCATGGCCATTGCATCTTCTTCCTCGATGCCGCGGCTCATCAGGTAGAAAAGCTGATCGTCAGAGACCTTGGAAACCGTTGCCTCGTGGCCGAGGGTGACGTCGTCCTCGCGGACATCCACGTATGGGTACGTGTCCGAACGTGAAATCGTGTCCACCAGGAGTGCGTCACACTCGACGTTGGAGTGCGAGTGCTTGGCACCCTTGTTGACCTGCACCAGCCCGCGGTAGGCAGCGCGGCCACCGTTGCGGGCCACGGACTTGGACACGATGTTGGAGCTCGTGTGCGGAGCCATGTGCACCATCTTGGCGCCGGTGTCCTGGAACTGGCCCTCGCCAGCCATAGCCACGGACAGCACCTCGCCCTTGGCATGCGGACCGGTCATCCACACTGCCGGGTACTTCATGGTGACCTTGGAACCGATGTTGCCGTCAATCCACTCCATGGTTGCGCCCTCTTCGCACTTGGTGCGCTTGGTAACCAGGTTGTAGACGTTGTTCGACCAGTTCTGGATCGTGGTGTAGCGGCAGCGGCCACCCTTCTTCACGATGATCTCCACAACAGCCGAGTGCAGCGAGTCGGACTTGTAAATCGGAGCGGTACAGCCCTCGACGTAGTGCACGTAGGCATCTTCGTCGACAATAATGAGCGTGCGCTCGAACTGTCCCATGTTTTCCGTGTTGATACGGAAGTATGCCTGCAGTGGGATGTCCACGTGGACGCCCTTCGGCACGTAAATGAAGGAGCCGCCGGACCAGACTGCGGTGTTAAGAGCGGAGAACTTGTTGTCACCGGACGGAATGACGGTGCCGAAGTACTCCTTAAACAGCTCCGGGTGCTCCTTGAGAGCGGTGTCGGTGTCCAGGAAGATAACGCCCTGGGCCTCCAGATCCTCGCGAATCTGGTGGTAGACAACCTCAGACTCGTACTGAGCGGCGACACCTGCGACCAGGCGCTGCTTCTCAGCCTCCGGAATGCCGAGCTTGTCGTAGGTGTTCTTAATATCCTCCGGCAGGTCTTCCCAGGTCTGGGCCTGCTTCTCGGTGGAGCGAACGAAGTACTTAATGTTGTCGAAGTCGATGCCCGACAAATCCGCGCCCCAGGTGGGCAGCGGCTTGCGGTCGAAGATTTCCAAAGCCTTCAAGCGACGTTCAAGCATCCACTCCGGCTCGTTCTTCTTAGCCGAAATATCGCGAACGACCGCTTCAGACAGGCCACGCTTCGCGGAAGCGCCAGCGGTATCCGGGTCGTGCCAACCGAACTGGTAGGCACCAATGGACTCGATAATCTCTTCGTCAGTCTGCGGAGTGGCAGCCTTCGTGGATTCAGCCACGTCGGTGGAGTTCTCATGGGCGAGGGTCATTCTCCGCTCCTTTCTTGTGGCGATTCAGTAAGTGTCTTTGTTACGGGAGTGAGTGGGATATTCGTAGTGCAGATACCGTTTCCATCAGCGATAGTCGCCAACGGTTGGGTGTGCTGACCTAATAATTTACTAACGGCTTCATGCTCCGCCGCGCAGAGCTCCGGAAACTCGGAGGCTACGTGGCTAATTGGGCAATGGTGCTGGCAAATTTGCACGCCGCCAGTGTTCTGGTTGATAGTTGCCGCGTACCCGGCCCGTCGGAAAGCATCGACGACGGCCTCTACGACCTCTTCCTTCTCTGCGTCCTGCCCCACTGGCGTGACGCCGAGCAGAATGTCATCAATGCGCTGACGGGCAAACTGGGCAACTGCCTGCTCACCACCGGCCTTGCGCAGTGCGGTCAGAGCTGCACTGGCAAGATCGTCGTAAGCGTGCCCGAATCTAGCGCGGCCCCGATCTGTCAGGCGATAGGACTTTGCTGGCCTGCCTCGGCCCCGGGGGCCGGTGCTGGGTGCCGGAGCGGTTTCGGCAAGACCTTCGTCCACCAGAATGTCAATATGACGGCGGACGCCTGCAGCGGATAGTCCCAGGGTGTCTGCGATAAAAGTCGCGGACGCCGGGTTGTGTTCCAGAAGCAATTGGAGAATGCGCTTGCGCGTATCACCATCATTGACTGTCGGCTTCCGATCTGCCATGACTGGTGAGTCACCTCCTGCGATTGGACTGCTGGATAATAATGGGTGTCTAGGTGGCTCAGCGAGGCAAGTATCCCACTTGCGCCGCTGGTGTATTAGACAACATAATTGTGTCGTAATTGGGTCACAATGTCCAACGCATTTAAATATCAATGCAACGTCGCTGATTAGAACGCCCTTTCGGCGTGTCGAATCGTCTACTATGTGACCTTGTGAAAACTAACCGACCTACCCCGCGCCGCTCGTCCACCTTCGACGACGCTCTCGGGGTGCGTGACGCCATTCCGAAGATTGGTCTGGCCGGTTCTAGGTCGGCAACCCTCCACCAGGGCTCAGAACAGCCGCTCCAACACCGCATCAATTACCGCGAACTCCGACGCTTCACCTGGCTGCGTTGGCTGGGTGCTCTCGGGGCGGTCTTTATTATGGTCGCCGGGATCGGCGCAGGCGCGACACCGGTGGTTGGAAATGAGTTTTGGGGTACACCACTTGGGCTAATCCTCGGTCGAATGTTGGTGGCAACGACAATCGTCACCTTCGTGGGCATTGGCATGTTAGTCACAGCCTGGTTGGGTGTCGGCGCTTTCGTTCTGGCCGGTGCGCGGACTCGCGTCACCGCAGTGACTACTCCGATGCTCATACGCACCTACGCGGCATGGGTATTGCCCTTGATGTTTACCGCTCCCCTGTTTACGCAGGATATCTATTCCTATTTGGCGCAGGCTGCAATTGTGGAGCGGGGTATGGATCCCTACCTCGCAGGGCCTGTTGACCTATTGGGAGCCAACGACCCACTTGCCCGATCGGTGCCATTGATTTGGTCGCACTCTCCGAGCCCATACGGCCCCACAGCCCTCGCAGTGGCATGGGGTATCGCCAAAATAACCAGCGACGGGGTGATCGCTTCCGTCTTTCTGCATCGACTCGTCGCCATTGTTTCGCTTCTCGTGGTGTCCTGGGCGCTGGTGCAGCTTGGTCGCCGCTGCGGCGTTAGCTCTCAGTTCACGCTCTGGCTGGGCACGCTCAATCCGCTGGTATTGCTGCACCTGGTGGGCGGTATCCACAATGAGGCCCTGCTGCTGGCTCTCCTGCTCGTTGGTCTCGAACTGTGTCTGCGAGCTATCCACGGCCCTGCGCAATCGATGGTGCCCGATGAGCTGCCAGAACCCGGACCGATCGGACACGAGAACCAAAGCCGAGGTAGATCGTGGGCGCTGTATGCAGGCGGTATCGTGCTCATCAGCCTCGCCGGAATGGTCAAAGTCACCGGTTTCGTGGCGCTCGGCTTTGCCGGCATGTGGCTGGCCCGAAAGTTTGGCAGCACCTGGAAGGCCGTTGCTCTTTCCGCGGTAGTGACGGGCGCAATAACCGTCGTCACGGCAGTCGTTGTTTCCTTAGCAACTGGTCTGGGCTTTGGTTGGATCACCGCGCAGGGTGGCGCCGCAACGGTGCGCAGTTGGATGTCGTTGACTACCCTGCTCGGGATTATCGCTGGTTTCTTCGGCAGGCTTCTGGGGCTCGGCGATATCAGCGACAGTGCTTTGCTGTTTACCCGCGGCATTGGCGTAGTGCTGGTGGCTGCCTGGCTCCTGCGCATGCTGTTAGCGACGTTCCGTGGGCGCATTCACCCGCTCGGCGGCTACGGCCTCGCGATGTTCGCTCTAGTAATCCTCTTCCCCGTCGTGCACCCCTGGTACCTGCTATGGGCCATCGTGCCCCTGTCCGCTTGGGCCAACCGGGTACAATTTCGCATTGCCGTGGTTCTGTACTCGGCAATTTTCAGTTTTGTAGTACTACCACGCGGCCTGGGGTTGCCTCCGGGCACCGTCGCTCAGATTTACCTACTGGCGTTGGTATTCTTCGTCGCAGTCATGTTCGTCATCTTGGCGTACTCGACGCGATCTAAGGTATTTCGCCTTCATTAAAACTGTGAGATTAGACTGACTAACCGTGAATAACGCTGCCAATTCTCCTGCTCTGCGCCTTGAGAACGTAACGAAGAAATTCGATGACGTTGAGGCTGTATCAGACCTTTCGCTTTCCCTGGATCGAGGTAGGGTTCTTGCGCTCCTCGGCCCCAACGGTGCTGGTAAGACCACAACCGTTGAAATGTGTGAGGGCTTCATCAAGCCGGATGAAGGGCGAATTCGCATTCTTGATCTCGACCCGGTCACTCAAACCACAGCACTGCGCAGTCGCATTGGCATCATGCTCCAGGGCGGAGGTGCCTACCCCGGTGTTCGCGTTGGCGAAATGCTGAACCTCGTTGCCAGTTACTCCGCAAACCCGCTGGACACTGATTGGCTCCTTGAAGTCGTTGGCCTAGAACGCCATCGTAAGACGAACTACCGCAGGCTCTCTGGCGGTCAGCAGCAGCGACTGTCGCTCGCATGTGCCCTGGTCGGACGCCCGGAGCTTGTGTTCCTCGACGAGCCGACAGCAGGCCTCGATGCTCAGTCCCGTCTAGCCGTCTGGGATCTCATCTCGTCGCTGCGCCGTGATGGGGTCACCGTGGTCCTGACAACGCACCTCATGGACGAGGCCGAATCGCTTGCCGACGACGTTGCGATTATCGACCGGGGCCATTTAGTTGTGGCCGGTACCACCGAGGAGATCACTAGCGCAGGCGCATCGGCTCTCCAGGGAACGTCGTCAAGCACTGCTATGAAGATCAGCGTTCGAGGCAGCCTTGACTTCGAAGAGGTCAACCGCAACTTCAGCGAGTCCGGTCTTCCACAGCGTCTGCAGCGTTCTGGCGGTGGAGAGTTTTCCCTGATTGGTGAGGCTTCACCGCGCGCCTTGACTGTCTTGGCGCAGAGTTGCGAGCAGCAAGAGGTGCTGATCACCTCGATGAATAGGGCGACGCAATCGCTTGAAGATGTCTTCTTGCAGATCACTGGAACGGAGATGAGGAGCTAATGACTACCGCACCGAGGTCTGATGCCTCCCGCTTTGCGAAGGGCACTTTCGCCCCAGCGCCACAGCGTTCGGACATGGCGAAGTTGGTCATGTCGCAGGCGTGGTTGGAGACGAAGCTCTTCTGGCGACACGGTGAGCAAATGCTCCTCACCATCATTATCCCGTTGGCGATGCTCATCGGCCTGGTGATGGTGCCGGTGTTGGAGCTCGATGATCCGCTCGAGCGTATCTTCCCCATGGTGCTGGCGATTTCCGTCATGTCTGCAGGGTTTACCGGGCAGGCAATTGCCGTGGGCTTTGACCGCCGTTACGGAGCCCTGAAGCGCATCGGTGCCTCAGGTGTGCCACCCTGGGGCATTATCGCTGGCAAGATTGTGTCGGTCTGCACCACCGTCACGTTGCAGTACGTACTGTTTAGTCTCGTGGGGCTCTCCCTTGGCGCAGAGCTGTCGATTGGCGGCTGGCTGCTGGCTTATGTGGGGATGCTTCTGGGAACGTTCGTCTTTACCTCATTGGGCTTGCTCATGGGCGGTACGTTGGGAGCCGAGCTAATCCTAGGTCTGGCCAACCTGATCTGGTTCATCCTCATTGGTGCTACTACGTATGTGGCCGTCGCGCCATCGTTAGATGACATCAGCTCTGTACTGCTACACCTCTTGCCGTCCGTCGCGCTTACCGACGTGATCTCCGCGGCATTGGCCATGTCCGTCCATTGGTCAGCTATCGGGGTGCTAATCGCATGGGGTGTCCTTGGCGCTGCACTGGCGGCTCGCTGGTTCCGTTTTGATATGCCGAATGACTAGGAATCTGTCGGGAAATCTGCATAGAAAAGCGCAGCCCAACGCAGGGGTTTCGCTTATTACCATTTTCCGCCAGCATGGGTAGAATTTCTTAATGTGAATACTGCAGATCGAAGTTTGCCCCTATCGTTTTTGCCGCTGACACCAATCGGGCGCCAGAAGCTCTATGCCCTGCTGGTTTTGATTGCACAGGCGGCAATTGCGGTAACCGGTTCTATCGTCCGTGTTACTGGTTCAGGTCTCGGTTGTGCTTCGTGGCCTGAATGTCACCCAGGCAGCTTCGTTCCTGTCGCGGGGGAAGCAGAAATGCTCCATCAGATTATTGAGTTTGGCAACCGGCTGCTCACCTTTGTGCTGGTTGCTCTGACACTTCTGCTCTTCCTTTCGGTTATGCGTGTCGGTCGCCGTCAGGAAATAAAGTTGCTGGCCTTCCTCAACGGTCTCGGCGTTATCGTCCAGGCTGTTATCGGCGGTATCTCCGTTTGGGTTGACCTGAAGTGGTACGCCGTAGCGCTGCACTTCCTGCCTTCGATGATTCTGGTCTGGCTCGCTGGCATGCTTTTCGTCAAGATTTCGGAGCCTGACGACGGCACTGCTACCCGCATGTACCCGCGCTATCTGCGCTATCTGGCTGCCGCCTCCGGCTTGGCCCTGACGATGACGCTGATTACCGGAACTATGGTCACCGGTGCGGGACCACACGCTGGAGATGCTTCGGTGCTCCCGGAGGATCGCCTCCAGCTACCGATTGTTGACCTGGCACATATCCACGCTGGTTTTATGTACCTCTACCTTGGCCTGGTTATCGGCCTCATTTTCGGTCTGCTGGCCTCGGAAGCCTTTGCACCTGTGCGTAAGGTTGCCATCGCACTCGTTGTGTTCATTTTGGCTCAGGGCGTAGTTGGAATGATTCAGTATTGGTCCGGTGTACCGGAGGCATTGGTGCCGGTTCACGTTGCCGGATCTGGTATCTGCACCGCTTTGACTGCAGTACTTTTCCAGCACGGTTACCGCACTGTCGGTGGGAGCGCAGAAGTCACTGGCTCGCTTGAAGGCGATGCGGCTGCCGCCACTGTTGCTTCGGAGAAGAACGTCGAGGTTACCGCGTAGCTAGCTGCCGGTCAGCGGCTGTGTTAACGACTGTGGTTACCGGCCGTTGATTCCTTCTCGAACCGCCTAAACACGCGCTTTGGTTGTGCGTGTTTAGGCGGTTCTGCTGTCTGCTCGGCTCCGTGTGCTCGGATGTGCGTTTCCCAGTGGCTAGCGGGCTGCGCGGGCGGTGCGGGCTGCGCGGGCGGTGCAAGGGGGCGGTCTGCCCACTTATCGATCCGAGTTACTGACTATGTTTATGACAGAAATCGCGCGAAAAATGGCCTGAAAGTGTCATAAACTCGCACAGTTTCACATTTGCAGCCCGTGCCCATCTCCACACACAAAAAGAGACCCTTCCCGCAACCGGAAAGGGCCTCTTCAAAGGAGCTCAGCAACTGCCCTAGAACATGCTCGAAATTGTCTGCAATCCGAGTACGGCATCGAGAGAAAGCGCCACACAGACGATAGACAAGTAGTTGTTCGACATGAAGAACAGCTTCATCGGCTTGATCTTGCCACCGGTCTTAACGTGGCGGTGCAGGTCAATGGCGCCCCACAGGAACCAGGCACCAGCGCCAACGGCGCCAATCAGATAAATCCAACCCGCGTACGGAACCAACAGCAGAGTGGTAATCACGGTCGCGGCGGTGTAGTAAATAATGCGCTTGGAAACGACGATTGCCGGCTTGACCACTGGCATCATCGGCACGCCAGCGGCCTTGTAGTCCTCCTTGTAGCGCAGGCCCAATGCCCAGGTGTGCGGCGGAGTCCAGAAGAAGATAAGCAGGAACAGGATGAATGCCTGCCACCAGTGAGCGAGCCCCGTAATCTCCGGGTTGTTGTCAGTGATTACGGCCCAGCCGACCATCACCGGCATACAACCCGCAGCGCCACCCCAAATTACGTTCTGATCAGTACGGCGCTTCAGCCACAACGTGTAGACGAAGATGTAGAAGGCAATCGTAATCAGAATGAAAACGGCGGCCAGCAGCGAGTTACACAGCAACCACAGCCATAGGAACGACGCAATCATCAAGACAGTGCCGAAAATCGCTGCCGCTCGACGGCTAACCTGGTTGCGCGCGAGCGGGCGACGGCGAGTACGGCGCATCTTCTGGTCAATGTCGTAATCCATGACCATGTTGAAGGTGTGCGCAGCTGCGGCACCCAACCAACCACCGAACAAGGTGAGAAGAATCAGTCCAACGTGAACATGACCGCGATCAGCCTGAAGCATTGCGGGAATGGCCGCGACGAGCAGGAGCTCGATAATTCTTGGCTTAGTCAGTGCAATATACGCCTTGACTGTTTCCAACAAAGCAATGTCCCTTTCACGCGCCATAAACAAACCCCCCGTTTACAGATAGTCGGATGTAACGGTCGGAAAGTTCCCGACGAGTTTTTCCGCAAAATTAAATGAGGGGCAGGCAATCAGTTTACCGGTAATCATAACGGTTCCAATAATGACCGTCGTAAAGCATGTGCGGCGCGCCCTCTGAGACTTATCTCTCAGCTATTCGGCCCGGTTTGAACCCGGAGCGCGCAATCCTAGTTAGTATGGAAGAGAATTTTACTAATCCATTTGGATACTAGGAGTCATTCACGTGACACTGTCGACTGAGCATGAAGCACGGGTTGTGCGCAACTACCCCTCGGACTGGTCTGACTTGGATACGAAGGCCGTAGATACGGCCCGTGTGCTGGCTGCAGACGCCGTTGAAAAGGCAGGTTCGGGGCACCCCGGCACTGCGATGAGCCTCGCACCGCTGGCTTACTCTCTTTACCAGCGCGTTATGCGCCATGACCCGAAGGATACGAAGTGGATTGGCCGTGACCGTTTCATTCTCTCCTGTGGTCACACCTCTCTGACGCAGTACGTCCAGCTCTACCTCGGCGGTTTTGGCCTGGAGCTCGATGACCTGAAGGCGCTGCGTACGTGGGATGCACTCACCCCGGGTCACCCGGAGTACGGCCACACTGACGGCGTGGAAATCACCACTGGCCCGCTGGGTCAGGGGCTGGCGTCGGCTGTCGGTTTTGCCATGGCTTCGCGACGGGAACGTGGGCTGTTCGACCCGGAAGCTGCTCCGGGTGAGTCTCCGTTCGACCACTACGTGTACGTCATCGCTTCTGATGGTGACGTTCAGGAGGGTGTCACTGCCGAGGCCGGCTCGCTGGCCGGCACTCAGCAGCTGGGCAACCTGATTGTCTTCTGGGATGACAACGGCATCTCCATCGAGGACGACACCACCATTGCCTTCACCGAGAATGTCGCGGATCGCTACCGTGCTTACGGCTGGCAGGTCATTGAGGTCGACGGCGGCGAGGACGTCGCAGCACTCGAGGCTGCTGTCGAGGAGGCCAAGAAGGATACGGAGCGTCCGACCTTCATTCGCGTTCGCACTGTGATCGCTTACCCGGCTCCGACGAAGATGAACACCGGCGCTTCGCACGGTGCTGCTCTTGGTGGCGAGGAGATTGTCGGCATCAAGGAAGCTCTTGGCTTCGATACCGACAAGAGCTTTAACGTCGCTGACGAGGTCATTGAGCACACCCGCAAGCTGGTTGAGCGTGGTGCTGAGGCTCACGCACAGTGGCAGGTCAAGTTCGACGAGTGGGCTGCGGCTAACCCGGAGCGCAAGGCTCTGCTGGACCGTCTGACCGCTGGCGAGCTGCCGGAGGGCTTCGACGCTGAGCTGCCGACCTGGGAGCCGGACGAGAAGGGCGTTGCTACCCGCAAGGCCTCTGAGGCCGCGCTGCAGGCACTGGGCAAGACCCTGCCGGAGCTGTGGGGTGGCTCGGCTGACCTGGCTGGCTCCAACAACACCGTCCTGAAGGGCGAGCCGTCCTTCGGTCCGAAGTCCATCACCACCGGCACCTGGACCACCGACCCGTACGGCCGCAACCTGCACTTCGGTATTCGTGAGCACGCCATGGGCTCGATCCTCAACGGCATTCTGCTCCACGGTGGTACCCGTCCGTACGGTGGCACCTTCCTTATCTTCTCGGACTACATGCGTCCGGCTGTCCGCCTAGCATCGCTGATGGGCATCTCCCCTATTTATGTCTGGACTCACGACTCCATTGGTCTGGGCGAAGACGGTCCGACGCACCAGCCTGTTGAGCAGCTGGCTTCGCTGCGCGCTATCCCGGGTGTGTCCACTGTCCGCCCGGCTGACGCTAACGAGACCGCTCAGGCTTGGGCCGCTGTTCTTCAGGGAGAGGCAGGCCCGAAGGCTCTGGCTCTGACCCGCCAGAACGTTCCGGTCCTGGAAGGCACCAAGGAGAAGGCCGCTGAGGGCGTCCGTCGTGGTGCGTACGTGCTTGTCGACGGCGCCAAGGAGACCCCGGACGTCATCCTGATGGCTACCGGTTCGGAAGTTCACCTCGCTGTCGAAGCTGCTGACAAGCTGGCTGAGGAAGGCGTCAGCGCCCGCGTTGTCTCCGTTCCGTGTCTTGACTGGTTCGAGCAGCAGGACGATGCCTACCGCGAGCAGGTTCTGCCGAAGTCCGTCCGCGCTCGTGTCTCGGTTGAGGCCGGTATTGCAATGCCGTGGTACCGCCACCTGGGTGATGCTGGTCGCGCTGTCTCCCTGGAGCACTTCGGTGCATCGGCTCCGTACAAGGAGCTGTTCGAGAAGTTCGGCATCACAGCAGAGGCTGTTGTCGATGCCGCCAAGGAGTCCATCGAGGCTGCTAAGTAAGTTTGTTAAAACCTGGCGCTATCGGCCGTTGTCGGGACGGGATTTGTGAAAACCGTACCGCGCTCCGGTAGCGCCAGTATTGTTTGTGACGCACAGTAGTTTAAGGACATACAACTTTTAGCGAAGTCTTTAGGCAACGAAGCGGTATTGACAGAAAGGCGTTAAACACTATGGGAAACACCACGATGGAAGCGCTCGCCAAGGTAGGGACTTCGGCGTGGCTCGACGATCTTTCGCGCCAGCGCCTCACCTCGGGCGATTTGAAAAATCTTATTGAAGAGCTTCGGGTTGTCGGTGTCACTACTAACCCGGCAATCTTCTCTTCGGCGATGACCGCCGGTGAGGATTACGACTCTCAGCTGGCGCAGCTCACTGCAGAGGGTGCGAACCCGGCAGATGCTGTGTTCGCGATGGCAATCGACGACGTCCGCGATGCCTGTGACCTTTTCGCTGGTGTATCCGAAGAAACCGACGGTGTCGATGGCCGTGTGTCCATCGAGGTCGATCCTCGCTACGCCGACAACTACGAGGCCACGATTGCGCAGGCCCGTAAGCTCTGGGAGCGCGTCGGCAAGCAGAACGCGATGATTAAGATTCCGGCGACCGATGCTTCCCTGCCGGCTGTCACCCAGGCTCTGTCCGAGGGAATCTCGGTAAACGTCACCCTGATTTTCTCGGTGGAGCGCTACCTGCAGGTCATTGATGCGTTCATCGAGGGCATTGAGCGTGCGAAGGACAACGGCGTAGACCTGGCTTCGGTTCACTCTGTTGCGTCGCTGTTTGTTTCCCGCGTTGACACCGAAATCGATGCTCGCCTGGACAAGATCGGCTCCGAGGAGGCCCTGGCTCTGCGCGGCAAGGCTGGTCTGGCCAATGCCCGTGCAGCTTACGCCAAGTTCGAGGAGACTTTCTCGGCGCAGAATATTCGCTGGGCACAGCTGGAAAACGCCGGTGCTAAGCCGCAGCGCCTGCTGTGGGCTTCGACCGGTGTGAAGAACCCGGCTTACCCGGACACTCTCTACGTCACTGAGCTGGCTGCACCGCAGACTGTGAATACCATGCCGGAGAAGACGCTGCGTGCTGCCGCGGGCTTCGAGGGCGAGGTTCGCGACGCCGTCAGCGGCCAGGGTGACGCAGCCAACGCCGTTATGATTCAGCTCAGCGAGATTGGCATCGACCTCGATGACGTCTTCGCTGTCCTGGAGCGCGAGGGCGTGGAGAAGTTCGTGGACTCCTGGCAGTCCTTGCTCGAGTCGATTGCACAGCGCATGGAGCAGCTGAAGTAAGCCTGCTGATTATCTAGGTGCCTGTTGGTAGTGGCTGCGTTTCTGGCTGGCGCCAGCAGGTCGCCTGGCGATCCGAGTTACTGACTGCGTTTATGTCAAAAACGGCCCGAAAAATAGCCTGAAGGTGTCATAAACTTGCACAGTTTCACATCTGCAGCCCGTAACTTTTGGGGTTGTCAGTTTCGGTTCGCCTGTTGTGTTACTTAACCCGCATGTTCAACGTTGGACATGAAAAAGCTCCCCGCGCAGGGGAGCTTTTTTAATGGAGCTAGGACGCGGCGAAGGCGGGGCGCACAGTGGGCAGCGGGCGTTTCTCTTCCTTTAATGCCCAGGCCATCACGAACGCAGAGATTACGGTGATGATTGAGGCAAAGATCGGCACAGCCGGCCAGGGGGCGCCCGGTACGGAGTCGGTCACGTCCAGCAGATAGCTGAAGAGGAAGAGCGTGACCAGGGCCAGGCCAATGGTGATCGATCCTGCACGAGTGCCCTTCGCGCCGGCGACGGTGCCGACTGCGGTGCTCGCCACGGTAGCCATGAGGAAGCTCAAGAAGACGCACAGCGCGGTGAGCAGAACTGTGGTGTAGTTCTGCCCGGAATCCTCAATCATGTACAGCTCCCCGTTAGTGTCCGGAAACAGGGCCGGTCCGGAGGTGACAATGAAGCTATCGAATCCGCGGTAGTAACCGGACTTGTTCTGTTCGATGACCATCGCCGTGACGATGAAGGCGGTAGCCACCAACGATGTGCCCAAGATTGCGATGATTGCGGAGCGTACCCAGCGGGCGATGCTCACGCCGTAGTCACGCAGGGTGACCGAACGCCGGGCTGTGATGAGGAAGAGGATGCCCAGCGCGATAATGCCAAGCAAGGTGTTGCCGGTTCCGCTGCCTACGAGCATGCGCCCGAAGGCCGAGTACAGGATGGCCACGGCGGCAACACCGAGGAAGGTTTTCTTGTTGGTCGCGATGAAAGCTCCGGTGCTCATTTCTTGCTCCGTTCGATGTAGGAGGAGGTGCTTGCGAGGTCGATGAGGGCCGCGGGGTCGAGGTAGCTCACCTCAACGCCGAGGGCGCGGGCATGCGCAGCGGCAGACGAACTGAGCTCTGTAGACAGGATTGCCTCGCAGCGCTCGCCGAGGGTTTTCTTAGCGAGCACTGGGCCGGCCACCTGCGCCACGAGATCCGTAGGGCCGCGCAGCACCGGATGGCTAGCGCGCAGCTTATCGACGTCATAGGGCCCGTACGCATCCTGCTTGTGGATGACAATCAAGGTGTCGACTAGGCCGGCTAGATCCTGGGAGTGCTGCGAGGTGACCACAAGGTTGGCCGATTCGGCCGAGTCGATAAGCATGCCGCGCAATGTGGCGCGGTGCTCGACATCGAGGCCGTTGAAGGGCTCGTCGAAAAGCAATGCTTCCTTGCCCGATGCCAGGGTGGCAGCGGCGATAAGCAGCTGGCGCTGGCCCAGGCTGAGCTTTTTGATAGGGGTGTCAGCGGGGAAATCGAGGAGGGACTCCGCGTGGGGCACATCGAGCTGATCCCAGCCGGTGCGCAGGATCTGGAAATATTCGCGCGGGGTGGCACCGAAGACCTGGGTGTCGGGTGCAGCCTTCGCCAGGGCCGCCGTAGGCATCTGCGCGAGGGTACGCAGGTAGTAAGTCTTGCCGGCGCCGTTGGGGCCAATCACGCCGTAGATGCTCATTTCTCCTCCTCCAGCATGGCGATGATGTCGTGGAGCGTGAGGCCGAGAATGCCGGCCTCCACTTTTAATGGCTCGATGTAGGTGCGCTGGAACGCTTCACGACGCTCAGCGCGAATGCGCTCACGGGCATCTGGAGTGACAAACATGCCGAGTCCTCTTTTCTTCTCCACAAGCCCCACCATCGACAGTTCCGTCATGGCCTTGGCGGCCGTGGTTGGGTTGACCTGATAGAACTCCGAGAGCTCCTTGGTTGAAGGGGCACGATCCTCAGCCGAGAGCTCCCCGGACAAAATCATTGATTTCAGATCCTCGGCGATCTGGACGTAGATGGGCCGAGGGTCCGCCTCCTTCGCCTGCATATCCACCTCCGTGGTTTATGGGTATACCACCTAGGTCATAAACCTATGGCAGAAGAAAGGGGTCCGTCAAGGCCCCATCGGAGGAATCGGAAACGATTCCACCGGACTTTTCTCGATATGACATTATGTAAACCGTGAGTGATTCTCTGCAACGCAACGATTCGAACTCCCCTACTGCCAGCTCTCCGCACAACGGAGACGACAGCACCAACCACGACGGATACATCAACCCGCTGCGCGACCCGCAGGATAAACGCCTGCCGCGTATTGCCGGCCCGGGTGGCATGGTGATTTTCGGAGTGACGGGCGATCTGGCCCGAAAGAAGCTTCTGCCTGCCATCTATGATCTGGCCAACCGCGGTCTACTGCCTGCCTCCTTCGCGTTAGTTGGCTACGGTCGTCGCGAATGGTCGAAACAGGACTTTGAGGATTATGTGCGCACCGCAGTGGAACAGGGCGCCCGCACAGACTTCCGTGAGAGTGTCTGGCAGCGCCTGGCTGAGGGCATTCACTTTGTCACCGGTACCTTCACCGATGACGAGGCCTTCGATCGCCTGGCCGCACAACTTGAGGAGCTCGATCGCTCCCGCGGCACCGCTGGCAACTGGGCCTACTACCTGTCCATTCCGCCAGCTAACTTCCCCGATGTCTGTCATCAGCTCGATCGTTCGGGGCTGGCGCAGTCGGGCGAGGATTATTGGCGTCGCGTGATTATTGAGAAGCCATTCGGACACGACCTGGCCTCCGCTCAGGAACTCAACCGGATTGTGAACTCGGTCTTCCCAGAAGACGCTGTGTTCCGCATCGACCACTACCTGGGCAAGGAAACCGTCCAGAACATTCTGGCCATGCGTTTTGCCAACCAGTTGTTCGATCCGATGTGGAATTCTCACTACATTGACCACGTTCAAATCACCATGGCCGAGGATATCGGTTTGGGCGGTCGCGCCGGCTACTACGATGGTATCGGTGCAGCTCGTGACGTGATTCAGAACCACCTACTCCAGCTCCTGGCGCTGGTGGCAATGGAAGAGCCCATCGCCTTTACCCCGGAAGAGCTGCAAGCGGAAAAGATCAAGGTTCTGCGTGCCGTCGAGCCAGTGCGTCCGTTTTCGAAATACACCGCTCGTGGCCAGTACACGGCGGATTGGCAGGGCAGCAACTTCGTGCCAGGGCTGCGCGATGAGGAAGGCTTCGACCCCGAATCCACGACCGAGACCTACGCCGCCTGTACGCTGCAGATCAACTCCCGTCGCTGGGCCGGTGTCCCCTTCTACCTGCGCACCGGCAAGCGCCTCGGCCGCCGCGTCACTGAAATTGCGCTGGTCTTTAAGTCCGCACCTCACCTTCCCTTCGCAGAGACAATGACTGCCGCTCTCGGCCAGAACGCAATGGTCATCCGTGTTCAGCCAGACGAAGGCGTGCTCATGCGCTTCGGCTCGAAGGTCCCGGGCTCGGCCATGGAGGTGCGCGATGTCAACATGGACTTCTCCTACTCCGAGGTGTTTACCGAGCAGTCGCCAGAGGCCTACGAGCGCCTGATTCTGGATGCGCTTCTCGACGAGGCCAGCCTCTTCCCCACCAACGAGGAAGTCGAGCTGTCCTGGAAGATTCTTGACCCCATCATCGAGTACTGGGCCAAGCGCGGTCGTCCCGAGGGCTACCCCGCAGGTTCGTGGGGGCCTTCCTCCGCTGACCACATGCTCGAGCGCGACGGTCGCGCTTGGCGACGGCCATAGGCCGCCGACCTCTCAGTTCTTAAGAATTTTCTGACAGAAAGAACACTTTCATGATTGTCAATTTGCCAGACACTGACACCGCGAGCATTGCTCGTCAGTTGGTGCAGCTTCGAGAGCAGGGCGGCATCGTTACCACGGGCCGTGTCCTCACCCTGATTGTTTTGGCCAAAAGCGAAGACGACCTGGAAAACATTATTTCCACGGTCAACTCCGTTTCCCGCGAGCACCCATCCCGTGTGCTGGTATTGGTCTCCGATGATCCACGCCTGGACAATCGCCTTGACGCGGAGCTCCGCGTCGGTGGTGATGCCGGTGCCGCTGAGATCGTCGTTATGCACATGTCCGGAGAGATTGGTCAGCACCACAGCTCTGTGGTGACTCCCCTGCTGCTGCCGGATACGCCGGTCGTGGCGTGGTGGCCTTCTGAGGCGCCGCAAGTCCCAGCGGCGACACCAATCGGCCGAATTGCCCAGCGCCGTATCACCGATTCACTCTGTGACCCGAATAGCAACGCTATCTACACGCGCCGTACGGGCTACACGCCCGGCGATTCCGACCTGAGCTGGTCGCGGCTGACGAACTGGCGCGGTGTGTTGGCATCCGCTTTCGACTTGCCGCCGCACTCGCCGGTGACCTCCGTGTCCATCTACGGCCCACAGGACTCGCCATCGGTCGAGGTCGCCGCTGGATGGTTGGCAGATCGCCTGGGGCTGCCGGTCAACCGTTACTCCACCGGTGAGAAGAAGATTCCGGTGGACGAAAAGGGCCGCGCCAAGCCACCGGTGACCTCCGTCGCCTTTGAGCGTGAAAATGGCCAGACTTTGCGCATCGATATTGAAAGCGCCACCACTGCATCGGTCACCAACGGAGAAAAGCCCCCGTTCAAGGTTGCAGTATCGCGTCCAACACGCTCCGAATGTTTGGCAGAGGAGCTGCGTCACCTCGACCACGATACTGCCTACGGACGTGCCCTGCGTGGCCTCAGCCAGATTCACACGGTGGGAATGCAACCTCCGACGTCCACAACAACTAGCTTCGCTAACGAACCAGGAGTCTCTGACAAGTGACCACCGATAACGCGTCGAATACCGTCCCTGCCCCTCAGTTCCACCGCGCCGCTGACCAGGCGGGTATCGTCGAGGCTGCACGTCAGCGCTTCATCGATGCGGTTGTCGCCGTCCTACATGGCAACGCCTCTCCGGTCACCGATGACGGTTTCGTACGCGTCGTTCTCACCGGTGGCGGCGCGGGTACCGCTTTGCTCAGTGCGCTTGCCGACGATTCCGGAGACATCGACTGGAACCGAGTCCTGGTGTTCTTCGGAGATGAACGTTTTGTCGCTGCCGACTCGGCAGATCGCAATGCGTTGGCTGCTCGTAAGCGTCTCTTGTCCCCTGTCGGCGTGCCGGAGGAAAACATCTTCGAGTTTGCCGCTGCCGACAGCGGCGTGACCACCACGGAGGCCGCCGAAAGCTACGAAGCTATCGTTCGGGAGATGGCTCCAAATGGCTTTGACCTTCACCTTCTTGGTATGGGCGGAGAGGGACACATCAACTCGATTTTCCCACATACCGCAGCGCTGGCTGAGCAGGAACGCTTGGTCGTGGACGTGCATAACTGCCCGAAGCCACCGCCGACCCGCATCACGTTGACGATGCCGGCCATCGCCAGCTCTCAGCGTGTGTGGCTACTTGTAGCGGGCGGCGAAAAGGCTGAGGCAATTGCAGCTATCGCTCAGCAGGACGACCCAGCGCAGTGGCCAGCGGCCGGGGTTCGCGGTGTTCAGGAAACCGTTGTCTTTGTTGACGATGCTGCGGCTGCGCAGCTCTAGGCTTCCGCTTCACCGCTAACAGCCCAGAAACAGCAAATTCCCGTCGATAAGCGAAATGCTATCGACGGGAATTTTTATTGCTTAAAGGCCTGCGGTGGGGCGTGCTGCGTGCGGAACCTACCAGCCGAAAGTATTGAACAGCAGCAACAGGACAATGCAGAGCAACCAGATAATCACGGTCACAATAGTGACGCGGTCAAGGTTCTTCTCCACCACAGTCGAACCGGACAGATTCGACTGCATGCCGCCACCAAAGAGGCTGGACAGTCCGCCACCCTTACCCTTGTGGAGCAGGATAAACAGCGTCATCAGGATGGATGTGATGACCAGGACAATCTGAATGGCGAGGTACACGCGCACTTCCTTTTGAAACGTCGCTTCTTTAAGAACTCCAACTATACTAGCGCAATTGCTCCGCTGGCTAGGTATCCCTAGCCGTATCCCTAGGCGAATTCCTAGCCGGAGTTGCGCAGTGCAGTTGCCAAACCATTCATGGTCAGCTGAATGCCCCGACGCACCTTGTCGCGATTATCGCCGGCACGGTAGCGACGCAGCATCTCCAGCTGGATGATGTTCAGCGGCATAAGGTACGGGAAGCGCATGTCCACCGAGCGCCTGAGCAGCGGGTTGTCCTCCAGCAGGTGCTTGTACCCGGTTACCTTCAGGAACATCTCCAAAGTCAGGTCGAACTCTGCCTTGATGATGCCGTAGATGCGCTCACCGTCGGCCTTATCTTGGCACAGGCTAGCGTAGGCGCGCGCAAGGTTGAGGTCAGCCTTGGACATGACCTGCGCCATGTTCGACAGCACCGAATTGAAGAACGGCCAAATCTCGTTGAGCTGACGGAGCTCAGCCAGGCGGGAACCGTCTTCGTCCTCGCCGATCCACTCCTGCAGTGCAGAGCCGACACCAAACCAGCCCGGCACCATAGAACGCTGCTGCGACCAGGACAGTACCCAGGGAATTGCGCGCAGGTCAGAAATGGTCTGGGTCTGCTTGCGTGAGGTCGGACGCGAACCGATGTTCAGGCTGCCGATCTCATCGACCGGGGTCGACGACGTGAAGAAGTCAATAAAGCCCGGGTCCTCGTGCATGAGCTTCGAGTAGGCCTCGCGAGACATGTCGGAAATCTCCGACATAATCTCGTGGGCGCGAGCTGGGTTCTTCAGGTCATCGACGTCGAGCAGAGTCGACTCAATCGTTGCCGAAACAAGTGCGGCGAGGTTCCTGCGTGCCGCTGCAGGGTGACCGTACTTGGCAGAGATAATCTCGCCCTGCTCGGTGATACGCACCGACCCCTGGACTGCACCCGACGGCTGCGCCAGAATTGCCTCGTAGGACGGTCCGCCACCACGGCCAACGGTACCTCCGCGGCCGTGGAAGAGACGCAGGCGAATGTCGTTGTCCTTCGCGGCTGCCACGATTGCGACCTCCGCGTCGTAAAGCGCCCAGTTTGCAGCGAAGTACCCGCCGTCCTTGTTGGAGTCGGAGTAGCCAAGCATGACTTCCTGCAGATCTCCGCGTGCGGACACGTATGCGCGGTAGACCGGAATGTCCCACGCAGCACGCAGCACGTCGGCACCAGCCTGCAGGTCTTCGATGGTTTCGAACAGCGGGATGACGTCAACAGAACCGGTCGGCTGCGAGCCATTCGGGCGAATCAGACCGACTTCCTTGAGCAGAATCATCGGCTCCAGCAGGTCGGAGACCGATGTACACATCGAAATGATGCAGTGCGGTACCGCGTCGTGACCGTACTTGCGCACCGCACGAGATGCCGCACGCATAATGCCTAGCTCGCGAGCCGTAGCTTCGGAAAGATCTGCGGAAGTCGAAACCAGCGGACGGGAGGACTGCAGTTCCTTGGTCAGCAGTTCGACCTTGTCGGCTTCCTTCAATCCCGCGTAGTTGTCCACCACACCGGCAGCGGAGAACAGCTCGGTGAGGATTTCCTCATGAGAGTCCGAATTCTGGCGGATATCAATCGAGTACAGGTGGAAACCAAATACCTCCACTGAATCCATCAGGTCGCGCAGGCGGTGATCGGCGATGAGGTCATCGTGGCTGGACCGCAGGGAGTCGTCGATAATCGAGAGCTCTTCAAGTAGCTCCTCGGCGCTGTCATACGGAGTGAATTCCGACCAGTCGCCCTCAATGATGGACTCGTCGAAGAAGTTCACCGCTGTTGCCGCCACGCGACCGCGGATACCGTGAACCGCACGACGGTACGGCTCATCTTCGCGGTTTGGTACGTCATTGTGGCCGCGGCTGGCCAAGCCGACCAAATCTACGGTGACCTTGGTCAGGCGGTCGCTGAGACTGAGCTCGCGCTCCAGCAGGTGCAACTGCGAGAAGTAGTGACGCAGGATCGTACCCGCTGCCCTATCGGAGGCGTAGCGCAGCGTCTCCTCCGTCACGTATGGGTTGCCGTCGTGGTCACCGCCGATCCACGAACCCATGCGAATGGTTGGATTAGCCGGCAGCTTGTCGCCGCCGAGCTGACGCAAGTGCTTGACGACGTCTCGGTTAATCTGTGGCACAGCTTCCAGCAGAGAAAGCTGGTAGTAGCGAAGACCAACTTCGACCTCGTCGCGAATATCCGGGCGGTTCATGCGAATCAGAGCCGTTTGCCACAGCGTCAGGATCCGGCGACGGATATCGGCATCAATCTCAGCGAGTCGGTCCGCGGTGCGCGCATTCATCGGGGCTGCCTGGATCTCGTGGCGGCGCCGCATTGCGGCCGTGATGTGCTTCTGCACATCGAACACTGTGCGACGACGAGTTTCCGTTGGGTGTGCGGTCAGAACCGGGACGACCTCAATGTGGTCCATCATATCCGCAATGGCGCTGCTGGAAACCTTGGCGTCGCGAAGCTTCTGCCATGTTGCTTCCAGCGTGGAGTCCTGCGGCGGATCGCCAGCATCGAGAGATGCCTCGATGCCCAGCTCCTCGTGCAAATCCTCAGCGAGGTTAGCTAAAAGTGCGAAGTGCGTGAAAGCACGGATGACAGGGCTTGCCTCGGCAGGGTCAATATCGCGGAAGAGGCCGGTGAGCTTCTCGATGTCGCCATCGCCACGATGGAGTTCGAAGGCTGCACGGCGAGCATTTTCGACCAGGTTAAAGACCTCGTCACCCTCTTGCTCGCGGATTACCTGCCCAAGAATTCGACCCAGGTGGCGAATATCCTCCCAGAGCAAGTCCTGCTGCTTCGCGGTAGCGGTCGAAGAGGATTGCTCATTGCTTGCAGTGTGTCGGTCAGTGTCACCATGTACTTGTTCGTTCATTGAGCACGTCCTTTGAAAATTGCCGGGCATTCGAAGTGGAAAGCCTCGGGAAATGTATTGCGCTGACTTATTGCCAGTCGGTGTGCCTGGATTGAGTCCGCCTAAAGGCAATAACCCCGAATCGGTTTTATGAGAATCAATAAAACCAATCCGGGGTCGCGCATGGCGCCTATCTTATCAGTTGTTCTGAATTTATATGCACTTAGGCGTTCTGAGCGGCATCTGCAGCAAGTGCGCAGAGCTTCGCGAATGCTTCACCGTCGAGCGAAGCGCCACCGACGAGGCCGCCGTCGACGTCGGGCTTGCCGACGATCTCAGCGACGTTCTCGGCCTTGACGGAACCACCGTAGAGGATGCGCATCTCCTTTGCGATGTTCGCGTCCCCAATTTCTGCGACGGTCTCGCGGATAGCTGCACAGACTTCCTGCGCGTCTGCAGCCGATGCGACCTTACCGGTGCCGATAGCCCAGACAGGCTCGTAAGCGATGACGGTCTTGGCCAGCTCAGCGTTGGTCAGATTAGCCAGGGAGCCCTTGACCTGAGAGACAACGTACTCGACGTGCTCTTCGGCCTCTCGGACCTCCAGCGGCTCGCCGACACAGACGATTGGGTTCATGCCCTCGCGCAGTGCTGCCTTGGCCTTCTTTGCGACCAGCTCATCGTCCTCTGCGTGCATATCGCGACGCTCGGAGTGACCGACGACGACCCAGGTGCAGCCGAGCTTTGCCAGCATCGATGCGGAAATCTCGCCGGTGTAAGCGCCGGACTCGTGGACTGAGACATCCTGCGCGCCGTAAGTGACGCCGAGCTTATCGCCCTCAACCAGAGTCTGGACCGAACGCAGGTCGGTAAACGGCGGGATGACAGCGACGTCAACCTTGTCGTAGTACTCCTTTGGCAGAGCGAACGCGAGTTTCTGCACCACACCGATAGCCTCGAGATGGTTCAGGTTCATCTTCCAGTTACCAGCAATAAATGGTGTACGTGCCATAGTGGTGGAATTCACTTCCCTATCAATTAGCGGATTTTTAAGCGATGAAAATCCGGTGGTGGAAAAATCTTAGTCTTCCAGGACGGAGACGCCCGGCAGAGTCTTACCCTCGAGGAACTCCAGCGAAGCGCCACCACCAGTGGAGATGTGGCTGAAGCCGTCCTCGTTCAACCCCAGAGTACGTACTGCTGCTGCGGAGTCGCCGCCACCGACGACGGAGAAGCAACCGTTGTTAGTGGTGGCATCGATAATGGCCTGTGCAACCTCGCGGGTGCCAGCTGCGAAAGCCTCCATCTCGAACACGCCCATCGGGCCGTTCCAGAACACAGTCTTGGACTCAGCGAGCACCTTGCCGAATGCCTCGGCGGAAGCCGGTCCGATGTCCAGGCCCATCCAGCCTTCCGGAATCTCGGTGGCGTCTACCACCTTGTTTTCAGCGTCTGCAGCGAACTTGTCAGCCACGACTACGTCGGTTGGCAGAACGATCTTATCGCCGTAGCGGTCCAGCAGATCCTTACAGGTGTCAATCATCTCTTCCTGCAGCAGGGATGCGCCAACGGCGTAGCCCTTGGCAGCCAGGAAGGTGAAGCACATGCCGCCGCCGATGACCAGGGAGTCAACCTTCGGCGCGAGAGCCTCAATAACGCCCAGCTTGTCGGAAACCTTGGAACCGCCGAGCACGACGGTGTACGGCTTCTCCGGGGTCTCTGCAACCTTGCGCAGAACCTCAAGCTCAGCCTGAACCAGATTGCCGGCGTAGTGCGGCAGCTTCTTAGCGACGTCGAAGACGGAAGCCTGGGCGCGGTGAACAACACCGAAACCGTCGGAAACAAACGCTCCGTCCGGAACTAGTGCAGCCAGCTCGGCTGCGAACTCGGCGCGCTCTGCCTCGTCCTTGGAGGTCTCGCGCGGATCGAAGCGGACGTTCTCCAACAAGAGTACATCGCCCTCGGTCAGGCCATTAGCGCGCTCGTGCGCGTCCTCACCGGAGACATCACCGGCGAGCGCGACGTACTGCTCCAGGCGCTCAGATAGCGCCTCAGCGACCGGGGCCAGGGAGAACTCGGACTTAACCTCGCCCTTCGGGCGACCCAGGTGAGCCATAACAACGACCTTGGCGCCGGCCTCGACAAGCGCGGACAGGGTGGGCAGCGAAGCATCGATTCGACCCGGATCGGTGATAACGCCGTCTTTCAGTGGGACGTTAAAGTCGGAGCGGACGAGGACGTAACGGCCTTCAATACCTTCGTTGATCAGGTCTTTGACAGTCTTAACAGTCATCTCAATGAAATCCTTGTGAAAGTGTGTAAAAAACGGGCCGCGGGTGGCGTGCCCTACTCAGGCGCAACCACCCCGGCCCGTTCGGGGTCTGGGATTAACCAGGTGAGTTATTAGAGGCGCTCACCGACGTAGACAGCCAGGTCGACGAGGCGGTTGGAGTAGCCCCACTCGTTGTCGTACCAGGAGACAACCTTGACCTGATCGCCGATGACCTTGGTCAGCGGTGCGTCGAAGATCGAGGAACGCGGGTCGCCCTCGATGTCCTTGGAAACGATTGGGTCCTCGTTGTAGCCCAGAACACCCTTGAGCTCGCCCTCAGCAGCTTCCTTGATGGCAGCATTAACGGACTCGACGGTGACCTCGCTCTTAGCAGTGAAGGTCAGGTCGGTGACAGAGCCGGTCGGGGTCGGAACACGCAGTGCGTAGCCGTCCAGCAGACCCTTGAGCTGCGGCAGAACCAGAGCGACTGCCTTTGCAGCACCGGTGGAGGTCGGAACAATGTTCAGTGCAGCAGCGCGGGCGCGACGCAGGTCCTTGTGCGGAGCGTCGTGCAGACGCTGGTCACCGGTGTATGCGTGGATGGTGGTCATGAGACCGCGCTCGATGCCGAACTTGTCGTCCAGAACCTTAGCCATCGGAGCCAGGCAGTTGGTGGTGCAAGAAGCGTTCGAAATGATGTTGTGCTTCTCCGGGTCGTAGTCAGTGTGGTTGACACCGACAACGAAGGTTGCGTCTTCGTTCTTAGCCGGAGCGGAGATGATGACCTTCTTGGCGCCAGCCTCGATGTGAGCCTTGGCAGCGTTGGCATCGGTGAAGAAACCGGTGGACTCAATGACGATGTCGACCTCGTGCTTGCCCCACGGCAGGTCCTTCGGGTCGCGCTCAGCGTATGCCGCGATGCGCTTGCCGTTGACGGTGAGGGACTCATCGTCGTAGGTGACCTCTGCGTCAAGCTTGCCCATGATGGAGTCGTACTTGAGCAGGTGAGCCAGGGTCTTGTTATCAGTGAGGTCGTTTACAGCAACGACTTCCAGGTCAGCGCCCGCAGCGAGCAGGGAGCGGAAGAAGTTGCGGCCAATGCGACCAAAACCGTTAATACCTACACGAACCGTCACAATAATCTCCTTAATGGATTGGCGAATCGATGCCACTTGTCAGGGCGCTGATTGCGCTCCAACAGGTTCACTACAGAAGTGTACGTTGGGTTTTTCATTCGCGCAGCGGTGGTTTGGTGCGAAAATCCCAAATAAACGGAGATTTATCCAAAATTACGCACCTGACTAGGCATAACAGGTGCTTTACTCGTCAACTTCTTTGTCAAAAAGTTCGTCTGTAACGACTGCAGTTGTGGGGGGAATTCCGAGTTCGTTTGCTCTTTTGTCCGCCATGGAGAGCAAACGGCGGATGCGTCCTGCGACGGCGTCCTTGGTCATTGGCGGATTGGCCAGCTGCCCAAGTTCTTCCAATGAAGCCTGCTTGTGCTCGATGCGCAGCTGTCCTGCAGACACCAAATGGTCTGGTACATCGTCACCGAGAATCTCTAAAGCACGCTCTACTCGCGCTGCTGCAATAACGGCCGCACGAGCCGAGCGCCGCAGGTTGGCATCGTCGAAGTTTGCCAAACGAGTGGCCGTCGCTCGCACTTCACGACGCATACGCTGTTCTTCCCACTGCAGGCGAGTAGTCTGGGCTCCCATTCGCGTCAGCAGCGCACCGATTGCATCGCCCTCCCGGATGATTACGCGATCGCCACCGCGGGACTTATTCTCCTTGCTCTTAGCCGTAATTCCGAGCCTACGAGCACATCCCACCAATGCGAGTGCCGCTTCAGCAGAAGGAGCAGTGACTTCCAAAGCTGAGGACCGCCCCGGCTCAGTCAGTGAACCATGTGCCAAAAAAGCACCCCGCCATGCAGCTTCCTGATCAATTTTCTGCCCCATGATCAGCTTGCGTGGTAGCCCACGTACAGGACGTCCTGCAGAGTCAATCAGGCCAGTTTGCCTAACGACGAGTTCCGCGCCATCGGTTACCCGCACGATGTACTTCGAGGTCTTTCGCAAGCCACCGGGAGACAAGACATTGAGGCTGGCTTTGACATCGTAGAGTTCGGCCAGCATGGAGCGCAGGCGGCGTGCGACAGCGCCGGAATCCAACTCAGCCTCCAGCACAATCGAACCTGCCACCAGGTGGAGTCCTCCTGCGAAGCGGAACAGGGTCGAAATCTCCGCTGCCTGAGCGCTTTCCTGCGAAACTGACACGCGGGCTAGTTCGTCTTTGACCTTCGCCGTCAATGCCACGATGCTGTCCATCCTCATTTCATGTGTGCGAGCTGGGTTTGGGCCTGGTTAATTTAGGTAAAATTAACCCCATTTGAGCTTTAGCAATAAACCTCAAGGATAGTATCCGGTACCAATCGAGTGGCAATTAGTTGATTGTCTATTGCATCCTCGCAGGAGAATGCATTAAAACCCTCGACTGGCCGGACGCTTTAGAGGAACTGACGAAGTGCGACAGCTAGTTTCTCCGGCGAATGCCGACCCGTCAGAGCTCCGTGGTCATCAACTTCTTGCACATCGGCGAAGACAACCTGCGCGTCTAGGCTATCCGCCGCTCGCTGCAGGTATTCTCGTTCGGTATCCGCGAGCGGCGTGTTGTCGTCGACAAGCACGTAATTGAGCTTCAAGTTAGGTGCATGCTGCGTGAGCATATGGATGTGCCGTTCGGAAGAAAAACCGGCGGTCTCCCCCGGCTCGGCGACAAGATTCAGCACCACGACGGTTGTGGCATTGGTTTCTTGCAGAGCATCCCGCAGCCCGGGCACCTGAAGATGTGGCAGAACCGAAGTAAACCACGAACCCGGACCCAGCGTCACCAAATCGGCATTGAGGATAGCTTCAATGGCCTCCTCGGATGCCGGCGGAGTCTCAGGAATCAGCCGGATTCGGCGCACCTGGCCAGGTGTCGTGGCCACTGCGACCTGGCCACGGACCTGGCGCACAACGCGAGCATCCTGCTCCAAGCCAACGACTTCGGCCTCAATCTCTAGCGGGATCGGCGACATGGGCACGACTCGACCCCGGATTTGCAGCAACCGGCCAATTTCGTCAAGCGCGTCGACTTCATTTCCCATCACACTGGTGAGGCCAGCGATAATCAGATTGCCAATCGCATGCCCTGCCAGTGCGCCAGTTCCGCCAAAGCGGTGCTGCAGTGTCTTTTCCCACAGATCGCCTTTTTCCGTATCTGCGGAAAGCGCGGCGAGTGCCATGCGAAGGTCTCCAGGGGGAATCTGCCCCAGCTCACGACGAAGGCGACCCGAGGATCCGCCGTCGTCGGCAACTGTGACCACCGCTGTGACATGGTCCGCAACCTGACGGTCAGCTCTCAGCGTGGCAAATAGACCATGACCGCCACCCAGACTGGTAATTGATGTCAATTTCTACACCTCCACTAAAACCGCTAGTTGCGGTCAATATCGCGGTGGACGACGTTGACGTTGATCCCGGAAACTCCCTCGAGCTTCTTAGCCAGCGCCTCCGACATGGCCACACTTCGGTGATGGCCTCCGGTGCATCCCACAGCGATAGTCATAAAACCCTTGCCCTCACGGCGGTACCCGGGCAAAACCAATTCAATCAAGTTTGTGACGTTGTCCAAAAACCCCTGAGACTCAGGTTGGGACAGCACGTAGTCGGCCACGGCTTTGTTGGTACCGCGGCCCGCACGCAGCTCAGGTACCCAATAGGGATTGGGGAGAAAACGGACGTCGAAAAGCATGTCGGCATCGCGCGGCGCACCGTGCTTAAACCCAAATGATTCGATGGTGATCTGCTGAATCTTGCTAGCGGTATCCGACAACTGATGCTCTAACTCACGGCGCAAATCGTGCACGCTCATGTCAGAGGTATCCACTACTAAATCCGACATGCCCTTTATTGGCAGCAACATCTGACGTTCAGCGGCAATACCCTGTGAAAGCGTGCCATTTTCCTGCAGCGGATGGGTGCGGCGGACAGAGTCGTAGCGGGCGATGAGGGTGTCGTCGTTGGCATCAAAGAAGATGACATAGGGCTGGCGCCCCTCATTGCGGAGTCCGTCGAGCACCTCCCCCAAACTGCCGGCGAACGCGCGCGAGCGCACGTCGGTGACGATAGCGAGGCGCTCTACTGGAGAGTCCGCTTCAAACGACAACTCGACCATGCGCATAATCAACTCCGGGGGCAGGTTGTCTGCGACATACCAGCCCATCTCCTCCAAGACGCTGGCGGCCGTATTGCGTCCGGAACCGGACATGCCGGTAATCAACACAAGTGACTTTTCAGCCTGAGGGGAATAACCCGAAGTAATCATGCCATCACTCTAATACAATTCCGCCCAACCGCTCTCGGTTTTACTAGCGGAAGTAAACCCCCTAGCACTGTTTCAAGTGCGGTTTTAGCCACTTGTTTACCTACTTCTACGCCTACTCTCCCGGACCGACATCCGAGTTTGGCTCTGACGACTTCTCGTCTGGATGGAGGTAATCGTAAACAGTTTTCGCGAGCATCGGCCCGAAACCAGCCACTTCTTCGATCTGCTCGACGCTGGCCTTCTTCAGCGCCGCAACGGAACCAAAGTGCTTGACCAACTCACTGCGGCGTGCTGGCCCCAGCCCCTTAATGCCATCAAGCACCGACGAGCGCATGCGTTTAGATCGCTGCTGACGGTGATAATTAATGGCAAAGCGGTGCGCCTCATCACGAATTCGCTGGATTAGGTACATCGCTTCCGAATTACGCGGCAGAATGAGCGGCTCATCATCGTCGGGAATCCACAGCTCTTCTAAGCGCTTGGCAATTCCCACCAACGTCACATCGGTGACCCCGAGTTCATCGAGGACCGCCTGTGCGGCTGCGACCTGCGGTGCACCACCGTCGACGATGAACAACTGTGGCGGGTAGGCAAACTTGCGGTTACTCCGCGACTGCTCATCGACGGCATCAGTCGTCTCTTCGACGAACATCTCGCTTGCATCATCGGGCATGGCGAGCTTGTCCTCGTTATGGCGCAGAAAACGACGGCGCACCACCTCAGCGATAGAACCGACGTCGTCCGAGCGACCGTCACCTGCTGCATCTTTGATTCGGTAGCGACGGTAGTCGGACTTCTTGGGCAATCCATCCTCGAAGACCACCAACGAGGCCACCACATCGGTGCCCTGAATATGCGAGATGTCAGTGCACTCGATGCGCAGCGGCGCTTCATCCATAAATAGCGCGTCCTGGAGTTCGGAGAGAGCCTGCGATCGAGTAGTTAGATCTCCACTTCGCTTTAGCTTGTGCTGGCGTAGCGCTTCAGCTGCATTTTTCTGCACGGTCTCCATGAGCGTCCGCTTGTCACCGCGTTGTGGGACGCGAATATCTACATTGGTGCCACGAATATCGGCCAAAAATGCAGTAACCTCGTCAAGATCGTCGGGCGTGGCCTGAACGAGAATTTCGCGTGGCACAACCTGGGCGGCAGTGGTTGATTCATCGCCGTCGACATCCGCGTGCTTGGCGGCGTCGCCATAGAACTGTGTCAGGAACTGCGTTAGCAGCCCACCCAAGCTGGGGTCAGTCTCTCCCTCTCGAAACTCCGTAGTCGCGTACTCGCCGGACTTCTCCACTACCCAGCCGCGCTGACCGTAAATACGTCCCGCCCGAACATGGAAAATCTGCACGGCCGCTTCCAGTTCGTCGGTTGCTAGCGCAATAAAGTCGGCATCGGCGGCGTCGGAAAGCACGACTGACTGCCGCTCCATGACCTTGTCGATGGCAGCGAGGTTGTCGCGCAGACTAGCGGCGCGCTCGAAGTCTAACTCGCCGGCAGCTTCCTCCATTTCCTTCTTTAAGCGCCTCGTGACCGGGCCCGTATTTCCCGACATGAAGCTGGTAAAACCACGGACAATTTCGCGGTGTTCCTCGGCACTGACACGGCCGACACAAGGCGCCGAGCATTTGTCGATATAGCCGAGCAAACAGGGCCGCCCCAGGGCTTGCTGCCGGTTGAAGACTCCCTTTGAACAGGTGCGGGCTGGGAAAACTCGTGTAAGCAAGTCGAGAGTTTCTCGGATAGCCCACGCGTGTGAATAAGGCCCGAAATAACGCACGCCCTTCCGGCGCGGTCCTCGGTAGAGAAAGAGCCGCGGGTACAGCTCTCCAACGCTGACGGCCAACATCGGATACGACTTGTCGTCGCGGTACATCACGTTGAACCGCGGATTAAAGCGCTTGATCCAGGTGTACTCCAACTGCAGCGCTTCGACTTCATTGTGGACGACAGTCCACGTCACCTTCGAAGCGGACTGCACCATCTGGCGGGTGCGGGGATGAAGCCGAGTTAAGTCCTGGAAATAGTTAGACAAACGCGCACGGAGATTCTTCGCCTTGCCGACGTAGAGAACGCGCCCGGTTGAATCGAGAAAACGGTACACCCCCGGCTCCGTGGGAATGGTGCCGGGGGCGGGACGGTACTGAGAAGGGTCAGTCACTTACGGTGTCCTTAAAACGTGTCCTTGGGTTAGTCCTCCGGCATGAACTTGTCTTCAAGTTCACGGAACCGGCGGATGTCTTCCACGACGCGGCTGCCGTCGGCCGACTGGATCGCGAGCATCGGCACAAACTCAAAGTCAGGCAGCTCCAAGCGAGCCCAGCGGGACTTCTTTGGAAAACTCAGGCCGTAGATATCGACCCACGGGTAAAACTTCGCATTGAGTAGATTGCGGACTTCCACACCCCTGGCATTTACGCGAACGCGAGCCCGAGTCAGCAGCAGGATTACCCCGGCGATGATCAAACCAATCATTGGGAAAGCCAGCTGGTCGATAGCGGTCACCGAAGCTCCGGTGTTACCAAAGTCCACCACGATACCCATGAAGATATGGATAGCGAAAACCACAACTGCAGCGATAATCGCCCACAGACGCAGCTTTTGCGAGGTGATTTCCAACAGCCATTTGTCTTCGTTACCGGTGTCGACGGCAGTCGAATTGCTGTGGCGTTCGGAGTTACCCATTCTTACTCAGCTCCACCTTCACGAAGGGACTTCAACACTGCGACGGTGTGCAGCGCTGCGGCCATGGCCTCGCGACCTTTATTCTCCGCGGCGCCCTCACCGCCGGCACGATCAATTGCTTGCTGTTCAGTGTTGCAGGTCAACACACCATTGCCAACTGGCGTTTCACAGTCCAGTGCGATCCGCGTCAGGCCCTCAGTCACCGAGTCGCAGACATAGTCGAAGTGCGGCGTACCACCGCGGATAACGCACCCCAGCGCCACCACGGCGTCGTGAGTTCGCGCGAGCTGTTGCACCACAACCGGAATCTCCAGAGCACCGACGACAGTCACATCCGTGACTACAGCGCCGACCTCCTCGGCCTGGGACAGCGCTTCACGACGAAGCTGCCCAGTAATCTCCTCGTTCCAGTGAGAGGTGACCAGACCGACGGTCACACCAGTGGAATCGGGAACGGAAATTTCAGGAAGACCTGCGCCACTCATCTACTGTGCTCCTTCTGTCGAAATGCCGTGGGTCTCCATGTACTCATCCAACCAAGGGAGCTCATGGCCCATGCGTTCGCGCTTTGTCAACAAGTATTTCAAGTTATCCTCGTTGACCTCAACTGGCACCGGTACCCGGCGGCTCATCTCCAGTCCATAACCACCTAGGCCGGCACGCTTGGTCGGATTGTTCGTCAGCAGCGCCATAGTGGTGACTCCAAGATCCTGCAGAATCTGTGCACCAGTGCCGTACTCACGGGCATCCGACGGCAAACCGAGCGCAAGATTGGCATCAACGGTGTCAGCGCCTTCATCTTGCAGATGGTAGGCCTGCAGCTTCGGCATCAGACCAATGCCTCGGCCTTCGTGACCGCGCATGTAGAGGATGACGCCACGCCCCGCTTCGTGAACCATGCGCATGGAGTTGTGCAGCTGCTGACCGCAGTCGCAGCGGCGAGATCCCAGTGCGTCGCCAGTGAGGCATTCGGAGTGCACACGCACGAGGACGTCCTGACCATCGTTGGAAGACACATCCCCCACAACGAGAGCGACATGCTCAACACCGTCGATAAGGCTCCGGTACCCAATGGCACGGAACTCGCCGTAGTCGGTCGGCAGCTTGGTTTCGACAACGCGTTCAATCAAGTGCTCGTTGTGGCGACGGTATTCGATCAGCTGCTCAATGGAGATCAGCGCTAAATCGTGCTTGTCGCAGAAGCGACGCAGTTCCTCCGCGCGCGCCATACCGGTCGGGTCTTCCTCGGAGACAACCTCACACAGCACGCCGGCAGGACGGAGCCCTGCCAGGCGGGCGAGATCGACCGCAGCCTCGGTGTGGCCGGCACGGACGAGGACGCCACCATCGCGAGCTCGCAACGGGACCACGTGTCCTGGCCGGGTGAAATCGTGCGGGCTCGACGTGGGGTCAGCGAGAGTACGAATGGTGTTCGCACGATCTGTGGCGGAAATACCGGTCGTACCGGTGTTGGCATCCACGGTCACTGTGTATGCGGTACCGCGGGCATCCTCATTCTCTGACACCATCGGTGGCAGATTCAGACGCTCGCAGTCCTCGGCGGTCAGCGGCGCGCAGATGTAACCAGAGGAATAGCGAACCATAAAGGCAACAAGTTCAGGCGTTGCCTTCTCGGCGGCGAAGATGATGTCGCCCTCGTTCTCACGATCTTCATCGTCGACGACGACCACGGCCTTACCGGCTGCGATGTCCGCAATGGCCCGCTCTACAGAATCGAACTTAATCACAGTCTTGTAGCTTATCTTTCCAACATTTTCTCGACGTACTTGGCTAGCACATCGACTTCCAAATTGACCTTGGTGCCTACCGCGGTCGAACCAATAACGGAGTCCGTCAGCGTCGTCGGTATCAGGCTGACTTCAAAGAACCCCTCGCCTACTGCAGAGACGGTCAACGAAGTACCATCCACGGCAATTGAGCCCTTTTCCACGACATACTTGGAGAGATGCTCCGGCAGCGAAATCCGCACTACTTCCCAGCGCTCCCCTGGCGTGCGCGAAATAACCTCGCCGGTGCCATCGACATGTCCCTGCACGATATGGCCGCCAAGGCGTTGACCGACTGCGGTTGCACGTTCGAGGTTGACCTTGGAGCCGACCTCAACTTGGCCGAGGCTCGACCTAACCAGAGTCTCTTGCATGAGATCAGCGGTAAAGAAATCATCGCCAAACTCCACGACGGTCAAACAAACGCCATTGACAGCAATGGAATCACCGTGGTGCACGTCGTCAAGCACGGTGGTCGCGCGAATGGTCAGAGTAATGGAATCGGCTTCGCGGTGGATTTCGCGAATTTCGCCGAGTTCCTCAACAATTCCCGTAAACATAGTGGTCAGGAAAATCCTTTACCGTTTGTTATAAATTGAAAGATTTTTACAAAATTAACTCTAGCCGGTCTACCCGCGATCTTTGCCACTGCGGAGAGCCGTAATCAAAATGTCATCTCCCAGAGTCTCGACCGCGACGGTACGAAAGCGCGAGATGTCAGTGATGGTGGTCTCATGGTTGGCCGATGTCACCGGCAGACCAGCTCCGAGAAACGCCGGGGCAATGTAAGACTCAATCGCGTCGACAGCATCGGCTTCTAAGAAAGCGCTGGCGAGCCGTGGGCCGCCTTCTACCAGCACGTCAATAAGTCCCATATCCGCCATTGTCTCCAGCGCCACTTCCACATCGTGAGTGCGAATGTGGCGGAAGTTATCGCCGCGGATATTCGCATCGGCGGCGACCTCCGAGGTGCCGATCGCGATGCGCAGGGGTTGCGTTGACAGCTCCTCGCCGTCTGGTGTGCGCGCGGTCAATCGCGGATTGTCAGCGAGCACTGTTCCCGTTCCGACGACAATCGCTTGCCGACGTGCACGATCGATATGTACCCGTGCCCGCGCCTGCTCCCCCGTAATCCACTGCGAGGTGCGGTCGGTAGCGGCGGCGAAACCATCCAGCGTGCCCGCCGTCTTCAGCGTGATGTGTGGGCGCCGAGTGCGCTGCCAGTGTAACCATGGACGCAGATAGCCATCCGCCACACGATTGCGTTGGAACTCCTCGACCACGTCGATTCCCTTGTATCGCAACCACTCGCTGCCGCCAGCGGCCACGGGATTAGGATCGGCGACCGCAAATATGACGCGGGAAACTCCGGCTGCCGCAAGTGCCTCGGTGCACGGTGGTGTACGGCCGATATGATTGCACGGCTCTAGTGTGACCACTGCAGTACCGCCCTGAGCTCGTGCCCCCGCCATTTCTAATGCTTGTGGCTCTGCGTGTCGGCCACCTACCGGCTCAGTTCCGGCCACTCCTACCGCAATCCCTGCGGTATCGAGGATGACGCAACCAATCGGTGGATTGGGATAGGTGGTGCCCCGAACTCGCTGGCCGGCTTCTATGGCCAATGCCATAGCTTGAGCGTCAGTCAGCGGCTGTGCGGAGACGAGATCCGGAAACTGTGCCACCGTGCTTCACCGCCGTCTACTTAGTTGCAGCAGTAGTGGCCAATGCGCGCAGCTCATCGACAGCCGCCGCACGATCATCAGCGCCGAAAACGGCCGACCCTGCAACGAAGGCGTCGCAACCGGCGGCGGCAGCGGATTCGATGGTCTTGGCGGAGATACCACCGTCAATCTCGATCAGAGTATCCAGACCTTCGGCATCAATGCGCTGACGCAGCTTCTCGACCTTGGTTAGCTGATCCGGCATAAAGGACTGGCCCCCGAAACCGGGTTCGACACTCATGACCAGCACCTCGTCGAATTCGGCGAGGTGATCCAGCCACGGCTCAATTGGGGTACCCGGGCGCAGCGAGAACCCGGCCTTCACGCCCTGGGAACGAATGTGGCGTGCCAGTGCGATGGCATCGTCGACGGCTTCCACATGGAAAATAACGGAGCTCGCCCCCGCCTTAATGTAGGTGTCGACCCACTTCTCCGGGTTCTCAATCATGAGATGGACATCCAAGTACTTGTCCGTCACCGCAGCTACGGCCTCCAGCACCGGAGCGCCGAAGGACAGGTTGGGAACGAAGTGGCCATCCATGACGTCGATATGCAGCCAATCTGCATTGGCTACAGCCTCAACCTCGCGGTCGAGGCGAGCGAAGTCAGCAGCGAGAATGGACGGGGCAATAATTGGTGCGCTCATAACCTCTGAGCCTAGTCGTTCTTGCGCAAAACTGAGAAGAACATCGCATCGGTACCGTGGCGGTGTGGCCACATCTGCACAGATGGATACGGTCCGACATCAGTCATCGGCGCTACCAACTCGTGTGCATTCAGCTCCGTCACCGGCAATTCCGTCACTGCCCTATCGACAATGCCCCTGGTTTCCCGCAGATGCGGAGAACACGTGGAATAGACGATGATGCCACCCGGCCGTGCCAGACGCACAGCTTCACTGAGCAGTTCAAACTGCAGCGCAGTCAAGGAGTTCAGATCGGACGGCGACTTCCGCCAGCGCGCTTCCGGGCGACGGCGAAGCGAGCCCAAACCAGAGCACGGCGCGTCTACCAAAATGCGGTCAAAGCCTGCCTCCAGCCCGGTATCGCGACCATCCGCAACGGTTACAGTCACTGGCAGCCCGGCCGTGGCCTTCTTCACCAGTTCTGCGCGAGTCGCAGATACCTCAACAGCGTCGAGCTTCGCGCCCTCAATAGCTGCGATGCCGCCGATGAAAGCTGACTTACCACCGGGGCCGGAACACAAATCTAACCAGCGGCCGCTGTCTTCACCGGCAACGGGTGCCATGGTGACGGCACGCGCAATGAGCTGAGAACCCTCGTCCTGCACCGCAGCCAAGCCCTGTCGGACCGGCTCCAATTCTCCTGGGGCACCGGAATCCAAGCGCACGCAGTACGGCGACCACGGTCCCTCTTCACCGCCGGTGATCAGTGCCAATTCCTCAGCAGTAATCTCGCCCGGACGAGCGACCAAGTGCACCAACGGGCGCGCATCGTCGGCAGCGAGTGCCTGCTGCAGCTCACCGGCTTGTGCACCGAGTGCGCGGGCAAACTCCATCGCAATCCAGCGCGGGTGGGCATGCTTCATCGCTACGTAGCTAATCGGATCGGTCGCAGGATCCGGCGCGACCTCAGCCACCCATTCGCCTTCGGTCTTCGAGGAAACTTTCCTCAAAATGGCATTGACAAAGCCGCGCGCACCAGGTCCCGCTACCTTCGCCACCGCCCGCACCGAGGTATCGACCGCCGCGTAGGCATCGACGCGCGTACGCAGCAGCTGGTACGTGCCCAGGCGCAACACATCCATCACCGGTCCAGCAATATCGTTTAACGGGCGTGACGACGATGCCTCAATCACGGCATCCAACAGGCCTTCCGCCCGCAGTGTGCCGTACGTCAGCTCAGTTGCAAAAGCAGCATCCCGACCCTTGAGCTTGTGTGCCTTCAGCAACCTGGGCAGCAGCAGGTTCGCGTAAGCATCATTCTCGCGAACGTCGGCTAGTACCTTCAGTGCGACCTTGCGCGGTTGGTCAATGCCACCGCGATTGTCCCCACCTCTGTTGTCACGGTTACGGTTGCGGTCATTGCGGTTCTGTCCGCTGCGGTTGCCGCGCTGCCGTCCGCCACCGGTGTGGCGGGGTTTGTCGTTGCCCATTTACTCGCAGACCTTTCCGCCGGGTTGGCTACCTCGCGCCCAGTCGGACGCATCCATCATCTTCTTACCCTGTGGCTGCACCTTCACCAGCTGCACATAGCCATCGGCACAACGCACAGATACTCGGTGCTTCTCCACTACCAACTCACCCGGTGTGGCGGCTGCCGCCTCCGGAGCAGCTGCCTTTCGCACCTCGTCGACCGCGGCGCTGTCCTCGTCGGAAAGCGGGGTGAGCTCTCCGACCTTCAAACGTGCGCCGTCGAGAGTTGTCCACGCACCTGGGGCAGGCGTGAATGCACGAGCGCGGCGGTCAAGAAGATGTCGCGGCTGAGTCCAAACGATTCGGGCATCCTCCGGCCCGAACTTAGCGGCGTAACTGACATCCTGTTCTGGCTGAGCGGTCGGACGCAACGCACCGGCTTCGATGCCGTCCATGGTGGCGGCTAGAAGATCCGCGCCGGAGTATGCCAGGCGGGTCAAAAGGTCGTCGGCATTATCGGTCGGGCGAATCGCTTCGGTGACGGTACCGAAAACTGGTCCGGTATCCAGACCCTTTTCAATCCGGAAAGTACTGGCACCCGTGACTTCATCGCCGGCAGCGATAGCTGCCTGCACCGGCGCGGCACCTCGCCAAGCAGGAAGCAGTGAGAAATGCAGATTGACCCAGCCGTGCGTCGGTACATCGAGCAATTCCTCCGGCACGAGATTGCCGTAGGCGACCACCGGGATGCAGTCGGCGTTTAACTCGCGGATCTGCTGCTGGATCTCTTCATCGCGCAGGGTCGTCGGGGTGAGCACGGGAATGTCGTGTTCCAAGGCCAGAGCCTTCACCGGCGAGGGCGAAAGCGACTTACCGCGGCCACGGCGGGCATCGGGGCGAGTGAGAACAGCGACGATTTCATGACGGGAGTCTTCGAGCAACTTCTTCAGTGCAACGACAGCAGGTTCCGGGGTTCCGGCAAAAATCAGGCGCACAGTAAGTGGATTCCTTCCTGGTGGACCTAGTTGTTCTAGTTAATCTAGTGATGAAACTCGGGGCGCCACACCCAGGGGTCTAGGCGCAGGTGAGTTAACCGCGGTTGAGGAACCAGTCCTGCTCACGCAGAGAACGCATCGCGGTCTTGCGCTCGTCGCCCTCGAGACGCTTCAAAAACAGCACACCATCCAGGTGGTCGCTTTCATGCTGCACACAGCGAGCCAGCAAATCATCAGCTTCGAAGCTCACCGGTGTGCCGTGGCGATCCTGGCCAGTAACGCGCACACGTGCGTGTCGAGTCACGGGTCCATTAATACCCGGGATAGATAGGCATCCTTCGATTTCGTGGACAGTCTCGTCGCCGATGGCTTCCCATTCCGGATTGACGATGTGCCCGCGGGTGCCGTTGCAGTCGTAGACGAAAACGCGCTGCAGCACGCCGACCTGGTTTGCCGCGAGCCCGACGCCCTGTTGCTCGTCCATCGTGTCGAACATGTCATCAATCAGGTGCGACAGCGTCGCGTCGAAATCAGTGACGGTATCCGCCTTGGACAGCAACACCGGATCGCCGAAAAGACGTACCTCACGAACTGCCATGAACTTAGAGCCTCCAAGAAAACTGGTGTGAATCAAGCGATAACGCGCTCATTTTAGCAGCTAGCCGAAATTAATCGGATCGACGACAACGCGCACCGGCGTCGGGTCCTTCCTGGTCGCTCGAACGACCTGTGCTGCCTTCAACGCCGCTCCCACCGCCCGTGCTTGCCGACGGTCACAGCGCACCAACATCCGCTGAATAGGTGTACCCGGTTCCACGCCTGCTGGTGGTCTGGCGTTGCGGGGAAGGTCTACCGGCCCCAGGATTTCCGCGCCCGATGGAACCTCCAGGGACTCCATGAAGTTACGCAGGCCCTCTTCAGTCCCGTCCACCGCTGCCACGTGAAAGGCCGGAGGCAGAGTGGCGGCTGTACGGTCGGCCAATTCCCTGTTCGCAGCGCCTACCGCGTCCCATGCCAGAAGATCGGCCACAGTCGGGACTGCAGCATCCGCATCGATAACCACTGCCCCTCCTCGCTCCCGCGGTCGCGCAAGCGTGACAGCTCGAGACCAATGCGCATAGGCCTCTTCATGAGCGCGCAAGTCCTGCCGGCCGAGCATCGCCCAAGTGTCCAGCAGCATCACTGCACCGTAGCCCTCCGGCGCATAAGGCTCGGCTCCCGGCGTGGCCACCACGACCCTCGGGCCTTCGGGAATGTCGTCAACAATCCGTTCGCCAGAGGAAGCGACGACTGGGAATGGACTGAAAATACGACCAAACTCTTCCGCCGTACGTTCACTGCCGACCACGACTGGCCGAATCTTGGTGGAACCGCAGCTATGGCAACGGTGGTGGATGTCGATGCGGCCACACCACCGACAGGTCGGCGGCGCCGGATCGTCCGGGTTATCGGACGGTGGAATTCCCAGTGGACCGTTACACCAGCGACAGCGCGCAGGAGCACCACAGGAACGACACGACAATGTCGGTACATATCCCTTGCGGGGTACCTGGACCAGAATCGGAAGCTCTTCGCGCAGCGCGGCTTTTGCCCGTCGAAAAGCGATGGCAGGAAGGCGTCCCCTACTGACGTCATCCGGGTCTTCGGAAGTGTCCGTGGAGGCAATCATCTCCGGCATGGATTCAGCTAGGGCGTCGGCGCCTGCAACCAGATTGTGCGCCCAACCTGAGGAGACCAGCAGCTGCACCTCTGCTGTACGGCTATACGATGCAAAAATAAGAGCGCATCCCTCCTGCGCACTTCGCGTGACCAGCACCTCGCGAGAGTGGACGTAGGGTGCGCGGGGGTCTACGAGGTTGTCATCGCCATCATCGACAATCACTGCTAAACGCAGATTCTGCACTGGGGCGTACGCTGCCGAACGCGTGCCGACGACTATGCGCCCCTGGCCGTGCAGGATATCCAGGTACCGGCGATAGCGGGACTCGGGCCCGAGACCAGCCCCGAGAAGAGTGAGCTGACGGGCAGAAATGAGCTCGCGAAAAGCGCTCTCGAAGCGCGCCTGCATGCGTGCGTCCGGCACAATGATGAGAACACCGCCACCATCGCGGGCGACCGAAACGCTGAGCGCGGCGAGCATGGCTGCCACCTGTTCCCCTGGAACTGGCTGCCACGCTGCGCGTGCCGGGGCGCCCTTGCGGACGGAATCGACAAAGGATTCGCCGAAGACATAGTTGCCCCAAGCGGAAAGATCCGGATCCTCGGTGGCAAGCTTTCCCAATTCCTCCCACGTCGGGGGCATGTTCTCCTTGCGGGCACGTTCGGCCCGTGCATGGCGGGTTGGGATGGCGGAGCGAATGATGTTTGAGCGTGTTGCGCCGTAATACTCCGCCAGAGAATCCACCAACCGTCGAAGCTGTGGCGGATAGACAACCTCAGTGCTGATGACATCCTTGAGATAGGACAGTTTGCCGTCGTGAGTGGGCGTGGCACAGCGCTCCAGCACCAGCGCATTGACCAATTGGCCGTGGAATCGAATCCGCACCCGGCAACCGACAACCGCTTCCTCCGCTAGCGCGCGCGGAACCAGGTAATCGAAGGGGCGATCCAACTGCGGCAGCCCCAAAAGTGGAAGCACCCGCGCGACTGGCAGCTTCTCAGCTGCGGCGGCGGGTGCGAAGGGGGCGTCGGTCATAGAGTCTTACTCTACTTCCCCACCCCAGGGTCATGCTGGCGGGTGGTGTTTATCCCAGGCCAGCGGCTGCGCGGAGCTCTTCAACACGGTTGAGTTGCTCCCACGGCAGGTCCAAGTCAGTTCGGCCGAAGTGACCGTAGGTGGAGGTCTGCGCATAAATCGGGCGCAGCAAGTCCAGGTCACGAATAATAGCGGCCGGACGAAGGTCGAAGACCTTGTTGATAGCCTCGCGGATGGCGTCGTCTGAAACGTGACCGGTGCCGAAAGAGTCGACGTAAAGGCCTACCGGGCGAGCGCGGCCGATAGCGTAGGCGACCTGAATCTCCAGGCGGTCAGCCAGACCCGCAGCCACGGCATTCTTCGCAACCCAACGGGTGGCATAAGCGCCGGAGCGGTCCACCTTTGACGGGTCCTTACCCGAGAATGCGCCGCCACCGTGGCGAGCCATACCGCCGTAGGTGTCGACGATAATCTTGCGGCCGGTCAGGCCGGCATCGCCCATCGGCCCACCGATAATAAATTGGCCAGACGGGTTGACCAGCAGCTTCAATTCATCGGTAACAAAGCGCTCGCGCAAGTTAGCGTCGTCGAGCACCCAATCGACTACGTGAGTCTTAATCTGCTCGGTAATCCACTCCTGGGTCACATCCGGGTCGTGCTGCGTGGACACCACAACAGTGTCCAAGTACACCGGGTTATTGTCTTCGTCGTAAGCGAAGGTGACCTGAGTCTTACCATCCGGTCGAAGCGATGGGACGATGCCTTCCTTGCGTACCTGCGTCAAGCGGCGAGCCAGGCGGTGTGCCAGCGCAATCGGTAGCGGCATGTACTCCGGAGTTTCGTTGGTAGCGTAGCCGAACATCAGCCCCTGGTCGCCAGCGCCCTTGAGATCTTCTGCTTCGACTTCGCCATCAGAGCTGCGTGCTTCCAGAGAAGTGTGCACACCGTCGTGAATATCTGAGGACTGCTCACCGATCGAAACGGAGACGCCGCAGGTCTTGCCGTCAAAGCCCTTTTCAGAAGAATCGAAACCGATCTCCTTCAGTCGACTCCGGACAATACCGGGGATGTCAACGTAGCTCTTCGTGCGAACTTCGCCAACAACATGGACTAAACCGGTAGTCACCACAGTCTCAACGGCGACCATCGATGCAGAATCCTGCGCGAGCATAGCGTCAAGGATGGAGTCCGAAATCGAGTCGCAAATCTTATCTGGGTGCCCCTCGGTAACAGATTCACTGGAAAACAGCCGAAGATTAGAGGCCACGAGCAGTACAACTTTCTTCTAGATCATTTCCCCACGCCTGCGGTGTCGCTGCGGCGTGGGTTTTCGTTTGATTCGATAATTATAGACCAAGCGGTTCAGTCGCCGTAGTAGGCCTCCGCTACTCCGCTGGCTGAGGTTCCTGTCGCAGCTCGGAAACTGCATCCAAAATCGAACCGGCCACCGAGAATTTTGAGCCCCGCGGCACGTCCCACTGCTCGCCATCGAGAGACAACAACCATCCGACATTGTCCGTCGCACCGAAAGTTTGCCCACCTGAGACGTCGTTACACATGAGCAAATCGCAGCCCTTGCGCACAATTTTCTGCTTCGCAAGCTCGAGTGGCGTCGTCGTCTCGTCGCCGGTCTCAGCCGCAAAGCCCACCATCGTCGTGGTTGCCGGAATCTCGCCCGCTTTACGACGCTCCACAGTGGTAGCCAGAATGTCAGGGTTTTCTACGAGCTGGATGTTGCTCAAAGCGTCGTCTGCGACGCCCTTCTTCATCTTGGCCCCAGCGGTCGATGCCGGACGGAAGTCGGCGACGGCAGCGGCAAAAATGCAGACATCGGCCAACTTGGAGTGTTCGTGGGCGGCCTCGGCCATCTCCAAAGTGGAATCAACCTTTACCACATTCGCGCCCAGCGGTGTCGGCAACTGATCTGTATGTCCTGCCACCACAGTGACCAGAGCGCCACGCTGTGCTGCCATCTCAGCTAGCGCGAAGCCCTGACGCCCTGAGGAGTGGTTGCCGATAAAACGTACCGGGTCGATAGCCTCACGGGTGCCACCGGCAGTAATCATGAAGCGCACGCCCTCGAAGTCGCGGCGGAAGTGGCGCGGATTCTCGACTGCAGCCAATGCCAGCGAAACTATCTGCTCTGGCTCCGGCAGACGACCTGGACCAGTGTCCTTACCAGTCAAACGGCCATGGGCCGGATCGAGGACAATAGTGCCATGGCGACGAAGAATCGCGACATTATCCCGCGTAGCTGGATGGTTCCACATCTCGGTGTGCATGGCAGGAGCCAGAACCACCGGGCAGGTCGCCACAAGCAAAGTTGCGGTGAGAAGGTCGTCGGCACGCCCGTGTGCGGCACGCGCCATAAAGTCGGCAGTCGCGGGAACCACGACGACGAGGTCGGCCTCCTGCCCCACGCGGACATGCTGAACTTCATCGACTGCGTCAAAAACCGTAGTCGACACCGGGTTCCCCGACAGCGCCTCGAAAGTAGCCGCACCTACAAAATTCAATGCGGACTCGGTGGGAACGACGCGAACATCGTGACCGAGTTCCTTGAAGCCACGAACAACGTGTGCGGCCTTATATGCAGCGATGCCGCCGGCAACCCCGACGACAACCTTTAAACATTCGGATACGTCAGCATTACCGGCGGCATGCATACAGATATCTCCCCTTAAGGAAATGCTCTAGCCCTCAGTGTGGTCCAGCAGACCAGCGTTGATTTCACGAAGAGCGATGGACAGAGGCTTCTCAGCGACCCCCGGAGTAACCAGCGGGCCAACGTACTCCAGCATGCCTTCGTCAATCTGCTGGTAGTAGTCATTAATCTGGCGTGCACGCTTGGCAGCGAAGATAGCCAGAGCGTACTTCGAAGAAGCCTTACCAAGCAGCTCATCGATCGGCGGATTGGTAATACCAATTGGCGGGTCGAACACTGCCTCGGTGGCGGTATTTTCCTGGGTCACGAGAAATCTTTCCTCAATAGAACGTGAGTTACTGGGGTGACAATAGAAACCGTCGGAGCAATAGAAACACCATTGCTTGGAAACGATTTCTACTATCGATGATGTGGAGTCGCCCTGTTACTTGCCAGTAGTCAGCGCCTGAGCGATGGCCGCCACAGCATCATCGACATTGTCGTTGACAACAACCTCATCGAATTCGTGCTGAGCATCCATTTCCACTCGCGCGGTTTCCAGGCGACGCTTGACTTGCGCCTCGGTTTCCGTGCCACGACCAGTGAGCCTGCTGACGAGAATCTCCCAGCTTGGCGGAGCCAAGAACAGCAGGTGAGCATTCGGCGCTACCTTACGGATGGAGCGGGCTCCCGCCAGATCCACCTCAACGAGTACCGGACGTCCCTCGGCGAGAGCTTTATCCACCGGGCCACGCGGCGTTCCAGAACGCTGCAGACCACCGTGGATTTCAGCCCACTCGAGCATCTCTCCTGCATCAATATGCTGTTGGAACTTCTCCGGGGTCACGAAGAAATAGTCGCGGCCATCGACCTCACCCGGCCGTGCGGCGCGGGTGGTCATGGAAACGCTGAAGTACAGTCCGGGAACCTCGGCACGGAGCCGACTGACAACAGTGGATTTTCCCACACCGGCAGGGCCGGCAAGGACTACCAGCTGACCGTTTTCATTCCCGGCCACTGCGACTAGTCCTCCACTGCGTAGCCGAAGCGCTCCAGCAGAGCGCGACGCTGACGGTCACCCAGGCCACGCAGGCGGCGGGTCTGAGCAATCTCCAGGTCATTCATGATGTCCTGTGCCTTGACCTTGCCGACCTTCGGCAGAGCCTCGAGCAGAGCGGAGACCTTCATCTTGCCGATGATCTCGTTCTCGTCAGCCTGCTTGAGAACCTCTGGCAGGTCGATAGCGCCACGCTTCAGCTTGTCCTTGAGCTCTGCGCGTACCTTGCGGGCCTGAGCTGCCTTCTCGAGTGCTGCTGCACGCTGCTCCGGGGTCAACTGCGGAAGGGCCACGTGTTCCTCCGTAAAAATAGATTGGTTAGTTTCTTATTTACTTGCACGAGCCTCGCGTCCACCAAGGGCAGGCAACGACACCGTGCTTAACGATTGGAGACCGTACCGCACTTACCGGTTGTTGAGGCAAATGCTGACGGGGTGTCGATAAAAATGACACCAGGGCTTTATCCGCCCCACCTTTCGGTCGTGGTCAACCAACTCCGGCGATTGTAGCACCGTTTGCCCAGGAGAATGGAAATTGACCACGGTTTTTGTACGAAATCTCCCAGGAATCGTCACAGTAACTTGCCTATACCTACTCCGCCGCCACCTGAGGCTCATTAGGAAAATCTCGGCAGCTAGGTACGGAAGAAGCCCGCAGGGGCACCTGTTCTATGAGGTGCGCCCTGCGGGCCTCTGCCAAATTGTCGATTCGCTGCTAACTCTCGGATAGGAACGGAGCCGCAGCTTCAATAGTTGCGCGCCGCAGCGCAGCAGGATCAGGCCCAGCGGAGAGAATTGCACGCGAAATATTTGGCAGTGCAAGCCCCTTGGATTCCCCTGCCAGACGATCTACATCGGCCGGGGTTCCACCCTGAGCTCCCACACCGGGCATGAGAATGGGACCACGCAGGTCACTGAGCACCGGGGCGTCGTCAAGCGTTGCGCCAACAACAACGCCGATGCTGCCCGCCTTTGCACCAGCGTCAATCTGGCGGGCATTAATAGCGGCTGCCTGGTTGACCATGGTCTGAGCCAGACTCTCACCCGAAACCGTCGCCTTCTGTACGGACGCACCTTCCGGATTGGACGTTGCGGCCAGCACGAACAGGCCGCGTCCGTTCTCCAACGCCAACGAAAACGCCGGATCAAGAGCACCGAACCCAAGGTACGGAGATACCGTCAGTGCGTCGGCGGCTAGCGGCGAGCTATCCGACAGCCAGGCATCAGCGTATGCAGCCATCGTCGAACCGATATCGCCCCGCTTGGCATCTGCAATCGACAGCGCACCGGCGTCCTTCAGATCCGCCAACGTCCGCTCCAGGACGGCAAAGCCCTTGGAACCGTAGGCTTCGAAGAACGCCACCTGGGGCTTGACGACGGCAACGATGTCACCGAACGCCTCGACGCATGTGGCGGCAAAACGCTCTAGACCGTCAGCCGAATGCGGCAACTGCCAGGCATCCAGCAGCCCCGGGTGCGGGTCGATGCCCACGCAGAGCCGACCGCGCTCGGCGACAACCTCGCTGAGGCGATCGCCGAAACCTTTGACTGTCCGCACTGCGGAACCTTCAGCCTTCGCGGTCATGTTAGGCCTGCTCCTGAGCAGCCAACTCTGCCGGGTGGAGTTCCTGCAGAGCCTTAACGCTCATCTCACCGTTGCGCAGTGCCAGAATGCCCTGCAGTGCGGCGACGGCCCCCTGAGCGGTGGTCACACAAGTTACGCCCTGGCTCACAGCAGCAGCGCGAATCTCATATCCGTCAGAGCGTGCGCCAGCAGAACCGGACGGGGTGTTGATAATGATGTCAACCTCACCGTCGCGAATCATGTCGACGATGTCGCGCTCGTCCGTCGGCGCATCGGAATCAGTCGTACGCTTTGCGACGACCTCACACTCAACACCGTTGCGGCGCAGCATACCGGCCGTACCCTCCGTTGCCAGGATGCGGAAGCCCATATCCGCCAGCGTGAGGATCGGGAAGACCAGAGTGCGCTTATCGCGGTTGGCCAGCGAGACGAAGATCGTGCCCTCGGTCGGCAGCTCACCGAAACCGGCCAGCTCGCCCTTGGCGAAAGCGGCACCAAAGTTGTCTGCCAAGCCCATGACTTCACCGGTGGACTTCATCTCCGGGCTCAGCAGGCTGTCGAGAGCGCGGCCCTCGAAGTCGCGGAAGCGGTTGAACGGCAGGACGGCTTCCTTAACCGCAATCGGAGCGTCAGCAGGCAGAGAGCCACCGTCGAAGTTGGACGGAATCATGCCCTCTTCGCGCAGTTCCGCGATAGTAGCGCCCATCATGACGCGGGACGCGGCCTTAGCCAGCGGAACTGAGGTTGCCTTGGAGACAAACGGTACGGTACGAGATGCACGCGGGTTGGCCTCGATGACGTAGAGCGTCTCGTCCTTGAGTGCGTACTGAACGTTCATCAGGCCCTTGACACCGATGCCGTGTGCCAGTGCCTTGGTGGATTCACGCACCTTGTCGATGATGCCTGCAGACAGAGTCATCGGAGGCAGCGCACACGCGGAGTCGCCGGAGTGAATACCGGCTTCCTCAATGTGCTCCATAACGCCGCCGAGGTAGACCTCTTCCCCATCACACAGTGCATCAACATCAATCTCGATGGCGCTGTCCAGGAAGCGGTCAACCAGTACCGGGTGCTCATTGGACAGCTCGGTAGCGCGGTTGATGTAGTCCTCCAGAGTGGCCTCATCGTAGACGATTTCCATGCCACGGCCGCCGAGGACGTAGGACGGACGGACCAGCACCGGGTAACCGATACCAGCGGCAACCTGGCGAGCTTCTGCGAAGGAGGTGGCGGTACCGAACTCCGGCGCCGGCAGCTTCGCCTCAGCCAGCACCTTGCCGAACTCACCGCGGTCCTCAGCCAGGTCGATTGCCTCTGGGCTAGTGCCGACAATCGGAACGCCTGCGGCCTGCAGACGCTCCGCCAGGCCCAGCGGAGTCTGGCCACCGAGCTGAACAATGACGCCTGCGACCTTTCCGGACTGGCTCTCAGCGTGGTAGACCTCGAGGACATCCTCGAAGGTCAATGGCTCGAAGTAGAGGCGATCTGCGGTGTCGTAGTCGGTGGAAACCGTTTCCGGGTTGCAGTTGACCATGACGGTCTCGTACCCAACCCGGGAGAGCTCGAGCGCCGCGTGGACACAGGAGTAGTCGAACTCAATACCCTGGCCGATGCGGTTAGGACCGGAACCGAGGATGATGACCTTTTCCTTCTCGGTCTGCGGGGCGACCTCGGACTCAGCAGCCGGGTCCAGCTCGTATGCCGAGTAGTGGTACGGAGTCTGTGCTTCGAACTCGGCGGAGCAGGTATCGACAGTCTTGAATACGGGGTGGATGTTCAGGCGCCAGCGCAGCTCGCGCACGCCGTCTTCCCCGGCCAATTCCGGACGCAGCGCAGCAATCTGGGCGTCGGACAGTCCCCAGTACTTAGCCTCACGCAGCAGGTCGGAGGTCAGCACCGGAGCGTCGATAAGCTCCTTGCGGATATCCTGCAGGTTTTCCATCTCGGCGATAAACCACGGATCCAGGCCGGAAGCTTCGTGGATCTGCTCGATGGAAGCACCCAGACGCTGAGCCAGCTCAACGTCGTAGATGCGACCTTCAGTCGGACGCTTCAGATCCTCAAGGACAGCGTTGACATCGTTTGCGCGCTCACCTGCGAAGTCCTCATCCGGAACAGTCCAGAAACCAGCTGGCTTGTTCTCCAGCGAACGCATGACCTTACCGAGCGCGCCGATGTAGTTACGGCCGATAGCCATGGCCTCACCGACGGACTTCATGGTGGTGGTCAGCGTATCGTCAGCACCTGGGAACTTCTCGAAAGCAAAGCGTGGAGCCTTGACAATCACGTAGTCCTGCACCGGCTCAAACGCTGCCGGGGTTTCACCGGTGATGTCGTTGGTGATCTCATCGAGGGTGTAGCCGATAGCCAGCTTGGCAGCAATCTTTGCAATCGGGAAACCAGTTGCCTTGGAAGCAAGCGCCGACGAGCGGGAGACACGCGGGTTCATCTCAATGGTGATGATGCGGCCGTCATTCGGGTTGATGGCGAACTGGATGTTACAGCCACCGGTGTCAACGCCGACCTCACGCAGAATTGCGATGCCTTGGTCACGCATGGTCTGGAACTCGCGGTCGGTCAGAGTCATCGACGGGGCGACAGTCACCGAGTCACCAGTGTGGACACCGAGGGCATCAACGTTTTCAATGGAGCAGACCACGACGACGTTGTCGTCGCCATCGCGCATGAGCTCGAGCTCAAATTCCTTCCAGCCGAGGATGGACTCCTCGATCAGAACATTGGCCTCGGGCGATGCGGCCAGGCCGCCACCTGCAATACGGTCGAGGTCTTCCTGGTTGAAGGCCAGACCGGAACCCAGACCGCCCATGGTGAACGAAGGGCGAACAACGACCGGAAGACCGAGCTCTGCAACAGTCTCATGGACTTCTTCCATGTTGTGGCAGACGCGGGAACGAGCGGATTCGCCACCAATCTTGGCGACGATGTCCTTGAACATCTGGCGATCCTCACCGCGCTGAATGGCCGGAATATCAGCACCAATCAGCTCGACATTGTACTTCTCCAGAATGCCCTCGCGGTCCAGCTGAATAGCTGCGTTCAGTGCAGTCTGGCCACCGAGAGTTGCCAGGACAGCGTCAATCGGGTTGCCCTCTGCAGCTTCCTTGGCCAGAATCTTTTCGATGTACTTGGTTTCAATCGGCTCGATATAGGTGGAGTCTGCGAACTCCGGGTCAGTCATAATCGTTGCCGGGTTGGAGTTGACCAGCGTGACTCTCAGGCCCTCTTCGCGCAGCACGCGGCAAGCCTGGGTGCCGGAGTAGTCGAACTCGCAGGCCTGACCGATAACAATCGGGCCGGAGCCGATAACCAGTACGTGGTTGATGTCTGTACGACGTGGCATGGTGTTAGGTCCCTTAGCCCTTTCCTACTTGTTCGAGTTTCCGGTTGCGGACTTGTTGAAATCGACCTTCTGGATCAGCGCCAGGAAGTCATCAAAGAGAGAGTGCGCATCGTGCGGGCCGGCTGCGGACTCCGGGTGGTACTGCACAGAAAAGGCCATGCCGTTCTTCAGTGCGACACCTTCCACGACGTCGTCGTTAAGGCAGGTGTGCGTAACCTCTGCCTCGCCCCACGGGGTATCGAAACTCTCGCCGGCCTTGCCTTCAAGTGCGAAACCGTGGTTCTGAGCGGTGATAAAAATACGGCCAGTGCGGTGGTCCTTCACCGGAACATTGACGCCGCGGTGACCGAAGACCAGCTTGTAGGTATTCAGGCCGAGTGCGCGACCAAGAATCTGGTTACCGAAGCAGATACCGAATAGCGGCATGCCGTCATCGAGGGCAGCCTTGGCGACCGCAACCATCTCATCAGCAGTTGCCGGGTCACCCGGGCCGTTGGACAAGAAGACACCGTCCGGCTGGTATTCCTTCTTAATATCTTCGTACGGAGTGTTCGCCGGAACAACTACGACTTCCAGGCCACGCTTAGCCAGCTCACGCGGGGTGTTGGACTTGATGCCCAGGTCGTAGGCCACAACACGTGCCTTCTTCTCCCCCTGCGGTTCCACGACATAGGCCTCATCGGTGCTGACCTCGCGAGCCAGATCCGCGCCCTTCATCGCAGGCTGAGCGCGAACGATTTCCACCAGCTTATCGACGGGCTGCTGTGCGTCCTCACCGGAGAAAATACCAGCGGCAATCGAGCCATTGTCGCGCAAATGGCGAACCAGCGCGCGGGTATCAATCTGGCGGATACCGATGATGCCCTGTGCCTTCAGTTCATCTTCCAAGCTGCGCTCCGAGCGCCAGTTGGAGGGAATGCGCGACAAATCGCGGATAATAAAGCCAGCTGCCCAAATCTTGTTTCCGCGGGACTCGTAGTCCTCATCGTTCCAACCGGTGTTGCCGATCTGTGGTGCGGTAGCCACAATCAGCTGGCGGTGGTAGGACGGGTCCGTCAGGGTTTCCTGGTAGCCCGTCATAGCGGTGGTAAAAACTGCCTCACCCAGGGTTGTACCGGTGGCGCCGAAACCGCGTCCGCGGAACACTCGGCCATCTGCCAATACCAGGACTGCCGCTGTAGCGGCCGCGGCCTGCGACTCGTTGCTCACGTTATTGCCTTTCAGTTGGGTAGCGTGCGAGGAATTTACATTAATCATACGGGACGCATGTGAATTTTTATGCGTTGACATGAATATTATCCAGCGACCTCTCCGTTAAGAGCGGTCACCTTACCGCGCAGCACGGTAGCTGCCACGGACACGGCCATCTCCATTTCCTCATATGGAGTGTTCTCAGACTTCGACGCCAGGTCTTCGCCGCGGACCGTCCACTTTTTGCCCGGGTCAACAACGGTCAGGTTGGCAGGCTCACCGACAGCAATCGGACGGCCGTGCCCCGGTAGCTTCACGATTTGAGCGGGACGCTCACTCATGACCTTGGCCAGCCAGCGCCAATCACAATCGCCCTTCAAAACGAACTCTTCGGCGATGATTGGCATCGAGGTCTCCAGACCAAGCATGCCGGGCTTAGCGTGCTCGAACTCGCAGCACTTTTCTTCAGAGCCGTGCGGAGCGTGGTCGGTAGCGACACAGTCAATGATCCCGTCAATCAGAGCCTGACGCAGAGCCAGGGTGTCGCGCTGCTCACGCAGCGGCGGATTGACGCGGTAGACGCCGTCGTAGGTCTCCAACTTCTCATCGGTGAGGATCAGGTGATGCGGGGTAACCTCGGCGGTCAGCGGAATATCATGCTCCTTTGCCCACTTGACCAGCTCAACCGTGCCTTCGGTGGAAGCGTGGCAGATGTGCATGCGTCCGCCGTAGTCGCGAGCCATAATGGCATCTCGGGCCACGATGGACTCCTCAGCTACGCGCGGCCACCCGGTCAGGCCGAGTCGTGCGGCGGTCGGACCTTCGTGAGCCGATGCATCTGCGGTCAGACGCGGATCTTCGCAGTGCTGCGCCAGCAATACGTCTTCGCCGCGGGCGTATTCAATCGCGCGGCGCATAATCAGCGGATTGTCAACGCACTTACCGTCATCGGAGAACATGCGTACCTTCGCCTGCGAGTCTGCCATCATGCCGAACTCAGTCAGCGTCTCGCCCTTCAGCCCCTTAGTAATGGATCCGACCGGGTGAACGTCGCAGAGGTTCAGCGCCTGGCCCTTGAGCCACACCGACTCAGCAATCGAGGGGTCATCGGTTACCGGCGCGGTATTGGCCATAGTGAACACTGCGGTGAAACCACCGCGTGCTGCGGCAGCGGAACCAGTGGCCAGGGTTTCCGTATCTTCACGGCCCGGCTCCCGCAGGTGCACATGGATGTCAACCAGGCCTGGCAAGAGAACGAGGGAGTCGAACTCCAGGACCTCTACCCCGTCCTCGGCCGTGAGATTTTCTCCAATCTCAGCGATAACGCCATCTTCAATCAAGACGTCGACGTCTTCGCCTTCACCGTAGGGACGCACACCCTTCAGCAGCAGCTGTCCCCGTGCGGGTGCTGCCAATGGTCCTACCTCGGGGTACGAGGCTTCGTCATACTCATTGCGATTCGACATTTATGCCTGCCCTTCCAAGTTGGCGGAAACACCTGAGGTCAGCAGTGTGAAAAGAACTGCCATGCGGACGTGGACACCGTTGGCTACCTGCTGCAGCACGGCAGTGCGCGGCAAATCAGCGACGGCATCGTTAATTTCCATGCCACGAAGCATCGGGCCTGGGTGCATCACAATGCAGTCGTCGCGAAGCATCTTCTCGCGAGCCTTCGACAGCCCGTAGCGAGTGGCGTATTCGCGATGGGATGGGAAGAAGCCTCCGTTCATGCGCTCCTGCTGAACGCGGAGCATCATCACGGCATCAGCATCGCGAATCTCGTCTTCCATGCGGTAGGCAACACGCACCGGCCAGGTCTCGATGCCAAACGGCAGCAGCGTCGGTGGCGCGACGAAGACGACCTCGGCGCCGAGCTTGCTTAGCAGATCGGCGTTAGAGCGAGCGACGCGAGAGTGCAAAATATCGCCAACGATGACGACCTTGCGCCCCTCAATTCCACCGAGGCGCTGACGCAACGTCACCGCGTCCAGGAGAGCCTGCGTCGGGTGCTGGTGCTTTCCGTCACCCGCGTTGATGATCGATGGGCCGTTGCCAAATTCCTCAGTCCACTTGGCGATCAGCTGTGCCGCGCCCGACGATGGGTGCCTAACGACGATGGCATCGCCGCCGATAGCATCCAAAGTCAGCGCGGTGTCTTTCAGACTTTCGCCTTTCTTCACAGAGGAAGAGGAAGCCGAGATATTAATAACATCGGCGCTCATCCACTTACCCGCAGTCTCAAAAGAAGAGCGGGTACGCGTGGAGTTCTCGTAAAAGAGGTTATAAATAGTGCGGCCGCGCAGGGTCGGCAGCTTCTTAATTTCCCGACCGCGGATGACCTCCTTGAAACGATCGGCCTCATCCATCAGGCCGACAATTTCATCCTTGGTCAAATCCGCAATGCTAATCAGGTGTTTCACTGTTCCTCCGCCCGGGTGAGAATAACCGCGTCACGGCCGTCAAGTGCCTCTACCAGCACATCGACGTCTTCGTCGCGGGAAGTTGGCAGATTCTTACCGACGTAATCGGCGCGAATTGGTAGTTGACGATGACCACGATCAACCAGCACTGCAAGCTGAATTACTCGCGGGCGACCGATGTCAGCAATAGCGTCGAGTGCGGCACGAATTGTGCGACCTGAGAAGAGGACATCGTCTACGAGAACAACGGTGGTGCCGTCGATTCCGGAGTTTGGAATGTTCGTGGGCTGCAGGGCGCGGTGCGGGCCCTTGCGCAAGTCATCCCTGTACAGGGTGATATCAAGCGATCCAGTTTCCGGGCGAATGCCGGAGAACTGTTCAATCAAATCGGCTAGCTTCTCCGCCAGCGGTACGCCACCAGATGGAATGCCGAGGAGAACTACGCGCCCAGCATTTGGGCTATCCAGCGCAGTTTTTTCAATAATTTGGTGCGCGATGCGCGCGATGGTACGTGCAACTTCGTCTGCATTGAGCAGCTCGGTTGTTTGCGGCGTTCCTTCGCTCATCGTGACCTCCTTCCCCGCCTCTCAGTGCGGTCCGTTAAAGGATGTCTTGATTGTGGATATTTGATTATCAGTTTGCGTGACCCGCAACTACGGTCGCGGTGCAAACTTCCGCTGACCAGAATAGCACTCACACTTAAATTGCCTCTAAATGCAACAAAACTCCAAGCCCCCAAAAAAGGGACTTGGAGTTTCAGACAATCCGCGAGAACCGACTGTGATCGGCTCGCAGTGAGCCCGGCCGCTTTGATTGGCTAGGACCCGTTCTCGCTCTTAGCCACGTCTTCAGCCACCAGCTTGGCAATATCGCTCATGTCCAGGCCGGTAATCTTAGCCATCTCATCGGAGTCAGCCAGTGCCTTGTCAGCTTCCTCATTTGCAGCAGCCTGTGCCTGAATAGCCTCGTCGAACTGGGACTCGCCCACCGAAGTGCTAACAGCTGCTGCTGCCAGGCGTGCCTGGTCGGCAATCTTGGCCTCGGCATCGAGAACTGCGTTGATGTACGGTGCCGCCACATCAGTGGAGTATTCCGATGCCAGCTCAACGCCTTCCACCACGGCCACACGCGGAGGCACGTCGGAGTTGTAGAACAGCTCCCAGGTGGAAAGACGCAAAATAGCACGGTCGACTGCTGGTAGACGGCGCAGCGGCCACTCCTCCGTCAGGTACGAAGAAATCGTCGAGTCGATACCGATAATTTCCGCAGCTACACCGCGCACGATCTGCTCGGTGTACTCCGCAATTGGGTTCACATCCAAATCGGGATTACGGACCATTTCCAGCCGCTCTTCAAGAAGCTTGACGACGTCGACGCCTCGCTGCTCGGCCTCAAATAGCAGATCTACCGCACGACGGCGCGCACGGTAGCGCGCGCCGTGGCGCTTGTAGTTAGGTTCGCGAACTTTCGCGGACTCCTGCGCATCCGGGGTCTCGACGGACTTGTGATCCTTTTCAGTCATGGATGTGTATGTATCGCTCTCAACAAAAGGGTGAACTAGATGAGGGAATTAGTGGTTGACGCGGGACAGGTAGGAGCCGTCACGGGTGTCGACCTTCAGTACGTCGCCGGTTTCGATGAACAGCGGCACCTGAATCTCAGCGCCAGTCTCCAAAGTTGCCGGCTTGGTGCCACCGGTGGAGCGGTCGCCCTGCAGACCCGGGTCGGTCTGCTCAACCTTCAGTTCAACCGAAACAGGCATTTCAGCGAAAAGAACGTTGCCCTCATGGAAGGACACCTGGCAGGTGGTTTCCGGAAGCAGGAACTTAGCACCCTCCGGCATCTGAGCGTCCAGGATGGAAATCTGGTCGTAGGTCTTGTCGTCCATGAAGACGTATCCTTCACCGTCGTGGTACAGGTACGTCATGTCGCGACGGTCGACGGTAGCAGTCTCAATCTTGACGCCAGCGTTGAAAGTCTTGTCAACAACCTTGCCGGTCAGAACGTCCTTCAGCTTGGTGCGGACGAATGCCGGACCCTTACCTGGCTTGACGTGCTGGAACTCCACGATCTGCTGAAGCTTATTGTCGTGCTTGATAACTAGACCGTTTTTAAAATCTGCGGTGGTAGCCAACTAAACTCTCCTGAAATTGTTAAAAAGCTCTCTGACGAAACCACGATACTCCGTATCTCATCGAGAGAAAAATAAAACGCCGTGATGTTAGGCCCGCGGTTTCGGCAGCTGCGTAATAATTTCCGGCTCGGTGTCGGTGATAATCAACGTATCTTCGATGCGCACACCGCCGAACCCCGGCACATAAATACCAGGCTCGATGGTCAACGTCATGCCAGCTGCCAACTTCCCCTTGCCGGTGCGAGCAGCAAATGGAGCCTCATGCACCTCAATACCGATTCCGTGGCCGGTGGAATGAACGAAGTGCTCCCCATAACCAGCCTTTTCAATAATGTCCCGGCATGCTGCGTCTACAGCCACAACATCAGCCCCTGGCACGGCCGCTTTTACGCCAGCCAGCTGGGCTTCCAGCACGACATTGTAAATCTCTCGGGCCTTCTCGTCTGCGAACTCCACCCCGGCAACAATCGCGCCGTCCAAATCTGACGACGTATTGTTCGGATCGTTTTCGCTTGACGACGTTCCCGCCTCACCGGCAAAGAGGGTACGTGTCATATCTGAGTTGTAGCCCCCGGCAAAGGCGCCAAAGTCAATAGTGACCAGGTCACCTGCCTCGATTACGCGATCTTCCGCCCCGTGGTGTGGCTTGGCGGAATTCGGGCCGCTCGCGACAATCGTGTCGAAGCTAGGCCGATCGGCGCCATGCATGCGCATGCGGTACTCCAACTCTGCGGCGACTTCGCGCTCCGTGCGGCCGGCGACCACGATGCCGTCGTGAAGCAAGTCCTCGAATGCGCAGACCGCGATGTCGGCGACATGGCGCAGAGCGACGAGTTCCGTATCGGACTTGACCTCCCGCAGTTTAGAGACGACGCCCGTAGTCGATACCAGCTCGAGTGCCTGTGGCCGGGCATCCTCTAGCTCTTGATAAGCGGCCATAGTGAGGAACTCAGATTCAACACCAAGACGCGAGATATCCAGCTTTCGGCATTGACCGACGAGTGCCACGCCGGTGTTGCGGGCGGTGAGTAACTCCACGTCCGGTGCCTGTTTGCCAGCCTGAACCGTATAGCGGCCGTCGGTGGAAAGCAGCGCTTCCCCACTGGCCGCAACAATCAAACCAGCATTCGAGCCGTGGAAACCTGTAAGCCAACCAACATGCGTCGGATCGACTGTGAGGAAACCGTCGCAGTCGTTGTCGGACAATGCGTCGATAAGAGCGGCTCGGCGGGCGGCGTAGTTCGTGGAGATATCTGTCATAGTTTCGTACTCACCCTTCTCAGTGCCATGGAATACCCATCAGTTCCGCATCCGACGATAACGCCCGCGGCAAGCGCCGACAGGTACGAGTGGTGCCGAAAATCCTCCCGGGCGTGAATGTTTGAAATATGGACCTCGTGGAAGCCCGCGCCGTCGGCAATTTCGGCAAGCGCGTCACGTAGGGCGACGGAGGTGTGTGTCAACCCCCCTGGATTGATAATGACTGGCCAACCGTAGTCGGCAGCTTCATGAACCCACTCGATGAGTTGACCTTCATAGTTGGATTGGCGGCAATCCACCACGACGCCAAGCTCCTTGGCTAGGGTGCGAAGTTCAGATTCGACATCGGCCAAAGTAGTGGCACCGTAAATTTCTGGCTGACGCTTGCCCAGACGATCGAGGTTCGGGCCGTTCAGAACAAGCACGGTCGGAATCGCCGCTGTGGCATCAGTTGCTGCGCGAAGAGAGGTCATGAGCGGGCTGACTCCTCCGATGCGGCGTGCCCATTGTTGCAGAGCAGTTCGTATGCACGCTCGAGGTCATCCATTCCCGGGCCTTCAAGACGGGCTGTTTCACCGGGGTTTTCTAGAATAACGAATCGGATCGCACCGTCGCGGTTCTTCTTATCCCTGGTCATCGCATCGTAGAGCTCGGTAAAACGACCTGTCTGGTAGGTCGTTGGCAGACCAATGGACTCTAGGATGCGACGGTGGCGGTCTACGAGTTCCTGATCAATATGTCCGGTGATCTTGGCCAGCTCGGCAACATAAACCATGCCTACAGCTACGGCATGGCCATGGCGCCAGCGGTAGTTTTCAAAGTGCTCAACGGCATGACCGAAAGTGTGGCCATAGTTCAGGATCTCACGGAGGCCAGATTCCTTCAGATCCTCAGCGACAACGCGTGCCTTGACAGCAATCGCGCGCTCGACCAGTTCTGGCAGGTCACCGTCAACATCGAGGCAGGCCTGCGGGTTTGCCTCGTAAAGATCGAGAATCTTCGTGTCCGCGATAAATCCGGCCTTGATAATCTCTGCCGAGCCCGCGATCAGCTCGGCCTTCGGCAAGGTGCGCAGGACATCAAGGTCACAGAACACCGCGGCAGGCTCGTGGAAAGCGCCGACCAGGTTCTTGCCGGCTGCAGTGTTGATACCGGTCTTACCGCCGACAGCTGCGTCGACCATGCCGAGCAGCGTCGTCGGGACCTGGATAACCTTCACTCCACGCATCCACGCGGCGGCGACGAATCCACCGAAGTCTGTAGCTGCACCGCCGCCAATCGCGATTACCGCGTCACGCCGGCCCAGACCGCGTTCACCAAAAGTGTCCCAAACTGTTTCAGCAACTGCGAGCGTCTTGCCCTCCTCCGCATCCGGAACCTGGATGCTAAAGGCGTCGACTCCTTTGTCCGCCAGAGCCTTGATGACGCCGAAGCTCAGCTCTTGAACGCTCTCCTGGTGAATCACCGCAACCTGGGAGGCAAACGTAGCGGCCTCCGCTATCTGCTCGGTGAGTCCATGCCCCATGGCTACCGTGTACGGGGATGGGCCTTCAACACGGATTGTGCGGGTTGAGTTCATTGTCAGTCCCTAGTCGTTAGCGTAAGAAATGTATGGAGTTGCTGGTTATACGGCAGTGATTAGCTGCCGCCTTTTAAGAGTCGCCAGTTAAGCCTCGTCGCAGGTTTCATCGAGGTAGCTGAGGATCTCGGCCACAACGCGCTGCGGGGAACGTTCGTCGGAACGCACCTTGAAAGTGGCTGCATCTTCGTAAAAAGCTCGGCGAGCCTCATAGAGCGCGCGGTAATGAGCCTCAGGGTCATCCGCCTGGAGCACCGGGCGCGAATTGTTACCCGCTGTACGACGGACCCCCTCTGCAATGCTGATCTCGAGGTAGACGACGTTATGGTCTGCCAGCAGGTCACGGGTCGCCTGCGAAATCACGGCACCACCGCCAAGTGAGACGATTCCGTCGTGGGTCAGAGCCTCCGCCACGATTTGTTCCTCGATACGGCGGAATTCCGGCTCTCCCAGCTCGGAAAAGACTTCCCCACAAGTCTTGCCCATGCGCTGTTCAATCATCTCATCGGTATCGGTGAGTCTTGTGCTCAATGCACGAGACAGTCGACGACCGATGGTGGACTTTCCCGATCCGGGCGGTCCGACAAGGACAATAGTAGGAACGGACATTCCCCTCGTTTTACCCTTCTTCGTGTGCGCGACTGTGGCGCTATTTCCAATCAAGGCGACGTCGAGTCTGCTCCAAGTAGCCCTCAACGTTACGCTTGGTTTCCTCCAGGCTATCGCCGCCGAACTTTTCCATCACTGCACGCGCCAGTACCAGCGCGACCATTGCCTCTGCGACAACACCGCCGGCCGGGACCGCGCAGACATCAGAGCGCTGGTGGATTGCGGTAGCTGCATCGCCGCTGGCCATATCGACGGTCTTCAGCGCACGCGGAACGGTCGAAATTGGTTTCATCGCAGCACGCACAACGAGAGGTTGAGCATTAGTCATGCCACCCTCCAGGCCACCGGCGCGGTTAGTTTCCCGATCCACGCCGTCGTCGGTACGCACCATTTCATCGTGAGCCTCGGTGCCACGGCGACGGGCTTCCTCAAAACCGTCGCCGATCTCCACGCCCTTGACGGACTGAATTCCCATCAAGGCAGCCGCAAGCTGCGAATCCAGACGGGCATCACCGGAAATGTGCGATCCCAGACCCACCGGCAGACCGTGGACAACGACCTCGACGATGCCACCGAGGGTGTCGCCCTGCTTCTTGGCGGCCTTGATTTCGTCAATCATCGACTCCTCCGCAGCTGCGGAGAATGCACGCACTGGCGACTCGTCAATCTTGTCCTGATCAGCGAAGGTCGGCAGTGGCCCCTCGCAGGGCTCCGAACGACCGATGGAAATAACGTGGCTGACAACTTCCACACCGAGAGTCTCACGCAGAATTGAGCGTGCCACAACCGATGCCGCCACACGTGCTGCAGTCTCGCGAGCCGATGAACGCTCCAGGATGTTTCGAGCATCGGTGTGGTTGTACTTCAGCATGCCGTTGAAATCGGCATGCCCCGGGCGCGGGCGGGTTAAGGTGGCGCCACGAGCTGTATCCAAAACAACTGGGTCAACTGGATCCGGGCTCATGACCTCAGTCCACTTGGGCCATTCGGAGTTGCCGACCATAATGCCAATCGGCGATCCCAGCGTCTCACCATGTCGAATGCCAGTCAGCAGGGTGACCTCATCAGCCTCAAACTTCATTCGCGCCCCGCGACCATAGCCGAGGCGGCGGCGTGCGAGGTGGCGTGATACGTCATCTGTAGTCAGGGGAAGTCCGGCTGGCGCGCCTTCTACGAGAGCGATAAGCGCTTTGCCGTGAGATTCACCCGCGGTAGTCCAACGAAGCATAGGTATCATAATGTCACGTTTGCCGTACTTCTTGTGCATTTGGGGGCATACAAGTTTCAAATATGCCCCAATTCATCGCCCCTGGTCTACCGCTTCAGGGGACTTGTAGGTACCCTCCGCTTATCCCCCACACAATGGCGGTTGCTGCAAGCATCGCAGGCCCATGAGGCACGCTCGCCGGTACAGGCGCTGTTTTTGCTTTACGACGGTCACCCCAGCCCCGCTTTCCCGCGGTGACTCCTGCCATGAGGAGAGTGAGTCCGGCAGCCAACAGAATTGCCACTGCAATCCAAATTGCTGTCGCCACTGGCTCGCCCGATACCAGACCGACACCGCCCCCGAGAATTGCTGCGAGCTTCACATCTCCAGCCCCCATAGAGCGTGGGTTGAAGATGAAGACTGCTACATAGAGGCCAAACCAGAGGCCTATTCCTGTTCCTATGGCTGCGACTGCACTGGCGAGATTGTCAGCCAAGGTGCTCTTTTGCTGGAGCACCATTCCAGTGGTTGCTATCAGACCCACTGCCCCTAGCACTAACCACCAGTTCGGTAGTCTTCGCCGAGTCACATCCAACCAGCAGCCAATACCGCCCCAGCCGAGTACAAGCATCACGACTAGGAAATAGAAAACCCGGTCAAGGTAGACCGGGTCAATCCTGTGCTGTCCAATCGGAGACAGCCCTATCTCAGTTATTCCCCACCCCATAACTTTGGGATTGTAACGGTTGTAAGCTAGTTCGGCAGCGCTGCACGCATCGCCTCGACATCGGGAGTGCGTCCAGTAAACTGCTCAAACTGTCCCACCGCTTGATGTAGCAACATGGACAATCCACCGACCGCCTGTGTCCCTCCGCGTTCCGCTGCTTTCACAAGTGGGGTTGGCCAGGGATTGTAAATGACGTCGAGAATCTTCGGTGCTCGAGCGAGGTAGCCAGCAACCGACTCAATTGCGGCTGACGGCACCGTAGAGACCAGCACGTCGGCATTACCAGCAATATCTGCCAGGTTTGGAACATCAAAAGTCACCCAAACAAATTCCATCCCCAGCGCGGCAGCTAATGGTTCAATGTCATATGCGCGCTCGGAGCGCGCTACCACGGTCACATGATTGACCCCCAGCTGCGACAGCGCCCAAAGTGCCGGCCGTGCTGTGCCACCGGCACCAACAACAACGGCGCGGCCACGTGGTGCGTTCGTGCAGTCTATCTCGCGCAGTGCTCCCAGTACGCCGTCGCCATCGGTGTTGTCGGCAAACCAGTCCGAATCGCGACGGACCAGAGTGTTCGCTGAACCTATGAGCCGTGCGCACTCACTGACTTCATCGGCGAAGTCCAGCGCGGCAAACTTGCCGGGCATCGTGACGGAAAACCCCTGGAAACTGGGGTCTGCGCCACCAACGACGTCGGCAAGCTCTTCGGCGTTGCATCGGATGCGGTCATAGTGCCAGTCATTCATTCCCGCAGCGCGGTAACCGGCGTTGTGAATAGCCGGCGAGTACGAGTGATCAATCGGATCTCCCAGCACGGCTGCGCGATGAGTTATAGGCATAGGAGTTCTACCTCTTAGCGGTTGGAATCCAGCACGCCATTGTTGCGTGACTCGTCGATAGCGGCCTCGTGCTCTTCGAAGGTCGTGCTAAAGACAGTATTTCCTTCCTTGTCCACCGTGACAAAGTACAGCCAGGTGCCGTCTGCCGGATTTTCCATGGCACGAATCGCCTCGATGGAGGGCGAAGCAATGGGGGTTTCCGGCAGCCCCTCCTTGGCGTAGGTGTTCCACGCGGTCTTTCGCGCGCGGTCCTCATCCGTGGTTGCGATTTCCTGATCTGGCAGGTCGTAGTTGACTGTCGAGTCGAACTGCAGCTGCATCGGTTCGTCGAGACGGTTGAGAATAACGCGAGCGACCTTATCGAAGTCGCCATCTGGGGCCTCCATCTGGATCAAAGAAGCTGCGGTAATCAGCTCGTATGGAGTAAGACCAACCATGTCCGCTGAAGCCATGAGACCCGTGTCCTCATAATTCTTCACCGATTCCTTGACCAATTTTGCCAGCATCTGTTCGGGCGTCTGCTGCGGGTCAAGGTGATGAATACCCGGCGTAATGAGTCCCTCAAGACGACGAGGGTCGTTGCCACGCGCAGCTACCGCGTCCCGTGCCCATTCTGGAACACCCAGCGCGGCCAAATCGGCCTCGCCAGCAGCACGTTCGAGATCGGCCTTGGACACGCAGTCATTGTCCTCAACACAAGTGGCCTCAGAAATAAGCGAGAAAATTCCCTTACGTACATCTGATGAGGACACAATGCGGGTATCGGCGAAACGGGCGCCAGTCGGAATGTCAACGGTACCGACCTGATTTTCCACATCCAGAAGAGCCTCGACGGTCTCGTCGGCCTTCATCCGCTGATGGAGTCGGTAGAAACCAGGCTGCAATTCACTTGAATGAGAGTTCTCATTCGCGGCCTGGATGAACGCACGGGAAGACTTGACGACGCCGCTTTCCACCAACTGGTTGGACAAATCAGTAAGTGACGTGCCTTCACTGACCTCAACAATCGTCAATGGACCCTCAGCTTTGCCATCGTAATCGTCAACAATGCCGCCACGATTCCAGACGAGGCCAATCACTCCGAGGACCAACACGCATAACAGGACAGAAGTTACATTGATTGCCACTGCCGTTTGGCGGTGACGAACTCGAGGCTTTGCCCCACCGCTGCGAGCACCAGCGCGGTCCCGGTCGGCACCGCCGCTATCAGTGCGGCGCGCAGTCTGCGCGTCTTTACTCATCAATAATCTCCTCGAATGCAGCTCACTCTCCCATCGGTATCAGCAAGGAGTCTTCCCATTCAGGTACGACACGCGACTAATAACGACTGGTGCGACATAGCTTTACGACGAAGTCGTAGCACTAGGTTGCATTGTAGGTGTGAATCGCCACTTCAACTTTTCAAATCCTATGCACGCGACAAACGTGCTTAGGTATTACACACTTAATAATTGCGCAAAGGTGGGTGAATTGTCACCTTTCGGTAACTTTTGTGTGCCCCTACTCGGTATTTTCGTCCAAAGCTTTTGCCCGTCTGTCCAACCAGGACTGCAGAATTTCTACTGCCGCAGCCTGGTCAATAATCTTCCGACCGGACTTAACATCAATACCTGCTGCGTGCAGTCGTGATTGGGCCATTACCGTCGTCATCCGCTCGTCGGCGTAATGCACTACGACTCGATCACCGAGTCGGCGCTGCAGCCGGAATCCAACGTCAGTAGCTTTCCGCGCAGAAGTCCCGAACGAGCCGTCGAGCATAAGGGGCATGCCGACAACAATCTCGACGACCTCAAGTTCAGTGGCAAGTTCCACGAGCCGGTCAATATCCGGCCCGTCAGGATCTTTTCGCCCCGTTGCTCGAGTGACTGTTTCAACCGGGGTCGCCAGGATACAGTCGGGGTCAGAGACCGCGACGCCAACGCGGACATCGCCGACGTCGATTCCGAGCCGTCGACCCCGACCAGGATCATCCTGACCGGGGGTATCAATACGGGGCTTAGCCATTGTTTACTGCTCTTCCGATAGCACAGCCGTTAATTGGCTACTTGGACAGTTCGGCCTCAACCGCGGCCAATGCTGCGTCGATTCCGGAAGCATCAGAGCCGGAGCCCTGTGCCATTGCCGGTTTACCGCCGCCCTTGCCGCCGACCTCAGCGCCCATCAGCTTCACCAAATCGCCGGCCTTAATACCGCGATTGACGGCTTCATCCGAAACCAAGGCCACAAACGGAACCTTGCCGCCAGCGTTGGAAATCAACGCAATGACGCTTGGGCGATCCGCAAGGCGCTTCGCCAAGTCATTAGCCAGCGAACGGATGTCCTTCATCTCCGTACCGTCGGGAAGCTTAAGGCCGAGGTAGGTGACATCGCCGATGGTGCGAGCGGACTCCAGGTGAGACGCGGCATTGGCCAGCAGCTGTCCGGCCTTGAAATCAGCGAGCTGCTTCTCTGCAGCCTTGAGCTTTTCAGCCAGTGCTGCAATGCGGTCTGGCAGCTCAGCAGAAGGAGCCTTGAATTCAGTGGCCAGTCGTTCAGCCAGGAGACGCTCGGTGGACAGGTAGCGGAAGGAATCCATACCCGAGTAAGCCTCAATACGGCGCACGCCCGATCCGACCGAGGACTCGCCCAGCACAGCTACCGGACCAATCTGCGAAGAATGCGAAACGTGGGTACCGCCACACAGCTCAATTGAGAACGGGCCACCGACCTCGACAACGCGGACGATGTCGCCGTAGTTCTCGTTGAACAATGCCATGGCACCAGCTGCCTTGGCCTCTTCCAAAGGCATCTCGGCAGTATTGACAGCCCAGTCGTTGTCGACAGCCTCATTGGTGATCTGCTCAATCTCACGGAGCTGTTCCGGTGTGAGCTGCTCACCGTACTTGAAGTCGAAACGGAGGTAGCCCGGCTTATTCATGGAACCAGCCTGAGTTGCAGTATCCCCCAGTACCTGACGCAGAGCACCGTGAATCAAGTGAGTTGCAGTGTGCGCCTGACGAGCACCGTGACGCCACTGCTCGTCGACCAAAGCTTCAGCGGAGACACCCGGAGTGAATTCACCAGCGGTGACAATGCCTTTGTGCAGCCACAGCTTCTTGCCCACCTTTTGAACATCGTTGATGTGGACCACAGCGCCGGAATCAGTCACGATACGACCACGGTCAGCCAGCTGACCGCCGGCCTCGGCGTAGAGCGGAGTGCGATCGAGGATAACCTCAATCTCATCGCCCTCTGCGGCAAACGACTGCTTCTGGCCATCGGCAATGATGCCAAGAATCGTGGATTCGTCGGCAAGCCGATCGTAACCAGTGAAGGACGTCGGGTGTTCATCGATGAACTCGCGGTAGACATGCAGGTCGGTGTGAGACTGCTTCTTTGCCTGGCTGTCGGCCTTTGCGCGCGCACGCTGCTCAGCCATCTCGCGATCGAATTCCTCGCGGTCGATGGTCAGGCCGGCCTCTTCGGCCATCTCGATGGTCAGGTCGATTGGGAAGCCGTGGGTGTCATGCAGGGTGAAGGCGTCGTGACCGGATAGAACGGTTTTACCCTCTGCCTTGGCCTTGGTGGCAGCACGTTCGAACAGCTCCTCACCGGCGGACAGAGTCTTGGTGAAGGTCTTTTCCTCGGCGACGGCGACGCGGCGAATACGGTTCCAGTTCTCCGCGATCTCTGGGTACGACGGGGTCATGGTCTCGGCCGCAATACCAATCAGCTTCTCCAGCACTGGACCGTTAGCGCCGAGCAGACGCGCAGAGCGGATGATGCGGCGCAGCAGGCGACGCAGGATATAGCCACGATCGGAGTTCGAGGGGGTGACACCGTCGAGCATCAGCATCAAGCCGGTGCGGCTGTGGTCGGCGATGACGCGGAAACGGATGTTGTCCTGGTGGTTGGAGCTGTACTTCGAACCGGTGAGCCGCTCAGCTTCGTCGATAACCGGACGCAGCAGATCGGTTTCGTAGACGTTGTCGACACCCTGTAGCAGGAAAGCAACGCGCTCGATGCCCATACCGGTATCGATGTTCTTCTTCGGCAGTGGGCCAAGAATCTCGAAAGAGTCCTTGCCTGTTCCTTCGCCACGCTCGTTTTCCATGAAGACGAGGTTCCAAATCTCGATGTAGCGATCCTCGTCCGCCTCTGGGCCACCGTCAGCACCGTACTCCGGGCCGCGGTCGTAGAAAATCTCTGAACACGGGCCACACGGGCCAGGCACACCCATGGACCAGTAGTTGTCCGCCATGCCTCGGCGCTGAATGCGCTCTTCCGGCACACCAACCTTCTCGTGCCAGATGTCATGGGCCTCATCGTCATCGAGGAAAACCGTCACCCACAGCTTCTCAGCCGGGATGCCAAAGCCGCCGTCCTCAACAGCACCAGTCAGAAGGCTCCATGCATGAGTGATGGCACCTTCCTTGAAGTAATTTCCGAAGGAGAAGTTACCCGCCATCTGGAAGAAGGTGTTGTGGCGGGTGGTGATACCCACCTCTTCAATGTCCAGTGTGCGCACGCACTTCTGAATTGAGGTCGCGGTGGAGAAGTCCGGAGTCTCATTGCCGAGGAAGTAGGGCTTGAACGGCACCATGCCGGCATTAACGAACAGCAGGTTCGGGTCATCCAAAACCAGGGAGGCACTGGGGACCTCGGTGTGTCCCGCCTTTACGAAATGCTGGATGAAGCGATTTCGAATTTCATGAGTCTGCACGGTGTTCTACTTCCTCGTTTCACGTCGAGCGTCCGAGATGTTTAATACAAAACTAGCAGTCTACCCGCTCGGTTCGAGCAACTTTAAAACCACCCCACCGGCACCCCGTAGATTCCGACCGATCTCGCCTACTTCGATTTCCGGCGGCTCCCCCGGATAATTCGGCGAATGCGTCCGAGGTATTCAGCCATGCCGTTTTCACGACCGTGATTGGATGGGACGAAATAATCAGTGCCCACCAACTGATCTGGTGGATACTGTTGGGCGACGACACCCATGGGGTCATTGTGCGGGTAGATATAGTCCACCGCGTGACCAAGGTCCTTAGCCCCGCTGTAATGTCCGTCCCGCAAATGTGGTGGCACCGGTCCGGTCTTCCCGGAACGAACATCCTTCAATGCCCCGTCGATTGCGCTTATGACCGAATTCGACTTCGGTGCTGTTGCCAAGTGAATCGTGGCCTGCGCCAGCGTCAGCCGGGCTTCCGGCATCCCTATCAAGGCAACTGCCTGCGCCGCGGCGACGGCGGTTTGCAGAGCTGTCGGGTCGGCCATACCGATGTCTTCGCTGGCCAGAATAACGATTCGGCGGGCAATAAACCGAGGGTCTTCCCCACCCTCAATCATCCGCGCCAGGTAATGCAGGGCAGCATCGACATCAGATCCGCGAACGGACTTAATAAACGCGCTGGTGACGTCGTAATGCTGGTCGCCGTCGCGGTCATAGCGAACCACGGCTCTGTTGATCGAATTGGCAAGCGACTCAGCGGTAATCTGCTCACCATCGGCGACGGCTTCTGCGGCTGCCTCGAGGTACGTGAGGGAACGACGAGCATCACCAGCTGCCAGCGCAATGAGCTGTTTACGTGCATCGTCTGTCATACTGACGCGACCATTCAGGCCGCGCTCATCGGTAAGTGCTCGATCAATGAGCGTGCCGACGGCTTCGTCGTCCAGTGACTGCAACTGCAACAGCAGTGACCGACTGAGCAGCGGGGACACCACTGAGAAGGATGGGTTTTCCGTCGTTGCCGCGACGAGAAGGACAATCCGGTTTTCCACGGCACCCAACAGGGCATCCTGCTGGGTCTTGGAAAAACGGTGCACCTCGTCGATGAAGAGCACCGTTTGAATGCCCTGGTTAACGAGTGTGCGACGAGCAGTATCGATAACCGCACGCACTTCCTTCACTCCTGCATTAAGCGCGGAAAGCGCTTCAAAGTGTCGTCCAGTCGCCGCGGAAATCAAACTGGCGAGAGTGGTCTTGCCAGTTCCGGGAGGGCCAAACAAAATAACGGAGGTGTCGCCGCCACCTTCGACCAGACGGCGCAACGGTGCTCCGGGGGCTAACAGGTGGTCTTGACCAACGACTTCATCGAGGTTTCGCGGTCGCATCCGAACCGCCAACGGCGCGTGTGCACCTGGGTGAAAGTAGGCGCTCGCATCGGAGTTCAGGCCAGTGCTTGCTGGCCCCGCACTCCGACCTTGGCTCTTGGCCGCTGTAGGTCCGGCGACCGAAGGCTCGTCGAAAAGCCCTGGAGCGTCATCGGCGGAGCCGTTTGCACCGCCTGACGGCAGCTTATTCGGATCCGCCACGTGTGCCCTAGCCTTCCTCTTGCTCTAAGAAATCGATGACTGCATGCGCGAACTGTTCCAGCTCGTCGGCACGATCGTCCTCACACTTATGGGCGAACTGTGCAATCGCGCGAGCCGTGTTAGCCATGTCGCGCCGCTCCAGTGCTGAGCCGCCAACTTCCGGCTTCAGGTCCGTGCGTCCTTCATGCCCCACCCACAGCGCTTGTTTTGGAGAACCGAAGAAGGAAACCGTTGCGGAGATGAAAAACCAACCGAGCAACGCCGCAGCGATGAACGCCATCAAACGGCGGTCGCTCGTGCCGCGATACCAATGGTCACGAATCTCTTCCATCCAGGCACGGACAAACACGTCGACCTCTGCCTCCGATGGACGCTCCACGAAAACGTGCAGCGGGAAGCCTGCGACGACGCTGGCCACGTCGAAGATGACATCGCGGTAACCAGCCCACTCATAGTCGAGGAACTGGACCTTATCCGCCAGCAGAATGTTGTCCGGGGCGAGGTCAAACGGAGTAAACGCCCTATGCGTGCCCTTCTCAATTCGACGAGCAGCATCCTCACCGAAAGAGCGCACAGCGTCGGGAACAGGAATGCCGGACCCCTCGACAGCTCGCATACCAAAGCGAATCCCCGACACAATGCCGTGGTCACGCGCCTCGAGAGCCTCGCGATCGACCTTGTTCTTCACCCACATACGACGACGCAGGGTCTCAAATCCCTCTTCACGAGTATGCGTGTGAATATGCATCCGACCCAGCGAAGCGCCGAGGCTGCGGAATGCGCGCAATCGTCGCTCTTCATCGCCACGAAAGAGTACGTCCGCAAGAGTGTCCACGACACCGACGTCGCTGAGAACCAATAGCTGCTTTGAAACATCGTAAGCAAGAAGCTGAGGCCCCGGGCGGACGTCGTCAGGCAGTGTATTGATGAACTGGTACGCCACGACTTCCCGTAAAACGGCGGGATCGACGCCTTCAGTCGTCGTAGGAATTTGCTTTACGACGACCGTGCGTTCCTGCATAAAGGGATTTGTGGCGACCCGTACGCGGACAACAAGAGCGTTTGACTGACCTGTAAGTACTTCTGGATCCGACAACACTGGAGTGCCGCCGAATCGTGCGGAAAGCAGTGTCTCTGCATCTTTAACTACGCTGTCAACTTCTGCTGCAGCGTCGTCCGAGTACTCCATTGAATGCCCTTTCAATGAGCCAGTTTCAGTCAGGCGATACGGATGTTGCGTTGTGGCCAGTACCGCCTTGGTTAGGAGGAATTGGCGCCACTCGCGCTGTTCACGCTGGAGTGGCAGATCACATTCCTCGCAATGTGATTTCTTTGTTTACTTGCTGTCGCCTGCGTCGGCTGCTGCCTTAACGCCGTCTGCCTTCTGCTTTGGCTTCGGCTTGAAGTCGATACCGGTCTCCTTGCGCTGCTGAGCGGTAATCGGAGTCGGGGCGTCAGTCAACGGATCAACGCCGCCACCGGACTTCGGGAAGGCGATAACTTCGCGAATGGAGTCAACGCCGGCCAGCAGGGAAACGATACGGTCCCAACCGAATGCGATACCACCGTGCGGCGGAGCGCCGTACTGGAAGGCATCCAGCAGGAAGCCGAACTGCTCCTGTGCCTCTTCCTCGCCGATGCCCATAACATCGAAGACGCGCTTCTGGACATCTGGGCGGTGAATACGAATGGAGCCGCCACCAATTTCGTTACCGTTGCAGACGATGTCGTAGGCGTAAGCCAGTGCGTTGCCAGGATCCTTGTCGAAGGTATCCATGTGCTCTGGCTTCGGCGAGGTGAAGGCGTGGTGCACAGCAGTCCACTGCGAGTGGCCCAGGGCAACGTCACCGGAAGCGGTAGCGTCGGCAGCCGGCTCGAACAACGGTGCGTCGACGACCCAGGTGAATGCCCAGTCGCCTTCCTTGATAAGGCCGAGCTTCTTGGCAATCTCTCCACGAGCAGCACCCAGCAGTGCACGGGAGCTCTTAGCGTCACCTGCAGCGAAGAAGATGCAGTCACCCGGCTTCGCGCCTACGTGCGCCGCGATGCCTTCACGCTCTGCGTCAGTAATGTTCTTGGCAACCGGGCCGCCCAGAGTGCCGTCCTCCCCAACAAGGATGTAGGCCAAGCCCTTTGCGCCGCGCTGGCGGGCCCAATCCTGCCAAGCGTCGAGCTGACGACGAGGCTGCGATGCGCCACCGTCCATAACAACTGCACCGACGTAATCGTTCTGGAAGACACGGAAAGTGGTGTCCTTGAAGAACTCGGTGCACTCCACCAGCGGAATGTCGAAGCGCAGGTCCGGCTTGTCAGAACCGTACTTCTCCATGGCCTCCTTGAAGGTCATGCGTGGAATCGGGGTCTGAACAGTGACACCGGCCTCGGCGAAGATAGCAACCAGAATCTCTTCTGCCAGCGCAATGACATCGTCCTGCTCGGCGAAGCTCATCTCAACGTCGAGCTGAGTGAACTCCGGCTGGCGGTCAGCGCGGAAGTCCTCATCTCGGTAGCAGCGGGCGATCTGGTAGTAGCGCTCCATGCCAGCGACCATAAGCAGCTGCTTGAACAACTGAGGGGACTGCGGCAGTGCGTAGAAAGTGCCCGGCTTCAAACGAGCCGGCACCACGAAGTCACGAGCACCTTCCGGCGTAGAGCGAGTCAACGTCGGGGTCTCGATTTCGGTGAAGTCGTGGCTGTCCAGCACCTTACGGGCTGCGCGGTTGACAGCCGCACGGAGACGCATAATCTTGGCCGGGCCTTCACGGCGTAGGTCTAGGTAGCGGTACTTCAGGCGGGCTTCCTCGCCGACAGTGCCAGAAGTTCCAACATCCTCGAGCTGGAACGGCAATGCCGCCGACTCGTTGAGGATGGTCAGCTCCGTAACATTGACCTCAATTTCACCCGATGCCAGGTTCGGGTTTTCGGAGCCCTCCGGGCGCTTCTCAACGACACCGGTGACCTGAATGCAGTATTCGCTGCGCAGGTGGTGTGCACGCTCAGCAACTTCGCTGTTGCGGAACACAACCTGGGCGTAACCGGAGCGGTCACGCATGTCGATGAAGATCACGCCACCATGGTCACGGCGGCGTCCTACCCAACCGGTCAGGGTTACTGTGCTGCCGGCGAGGTCAGCGCGGAGGTCTCCGGCAAGATGCGTACGAAGCACTGCGAATTGGTCCTTCCAAAATTGGTGCTATAGGGATTAACGCTGTGGATAGCGGTTTCGTCCGTGTAGTCTACCTTGAAGCCAGAAAGGTGAGAAGAAGACCCCGGCTATTTTGCTTATTACCGGTCATCGCCTTGGGCCTACCTCGGGCTTCATGTACTCACTTAGACAAAGTTCTCCGTAGATCCTGACGTTGATTTACATGCGGATACTATGACGCAGCGCTATTCAATGGCCCGTTTTCCGCACCTTATGCAATAGTCTTACTCCTATGACCTTCCGGAATGACTTCCAAAAGAGCTCGGCTCGTGCCGAGCGACGCTCGGGTGGTGGCCGCGCTATCGCCGTAGGCGGTGGCGGTATCGGCGGCCTTGTCCTCATCGGCCTGTACTTACTTCTCGGCGGCGACCCGGGACAATTGGGACAGCTGACAGGTGCCCAGAACAACCAGTCCTCGCAGACTGCACAGCAGTCCCCTGGCGAGGATCCCTGCAAGACCGGCGAAGATGCCAACAGCCGCATCGATTGCCGGATGGAATTCACCGGTATTTCGGTCGACCGAGTCTGGGAAGAACAACTCCCCGCACAGGCCGGCATCGAGTACACGAACCCAGGCTTAGTCCTCTTTGAAGGCTCCACTCAGTCGGGCTGCGGCGCAGCGTCCTCGTCCACCGGCCCGTTCTACTGCCCCGCCGATCAAACGGCCTACTTCGACACGGAGTTCTTTAGCACCCTGGAGCGCATGGGCGGAGGCAACGGACCGCTCGCACAGGAATACGTCGTGGCCCACGAATTCGCCCACCATATCCAAAGGTTGGAGGGCACACTCGGCCGCAGTAACTACAACGAACCGGGCCCCGATTCCGACGCTGTAAAGATCGAGCTGCAGGCCGACTGCTACGCGGGTATCTGGGCTCATTACGCGGACAAGGGGCCGGACGCAATCCTCGAACCGCTTTCCGACGAGCAAGTTGCCGATGCCCTCAAAACTACGAAGGCCATTGGCGATGACACCATCCAGCAGCATTCCGGCGGTGGTGTTCAACCGGACTCCTGGACCCACGGCTCGGCCGAGCAGCGTACGAAGGCATTCCTCACCGGCTACAAGTCAGGAAAGATGTCTCAGTGCGACACTCTCGAGCGCGGCGTCTACAGCTAGACTCCGCACTTAACAAATGCGCGTTTCCTAGATGCGCGACTGCAACTCCTGAACCAGTGCATCTAGGGCGACTGCGTGCTGCTCGTGGGACTCAAGGTTCTTCAGCTGAACCTCGCCCGCGGCCAATTCAGACTCGCCGAGGACCAACGCAAATCGGGCTCCAGCGCGATCGGCACCCTTCATCGCGCCCTTCAGACCGCGGCCGCCGTAGGACATATCTGCGCGGATACCCGCTTGGCGCAGCTTATTGATCTGCACCGCCATAGCGTGAGCGGCTTCTTCACCGAGCGCAACACCATACACATCGACGCGTCGACCATCGCTGGCATGCTTGCCCTCTGCTTCCAGTGCGAGCAGCGCGCGATCCACACCCAAACCAAAGCCAATTCCAGACAGCTCTTGGCCGCCTAGCTGCGCCATCAGCCCGTCGTAGCGACCACCGCCGCCGATACCCGACTGAGCACCAAGGCCGTCGTGAACAAACTCGAAGCACGTCTTGGTGTAGTAGTCCAGTCCGCGCACCATTCGAGGATTGATGACATAGGGCACCTTCATGTCATCCAACAGTCCAGTCACAGCTTCAAAGTGACCGCGAGCGCTGTCAGAAAGGTGGTCCAGCATCAGCGGCGCGTCGGCAAGCATTTCCTGCATTTCCGGTCGCTTATCGTCGAGGACGCGCAGCGGGTTGATGTTTGCACGGTGGCGCGTTTCCTCATCCAGAGGCAGGTCAAACAAGAACTCCTGCAGCTTAGCGCGATATTCAGGGCGGCAGGTGTTGTCGCCAAGGCTTGTCAGTTCAAGGCGGAAGCCTTCGAGTCCGATACCGCGGAAGCATGCGTCGGCAAGCGCGATGACTTCAGCGTCCAGCGCAGGATCATCGACGCCGATTGCCTCTACGCCCACCTGCTGCAACTGACGGTAACGGCCTGCCTGCGGGCGTTCATAGCGGAAGAATGGCCCCGCGTAGGAAAGCTTGACCGGCAACTGACCGCGATCCAAATTGTGCTCAATGACCGCGCGCATCACGCCCGCGGTACCCTCCGGGCGCAGGGTGACGGAGCGGCCGCCGCGGTCGGCGAACGTGTACATCTCCTTGGTGACGACGTCCGTCGATTCACCTACGCCACGTGCAAAAAGCCCGGTGTCCTCGAAAATTGGCAGCTCAATGTGCTCATAGCCCGCAAGTCGTGCGCGGTGCTGGAATGAGTTTCGCACCGCCTCGAATTCGCGGGAGACCGGCGGGACGTAATCCGGCACGCCCTTGGGCGCGGAGAATGGCTTCAACTTCTTTGGCTTCTGGCTAGAGTTCACCCCGCTAACTCTACCTGCCAACTCTCACGAGGTGTCAGCCAGGCTAGGTGAGGTTTTGCAGGAACGGGTTGGTCGCGCGCTCCTCGCCTATCGACGATGCGGAGCCATGGCCCGGAAGAATCATGAGGTCATCCGCCAGCGGGAGGACCTTATCCTTCAACGACTGCTGCATGTGCTCCGGACTACTGCCCGGCAAATCTACGCGACCGATAGCCCCCTTAAAGAGGACGTCCCCGCTGAAGACAATCTCATCTTCCCCATCGGAAGCGCGCAGCATCACGCATCCCGGAGAGTGACCCGGAGCGTGAATGACTTCGAAATTCAACCCTGCCCACTTTACTTCGTCGCCATCCTCGAAGAAATCGGCTTCCGTATAAGCCTGCATAGAATCGATGTCAAAGAGGTGTCCGAAAGAAGAACCGCCGAGCTTCGGATTGGCCAGCAACACATTGTCGCTTTCGTGAATGAAGACGGGGATATCCCAGAAGTCGGAGGCCTCCGCGACATCGCGGACATGGTCGATATGACCATGGGTCAGCAGAATTGCTTCCGGCTTCCAATCTCGCTTCTCAACCTCGCCGCGTACTACCTCGAACGCCCCCATGCCCGGGTCAACAATGACGCATGGGGTGGACAGGCCGTCCATTTCCGGAGCGCCTGTTGCCACGTAGCAGTTGGTCTGAAAAGGGCCGGCTGCAAAACCAAATATCTCCATGGCGCTCCATTGTAACGATTGTGTACAGCCCCCGGCAGGCTATTTGCGCCTTCCAACAACGGGAAGAGAGCACCTTTCCCCTTGCTCGTTGGCCTGTCATCTCGCAAATGGGAAGCAATCCCGGGCATAATGGTCGATTGTGTACGCGACGGTGACCGACTGAGCTGTTACTTCAAATGCGGTCACTATCAATGGGCAAAATCGTCCGCTGGTGTTCCGTCACCAGCAATAGATGACTAACAGATACGGAGAAAGACTAGTGGCCAATAATGAGCAAAGGCGCAAAGATGCGATGCGGACGCTCGAGCGCGAACTTAAGCGCCGTGCACGTGCCGAGAAGCTGAAGCCACTGGGCGTTGTCGTAACTACCTTGGCTATCCTGCTCTTTATCGGTGGCGGCATCTACTTGCTGACCACGGCTGGCGGCGCTGACGACAATGAGGCCGCTGATGAATCCACGACTCCAGTCGAACCTGCAGCTCTGACAGCTACTCCCGTCGGCGGTGAAAAGGTTCCAATGAAGCGCTCTTCCCCACTTCCGGAAACCGTGACCTGTGACTACCCGGATGATGGCGAGGCATCGAAGGACATAGATAAGCCAGCTACCGACAACGTTCCCGCCACTGGCACTGTAACCATCACCCTGAAGACTAACCAGGGCGACATTCCGATGGAGCTGGACCGCGCTATTTCACCTTGCGGCGTCAATGCAATTGAGCACATGGCCAAGTCCAACTACTTCAACGACACCGTGTGCCACCGTATTACCGGTGGTGGCCTGAACGTTCTGCAGTGTGGCGATCCGACTGGTACCGGTACCGGCGGACCGGGCTTCAAGTTCGCTGGCGAGTGGCCGGTCAAGGATTCCGGCCTGGATCAGAACACCCCGTTGGTGTACCCGAAGGGCTCTATCGCCATGGCAAACCCGAGTGACCCGGATGCCAACGGCAGCCAGTTCTTCCTCAACTGGGCAGATTCTCAGCTGCCTCCGCAGTACACCGTGCTTGGCTCCATGACTGACGAGGGCACCAAGACGGTTGCGGACATTGCGAAGAACGGTATCGAGGGTGGCGGTACCTCTGACGGTAAGCCAGCTAAGGAAGTCCGTATTGAGAAGGCGGAAGTCAAGTAGTTGACTCAACTAACTGATTGAGAAATTAATCAAAAACAGGGTCAAGGTGAATCACCTTGGCCCTGTTTTAGTATCTACGCGGTCTCATCCTTTTTCACATATCGATGGCTACTAAACCGCCTACTGACCAGAAGTAATGCGGTAGACATCGAACACTCCCTCGACACCGCGCAGAATGTTGAAGATATAGCCCATCTGCTTAGTGTCCGAAACCTCGAAGCTAAAACGCATTACGGCAACGCGGTCATCGGAGGTATGAGAGGACGTCGACAGGATTGAGACCTTCTGATCGGAGAAAACGCGAGTGATCTCCGAGAGCAGTCCGTGACGGTCAAGTGCTTCGATTTGCACCGTAACCATGAAGACCGCACCGGAGGAATCCGTTGCCCAGGAAACCTCGATAATGCGCTCGGGCTCCTGGTGCAGTTTCTCCGCATTAGTGCAGTCCGTACGGTGCACACTGACCCCACCGCCGCGGGTGACGAAGCCAAAGATGGCATCGCCCGGCACAGGCGTACAGCATTTGGCGAGCTTAGCGGCCATATCCGCGCTGCCTTCTACCAACACACCCGTGCTGTCAGCGCGGCGCGGAGTGTTGTGCACGTTCATCTTTGAAATTGGCGTGCGGGAGACCAACTGCTCTTCGGCATCGTCCGCGCTCGAGAACTGCGCCATCAGCCGGTGAGTCACATGCTGCGCTGAGACCTGCCCCTTACCGATAGCGGTATAGAGCGCATCGACATCCGCATAGTGCAGCTCGGAGGCAATCTGCTTGATGGACGCCGGAGTGAACAGGCGGTGCATCGGCAGACCGCCGCGCTGTACCTCTGCAGCCAGCGCGTCACGGCCGGCATCGAGTGCCTCCTCGCGGCGCTCTTTGGCAAACCACTGACGGATCTTTGCCCGCGCACGTGGAGTTTTAACAAACTTCTCCCAGTCCTTAGACGGACCGGAATCGGCATCCTTGGACGTGAAAATCTCGACGCGGTCGCCAGTTTTTAGCGGTGATTCCAACGCCACTAGCTTGCCGTTGACTTTGGCACCAATACATCGGTGACCTACTTCAGTATGGACCGCGTAGGCAAAGTCGACCGGCGTGGAGTCCGCAGGCAATGTGATGACATCGCCCTTAGGTGTGAACGCAAAAATTTCAGTGACTGAGAGGTCATAGCGCAGGGAGTCCAGGAACTCGTTAGGATCTGCGGCCTCCCGCTGCCAATCCAGCAGCTGACGCATCCACGCCATCTGATCGACTTCGGCGGAATCTCCCTTGTGAGAGCCCTTGGTTTCCTTGTAGCGCCAGTGTGCGGCAATGCCGTACTCAGCGTTGTAGTGCATCTCATGGGTGCGAATCTGCACTTCTAGCGGGGAGCCACCTGGACCGATGACCGTTGTGTGCAACGACTGGTAAACCCCGAAACGCGGCGCGGAAATATAGTCCTTGAATCGCCCCGGCATGGGTTTGAACAGCGAGTGGACGGCACCCATGGCGGCATAGCAGTCCTTGGTCGTGTCCACCAGAACTCGAAGTCCGACCAGGTCAAAAATCTCGTCGAACTCATGGCCGCGGACAATCATCTTCTGATAAATCGACCAGTAGTGCTTCGGCCTGCCCTGTACCTCAGCAGCAATGTGAGACTCCTTCAGATCCTTCTGAATCATCTCGGAGACTTCCTGGATGTACCGGTCCCGCTGCGGCGCTCGATCTGCGACCAAACGCACAATCTCGTCGTACTTCTTCGGGTACAAAATGGCGAAGGAGAGATCTTCCAACTCCCACTTCACGCTGGCCATTCCCAAACGATGCGCCAGCGGTGCAATCACCTCGAGGGTCTCACGGGCCTTCTTAGCCTGCTTTTCCGGCGGCAGGAAGCGCATTGTGCGCATGTTATGCAGCCGGTCAGCCACCTTGATAACCAGCACGCGCGGGTCCTGGCTCATGGCGATAATCATTTTTCGCACGGTCTCTGCCTCGGCGGCGGAGCCCAACGCGACCTTATCCAATTTGGTCACGCCGTCGACCAACCGTGCGACTTCTGGGCCGAAGTCCCGCTCCAGGTCCTCCAGCGTGTAATCGGTATCTTCGACCGTGTCATGCAGCAGCGCTGCCACCAGCGTGGTGGTATCCATGCCGATCTCGGCCGCAATAGTAGCGACTGCAAGCGGGTGAGTGATGTATGGCTCGCCGGATTTCCGATAGACGCCGTCGTGAAGGCGCTCGGCGGTATCGTAGGCACGCTGAAGCACAGCCAAATCTGCGCGCGGATGCACCTGTCGATGCACCGCGACAAGGGGATCTAGCACCGGGCGGATCTTCGTTCTGTTGCCGGTAAGGCTTCGCGCTAGGCGGGCACCATAACGGCGTGCGGGCCCTTCAGCCATGACTCATTCACCCCTTATTAACCACGTACAGAGGCAGATCAGCAAGCTTCTCCCGAGCTCCCAGGCCTTCAACCTCCAGCACGGTGCACAGCCCGGTTACCTCGACTCCAGCTGTCTCCAGCAGAGCGCGAGCTGCACACAGGGTGCCACCAGTTGCCAACACATCGTCGACAAGTACGGCCTTCTTGCCCTTCAGCTCAAAACCACTAGCCGGAATCTCAAGCGCGGCCGTACCATATTCCAGTTCATAGGTCTCGGTCAGCACAGGCGGTGGCAGCTTACCCTTCTTACGAATAGCGAGCACTCCCAGTCCGAGCTTGTACGCCACCGCAGAACCCAGCAGGAATCCACGCGCATCTAGGCTGCCTATAACATCAGCCCCGAACTCTTCCACCTTGGCGGAAATCTCGTCCACAATCAGGGCGAACGTCGTGGCGTCGGCAAGCGCCGGCGTCAAGTCCTCGAAGAGTACGCCCTCAACTGGAAAATCGGGCACAAACCGAATCTGATCGGCTAATGCCTCACGCGCGTGTGCATACGACACAGGTTTAAGCTCCTTTTCGGCGAAAAGAAAAAGTGCGGGTACCTGTCAACGATACCCGCACAATGCGCTTTTAAAGTAGTTTCACCCGAACCACTGGGAGGCGCTACCTTCTACTGCCCCGGACGCCAGGACAGCGGCTTGTTTTCATCGCCCTCAAGCGTCGGAGTCGTCACCGTTCGTTTCGGCGTCGACTGCTCCATTTCGCTTGCCGACGGCTCCTTCGAGCCCGAGTCCTCCGCAACATCAGTGGTGGCGGAATCGGTGCCCGAACCGGCTCCCTCAGATGCCTTTGCGCGGGCAGACAGTACCGCCTCTTCATGCTTGCGGTATTCACGCTGCCGCGACTTAAGAGACACCAACAGCGACGAAGCCAGGAAGATCGAAGAGAACGTACCTTGAATAATGCCGATGAGCTGAACGAGTGCAAGGTCCTTCAGCGTTCCGACCCCTAGCATGCCCACGGCGATGACCATCAGTGCCAGGATTGGCAGGAGCGTCGACACCGTGGTGTTGATAGAACGCATGATGGTTTGGTTGACCGCCAGGTTCACCAACTCGGCGTAACTTCTACGGGTCGATGAACGATAGCCTGCCGTGTTCTCGTCGACCTTGTCGAAAACCACGACGGTGTCGTACAGGGAGAACGACAGCACTGTCAGCAAGCCGATAATGGTTGCCGGGGTGACGTCAAGACCAATGAGCGCGTAGATGCCCATAATCACGATTGCATCCACAACCAGGGCGAGAATTGCGGCAATGGCCATGTCGCGCTCGAAGTGAATGGTGATGTAGATGAACACCAGACCCAGGAACACCACTGCAGCCAGCAGCATTCGGTTGGTAATCGAAGAGCCCCACGACTCCGACACGGTCGAGTCACCAATGGCATCCGGGGTCTGCTGCCCCTGCACATCGACGGGCTTGAATGCATCATTCAACGCGATACGAGCACTATTAATCTGGTCCTGAGTCAGCTTCTCAGAGGTGATCTCCAGGATTCGGCCCTCACCAGAACCGATAATTTGTACCAGCTCCGGCTTCACGCCGGTCGCCTCGGTGAAAACCTCCTCGGCCTGCTCAGTTGTCACTGAGGCCGGCGGCATAGTCATCTTGGTACCGCCCTCGAAGTCGATACCGAAGCTGAACCCGCGAATCAGCATCGCTGCGAAAGCAACAACGATGATGGCGACGGCAATCTGGTACCAGCGCTTCCGCTTGCCGACGATGTTGATTCCACCCTCGCCGGTGTAGAGGCGGCGGAAAAAGGAGTCGTCTTTCACGCTTTCTGGCTCAGTGATTAGCGCCGGATTCGTCTGAGTAGTATTCATGGATTCCTACTTCCCCTCATTCGCGCTGGAGTGAGCTGCACCGGTGTCGGCAGCCGTACTGGCGGAGGCATCGGAGGCTCCGGCCTTCTTACCGGCAGCTACAGTCTTATTCCTCTGTGCAATCTCCATGACCGAGCCGAAGCCGTTCATCGACGGCTTGGACAAAGCTGGCCACTTACGAGTAGCCAGGATGACCAACGGCGCAGTCACGAGGAAAGCCGTCACAATGTCGAATGCTGTGGAGAGACCAAGTGTGAACGCGAAACCGCGGACATCGCCAACGGCCAGGATGTAAAGAACCACAGCCGCAATGATGGACACAAAGTTACCCGATAGGATGGTGCGCCGTGCTCGTCGCCAAGCGTGCGGAACCGCGGAGCGGAAAGTTCTACCCGCGCGGATTTCGTCCTTAATGCGTTCGAAGAAGACGATGAAGGAGTCAGCCGTTACGCCGATAGAGATGATGATGCCGGCGATGCCAGCGAGATCGAGCGAGTAGCCAATCCAACGACCAAGAAGGACAAGGACGCCGTAGACCATCGCTCCAGCTGCTGCCAGCGAAACCAGCGAAATCACGCCCAGGCCGCGGTAGAGAGCAATCGCGTAGACGACAATCAGGGCGATACCGATAATGCCGGCAAGCAGACCGGCTTCCAAGGAAGCCGAACCAAGCATGGCCGGGATAGTCGTGGTGGTGCCGCCCGGCTCGCCGTCCTCACCTGCGAACGACAGCGGCAGTGCACCATAACGCAGGTTATTGGCCAGCCCCTGTGCCTCGTCGATTGAGAAGTCGCCCGTGATGCGGGTGGCAGAACCAACTGGGGTTGCCTCCTGAATCACCGGGGCGGAAATGACCTTCGAGTCCAACACGATAGCGACCTGCCGCTGCAGGTAGTCATTGGTCAACTTGGTCCATGTGCGAGCGCCGGTGTCATTCTTCCCGGACTTGAAGCTAAAGGAGACCTGAATCTGACCAGACTGCTGATCGTAACCACCGTTAATCGGCGCATTGGTATCAATAGCGTCGCCGGACAGACGCTGGCCCTTGGCCTCGTCCTCCTGCCCAATCAACAGCGGAGCCTTGCCCAGGAAGATGGCTTTACCGCCTTCGGGCGCACAGGTCACCAGCGGCTTGGCCGGGTCATCGGCCCCCTGTAGCGGATCAACTGCATCGCGGTTATCGCAGGTCATCAGCGCAGCGGCTGCAAACTGTGTCGTTGGGTCTTCGGACTGGCGAGTCGCCAACAGCACGTCACGAACCTTCGTACGCAGCTCGGCCGCTTCAATTGAGTTCGCCGGCTTTGCCGGAGCTGTTGCGTCCAACTTCGGGGCCTCGCCCAGCGACTTGGTCAGCTCCTCGGGAACCGGCTGATCTGGGTTCTGTTCCTTGAAGGCATCAATTGCACGCTTCTGCGTTTCGTTCATGTCCTTGTAGAGGTCATCAACACGCTTGGTGGCGTCCTCCTTCGACAGGACACCGATTGACACCCAATCTTCAGCAGTCTTCTTAACTACCTCGCCAAAGGCAGCTTCATCAGGGCCCTGGGTGGGCTGTTCTACCGGACGGAAGAAGAGCTGCGAAGTCTGGCCGAGCGTACGCGCCTCCTGTGAGTCTTCACCCGGCACGGTAATGACCAGCGTGTCACCGTCGGTGACAACTTGAGCGCCGCTGACGCCCATGCCGTTTACGCGGTTCTCCAGAATCTTGCGAGCCTGGTCCAGCTGATCGCGCGTCGGCTTTTCGCCCTGCGGCACCAAGGTTACTCGGGTACCACCCTGCAAGTCGATGCCCAACTTTGGCTTGGCTGATCCGCCGCCGGTGAAAAAGACGAGTGCGTACGTAAGGATGAGGAAGCCAACAAACAGTGCCAACAGCCACTGCGGCCAGTTCCTCTTGAATGTATTCGCACCGGATCTGGATTTGCTGTTCAAAGCAAAGTCTCCTGAATCGTGACGTTTAGGTACTTAAGCGCTTCGGGTAGAAACGCAGGTCTATAACCGCACCGCGAAATCGCGCGATACCAGGAAGAGGCATTGCGGGCGTCGCTAAGCAAAGCTATAAACACCAACCGCTAGAGAATAACCGATTTAGCGTAGTGCGCCGGTTTTGACTTGTACCTATTTAGTGAAAATCTTGCCCACGCTTGCCGACGGCGAAACCTGGGACGCGCCCGCTAGCCTCACGGCGCACGCTACAGCTTGGATGCATGCAAACCGACGGGGCGTGGGCGTGCAAAAAACTGCTACTGCTTTTCGGTGGAAGTGGAACCGTCTGTACCCGGGTTATCCGGGGTACTCGGAGTATTCGGGTTCTCGACCTGCTCATTGACGTCCGAAGCTGCATTGTCAGCCGGGCCGTGGCCGGTGATTTCTTGGACGTCGCCGACGTGGTCATCTGGCGCATCGGAAACACGGCCACGTCGGTCACGGTGAGCGTAGCTAGCTCCGGTACCGGTGGTGAGGTTGCGGGCAATGGCGCCCTTTTCCCACCGGGTCACGATGCCGTCAGCGATAATCAGGTCGACGGTTGTTTCGGTCGTATCAACGACCACACCATGCATACCGGAACCGGTGATGACCTCTGCGCCCGGGGCCAACTTATCCTGCATGTCCCGAATGGTGCGCACCTGCTTGTTCTGCTTGATGATCTGCCAAATTGGCAGCGCCAGGAACAAGAAAATAAGTAGGAGGAGAATAGTTTGATCCATGTCTGCCGAGTTTAACGAATTGCCAGCTAGCAATTCCACACTGCCCCGGCCGGGTCGATGAGAAAGCTATTCTCCGATAGTTCCCTCCGGAGGCTGCAACCCCAAGTGCCGCCATGCTCGGGCAGTTGCCACGCGTCCGCGCGATGTACGCGCAATCATCCCGGCACGGACCAGGTAGGGCTCGCACACTTCTTCCACAGTCGAGGGCTCCTCACCGACTGCCAACGCCAGGGAATTCACGCCCACCGGGCCGCCACCGTGCCCCTTGACCAGGGCAGTCAGCACTGCGCGGTCCAAGCGGTCCAGCCCAAGCTCATCGACATCGAAGACAATCAACGCCGCCTTGGCCGCACCAAGATCAATAACGCCACCGGAGTGAACATCTGCGAAATCGCGAACGCGACGCAGTAGACGGTTGGCAATTCGCGGTGTACCTCGCGAACGCGAGGCAATCTCCACTGCAGCCTCTGGGCTGATATCCACCCCGAGGATCCCAGCGGCACGGGTAACCACCTTTGTCAGATCCTCGACCTCGTAGAACTCCATCTGCGCAGTAAAACCGAAACGGTCACGCAGTGGGCCAGTCAGCATACCCGAGCGCGTCGTTGCGCCTACCAGCGTAAAAGGTGGAATCTCGAGTGGAATTGACGTAGCTCCAGGCCCCTTGCCCACGATGACATCAATACGGAAATCTTCCATTGCCATGTAGAGCATTTCCTCCACGGGCCTGGCAATGCGGTGGATCTCGTCAATGAAGAGTACATCGCCCTCGAGCAGGTTCGATAGCATTGCTGCCAAATCGCCAGCGCGAATAAGCGCCGGACCGGACGTCATTCGCAGGGACGACCCCATCTCCTGCGCAATAATCATGGCCATGGTGGTCTTACCCAGGCCGGGAGGTCCCGACAGCAGAATGTGGTCCGGAGTCACATTTCGTCCCCGTGCCCCGGAGAGCACCAAATCCAGCTGCTCGCGGACCTTGGGTTGGCCGATAAACTCCCCTAACGACTTTGGTCGCAGGTTCGATTCCGCATCGACTTCCTCGACCTGAGCGCGGGCATCGACATCACGTTGTGCACCATTTCCCCCACCGCCAAAATGGTCGTTGGCTGCTCCATCTAAAGAGTCCCTGAAGGGATTGCCCGACACGTTAAACTCCGTGCGCTCGATATCGCTCATAGTCCCCTCATCCTAGTGCACTGCCATTTTTCATCATCAATGTAGCTGCAGGTCCTCGACCTGGATTTACTTTTCGCCCAATGTCTTTAGCGCCGCCTTCAGCGCCATTGATGTATCCAAGGTCGGATCAATCCGAACAACAGTCTCCGCTGCCTCATTCGCATCAGCTTCCGGGAACCCAAGCCCGACCAAAGCACCAACGACCTGATCCAGATCTGCCTTCAAAACAATGCCAGGCGCTGCTCCGCTTGCAGCTTCCTCCGGCTGGGATACCGCCCTATCCGCGAAAACCTCGACCTTATCCTTCAACTCAACCAACAGGCGCTCCGCCAATCGCTTGCCGACGCCGTTAGCCGCCTGGAGGGCCTTGGCATTCTTTGAGGCAACCGCATTGGCAATCTCGGCCGGCGACAGTACCGATAGAACAGACATCGCTACTTTTGGCCCCACTGTCGAGACAGTGCGCAAGAGCGCAAACATCTCACGTTCCTGCGAGTTGGCAAAACCAAAAAGCGTAATCGCATCTTCACGAACCGCCATTGTGGTCAACATGAAAGTCTGCTCATGCCTCACCAACTGAGAAGCTAACCTGCCCGTAATGGTGACCAAATGCCCGACACCACCGCACTCGATAACGCAATAGTCCGCACCGAGATCGATAACCTCACCGCGTAGAGATGCAATCACTTCTCACAATTCCTTTCACTACGGCTTCCCGAAAGACACCGAGATAAACGCCGAACTCACAAGTGTGCTCTAGCAGGCTCCCCTACCGCGAGGGATTCTCACGGCGAGAAAGCTCCAACTCCCGCTCCTCGTGTTGCTTAGCAAGCGCAGCCAAGGTGTCGCGCTGGCGTTGCAGAACCGGACCACGCCAACAGTGGCAGATAGCGATGGCCAACGCATCCGCTGCGTCCGCAGGTTTTGGCGGAGTTTCCAACCCGAGGATTCTCGTCACCATCATGGTCATCTGCTTCTTATCAGCCCGACCGTTGCCGGTAAGCGCCTTCTTTACCTCCGACGGCGTGTACATATGCACTTCCAAACCGCGTCTCGCCGCAGCGAGGACAAGGACACCAACCGCGTGCGCAGTCTGCATTACGGTGGACACATTGCCGCGCTCGAATACCCGTTCCATCGCAACCACGTCCGGCTCGTACTCATCCATCCACTGCTCCACGGCATTGGAAAGCCGCAGAAGACGATCCTCCAACGATGCCGTGGTTGGTGTGCGGGCGACCCCCACCGCAATGGGAATGACTTTCCTGCCCTGAGCACCTTCCGCAATGGAGAGACCACAACGAGTAAGGCCAGGGTCGATACCCATCACCCGCAGAGATCCAGCTCGATAATTCACCTCTCCACTAATACCACATTTCGAACAGCTGTTTGTATCGTAGCTACACGGGGCACCAACCGTTGATTCTGATAGGTTTAACACCATGAATTCACCGAAGAAGCTCTACGGCGTTCTCGCTGCAGCTGAAATGGTCACGTGGGCTCTGCTGCTCTTGGGGCTGGCACTGAAGTACCTGTTCAAAGTCACTGACATCGCCACCACCATCTTCGGCGGCATCCACGGTTTTACGTTCCTGTGCTACGTAGTCACCACCATCATGGTGTGGATCAACCAGCAGTGGAGCTTTGGCCGCGGTGTCATCGGCCTCGCCTCTTCTATCATTCCATTCGCAACCTATCCGTTTGAACGAAACACCCTGAAGGCAGGCCTCTTGGATCGGCCCTGGCGCTTTACCGACGAATCCGAGGAGCCACAGGACATTTTCGAGTGGGCACTCGCGATGATTATTCGCCGCCCGTTTATCTCGGCATTCGTCATCCTCATTGTTCTCGTCGTGGTCTTCACACTGTTGCTGATGGCCGGACCTCCGACTCAGTGGTTCTCCTAAAACGGTTCAACTAAAACTTTCAGAAACCAAAATCGGTTTAATAGACAAAAATATGTCCGCCTGGCGTGTCGACCGGCGCGTCGGCGGGCGGGCACCCTTCGCTACTTACCCCAATGCGAGTTACTGACTGCGTTTATGACAAAAATGACCTGAAAAATCGTCTGAAAGTGACATAAACCTGCACAGTTTCACATTTGCAGCCGTATTCACACGCGCAGCCCGTAATTTTTTGAGGTTGCCAGTGTGTCGGGTTGTCAGTTTTTCTCCTTAACCCCAGGGTGTGGAGCTACCCGCAGGCGGGCTCTGACCAGTCGCTATCCTGAGGATCAGACACACTCTTTGACTCTGTCTGTCTCTCTCCCCCCCCCCAAAAAAAAGATCCCCATCGGACGACTCTCCGATGGGGATCTTCCATTCACACCAGCTCGCCGCGCAATTCAGCGCTGCAGACTACCCTGCACGAGCATCCTTTAACGCCGGGAAGCCGGTCAGCGGAACCGTCGCCAAGCAAACGCCTAGTCTTCGAGTTCGGCGATAACCTCGTCGCTGATGTCGGCGTTCGAGTAGACGTTCTGCACGTCGTCGGACTCTTCGAGAGCGTCAATCAGACGGAAGAGCTTGCGTGCACCGTCAGCATCGAGAGCCACCGTGGTAGAAGCGCGGTAGTCCTGATCTGCGGAGTCGTACTCCATTTCGGCATCGACAAGAGCGGTGCGGACATTCATCAGATCGGTAAAGGCGGAGACAACCTCGAACTTTTCGCCCAGGTCGTTGACCTCCTCTGCACCAGCATCGAGAACCGCCATAAGCAGGTCATCCTCGGTCAGCTCGCCCTTCGGCAGCTCGACGACACCCTTCTTTTCGAAGAGGTACGCCACGGCGCCGTTGTCTGCCATGTTGCCGTTGTTCTTGTTGAACGCCGAGCGCACATCGGAAGCAGCACGGTTACGGTTATCGGTCAGGCACTCCACAATCAAAGCGACACCGCCAGGTGCGTAACCTTCGTAGACAATGGTCTCCCAGTCAGCACCGCCGGACTCCTCGCCGGAACCACGCTTGCGGGCACGCTCAATGTTGTCGTTGGGAACCGAGGCCTTCTTGGCCTTCTTAATCATGTCATCGAGGGTGGGGTTACCAGCAGGATCACCGCCGCCGGTACGAGCCGCGACCTCGATGTTCTTGATCATCTTTGCCCACTCTTTGGCGCGCTTGGCGTCATTAGCAGCCTTCTTGTGCTTTGTGGTTGCCCATTTTGAATGACCCGCCATGTGCTAGTTCCTACCATTCCTCTCGTCAATACCCATGTAGATGGGAATTCGTCAGGTGTTCATTATACAAACCGGGGATTTAAATGCCGACAAGCTCTCGCAAAAAGAACTCGTGGAGCCGCGTCTCCCCCGTCGACTCCGGGTGAAAGCTGGTGGCCATCGCAGCCCCCTGCCGTACTCCGACCACTGTACCTGCGGTCTCTCCAGCCGATTCTGGCACCCGCGCTAGCACCTCAACATCATCACCGACACGCTCGACCCACGGTGCGCGAATAAAGGCGGCGTGTACAGGCGGCTGGTCACCACTGATCGCCAGCTGCGGAATATCCAAGTCAGTTTCGAAGGAATCCACTTGCCGGCCAAATGCGTTACGACGGACGGTGATGTCAATCGCCCCCAGGCTAACGGCATCCGGACGGGTATCGAGCACTTCGTCGGCAAGCAAAATCATGCCGGCGCAGGTGCCATATGCCGGAAGGCCATCGCGGAGGGCTTCCCGCAGCGGGTCTTCAAGCTCATTGAAGACCATCAGCTTGCTCATGGTTGTGGACTCGCCGCCGGGCAAAATTAGGCCGCTAAGCCCTTCCAGATCACGGGGCAAGCGCACCTTTCGGTGCGGGACGCCGAGCTGGTCAAGCACATATCCGTGTTCGGCAACGTTGCCCTGAAGAGCGAGGATACCGATTGTTTCCTGTGTCATTAATCTAGGTTCTCACTGCGAGCATCGAAGTTCGTCGCCACTGGCACGGGCTCGACACCCGGGGCCAGGCTTCGGGTCAGCCCTTCCTGCGTGACGACGGCCACGAGCTCGCCCTTTTGGTTAAAGATGCGACCGTGAGTCAATGCGCGACCCGCGTGCGCCGATGGCGAAATCTGGTCGTAGAGCAGCCATTCATCCGCACGGAACGGACGCATAAACCACATCGCGTGGTCGAGGCTGGCTTCCTGGACCTCAACGCCTGGATGCGGAACGAGTGCCGATGACAGCAAAGTCATATCCGACATATACGCCAGCGTGCAGACATGGAAGGTCTCGTTATCCGGCAGGCGATCCTTGCACCGGAACCACACCAGCTGCTGGGACGGGGTGTACTTGTTGTGTTCGAACTGATCATTCGGCACTACCCGGATATCCCAGTCCGCCCACTCGCGCATTAGTAGACGACGTGTGTTCGTCATCTCAGAGGTGTCGGTGACCACGTCTTCAGGATCTGGCACCTTGCGCATCACGTCAGAGTGCTCGAGTCCCTCATCCCCCTTACGGTGGAAGCTGACCTGCATGACGAAAATCGTACGGCCATCTTGCACAGCTTCGACGGATCGGTGGCAGAAAGACCGGCCGTCGCGAATACGCTTGACCATGTACACCGTCGGGATATGGGGGCGGCCCGGGCCTACAAAGTAGGCGTGGAGGGAGTTCACCGCGAAGGTATTACCCACCGTGCGCGTCGCCGCGACGAGGGACTGGCCGGCAACTTGGCCACCGAAAGTGCGCTGCAGGATTGACTTAATGACTGGGCCACGGAAAATGTCCCGGTCAATCTGCTCCAGATCTAATACCTCGCGGATGTTAGCCATTTTTACCAGCCACGCTCAGCGAGTCGGTGCGGCTGCGGAATCTCGTCGACGTTGATGCCGACCATTGCCTCGCCGAGACCGCGGGAGACATCAGCGATGACCTTCGGATCATCGTAGTGCTGGGTTGCCTGGACGATAGCCTTGGCGCGCTTCTCCGGATCACCGGACTTGAAGATACCGGAACCAACAAAGACACCCTCGGCACCGAGCTGCATCATCATTGCAGCGTCAGCCGGAGTTGCAATGCCTCCTGCGGTGAACAGCACGACTGGCAACTTACCGGTCTCAGCGACCTCGCGTACCAGCTCGTACGGTGCCTGCAGCTCCTTGGCGGCAACATAGAGCTCGTCCGGAGCCATAGAACGCAGACGGTTAATTTCAGCGCGGATGGTGCGCATGTGAGTCACAGCGTTGGAGACATCACCGGTACCGGCCTCGCCCTTGGAGCGAATCATGGCAGCGCCCTCGTTGATGCGGCGCAGAGCCTCACCCAGGTTGGTCGCACCACAGACGAAAGGCACGGTGAATTCGAACTTGTCGATGTGGTTCGAGTAATCGGCCGGGGTCAGAACCTCGGACTCGTCAATGAAGTCAACACCGAGGGACTGCAGAACCTGTGCCTCAACAAAGTGGCCGATTCGGGCCTTGGCCATAACCGGAATGGAGACGGCATTGATAATGCCCTCGATCATGTCCGGGTCAGACATACGCGACACGCCACCCTCTGCGCGAATATCGGCGGGGACACGCTCCAGCGCCATCACGGCAGTTGCGCCGGCATCTTCAGCGATCTTGGCCTGCTCCGGCGTAACGACGTCCATAATGACGCCGCCCTTCATCATCTCAGCGAAACCGCGCTTCACGCGTGCGGTGCCCTGCCCGGAGTTGTTCTCAACCGTGCTCAACGAACCCTACTTCCCTAATAAAACTGGTGAATGTGACCGTTTGTAGTCGTTTAACACTATAACGCCTGAACTAGACAGTGCTGTTCATTGAGTCACAAAACACGGCGAACTTCCAGCACAACAGCGAATTTTCCCACAATTAAGCAGTTGTCAGTCCGTCTGCAACATCGAAATATTCCGGTTCGGGTGCAGTGCCCGCCAGCCGCAGCGCGCGTACTAGCGGCCTGGCTCGCAGTGCTTTCGTATCCGTCACCGCATCATTGTAGAAACGGCGGGCGAGCTCGAGCCGCGTGTGGGCGTCAGAAAGCTCAATTGCCATCGTTCGGTCCACGGGCTGTTCCTCATAGAGCGCCACAATTTTCCTAGTCAGTTCGTTTTCCACGTCTGCGCGCTGTCCAGTGTTGTTGGCTCTAAGTGGTGTGGCTTCCACCTTCGTCACTACGCCGGCGAGTTCCGGGTAGGCGGCACGAGCGACTGCGGCCCTTCGCCCCAACGCCGCTTCCAGTGAAGAACGCGCCAAGTCCGTGCGAATGTGCATACGGTTCAAACGCGTCGCTGTCGATGAAGCCACCAAACCGCTAACGAGTACGACAATCAGCGCAATGACTAGGACAACGACCCAGATTGGAACGGTTACGTCCACCGAAAACCCACTTTCACTCCGCTGCGTTTAATCAGCTAACACGACGGAAATCTCTATGGCGCAATGACGACCTTTTCGCCATCCATGCGCACCGTATCGTACACACGCAGAACGCCGTCGGCGACCTGCGACCAGTCATACTCCCAAGCCCGTTTATGCCCGAGTGCGCGAAGCTCCTCCCCCAACTTTGACTGCGTCAAAAGGCGTACGACTGCATCCGCAAGGTCTGCGGAGTTACCGTTTTCAAAGTGAAGCCCGTAATGGCCGTCGTCAAGCACGAGTTTGAACGCATCGATGTCGCTGGAGATCACCGGCGCACCCGCCGCCATCGCCTCTACCAGCACGATGCCGAAACTCTCTCCACCACGCTGCGGGGCAATGTACGCATCCGCATCGGCGAGTATTGACGCCTTAGCATCCTCCGACAGTCTGCCGACGAAATGCAGGACATCTGCGTTTCTGCCCGCTTTACGACGAGCTGCCGCGATATCACCATCACCAACGACACAGACCTCAAGCTGTGGAATCTCCGCACGTATTGTTGGCAACGCGTCGAGCAAGACGTCAAAGCCCTTACGAGATTCGTCGAAGCGTCCGAGGAAGACAAGCCGATAGACCCCTTCACGCCGTGGCGGAATCTCAGGCAACGATGAGGCGGCCGGGCAGGACTCGAAATCTCCAACACGGACACCATTGGGAATGAGAACCGGGTCGCCGCCGAGTTGCTCAACCTGCCAGCGACGAGCCACTTCCGAGACAGCGATGCCTCCCCGAATGCGTTCAAGGTACTTCCGCAAAAATGGCGTGGCCAACTTCAATGCTAGGGAGTCCGTCGCCGCAGAGTGATAGGTCGCGACAATTGGCCCGACCGAGTTTACTAACGACAGCATTGAAAAACTGGGCGAATTCGGCTCATGGATATGAAGAATGTCGAAGCTACCCTCCTCAATCCATGTGCGGACTCGACGGCTGGTGCGGGGACCAAAAGATAGCCGAGCGACCGAGCCGTTATACGGAATCGGGATGGCGGCACCACCTCGAACAACGAAATCCGGCACGTCCGCCTGCGCGCTAGCTGGGCCGATAAGACTGACCTCGTGGCCGCGACGGATAAACTCCTCACACAAGTCAATCGCGTGAGCTTGAACCCCTCCTGGGACATCGAACGAGTACGGGCACACCATTCCGATTCGCACGGCTACTTTGACCTCTTCTTATCCGCCGGCCACAGTGGCTGCATCATGTGCCAATCCGCTGGATGCTGGGCAATATCAGATTCAAAAACAGTAGCGATGTCCTGGACAATGTCAGGTAGATTGCGCCCCTCAGTCGGCACGAATGGATGCGCTACAAAACGCCAACCATCGCGCGTGTAGGACAGGCCCGCGGGCATAAGCCGAGCGCCCGTGTCCTGTGCCAGCTTTGCTGCACCGACCGGCATTGTCGTCTGCTCGCCGAAAAAAGTGACCGGGACCCCGTGGCCGCCGAAGTCACGATCAGACAGCAGGCACACAACGCCACCTTCTTCCAATCGCTTCTGCAGTTCCGGCATCGCGGGTTTGCCACCGGTAAGCGGGAGAATGTGGAATCCGAGGGATTCGCGGTACTCCACGAAAGCGTCGTAAAGTACCTCTGGCTTCAGCCGTTCCGCCACGGTACTGAACCGACCATGGCGGGAAACGAGCCACATACCTGCCATATCCCAGTTACCAGAATGCGGCAGTGGGATGACGATGGAATCTCCGGCCTCGAGGGCCTCAGCAACTCGTTCGAGCCCATCGCTGGTGGATTCGACCGTGTCTGCCAACTCTGGCGACGCGATGGAGGGCAACCGGAATGCCTCCACCCAATAGCGTAGATAGGAACGCATGGAAGCCCGAATAAGACCTTGCGGCACTTCCTCAGGCGGACAGCCCATAACGCGAGCCAGGTTCTTGCGAAGCTGGCGGGTAGTCGCTGGATTTGCTGCTACACGATCGGCGGCTATGTTGCCGATGCGGTAGGCCACGCGTTCCGGCAGCAGACCAAAAATCTTCCACCCGGCCATATAGCCGAGCGCAACGAAATCATCTTTCGAGCGAGGCAGGAAGAAACTAGTCATCGTATCCTCCTTTAGTTGTTGGAATCAGCCGAACCCGTGGACTTCGTAGCAGAGTCAGGGTTGATAGATGAACTATCAGCTGCACCTTCTGGCGGGGCGATGGGATCCAACGCTCCTGGCTGCTTAGCCACCATGTACAAGCGCTGAACGACGGTGAAGACCGACCCAATCGCCAGGAGCCACATCGCGACGTAGAGGGCATAGTCCACGCCAAGCCCCTGGAGCCCGACGCCAATTAGACCGATAATCAGGCGCTCCGCACGTTCGACGAGACCACCGTTGACCTTGAGGCCGCTAGCCTCTGCTCGAGCCTTAACGTAGGAAATGACCTGGGACGATCCCATGGTAATCAGTGTCAGAATGAGCAGCACTGAATCCGCGCCATGGTGATACACCACCCAATACGCTATCGCCCCGAACAGTGCAGCATCCGTAATACGGTCACAGGAAGCATCCAGCGTCGCTCCGTATTTCGTTCCCCGCCCTCGCAGTCTGGCCATCGTGCCATCGAGCAGGTCAAAAGCAGTGAAAATAGCGATTGACACCGCAGCTGCGAAAAGATGGTTGGTAGGAATCAGGATTACCGCAAGCAGAACGGAAACTACCGTTCCCACCAGGGTGACCGTGTTCGGGCTAATGCCGACCCGCAAAAGTGCAGCGGCAATCGGTTCAACTACTGGGCGGATTGGAGCCCTGCCACGGACACTCAGCATGCTGCCCCATCCTCTTGATTAAGGGCACGCCAGCCGTCGGCAAGCAACTCGCGAGTCTGACGAAGAGCCTGCGGTAACACTTTGGTGCCATCGATCACGGTCATAAAATTGCTGTCACCCGACCAGCGCGGTACGACGTGCATATGCAGGTGATCGGCGACCGAACCGCCGGAGGCTTTGCCCAAGTTGAAACCTACATTGACGGCGTGCGGACGCGAAACCGATTTGAGGGTACGAACCGCATGCTTGGCAAATCGCATCATCTCGGCTGTTTCTTCGTCGGTCAAGTCCTCAAGGTTGGCGACTTCGCGATATGGAACCACCATGAGGTGCCCTGGGTTGTACGGGAACAGATTCAGAACGGCGTACACCCACTCGCCGCGAGCGATAATGAGTGCTTCCTCATCGCTTTGCTTCGGCAAATCAACGAAGGGGTTACGGGATGGCTTGGAGTTATGCACACCACGCTTGACGATGTAATCCAGCCGGTACGGTGCCCATAAGCGCGTGAGCCGATCCGGTTCGCCGTAACCGCTGTCGACGTATACGCCATCAGACGATTCCTGCTGGCCGGCATTGCCCTGCTGCTGCGGAGGCAACTCTTCACTTCCCGACTGATTCACTGCCATCCCCTTCGTTGCGTGGCCGGGTCCCCATTCGAGCCCCGACCACATATATTTCTCTGCTGTAGTTTACGACCTCGCGGTCAACTTCTTTGGATTACCACGCGTGGTTCACCAGTTAAAACAACGCGGTCGAATTAGAGAGCGTTAACGACCTCTAGAGAGCAGAGACATTCTCCTTGTTCGGCTGTTCGTTATTCCGCGAAGCAACCCAATCACAGATGATGTCCACAGCCTTCTCAACTGCCACCCCGTTAATCTGGGTGCCATCGAGGAACCGGAAGCTGACGGCACCTGCCTCAATGTCACGGGCACCAGCCAGAATCATGAACGGAACCTTGGCCTGGGTGTGGTTGCGAATCTTCTTCTGCATGCGGTCATCGGACGTATCCACGTGGACACGGATGCCACGAGACTTCAGCTGTGCAGCAAAGTCCTCCAGGTGTGGGATACAGTCATCCGCAACCGGAATACCAACAACCTGTTCCGGAGCCAGCCAAGCCGGGAAAGCACCTGCGTAGTGCTCCAATAGGACGCCAAAGAAACGTTCGATGGAGCCGAAAAGCGCACGGTGAATCATAATCGGGCGCTTCTTGGTTCCGTCAGGTGCGGTGTACTCGAGCTCGAAGCGCTCCGGCAGGTTGAAGTCGAGCTGTACCGTCGACATCTGCCAAGTACGGCCGATGGCATCGCGGGCTTGGACGGAGATCTTCGGACCATAGAAAGCGGCTCCGCCCGGATCAGGAACGAGCTCGAGGCCAGAAGCATCGGCAACGCGCTGGAGAATAGCTGTGGACTTCTCCCAAATTTCATCCGAGCCGACGAACTTCTTTTCGTCCTTCGTAGACAGCTCCAGGTAGAAGTCATCCAGGCCGTAGTCACGCAGAAGCGAAATGATGAAGTCGAGAACATTAGTGAGCTCTTCTTCCAGCTGATCCTCGGTGCAGTAGATGTGGGCATCGTCCTGCGTAAAGCCACGGGCTCGGGTAAGACCGTGGATAACGCCTGATTTCTCGTAGCGGTAGACGGTGCCGAACTCGAACATACGAATCGGAAGTTCACGGTAGCTGCGACCACGCGATGCGAAAATGAGGTTGTGCATCGGGCAGTTCATCGGCTTGACGTAGTAGTCCTGCGGAGCCTTGGTGCAGTTGCCGTGTTCGTCATATTCGCCGTCGAGCTGCATCGGCGGGAACATGCCATCCGCGTAGAAGTCAAGGTGACCAGACTTCTTGAACAAGTCACCCTTAGTTACGTGCGGCGTGTTCACAAAGTCATAGCCCGCTTCGATATGACGGCGACGGGAGTGCTGCTCCATCTCGTTGCGGATGATGCCACCCTTGACATGGAATACCGGGAAACCAGAACCAATCTCATCCGGGAAGCTGAACAAATCCAGCTCGGAGCCCAAACGGCGGTGATCGCGCTTCTCAGCCTCGAGCATGCGGTCAAGGTACTCGTCTAACGCTTCCTTGGACTCCCACGCAGTGCCGTAAACACGCTGCAGGTTATCTCGAGATTGGTCACCCCGCCAGTACGCAGCGGAAGAACGCGTGATCTTAAAAGCAGGGATGTAACGAGTGGTCGGCACGTGCGGGCCGCGGCAAAGATCAAACCACTCGGTCTCGCCAGTACGCGGATTGACGTTGCGGTAGCCGGTCAAGGTCGTACCTGCACCACCGACGTCGACATTGGCCTCATCATCTTCGGACACCTTGCCGGCCGACTTTTCAACAATCAGCTCGAGCTTATACGGCTCGTCGGCAAGCGCTTCCTGCGCCTGATCGGCAGACTCGAACGCGAAGCGCTCGAATCGCTGACCAGACTTGATGATCTTCTTCATACGCTTTTCGATGCGCTTGAGATCCTCCGGCGAGAAAGGCTCATCGACACGGAAGTCGTAGTAGAAACCATTGTCGATGGCAGGGCCAATGCCCAGCTTCGTCCCAGGGAACTCCAACTGCACGGCCTGAGCCATCACGTGAGTCGCAGAGTGGCGGATGACATCGCGACCGTCCGGAGTATTCGCCGGAACGGGCTCGAAGACGGTTTCCACTTCTGGCTTAAAGGACAGATCCTTCAAATTGCCTTCAGGGTCGCGGACACAAACGATGGCGTCAACGCCCTTGTTCGGGAAACCCAGGTCTCTCATCGCCTCGCCCGCAGAAACTCCTGCGGGCACGGAAAACGGTGCTGGGGTTGCAAATTCTTCTGACACGGCGTGCGTGTACTCCTTTTCAAAGTGTCTTCGAAAATCACATACCTGGTGACCTTCGTCAGTCGTTCACACACTTTACCGCACGGTCAAAACTCAGGCCTCGAAAAGGTCCTGGGCCCAGTACTCCTCCTCAGAAGTTCCTCGTGGCATAACAAACACGGCGGATCCAATGTGGAAAATCCACTGATTGAGACGGTCGTTCTTGGACAGCCGCTCTTGAATCGGATTGAACTGCTCCAACGGGTCCTTCTGGAAACAAATGAATACCAGGCCGGTGTTGGTCTCGAATCGACCATTCGGTTCCGGTGGCAGGTCATAGTTGTAGACCCGTCGCAGAATCCGCTGATTAGGTTTCTCTTTCGGAGGCATTGACAGCGCAACATGGCTGTTCGGATCCGTCAGAGGCAGACCATATTCATCAGTCTTCGCCAGGTCGACGGTCTCAAACTCGTCCTTACCTCCAATTGGCGCGCCGGTGCCGATATCTCGGCCGGTAATAACAGTGCGGCTTTCGCGGTCCAACACATCCCAGCCTGGAATATCCATTTCGATACGGCGGACAACCATCGCTGTACCGCCCCGCAACCAATCCGGACCACTATCAATCCACACCTGCTTGTCGAATTCTTCACGAGTGCGCGGGTTGACCGTACCGTCCTTCTGACCGAAGAGATTGCGCGGGGTCTCGCCTTCCTGCGTAGAACCATTGGCGTGCTGGAAACCAGCTTGCACCCAGTGAACATCCAAATAAGAACCTGCATTTCGGATCATCATTCGGGCCGCATGGGAGACCATTACTGGGTCGTCCGCACAAATCTGCAGGCACAGGTCTCCGCCGTTCCACTCCGGGCGGAGCTCATCGTTAACGTACTTTGGCAGATCTCCCAGCCACTCAGGCTTCTGGTCTTCCCTATCGATGATTGTGAAGAAATTCTCCCCATATCCAACAGTGATAGTCAGATTGGCCGGACTCCCCATGAGCTCAGGTTCCAAGTCCGTTCGAGTAGCCTTGCCGGCTGTCATTCGGCGGGCATCATCCGTCCAGGCACGCATGAGGTTTTGGAGGCGATTGCGATCGACCCCCTTCTTCACGTTGAAGGCAATTAGCCATAGATTCGCCTGTGCGGGCGTCGCAATCCCCGCCTGGTGGGCGCCATCAAAAGGTACGGTTGCTGTCTGCAAAGGCGGTTTCGGCGGCTCTTCCTGTGGAGGTTCCAACCCAATCGCCTGGGCTTCCGGCGCCCCCAGGGCGAGCGCTGAGGCTCCTGCGGCGGTGCCGAGCCCGCCAAGAAAACGCCTTCTGGAAAAGCCTTCGGACATTTTGTGCACTCTTACCTTTCTGATTACTTCGAACTGGAGCACATGAGATGGCTGGGAATCCGCCAACTTTTCAATAGCTTCAACGCAACCACTGGCCTATCCAATTCGACCGTATCGAAAACCTTTTTCGGAAAAAGAAAAGCGCAGGAGTTCGTTGCATATGCTGCAATAACCTGCCAACTCCAGCGCTTCTGCCACCATTAGATTCAGCTAGTCAATTCCTCGACGTACCTGAGCTCACGCCCGCTTTACGACGAGCGATTACTTGACCAACTTGTCACAAGAATTAGTGACCCGAGTGATCCATCTCACCGCCGCCCATGTGCTCTGGGTTGTTCAGGTCACCGTCATTACCGTAGTCCTCTTCACCCGCTGGCTGGACGCGAACCTCAACGTCCTGGGTGATGCTAGAGCCGTCGGAAAGCTCAATGACGAGCTTGTATTCAGCTCCCACATCCATAGCTTCATCATTGTCCATAATCATGAAGTGAGTGCTACCCGGTTCGAGAACGAGTTCGCCATTAGCCGGAATCGTCAAACCTTCCGGCACCTCGAACATTTTGCCGTCCTTGGTGTCGTGCTGCTCGAACTTCGTGCCTTCCTTCAGTCCCTCAAGCTTGAAGGAGGAAACCTTGATGTCCTTATCGGTGTTGTTGGTCAGCGTACCGAAGATGGCGGTCATGCCCTTGTCAGCCGGCTTTTCCTTGATGTAGGCATCGGCCAGCTGCACAGCAGCATCGCTCTTCTCCATCTGAGAGGTAGCTTCGGTCGCCGCGGAAGTTGCGGACTCAGTCACCTCAGCAGCAGTGTTATCGTCGGACGAGCATCCTGCCAGAACAAGGGTCAGAGCTGCGGAACCAGCGATCAGTGCAGTTGCAGTGCGATTGAGCTTCATGTGTCTATTTTGCCTTTCGATTAATAACGATGACGACAGCGGCGATGATGACGATGAGTCCACCACCGAGGCCATAAGCCCATAGCGGTATTGACTTCGTTTCCTCGGCGTGCGCACCGGTCTGACGAGATTCTGCCCCGGCTTCGGCTGCGCCAGCAGCATCCGGATCAGCCACTGAGAAAGAGGTCTTTCCTCGGGTGGAGTGACCATCAGAGGAGGTGATTTGGAAACCAATGATGTAGTTACCAGGGCCTGGATTAATATCCTCAGGGATATCCAAAGAGACCTCATTACCCACTACCTCTGGCTCGTGGGAGTACAGGACTTCCTTGGCATCTGCATCACTAATTGCAACGGTGTTGAAATTGTTCTTGGGGTTGCCGGAGAACTTGAGAGAAACGTGGTGCGGAAATTCATCGAGAACCTGCTTGTCGCCTGGGTTAGACGACAGCACGGAATCGTGAGCATGCGCGGGGCCAGCATTAATAACTGACGCACCTGCAAAGACTACAAGCGCCGCAGCGGCGGCTACTGCACGCCGGAAACCCGACTTTGAGAACCGAAACGTTTCGCCTGAAGCGACCCGGGGACTCACTAGAACAGTTCAACTCCTTTAAGCGGGACAGTTCGAGAAGAACAGCAGTAGTCTGACCGCTGCCCTTATACCTATTGTCGGATGGTAGTCCAGAAAAGTTCCCGAGAGGGACGAATATAGTTCAGGTCACACAGCAAAACCCCGGCCGCGCAGTTTTTATACGATGCGTCGACCGGGGTTTTAAATGGTAGTCCCAACTGGGTTCGAACCAGCGACCTTTCCGGTGTGAACGGAACGCTCTTCCACTGAGCTATGGGACTCGGACAGAAAAGCACTAAGCCTTTGCTGCTCTGCGGAATAAGTTAGCACGCGTTTTGGAAGTTTCCCTAATTGGGTTGCATTGCGTTTGCGATTGCGCAGTTCGACGATTTATTACCCCACCGATGGAACTCCATGACGATAGCGACTCGATAGCCCCCAGTAACCAACCCACGAAAGCGAATAAATGACATCGTTGCGATTCAGAGGCATCAAAGGTTGGTCTTTAGCCCTACGCCCACAGGCACAATACAGATGTTCACCTGGTAATTTGTAATCAATCGCACAAGCACGCTAAAGTATCTTTCGCACCGCAAGAGAGCAATTGAGATTCTCCTTCGCTCTCCTTGCAACGTGATGCGGATGTAGCGCAGCTGGTAGCGCATAACCTTGCCAAGGTTAGGGTCGCGGGTTCGAGTCCCGTCATCCGCTCTGGTTTCTCAAGAAGTTAAGCTCTGTGGTATAACTTCGAGGCAACCACTGAGGCGGCAGCCTCACGGTGGAATGGCCGAGTGGCGAGGCAACGGCCTGCAAAGCCGTGTACACGGGTTCGATTCCCGTTTCCACCTCAGCAGAGATTCCTTACCGGTTTCGATGTAATGCGCGTTTAGCTCAGCGGGAGAGCGCTTCCCTGACACGGAAGAGGTCACTGGTTCAATCCCAGTATCGCGCACCACGTAAGCCCTTATGGGCGAGCGTATTTGCGGATGTAGCGCAGCTGGTAGCGCATAACCTTGCCAAGGTTAGGGTCGCGGGTTCGAGTCCCGTCATCCGCTCCACGCTAACTCCCTTGTGGTCCTCCACAAGGGAGTTTTTTGGCGAATCAAGGAAAAGGATGCTGCAGTGGATAGCTATTGCAGCATCCTTTCGTTTGAAGGATAATCCCTGATTAAACACCTTGTTTTCCGAGAGAAAGAACCACCTGCCATGTCAGAGTTCACAGCACAGGTTCAAGCACTTCGCTCGTTGATCGAGGCCGGAGAGTTTATCTCCGAAGACACTGATGGCCTCATCCAACTTGCTCAACCAGGCGTAACCCTTCCCTACTCCAACAGCACTCCCACCGACCATGGTTCGTACTTCGGTGGCAGGCCGTATCTTCCGGAAGGTGCGACATGGCCCATCGCAAAGAGCGGTCAGCCACTGCTCCACATCATTCAGCTGAATTTTGCGGATATTGTCGGTCATGTGCGTGCGGAGGGGGCGTCGACAAGCGAAGCAACTCTCGACGGATTGATTCCCGAATCAGGAATTTTTCAACTCTTTGTCGGCGCTGATCCCCTCAGCGGCGGATTTACTTCAGATTCGCCAGGAAACGGCATGGAGATTCGCTATATCCCTGAGCCTGCGGAAGGCTTTGGCAACCACAGCTTCCCTGGACCTCATACCGCGGAGCCAGCAGCCTTCGATGAAGAGCACGAGGATTACTGCTCCCCGTTCAACGAGGATATTGGGACGGTTATGAACTCTCCGATTTCCTTGTCTAGTGCAGTGGCAATGATCCCTCCCACTGACCAAGCAGTGTACGAGGCGTTGGAGTCCGAAAAGGACGATGACTTTCTTGATAACGATGACTACTTTGACGAGCTAGTTGAGTTGCGAGCCGCAGCCAGTAACCAAAGCAACATTATGCTTGGCGGTTTCCCCGCTTTCGCGCAAGACCCTTTTCAGCCTGATGGGTACGTTCACTTCCTAGAGATCGATTCCACATATCTCGAAGAAGAAGAGCTCCCCTTCGAGGCCATGTGGGGCGATCTAGGTGTGGCCCACGTATTCCTTCACCCAGACGCGTTGAAGAAGATGCACGCCGGCGAGGCCGTGGTGTACCGCTCCGAAAATACTGGCACGACCGATGGTGCTGTTTTCTACTGGGATTGTGGCTAGGTTTGTTTTCCACAATCGCCCCATTTGGTTTGCCTTTAATCCAAACCACAGTTTCGACCATTACCTGGAGTAAATAAAGTGGTAGGCGACTTTCTTATATTCGCAGTTATTATCGTATTTGTATCCCTTTTAGTATTTTTTGTTGAATTCCGCGGATCCGATAAACCTGTGGAGTGGCCACAGGCGAATATTGGTGTTGGACAGATCGAATCCTTCAGCGTCACCGGCAAGCCCGATAAGAAGGGTTACTACACGGTCATCATGCAGATGGCAGTCGAGGCACAAGATGGGAGCCACTTTAAGTCGGTTTTGACCCGTCAACTACCGGAACATAAGCACTCCCTCCTGCAGCAAGGCATACTCGTCCCTGTGATGTACCGCCCAGACCGACCGGAGAAGGTCAAGATTGCCCGCGGCAGGCATGAGAAACGGGCTCAAGATTTCCTGAACCAAGTCAAGATTCGCGATGGAATTCTTGATCGCGAAATGTTAGAGGCTGATCTACGAGGACGTCCGACTTACTCACAGGTGAAATACATCAAAGACACCGGACGAAAAGTTCGTGGCCTCAATGAATATGAACTTGGACTGTCTGTCTTCCCGGCGCATGGTGAGCCCTACTCTGTCACTAAGACAATGGTGTTAATGAATTACGAGGCGGCAGCGGTAACCCCGGGGACCATCCTGCCGACACGATACCTTCCAAATCAACCAAACGCACTGGTAGTTAGCCTGCGTCCTAAGAATGAAAAGGCCGATGCAAAATGACGAACTATGAGTCGTGGGAAAACGAAGAACTAAATGAGCTGGAAAAATATCGGCGAACTGCAGACGTTGGCGGCCATAACCGTACCGGTACAGGTGCGAGCACCGGTGGCGACGGCAGCATTCCGGACTATTTCGACCAGTCGGACTTTGACTGTCCATTCTCTGAAACAGGAAGTTTTACCAACGGTTGGTGCGACGCTCTAAATTTCGGTGACGGCAGCGACAGCGGAGACGGCGGGGACTCGAACAACAACAATAACAATAACAATAACAACAACAATAATAATGGCTAAGACAATACTTCCGTTACCGACGATTCCTACCGTCGGCGTGCCAGCACTTGATGAGACCGCTGCTGCGGACAACGCCACTTTTCAAGCAGCTGTAACCACTAAAGCTGGATTCAGACTTCACCACAAAGCAATTAAGCTGACCTTTGTTCCTAACCAGTATTGCAATCTTGGGTGCAGTTACTGCTACCTGGGCGATCTCACCGAGAACAAAGACAATCCTTCGGATGTAGTGTCACAATTCAATCGCATTGCGAACCATCTGGATCACCAGGGAATCCTCATCAGCTCGTTACTTTTGCACGGTGCGGAAATTTCGACTTTGCCAGCATCTGTATTGCGCGACCTGTTCAACGCATATACGGAGTATCGCTCTAAGTATCGCTTGCAGCTCAAAGCTTTAGGCAGCAACGGCGCAGCGATCCACATTAAAACCAATCTGTACAACTTCGATAAATTAAGGCCCCTCTACGAGGAGTTCGAAGTTTCCATTTCAGGCAGCTTTGATTTGCCATTTAGCCTGCATGAGAAACTGCGTACAACCAAGGCGGGGAAATCGACCCTCAAGCGAACAATTAACAATGTTTTGCTCCTTGGTGAATATCCATTCCGCAAGCAGATAAGCTGCGTAGTTGGGAAAGAACACCTCGAACGCATCGACGAGTTTATTCATGATATTGAATGGCTCGATGAACATGGTTTTGACATGGTTACCGACTTCTACATCATGTTTGCCTACGATAGCGTGAAGTCGGACTACACTTCCCAGCTCAACCAGCAGGAAATGGTTGAATTCTTCGAAGCTTTGCGGCTCCATTTCGAAGGCACAAAGTTCGAACAAGCCATTTATTATGAGTGGTTCAAGGAATTTACCCACGGTTACTGCACTAATCAGATCAATTGCGGCACCAATAACTTTCTAGTGCAGAAGGACGGGGACGTTTACCCGTGCCACAGAGGTCAGGCAGAACCTGACTTGAAGTTTGGCAATATTCTCCAACTGGGAATGCCTGAGTTGATTACGCGCGGCGGCGATGCCATTCGCGCTTATGAGCGGGCCAATCCTGCTCTATCCAGTGACTGCATTAGCTGTGAGTATTTCTATCTCTGCCATGCCGGGTGTCCAATTCAACGCAACAACACCCAGCAGGACAAGGCCTATACCTGCGGTATCCAGAAGGCGCTTTATCGCGCCCAACCACATCGCTTTCCGCCCAAGCCGGAAGTTTCGCGCCGCCTTGTTGACTCATTCATTCGACAAAACCAGCCGCGTATTTACGATGACCTGTCAGTTCCTCGAGTAATTGAGTTTAATCCCGAGCTCTTCGAAGAGAAGAACTCGATTACATCGATTATCAACCGCGATTCTAATTTGGCAACGTTGTTCCGAAAAGGTGCGATACGTCTCCATGTCAACGAGGCGTCCTGTGACTTGTTCTCCAGCCGACTCTATGGTCGCATCACCCAGGCCAATATTTCGCCTAGCGATAGCATCAAGGTGTTTGTCGCAGACGACCTTTGGGCACTGAATGCAGGCGACGGCGCAATTAACGCGGTCCGGGTACAACTCTTGCGTGACAATCTCGTTGTCTATGGAGACGAGGCCCGAACAAAGATGGAGCACGTCGCCACGACCGATTTTTATGCCGCAGAACTGACTCGCGCGGAAGGTGGTTGGATTTTGGATTTAACCGGGTTTTTCAAGCAGTACGCACACACGTTCCTTCCCGATTATGGCAATCTCTTATCGATCACAACGATCAAAGCTCGTGAATACCACTACGCAAAGCACGCCAAAAACGCGTTCTACCACCTGGAAACGGTGAATCTTCCCTTCCACGAATTTCGGTTTGATTGGAAGCCAGATCCGTCAATTGATATTCAGGCTACATAGAAACGACCGCCCCAGGAACTTCCCTGGAGCGGTCTTCTCTTTTCGAACTCACAAATCGAGTTTGACGTTAAGCTGCGTCGCGAGCGCCAAGCTCCCGGTCGATACGCAGCAGGCCAGCACCGTTGTCGCCAACAATCTCCAGGCGACCGATGATGCCACGCACGGTGTCCTCTTCCTCAATCTGCTCAACCACGAAGCTGTCCAGCAGCGGGCGGGAGTCGAGATCACCCTCGCTATCAGCAAGCTTGCGGAGGTTACGGATAGATGCCGAAACCTTCTCTTCATGCTCGAGAGCAATGCGGAATGCATCGATTGCGGAAGTGACCTTCACCTCCGGTGCGTCGACAGCACCAATCTGCGGGTGGTTGTCGCGAGCATCGAGGTGTGCGATGAACTGGTTCGCGTGATCAACTTCCTCATCCGCCTGTGCACGCATCCACTCTGCCATGCCGGAGAAATCCAGCAGGTCCAGTTCGATTGCCAGCTGGCGGTAGACGTGGGAAGCGGTGAGCTCCATAGTGATCTGGTCGTTGAATGCCTTCTCAAGAGTATCTGTTAGTCGCATGCCCCTACTATAAGTCCAATCCTTATAAATGACAACGATTATAATACTTCCCTTATAAGCCAGGCCTTGCCTATTCTGCAATCGTCGGCTTAACCTCGGCGGTATGGCTACACTCACCTCCGTAAGCCCATCGACCGACGAAATTCTGCAGTTTCTTTCTCGACCTGCGCAAACGACACATGATACAGCGGCGGTGTCTCACAACACCTCCACCGTCACGGCCATCGCCGTCACCAGCTTGGACGGACGCGGCGCCGTCGAAGGCACCTCTGGCCAGCTTGGCAACGACACCGATGCCACGGTTTTCAACACGCTTCGCGCGCTTGCCGACGTCGTTTTCGTTGGTACAGGCACCATTGCGTCCGAGGGGTACGGGCCAGTTGAGATACCGGAGTACCTAGAGGCCGTTCGACAGAAGCTAGGTCGCTCCGAGCACGTGGCGATGTCCACACTTTCGCGCTCGTTGGATTTAGATATAAAATCTGACTTTTTCGCGAATGCAGAAGTCAATCCTCCGATAATCTTCACCCCGACTAAAGATGCTTTTAATGATGAAGAGGCAAGAGCCGCTCACAAGAACAAAGCTAAAAAGATGGAGTCGGCCGGGGCTCGCGTCGTTAAGTTCCCTAACCCCTCGGTAAAAGCGGCGTTAACGTGGCTGGCTGAACATGGGTATCGGGACATTGTCGTAGAGGGTGGATCGACGATGTATCGAGAAGCATTCAAAAAGGGGTGCGTCGACGAACTGTTCCTGACATTGTCGCCGATGTGGGTGGGTAACGGCCCCCTGACTTTCGGCGAGAACGACCCTGATGAGGACTCGAACTCGACGAACCCGCAGGCTTTTGAAGTGCGGGATATCCTACGTTCCGACTCACACATCTTCCTACGCTATTCCCGCAGCTTCACCCAGTAGGGTGGAGTATTGTGAGTAAACCAAAAATCGACGTGAGCGCAAGCGCAACGGCATTAACGCAAACGTCCAAGGACACGCCAGAGACAAATTCGGTGGCTCCACGCCCTCTGTCTCGGCACGTGTCGCGAGGACTCAGCGCTTTCTTGTGGCCTATCGCAGCTGTGGTGATTTTTCACCGCACCTGGGTTTTGCCGAAAGACGTTTCTGGCACAGATGACTTTACGACCGTCTGGTCGGCAATTAATCGATTCGTATCGCAGGTACCCGTTTATTCGGAAGACTACGTAACAGCCGATCCGCACTATCTGTATTCCCCAGGCGCTACCCTACTTTTAGCCCCGATTGATTTGTTCGGCTCGCTTGAATCGGGCCGAATCTGGTTTGCGGTGTTTCAGTCAGCTGCAATCATTGCGGCAATTGTATTGCTGCTGAGGTGGCTTGGTATTGCGCGCTCTGGCCCCATCATTCCAGCGTCGATAGCACTGCTCTACCTCACGGAACCCGTTACCAACACCCTTGATTTTACGAACGTCAACGGTTCACTCTTCCTTGCATTAGTGCTGTTTTTTATTGCTCTGACCGAGCGGCGCAATATCCTGGCCGGCCTGATCATCGGTATCGCAATCACCATTAAACCTGTTTTCTTGCCAATGCTGTTCCTACCGTTCATGCGCAGGCAGTTCTCTACGGTACTGACCAGTATCGGAGTGGTAATTGCAGCCAATGTCATTGCGTGGCCGCTCATGGTCCAACCACGTGACTACCTAGATATCACCGTCCCCTACCTGGGAGTTGTCCGTGACTTTGCAAATGCTTCACTGACTGGACAGCTTGTTTGGCTAGGTGCCCATCCGACCCTGATTTTGCTGTGGCAGATCTTTTTCGGCATTTTCGTCTTGGTATCCGTCGTGCTCCTTCTTCGCTGGCTCGAAAGGGATGAGATATTCTGGATTGCTACGACTTCCGGAGTTCTCTTCACCGGCGCGTTCTTCCTTTCCAGCCTGGGCCAGCAGTACTACTCGATGACGCTCTTGCCAATGGTTCTCACCGTGCTTCGCCCATTGGTTTTGGCTCGCGACAATGAAGGAAATATTGGTTCGACAGTCATGTTGAATTGGGGCGCAGGACTCGGAGTCGTACTCTGTTTCTTCTACGCCAATTGGTGGATTGATGAAGATGACCTCTTTTTCCCGTGGTTCACGGTTGCAATCGGCGGTATTGGATGGGCCGTTCTTATTCTCTCCATCACGGCAGCACTCATTCGAATGACGATTGTGGATGCCGTCAATGGGCGTAGCTTTGCATCCGGCTTCAGCTGGCTGAGCGACTGGAAGATAGCAGGCAGGAAGTCTAATCAGGAATCTGATCTCAAGTCTGAGGAGGCTATTCAGAATGGTTGATTCGCATAGCGAAGACTGGAATCTGAGCGAAGAAGAATGGCGCGAACGCCTCAGTGCCGCGGAGTACCAGGTTTTGCGTCAGGCAGGTACTGAACGCGCCTTCACCGGTGAGTACACCGATACCAAGACTCAAGGTGTCTACCGCTGCCGGGCCTGTGGTTACGAGCTGTTTCGGTCGAACGAGAAGTTCGACTCTCACTGCGGTTGGCCATCCTTCTTCTCTCCACTAGCTGGAGACCGGATTATTGAGCGCCGAGACACCAGCCTCGGTATGGTCCGTACCGAAGTGCTGTGCAGTCGTTGCAAGTCTCACCTCGGCCACGTCTTTGAGGGTGAGGGATACAATACTCCGACCGACCTGCGTTATTGCATCAATTCAATTTCACTCACGCTCGAACCGGACAAGACGGCTGAATAACTAGATAGAGAAGCAGCGCCGCTGGTCAAAATCCCGTCAGTTAACGGGGCTTGACCAGCGGCGCTGCTGATTCTCTCGTTGATTGCGTGAGCTACGGCAGAACGTTGATGATCTCTGCGATGTCATCGACGCGACGTCCCGTGTGGAACGGAATCTCTTCGCGGACGTGCAGACGAGCCTCGGTGTAACGCATCTTCCACATCAAGTCCACAATGCGGTCGAGCTCCGGCCCCTCGAATGCAAGGATCCACTCGTAGTCACCGAGTGCGAACGCCGGGACAGTATTGGCGCGCACATCCGGGTAGTCACGACCGGCCATACCGTGTTCAGCAAGGATGCGGCGTCGCTCGGTCGGCTCCAGCAGGTACCAGTCGTAGGAACGAACGAAGGGGTAAACCGCAATCCATCGTCCCGGCTCTTCACCCATGATGAACGACGGCAGGTGCGACTTGTTGAACTCAGCTGGACGGTGCAGCGCAGCGTTCGACCAGTGCGGAGTGGATGCCTTGCCCAGCGGAGTCTCGCGCAGGAAGGCGTTGTAGAACGCCTGCAGGTCTTCCAGCTTCTCTGCGTGGATCCAGAACATGAAGTCGGCTTCAGCACGCATGGCCGAAACATCGTAGAAACCACGGATGATCAGATCAGTGTCTTCGTAACGAGCCAGGAATTCCTTGGTCTTAGCCACTGCCTCTTCGCGGTTATCACCGAGTGCACCTGGGGTCACCTTGAAGGCAGACCACATGGTGTAGCGGATGGTGTCGTTGAGCTTCTTGAAATCGAGCTTGGTCATTAGTTGTCTCCTAGTTCGGTTGAAAGGTTTGTTTAAAAACGATGGGTCAGCGCCAGTTTCGTACTCAGCACCAATCTCGCAGCTTTATGCCAGCTCCGCAGCAATCTTGCTGGCCGCAGCCTTGGCGTTGGAGATACATTCCGGAATGCCCGGGCCACTGAGCCACGCCCCTGTTGCTGCAAGCTTAGGCACCTCGGCCAAATCCTGGCGAGCAAAATCCATCAGGCCTCCATGCCCCATATCGAAGCGTGGAATCCCCGCCCACCAACGCTGGACGAAAACCGCTGTCGGTTCGGCATCAAAGCCAGTCGCCTTAGCCAAATCTGCTTTTGCCCTGGCGATGAGGTCCTCGTCGCTACGATGCACGTGCGAGTCATCATCAAAACGGCCGAAGCTTGCCCTCACAACGGCACCGTAGCGCTCACCAATATGTGGCCACTTCCGGGACGACACTGTAAAAGCTTTCGCGGACAGGTCAGCACCAATCTCGCACAACACGCCGTTGATCTCCGGCAGTCCTTCCGACGAGTCGAAACACATACCGACCACCGCCGAGTTCGACGTGTCTACCCCACCAATGAGCTCGGCCGCCTCTGGCGCAAGATTGCTCAACAGCTCCGATGTGGTTGCAGAAGGTGCCGCCACGACAACACCGTCGACGTCGATAGTGCTAATGCTCGTGCCGCTTTCCGACGGCAGTTCCACTGTCACCTCAAAGCCGTTGTCATGCTGCCGCAGACCAGTAGCCTTCGTCGACAAGAGGAGTTCGGCTGCCGATTCGTCGACAAGCGTGTTGTAGAGAACCTCGAAGCCATCGCGGAACGTTTGGAAGACCACCGGCCGCTTCGTCTTCGTCGAGTCTGTCGCAGCCTCACTGCTCAGACGCGCCTGCTGCGCCTGCTTACGTGCTTCCAGAACGCGCTGGACAGCGCCGGTGAGGCTGACATGATCACCGGCACTGGCCATTTCATCAAGCGCTGCCGCCAGCTGTGGGATGGTCGCACGCAGGCCCAGGTCGTATGCGGTGGTTGAGTAGACGCCTCCGAGCAGCGGGGAGACGATGCGGTCAACGACTTCCTCACCGAGCCGCGCCGCGACCAGCTGGCCGACATTCATGTCGTCTCCCAGTACCCAGTGCAAGGCTGGAGTGAGCTCGGGGTTCGACTCGGCATCAATCTTGGCGAGGCTGGCCTCGCTGAGGAGGTAGCCCAACCCTTCTGAGCTTCCTGGAATACCGGTGACCGTGTTACGCGGAAGGTCCTTGAGTTCACCGCCAATGTAGAGCTTGGAAGGCAGCCCCGAAGGGGCGACTAGCTGATCTGCCAAACCGAGTTCCTTGAAAAACTCGGTGGCATCGTGACGGAACGCAAGGTACGCCTCAGCGCCCGCTTCAAGAGGGCCGTTAGCTCCTGGTCGAGTCTTCAGCTTGCCGCCAACCTGTGAACTGGACTCGATGACAATTATTCTTGCGGCGGGTCCGAGCTTTTTACGCAACTCATACGCTGCGGTCAGGCCGGAGATACCGCCACCTATGACGGCAATGGTAGAAGGTTGTGCAACCACGGTATTTCGTACGCTTTCTCTATGCCCGCGCCTCGAGCGGGCACGGTCGATAAGACTTGTAGGAAATTAGCTAGTGCGTGTTTTACACGCCTGTTGCGTCGGCTTTTACGTTGCGTGAATGATCTCAACGGCGCGCGTAATCGCGTCGGCATCGGTATTCGGTAGCACCCCGTGACCCAAGTTGAAGATATGTCCACGGGCGTCACCACGCTTAATTGCACGGTCCGCCTCAGAGCAGATGCGCTGAATCTCTTGGGTCATTGCATCTTCACCGGCAAAGAGAATCGCCGGGTCAAGGTTGCCCTGCAATGCAAGGCTGTTTTCCGCCGGGTCTGCGCCTCGGTGAACGTCGGAAAGCGTGGCACGAATGCGGTTGGCAGCAACGTCCAGTGGCACGCGCCAGTCGACGCCCATGACTTCTGGGCCGGCTTCAGCCATCGCACCGAGAAGCTCGCCGGTGCCCACACCGAAGTGGATGCGCGGAATGCCAGCGTCGGCGACAGCCTGGAAGATTTCCTTCGAGTACGGCAACACAAAGCGGCGGTAATCACGCTCGGTGAGATAGCCAGCCCAGGAGTCGAAGAGCTGAATAGCGTCCACACCAGCGCCAATCTGCGCGCGCAGGAAAGCAATCACCATCGGAGTGATTTTCTGCATCAGGTGATCCCACAATTCAGGGTCCGAGTGCATCAGCGCCTTAGTGCGCTCGTGATTGCGGGATGGACCGCCTTCAATCAGGTACGACGCCAAGGTGAACGGTGCACCGGCGAAACCAATGAGTGCCTGGGTATCAGTCAGCTCTTGCAGAATGAGGCCGATACCCTCGGCCACCGGAGCGAGTTGCTCTTCCGTGACTTCCGGTAGAGCCTTGATGTCTGCTTCCGAGCGCACCGGAGTATCCATTACTGGACCGCGGCCAGGAACAATATCCAGGTTGACACCCGCAGCCTTCAGCGGCACGACGATATCGGAAAAAAGAATCGCAGCATCAACGTCGTGCCTACGTACCGGCTGCATAGTAATCTCAGCGAGCAGTTCCGGACGGAAACAGGAGTCCAACATACCGATGTCCTTGCGCACCTCACGGTATTCGGGCAGTGAACGACCGGCTTGCCGCATAAACCACACCGGGCGGCGCGAAGGAGTTCGACCGTAAGCTGCATCAAGAATCGGGGCATCAGTCAAAGTGCGACGATTGTTCATACTGACAATCATGCCCCACTTACCTTAAAAATTGATGTGTGGGGTACTAAGAGCAGGGAAATCACTCGCCCTGCTGTGCGTTTTCAACAAACCGCTTGGTCGCTTCCCACTCTTTTCGGCGCGCCTCCCACTAACGCAAGCGTCATATGGCTAAGTTCAGGCGCGTGAATGGAACCGATTCAATGCCACAGAACTTCCGCGCCGCGGTCCAGTCAATGCACTCTGCTGAACTGCGACCTGAGATTGCTCTGGGCACCGTTCGGCCACCGCAGAAGCTGGCACCGTTTAGCCACGCTGTCTCGCTTGAGGTCACGCAGCCCGAAGCTGATATCGTCCCCGAGTCCTCGGACGACGATGCCTTTGGTCGTTTAATTTTGCTCCATGACCCCCGCAGTGAGGAAACCTGGGACGGTGACATGCGCTTGGTTGCATACATCCAGGCGGATATGGATGCCTCCCTCGCGGAAGATCCGTTGCTTCCCCAGGTTGCCTGGCAATGGCTCACCGAGGCTCTGGCTGAGAACAACGCCGAACTGTCGAACTTGGGTGGCACGGTGACTACTACGAACTCTGTCCGCTATGGCGAGATCGGCGGCAAGCCACAGGCCTTTCAATTAGAAATGCGCGCATCGTGGACTGCTCGTGGCACCGACCTGCGCACCCACGTTGAATCCTTCGCTCAGGTACTAGCGAACGTCGCTGGTCTGCCACCCGTCGGCGTTTCCCTGCTGGGCTGATACCGGCGACTGCTGATACCGACGACCGAAGAGGCGTGCGATGAGCTCCGACGTGGAAACTAGTCCCGACGTAGAAGTAAGACTTGCCCCAGCCGAGGGAACTCCACGCGTGCTTTCTGCCATCGACGACATTATTGACGCCGGTGAGCAGCTGGCCAAAGGACACGGTTGGCTCGCAGTCGATACTGAACGAGCTTCGGCATATCGCTACGACGACCGCGCCTTCTTGCTTCAATTTCGCCGCCGTGGAGCGGGCACCTTTCTCATCGATCCCGAAGATGGTCGCAAGGCGATGGCCGTTTTCGGTTCCTCAGTCAACGACCTGACCTGGATTATTCACGCCGCTCATTCTGACCTTCCCTGCCTCGCAGCTCTGGGTCTCTACCCCACCAAAGTCATTGACACTGAGCTGGCCGGCCGCCTTCTCGGCCTGGAGCGAGTCAACTTAGCAGCTCTGACAGAGCGACTCCTCGGAGTTGGACTTGCCAAGGGGCACGGTCGAGAGGATTGGTCTACTCGTCCACTGCCAGCAGATTGGCTGGACTACGCAGCCTTGGATGTCGAGCTGCTCATCGAACTCGCCGAGGTTCTTTGTCAGGCGCTGACTGAGCTCGACCGTTTGGAATGGCTGGAACAGGAATGCGAACGCGAACTCGCTCTAAACCGTAAATACCTCGATGGTCTGCACGTCGTACACTCGTGGCAGGGGCTCAAAGGGATTGGGAAGCTGCGCACTCCCGAACAACTTAACGTCGCCCGTGCACTGTGGACTGAGCGTGACGAAATCGCGCAGCGCCGTGATGTCTCCCCAACACACGTCATGGGTCACAGCGTTCTACGTACAATCGCAGAACAACTCCCCGGTACGCAGCGTGAACTAACTGCAATCCGTGGATTTCCACGTCGCCGTCGCGGTGCCGCGGACGCTTGGTTGAAGGTCGTTAATGAAGCCCGTCAGGAACCCAGGTCGTCATGGCCGAAGCCCCAGAAGCAGGCTCCCAACCAGATGCCCCACTTTCGACGTTGGGCTGAGCATGCCCCACAAGCCGCCGAAATTTTCGAAACCACGCGAGACTGCATCGACAACGTCTGTGCCCAAATCCACCTGCGCAAAGACACACTCATTACCTCCGCGCAGACACGTGAACTGGTGTGGTGGATTCACAGCCGCGCAGTCGGCTCATTCGTTTTCCGCCACCACGACAACTACGCTGGCGGCCTGCCAGCCGTTACCGAAATCTCCGCTCACCTCAGCGAACAGGGTTTCCGCCCATGGCAGGCACATTTGCTTGCCGACGTGATCGGCGCCAACGTTCTTGCGCCCATGCGGCAGCCACTCTAGCTACAGCTGCTCCAGCACTGCGATGGTTTCAAAGTGATGCGTTAGACCAAATGCGTCCACGACCTCGAGGTGTTTGAACGCGTAGCCGTAGTCAGCCCAGTACCGGGCATCGCGGGCAAAAGTCGCCGGATCGCAACCGAAATGTACAACCACGCGTGGCTTTGCCTCAGCAATAGCGGCAATGGCATCCTTACTAGCACCGGAGCGCGGAGGGTCGAGAACAACGATATCCGGGTTTGGAGTTTCCTCATTAGCAACTTCGCGGCGCACTACTTCGGCGACATCCCCAGTAACGAACCGGACTGGTGCCGCAGGCGACGCATTCGCACTGTGGTCAGCTGCAGTGAAGGCCTTGCGCCCCGCCGTCGCTGCCGCTGCAAAACCCTCGACAGAGAGAATTGAGCCCTCTGCGTCAACAAGCTTGCGAAGTGCCGCCGACAGAACGCCTGCGCCACCGTAAAGATCCCAACCACAGGAGAAAGACTGACCGGCCAACAGGTCAATGATGCGCGATCCATAGAACTCAGGGGCATGGCAATGGGCTTGCCAAAAACCGGTAGTCGGCACATCGAAAGTGATTCCGTGAACAGTGTGCTGTGTGGTTGGCTCGCCTTCAATCACCGTTTGCTTGCGGTTCCTGCCGCTGCCGGAAACGTACACAGCACTTCGGTTACCCTCCGTGTCCATGGCCACATGGAGTTCTCCTGGCTTCGGCTTCTTGCTCCCGCGACCGCGAGCAGGCTTAGCGGCGGGGATGGTTCCGGCCGTCGAAAAGCCAGCGATGAGATTGGGAACTGTTTGGACGCACTCGGAGCCGATGACGAGCTCGTGGGAACGGGAACGCCGTAATCCCGCTCGTCCCTGGGAATCCACACCCAGCCGCACGCGCGTGCGCCAACGGGAGGTCGGAGCCAGTGGAAGAACATCGATAGCTGGCAGCTCGTCGGCGGTGAAACGTCCAAGACGGCGCAGGCAATCGGTCAAGACATCAGCCTTGAGACGCGCCGCGTGCTCAGGATCAATAAAACCCCAGTCGCAACAGCCCGCGCCCTGCTGAGCTGCTTCGCAACGCTGCGAAATTCGATGCTCTGAGGCATCCAGAACCTCAACGACATTGCCGCGCCACAGCTTGGCATCAGGTTTGGCAATTTCGACAACAACGCGTTCGCCGGGGATACCGCCGGTGACGAAACCGATTCGTCCGTCGTAGCTGGCAATGAATTCTCCGCCGGCAGCGGGACGGTCAATAGTCACTTCGATGTTCACGCAGTGTGATACTACCCGCTGACAAGAGAAAAGCCGCTGTCGGGTGACGGCGGCGGGCAGTGCACAGTCGCGCCTGCAGATCCTTTTCTAACTGGTCAAGCAGCTAGCTTCTCTCTGCTGGCGGGTTGACCAAACTAATTGGTGGAGCCATCTGGGTTGATACCAGTAGCGCCTGGCACCTGCCCGGGTTCACCTTCAGCTTGGGCAGCCTGGGTCTGCTGCTGGTATGCCTGACGAATCTGCTCGGCCATCTGGGACGGCAGCGTAACCGGAAGCGGCTGACCTGCTGGCATCGGGTTCTCACCGCGAGAGACGAAGCTACGGGCAAGGAGACCGCGGGCGAGGTCCGCGAGTTCCTCCGCCCGATTAGCTGGACCGGAGGCCGTCATGCGAAGCATCCAACGCGGGCCGTCGGCGCCGATGATTCGCATTTCCATGTCGGAGGTGCGACCTACGACCTCAGAACCCCACGGCCCCTGCTCGACATGGACATCGAGGCCATCGGACTCAAGACCGTCCTTGATTTCCTGAGCGGACTCCTCCCAGAGACCGCCCGACGTCGGAGCAGCGAATGCTACAGGAGTTACGCGGCCATTCTCAGTGGCGACGTGCAGCATGGTTGGACCTGTCGGCCCCATCTCCACCTGAATATCACCAACGTGAGGAATAGGCAGCAGCATCGAACCGAGGTTCAGGCTGGCCTTCGCGAAGTCCGAAAAATCAAACTGCGTCGGGCTAGCGCTGTTGATATCGAAGGGGCCGTTTGCTGGTGCGTTCTCCGCGGCGGTTTCCGACGCGTCGTCATGCACGGTTGCGGTAGCCTCCTCAGAAGCTGGCGCCGCAGAGTCGGTGGTAACGGCCTCTGCCTCAGCAGCTGGTTCTTCTGGCTGGTTCTTCTTTCCAAATGGCCACATGGTGGTTTATTGACACCTCGCTAAAAAGAAATCTTTGTATACGCCTTTGTAAACACTTTATTGAGCTCTTCACGCATTGAACCACACTTAGTAGGATCCCCGCGCTATCAGAGGTGTTTTAAAGCGTCGTGGACACTCCGGTTGACCCGTGACCGCCCGCACCGCGTTCAGTTTCATCGAGTTCATCGACTTCCACCATCGGGCTGAGCTCGACCTTCTGCACAACCAATTGGGCAATTCGATCGCCCTTGGCGATCTCCACCGCATTGGTCGGGTCCAAGTTGATCAGGCAGACTTTAAGCTCACCACGGTAACCGGCATCGATAGTGCCGGGTGCGTTGACGATGGACAGCCCCTTTTTGAAAGCCAATCCGGAGCGAGGATGAACCAATCCCACTGTGCCCGCCGGCAAAGCAATGGCAATACCGGTTCCCACGAGCGCCCGCTGCCCTGGTGCTAGGATGACATCCTCCACTGAGCTCAAATCCACACCGGCATCATCGGCATGCGCACGCTGGGGAATCACAGCGTCTTTAGCGAGCTTTTTCACTTGCACCGGGGCATAAGTCATCTCTTTGTATATCCTTCGCTGTCGCGTCTTTTAAGAACCGCACTTCGGCCTTGTCAGTACCGAGCATAGCCGTGCCCTAGAATGGATAACCGTGAGTGGAAAAGATAACCTGCAGCCTCGTCGCGACGACAGCTCAGCATCCGTCTCTGAAGGTGCGGCAATAGCAATGAGCTCGAGCGGAGATTCATCGATTGTCTATTCCGAAAAGCTCTGGGTTCCCTGGTGGTTCTGGGTACTCGGCGCTGCTGCCGTTTTTGTATGCACGGCCCAGATTGGCTTTAACCGTTCACCGATTTGGCTTGTCATCGGCGGCATTATTTGTCTGGCCGTGGGCGTGTGGGTGCTGTTGACTATGTCGAAGACCACGGTGTCCGTGGAAGTGGACAGCACTGGTGAACGCTGGCTTCACGCTGGCACGGCAGTTTTGCCAGCATCGGTTGTTGCCAAATCCCTGGTGGTCCCGAAGTCCGCGCAGCGCAATGCGTTGGGCCGTCAGCTCGATCCAGCAGCGTTCCTGGTTACACACACGTGGATTCCCACGATGGTGCTGCTAGTCCTCGACGATCCGGACGACCCCACCCCCTATTGGCTGGTCTCCACCCGCCACCCCGAGGCACTGCTTGACAGTCTCTTCGACCGCTAGGTCAAATCTCTCACCGCCGCTACACGCTTGCCGACAGCCCCAGCGCCGCCAGAACCGTGGTAGTGGCGGTTTTCCTTTTTCCTAGGAAGCTATCCCGGCTGTGCGGGGATTAGGCACAGTCCTGACAGATGGGGAATCCATCGCCGTTATCGATTGCGATCATTGAGCGGTGCATCACCATGAAGCAGGAGCCACAGGTGAATTCATCCTCCCCCTTCGGGGCAACATCCATATCGAATTCTTCACCCGCGATGTCGGCAACCGGCAACTCGAACGGCTCAACAATTTCGCCGTCGTCAGTGTCGTCGATTTCCTTCTCAGCAGATGCAGCCTGAAGGCCCTCGAGGGAATCGGTCTCCAGCTCTTCGGTTTCACGAGTACGCGGGGCATCGTAGTTTACAGCCATGTCCCAAACCTTCTTTCTGGACCTTTGCTAGACATTGTGAACTGACTTTTTCTCGGAGAATACAACGCGTTGAGACGATTGACACCCTGTACTCTCCAGTGCCTTTCTCAGCGGATATTAAGGCAATTCACGCAATCTGTCATCTCTGCAGGTCAAAATAGGTTTCTATGCCTATTAGACGAGGAGACGATAACATGATGGCTATGAGTTCAGGCCCCGCGAGCATTACGAGCGCATCACATCGACGAAAAATTGTTCCCTACGTGGTTGTTTCCGTCGTTGCTGTAGTGATTGCCGCTACGTTGTGGGTATTGGCATTCCGGAGCCAACCGGCAAGTTATCCGGTGTCCTGTTCCCTCCCCGCGGCTGGCACCCCTGTTTCCTCCACCACGCTAATCGGAGAGCACGTCGTTCCACCGTCGGATGTTCATGTGCGCGTTTATAATGCCAACGGCAAAGTCGGCCAGGCTACAACCGTCGCCGAGCAATTGCGGCAGCTCGATTTTGTCCTCGATGAGCAGGTTCCCTACGGCAACGACCCTATTGTGGAAAACCAAGACCTCGGTTGCTTCGGCCAGCTGCGTTATGGCGAGGACTTCAATGGCCACGCCGCAGCGCTTCACGCTCTTTTCCCCTGCTTTGAGCTCATCCACGATGGTCGGCCGGATGCAACCGTCGATGTGTCCTTGGGTAAGGGGTTTAAGGATCTCGAAGTAGCCAGCCAGGTTGAGGAAACGATGTCCGCATTGAACCGTGGCGAACAAGCCGACCTAGAGGGGTTGAGCTCGTTAGGCTCGAGCACCTGCTCCTAGACCGACGCACTAATTCCTAGCCTGCGCGACAGCACCATCCAATGCCTCGAAGAACGCATCGGCAACTTCAGAGTTCGCCGCACCGACACCAAAGTCGAGCGGGTCTCCCTCCGGCCGGCCAGTAACGTTGGCACACTGAGTGAATTCCGGGACCCTAATCCTTGCGCCTGCTTCAGCCGCAATCAGAGCACCAGCTGCATAATCCCAAATCTTGATGTCGTGTTCGTAATACGCATCAACACGGCCGTGCGCCACCATGCACAAATCCAGCGCCGCCGATCCCATGCGCCGAATATCTCGACACTCCCCCAGCAACTGCGACGCTATCCGGCCCTGCACCTGCCGGAGACTAGCGGAATAGCTGAATCCCGTTGCCACAAGTGTCTTTTCCAGCTCGGCCGTTGGGGAACAACTAAGCGTCTGCACAGTGCCGTCCCGTCGAGAAACCTGAGCGCCCTCTCCCTTAGCTGCACTGTAAATCTCTCCCGAGGACGCATTTGCCACTGCACCCGCCACTACCTCATCGCCTACGGCGCAAGCGATACTCACGGCACAATTGGGCAGGCCGTAAAGGAAATTCACCGTGCCATCAATGGGGTCTACAATCCAGGTCACCGCTTCGCCCTCGTTGGCAGCCTGCGCTGGGGAACTCGCGCCGTCGTCAAGCCCGCCTTCTTCGCCCAAAATGCGGTCAGAGCTGCTAAACGTCTTGATAAGCGAACGAATGAGCTCCTCAGATTCACGGTCGACGACGGTGACGGGGTCAACAGCTGAGGACTTCGTTTCGGAACTTGCTAAAACGCCATCGGAGCCGAGTTCGACCCGACGACTGGCGATGTGCGCCGCGGCTGCGCGGGCGATAAGTACCGCGCGGTCACGCAATTCCCCGACGCTGGGCCGCACGGACCCGGGGCTATTCGGTGCAGCAGACCCCCTATTATCCGCGCTGTTAGCGAGTTGTTCGGTGCCATGCGAGTTATTGCTCATGCCCCCATTGTGTCTGTTTCGTACAATTTGAGCTATGGGACAACGAATTGGATTTGGCATCGACGTGGGAGGCTCTGGAATCAAGGGTGGCCGCGTAGACCTTGAAACTGGGCAGCTTATTGGCGACCGCATTAAAATTTTCACGCCACAGCCGGCAACTCCGGAAGCGGTTGCGGAGACCATTGCAGAAATTGTGGACATTGCGAAGTGGGATTCCGATGTCGGCATCACGATTCCGTCCGTCGTACAGAATCAGATTGCCTTGCTGGCCGCCAATATTGACGGTTCTTGGGTTAATACGAACTGCCAAGAGCTCTTCGCTAAATACCTGCCCAACAACAAGGCGCACGTGCTTAACGACGCTGACGCTGCCGGCCTCGCTGAAGTCCAGTTTGGCGATCCGGGCAATAAGACAGGCGCCGTGTTGTTGCTAACTTTTGGTACAGGCATCGGCTCCGCGCTTATTCATGACGGACTGCTCTACCCCAATTCGGAGTTAGGCCACCTCATCATTGATGGCATGGAGGCCGAACACTTTGCATCCGCGAGAGTTAAGGATGTGGAGGGGCTCGGCTTCGAAGAGTGGGCTGAGCGCGTGAGCAAGGTGCTTAAGACCTACGAGGCACTGTTTTGGCCGTCACGGATCATCGTCGGCGGCGGAATCAGTCGCGAACACGAAAAGTGGATTCCGCTGTTGACATGTAAGACTCCAGTTGTCCCCGCAAGTTTGGATAATAATGCGGGTATTGCTGGCGCCGCCTTTGCAGCTGACCAGGGACTTTACCCTTAACCACTTTCATTTCTTATATGGGGATTGGTAGCTACGTGTCGGGCGTGACACGTGCTTGAAGCCATGCCCCGTGGCGGCGATTTTAAGAATTGGTTTACAATAAGAAGTTGACTCACGGCAAGGTTGAATAATCAACAGGCTCGAGGAGGATTGGGAAAATCGAATTCCAGCGCACTGCTTCGATGAGGATTTTCACCGATTACTTCTTCGCTAGGAGCCAGAAAGCAACACTGATGACCGTGGCACGAAAAGGTCAGCTCTGAATGTTTTCCATTCGGCTAGTTGGCTATAGACGAAGTAAAGGCGCACCACTGGCGCGTTGAGCTTCTCTTCGACCGAGAGAAGCTGGCGGCGGCTTTGGCGGCGCACACAACGTACATCGTGAAAGGGCGTTCGTGGCAGGCAACGAACTGGGGCAAGCTCAGGACCAATCCACCGGGAGTGGCACCGGTTCAGCTACTCCTGCAAAGAAGGCTGTAAAGAAGGCCATCAAGAAGGCAGTGAAGAAGACCGTGGCAAAGAAGACTGCCGCGAAGAAAACTGCTGCCAAAAAGACGGCTGCTACCAAAACTGCGGCGAAGAAGACGACCGCTAAGAAGGCAGCGGCCAAGAAGACCGTGAAGAAGGCGGCCAAGAAGTCCGTCGCTAAGAAGACCACGCGTAAGGCCGCCGCCAAGAAGGCAACTAAGCGGACAACGGCTGCGAAGGCCACCGCGGCCAAGGCTGCTGCAGCGAAGGCGAAGGACGCGCAGGCTCTCGACGCAACTGAGAACGAAGAGCTCGAGGACGAGGAACTCGACCACGACTTGGAGCAGGAGCAGGACTACGACCCGGATCTGGATGATGATCTCGAAGACGATGATCTTCACGACGATCTGGATGATGACGACCTCGAAGACGACGACCTCGACGATGATGAAGAAGAGGACGACGAGGACGAAGACGAAGACGAGGATGAAGAGGACGAGGGCGACGAGGTCTGGAACGAGGACGAGTCCGCTCGTCTGCGTCAGGCCCGCAAAGATGCTGCCCTCACCGCCTCCGCCGACTCTGTCCGCGCCTACCTCAAGCAGATTGGTAAGGTCGCGCTGCTGACTGCCGAGGAAGAAGTCAGTCTGGCAAAGCGCATCGAGGCCGGTCTGTACGCGCAGTACAAGATTGACGAGGCCAAGGAAGCCGGCGAGCGCATCGCTTACGCTCAGAAGCGCGACTTGCGCGAGATTTCTCGTGACGGTCAGCGCGCCAAGAATCACCTGCTCGAAGCCAACCTCCGTCTTGTGGTGTCCCTGGCAAAGCGCTACACCGGCCGTGGCATGGCTTTCCTCGACTTGATTCAGGAGGGCAACCTCGGCCTGATTCGCGCCGTCGAGAAGTTCGACTACACCAAGGGCTACAAGTTCTCCACGTACGCAACCTGGTGGATTCGCCAGGCAATTACTCGTGCAATGGCCGACCAGGCACGAACCATTCGTATTCCGGTTCACATGGTCGAGGTCATTAATAAGCTCGGTCGTATCCAGCGTGAACTGCTTCAGGATCTGGGCCGCGAGCCCACCCCGGAAGAGCTCGCCAAGGAAATGGACATCACCGAGGAAAAGGTTCTCGAGATTCAGCAGTACGCTCGTGAACCGATTTCGCTGGACCAGACTATCGGTGACGAGGGTGACTCTCAGCTCGGTGACTTCATCGAGGACTCCGAGGCAGTCATCGCCGTTGACGCCGTCAGCTTCACGCTCCTCCAGGATCAGCTTGGCGACGTCCTGGAGACTCTCTCCGAACGTGAAGCCGGTGTCGTCCGCTTGCGCTTCGGCCTTACCGACGGCATGCCACGTACGCTTGACGAGATTGGCCAGGTCTACGGTGTGACACGCGAGCGCATCCGTCAGATTGAGTCCAAGACGATGTCCAAGCTGCGTCACCCATCGCGTTCACAGGTGCTGCGCGACTACTTGGAGTAAAGCTTTAACCTGAAGTTGTTCAGGGGCCAACTGTTTGACTAGAAAAATCGGGCTTGAATGAGGTTTCACACCTTATTCAAGCCCGATTCTTCTTTTGGTGTCAGCGCTAGTGAGTTACTGACTGCGTTTATGTCAAAAATGGCCTGAAAAATGGCCTGAAAGTGTCATAAACTCACACAGTTTCACATTTGCAGCCAAAGCCCCGAACCACCAAAGTGGAACGGGGCGAAGGAGCATCTAAGCAACGCTAGGCGAAGCGGTCCGATGGTGGTCCAGCACACTGGCCCACCATCTGCTACGGGCCAGTACCTACTCAACTAGTACACGACGCCGAATACCCACTGCAGCAGCGTCAGCGAAGCCACAGAGATCACAATCAGTGCGACGACGTTCAGCCAAACACCAGCCTTGACCATGTTGTCCATGCTGACGTAGCCGGAGCCGTAGGCGATGGCGTTCGGCGGTGTTGCAACCGGCATCATGAAGGCCGAAGTAGCTGCCAGTGCAACTGGAACGGCGAAAATCATCTGGTCGTGGCCCAGACCGATGGCCATGGCGCCAACCAGTGGCAAGAAAGTCGCGGCCGTCGCGGTGTTCGAGGTGAACTCGGTCAAGAACAGCACAACTGCGCCGACGACAACCACAAGTGCAGCCACTGGCATCCAACCGAGGGTAGACAGCTGTTCGCCAATCCAGTCCGACAGCCCAGAGGCACCGAACTGCGAGGAGAGCGCCAGGCCACCACCGAACAGCAGCAGCACGCCCCATGGCAGCTCCAACGCATTTTCCCAGCGCATGAGCTTCACCCCGTCAGGCCCACCCGGGATCAGGAACAGCGCAATACCGACAGTCATCGCAATCACTGCATCGGCGATCTTGGTGTCGGGCAGCAGCACCGGAACAAAGACCCACGCCAGCGCAGCCGCGATAAACACCATGAGCACGCGACGCTCACCAGCCGACATACGACCGAGGCGCTTGAGTTCATCACGCATGAGTTCGCGGCCACCCGGAATGTGCGTAATCTCCGGCTTGAACAGCACGTTCGTCAACAGGAACCAGGCACAGAACATGAGCACAATCGCCACCGGGACACCGAGCAGCATCCACTGGCCAAACCCAATATTGACGCCTTGCTCCGCCATGTAGGCCGCCAGCATAGCGTTCGGAGGAGTACCAATAATGGTGCCCAGCGAACCAATCGATGCCGCGTAAGCGATACCCAGCATCAGCGCGATACCGAAGTTCGACTTTGGCATCGGGTCATAGCTTGACGACGACTCCTCGGCCTCCTCCAGCGCATCCCCACCGGGGGTTTCAGCGACGGATTCGCTCGCAGAGCCCGTATCCTCTGCAGCAACCTTTTCATCGTGCAGCATTCGGACAATGAGGCTCAGGACGGACACACCGATTGGCAGCATCATCACGGCCGTGGCCGTGTTGGAGACCCACATCGACAGGAAGCCAGTAGCCACCATGAAGCCGAGAATCAGCATCTTTGGTGACGACCCCATGAGCACCAGAACCCACAATGCGACGCGCTTGTGGAGGTTCCAACGCTGCATCGCCAGCGCCAACAGGAAGCCGCCCATAAAGAGGAAGATAGTCGGGTCTGTGTACTTGCCCGAGAAATCCTTAATCTCCGCGAGGTTGAGAATCGGGAATAGAGCCAGCGGCAGCAGAGCCGTAACGGCAATCGGGATAGCCTCGGACATCCACCACACGGCCATAAGCACTGCTACGCCTGCGGTTGCACGCAGGTTGTGATCGAGCTCAGCCGGCATAAAGAAGTACACGAGCAGGGCCAGGATGATACCGAGTCCTAGACCGGTGCGCTTACGGAAAAGCTCCCGGCTGAGGTATCCACGGTCTTGTTGGCCAGGTGACAGTTCCGGGGAGTTATCGCGCGTAGATGTCGCTGCCACGATTCACGCTCCTATTTAATAATCAGCAGACATCCTGTATTGCACGCATGTTCAAACGTTTACCGCATGTAGGGGATGCCAAATGTGGGTACTTTCTGACACCAATATCATTACCAACACTCGGCCAAATATGAGATTTCACTAAGAAACCCCCGGCCGAAACTGCAGGCAGTTGGGCTTCGGGGGTGGATTACGGGGTTAGCTCATTTCCTGATTGCGTATCTGGCGTTGACCGAAAACTCCGGGCACAAAGTAAGACCGCCATTGATGTCGCTTCCGAACTCACTCCGATTGCTTCTTTGGCTGATCAGTACCCATCTGCTTAGAGATGCACTCGGCATACTCTCCAGAGGTGCGCTCGAACTTCTCGCACTTCGACATCGCATCTGATGTCGACGAATACAGCATCAGCGACACCACGGCGGCTGCAATACCCGTCACAATGCCGACCACGCCCAATCCGAACGAACCGCTGATGACCGCGTCTCCCCCAGCTGCCTGCACGCGCTTCTTAGCACTCATTGCCTTCGCCATCGCGATAATGCCCAGAACAATGCCAAAGACCCCGAGGATGCCACCAACAATCATCCAGGACATCAAGAGTCCGCCGACGCCAAAGATCAGTGCCAGCACGCCAATAGTCCGACCGTCATTGCCTGGTACAGCCGACAAACCACCGCCGGTCAATTCCGACGGCCTCGACTTATCACTGCTTGCCGACATTCTTCTCTCCACCATAGATTGCTCAGTTCGTTTGAAACCCTACCAATTACGCAGGTAGCTGATGCGATCACGCAACTGTTCCTCCGTACATAGCGCAGTCGGCGGACCACCACAGGCGCGCCGAACCTCGTTATGCACTTGACCATGTGGCTTACCGGTTCGCGCCGCTGTCATCGACACCAACGTATTGAGCTCCTTCCGCAACTTCGGCAACACCTCACTAGCCACCTTCTGCGGCCTTGGGTACGCCGATCCTTCAATCCGGTGCACCGCGCCCCCTTCGCCCCCGCTTGACGACGATTCCCTCGCCTCCTCGCGGGCTTCCTTCTCTCGGGCACTGGCGGCTTTAAGCTGTTCATCCTGCCGCTGACGCAGCAAGAGTCGCATCTGATCGGCGTCGAGAAGCCCTGGCAAACCCAGGTAATCGGCCTCTTCGGCGGAACCGGCAACGGTTGCGGTGCCGTAGGAGGAGCCGTCGTAGATGAGGTAGTCGAGTTCAGCATCCGCGCCAATGGATTCGTAGGCCGGCAGCAATTCGTCGGGCTCATCCTTGCGACGATTGGCCTCAGCGACCAAGTCATCTTCCCAGCCTTCCGAAGGCCGATCCGGCTTGCCGAGCACGTGGTTGCGCTGCACCTCCATCTGCGAGGCCAAGTCGAGCAGCACCGGAATCGACGGCAAGAAGACGGAAGCAGTCTCCCCCGGCATGCGGCTTCGCACGAATCGTCCGATAGCCTGCGCGAAGAATAGTGGAGTCGAGGAACTGGTCGCGTACACGCCGACCGCCAGCCTCGGCACGTCCACGCCTTCGGAGACCATGCGCACGGCTACCATCCACTCATCGGTGGACTCGGAGAAAGTCTTGATTCGTTCCGACGAGCCCGGTTCATCCGAGAGCACTAACGCCACCGGCGTAGAGGCAATCTGCTCGAGAATGCGTTTGTACGCACGGGCAGTTGCCGCATCGGAGGCGATAACTAGGCCACCCGCGTCCGGGATATGCTGCCTCATCTGCGAGAGCCGGGTGTGCGCTGCCCGCAGCACAGATGGCATCCACTCGCCCTTTGGGTCAAGCGCGGTGCGCCAAGCACGCGTGGTCTCCTCTGGGCTCATCACGGTGCCCAGTCGCGCAGCGAACTCATCACCCGCGCTATCACGCCAGCGAGCTTCACCGGAATAAGCCAAAAAGACCACTGGGCGCACGACGCCGTCGGCAAGCGCATTGGAATAGCCGTACGTGTAATCGGCGACGGAACGCGAGTAACCATCGCCGTCCGGCGAGTAGCGAACAAACGGAATCGCTGCGTCATCGGAGCGGAACGGCGTACCAGTTAGGCACAGGCGGCGTTCGACATCGCCGTAAGCTTCGGAAATACCGTCGCCCCAGCTCTTGGCATCGCCGCCGTGGTGCACCTCGTCCAGAATCACCAATGTCGGCCGAGCGGTGGCTACGGCATGGTGCTTAAACGGATGCACTGCGACTTGGGCGTAGGTCACAACAATTCCCTGGTAGGAGGGGTTTACCACACCCTTGGCGTTGGTGAATTTGGGATCCAACGCAATCCCCGAACGAGCAGCGGAAGCAGCCCACTGCACTTTCAGGTGCTCAGTGGGAACCACGACGATGATGCGCTCGACGATCCGGCGCGACAGCAACTCACTGGCGATACGCAAGGCGAAGGTCGTCTTACCTGCGCCCGGTGTCGCCACTGCAAGGAAGTCCTTGGGGTTAGTCGCCAGGTATTTGTCGAGGGCCTCCTGCTGCCATTTACGAAGCCCGCTCACTTGCGACGCAGGGACTTGTAAATCCGCTCGCAGTCAGGGCATACCGGTGAACCCGGCTTCGCCGACTTCTTCACTGGGAAGGTTTCACCGCACAGAGCAACGACGTAGGAGCCGTTGACCGCGGAGTTCACGATCTGGTCCTTCTTGACGTAATGGAAGAACTTCGGAGTGTCGTCCCTCGTCGACTCATCGACGCGGGTATCGGTGCGTTCAATCGTCTTTGTCGTCTTCAATGGAGTGCTCACAGATTCCAATTGTGCCCCATCGGTCAAATTATGCCTAGCGACCCAGGTGCTGGCCGCTGCAGACTGCTGCCTTCCACAGCCATCCGCAACATCGCTGTGACTACGCGAGCATGCGGCTGCAACGGGCATAGCTAGTTGAGACGACCCCACGCCACAGGCGTATGCTAGACAACCATGGCGCGAATCAATGACCGTCGCGACTCCGCGCTGCCGAAACGCGGAGGTTCCCGGCGACGCAAGAAAGACGCGGCGTTGATTACCGACGCCCGCGGCTCTCGGATTCGCAACTATGACCACCGCCGCCACGTCTACGCCGCCCTGCAATGGTCTCGCATTCCGCTGCTGCTTCTTTCCGGCGCTTTTTATCTGTGGTGGGATGTCCCGTGGATCGCAGCGATTCTCATGGTCGTCTCCGTACCCATGCCGTGGATCGCGGTTGTCATCGCCAATGGCGTTGGAGAACCCGCTGACAAGCGTAAGCCGCGCGTCTACAAGCCTGGAGTTGTACGCGAGCAAAACCGCAAATGGGAGGAGCAGCAACGCCAGCGCGCCCTCAAGGAAGCAGAGATGCGCGCGCTCGGTTCTGCCGCCAGTACCGAAGACACCGACGCACCGCCGCAGTCCGGTAACGAGACCATCTCAACCCCCTTCGATGATGCAAATGTCATCGATATGCCGGAAGACGACGATCCGTCGTCAAGCTCCCCTAACTAGCCCCTCCGCCCCGCTTTACGACGAGAGTAGTGCCTACGATGACCTTTTCCCCCTCCACCTTCACCCCACCGACTGATCAGCAGCTTCGTGATTTTGTCGACTGTGCGGAGGAATTTGCCACCGCGCTCAGGCGCCTTGAGTTTTCCAGTAAGTCACTGCGTCGAGTCCTAGGCGCCGAGGGACTGGCCGCGCTGGACCGCGGTGAGCCCGGCGTTGTCGATGTTCTACTTACCGAAACTGAGGGCGTTTCTGCGGACACTGTGACCGCGTTGCGTCTTTTCATCCTGGGCGATTTCGCCGACGCACAGCAGCTATTTGGGGCTGAGCTGACAGCCAAGTTACTGGGCAGCGGCATACTTGCCGGCACCGCCACCAACGCACAGGTGTGTATCGATGTGCGCCCGGTCGAGATTGCGGGAGTCGACCGTATTGTCTTTTCCGACCGCGATGCCTCTATGAGCGATCACGTTCCTGGACCCGATCATGTCTTGGGCGTAGGGCGGGCTTCCCGCTCCCTCCTCGATATTTCGCCGACCTCGGCGGTGGAATCCGTACTCGACCTCGGTGCCGGTTGTGGCGTCCAGAGTCTTGCCCAGCCGGATGCAAAGTCGATTGTCGCGACGGACATTCACCCCCGGGCGCTGTTTTTTGCCCGCGCTACTTTCGCCGCAAATGGCTTCGACCAGGCGCAGGCCGTCGAAGGTTCGTGGTTTGAATCGGTTGCAGGCAAGAAGTTTGACCGCATTGTGGCGAACCCGCCGTTCGTCGTAGGGCTGCCAAGTGTGGAACATGTTTACCGTGACTCAGGATTGAATCTGGACGGTGCCACCGAACTTATGATCCGCGGTCTGGCCGACCATCTCACCGACGGCGGCACGGCGCATCTGCTCGGTGCTTGGGCCCATATCGAAGGCGAAAGTTGGCAACAGCGCATCGCCTCTTGGCTCCCTGCTGAAGGCCTCGAAGTGTGGGTAACACAACGAGATGTCGCCACGCCGGCGGAATACATCGGCACCTGGCTTCGAGACGAGTCCATCGACCCCCGCAGCCCAGAAGGCTGCGAGCGCTCCCGTGCCTGGCTGGAGCACTTCCGCAACAGCGGCGTGACAGGCATCGGGTTCGGCTACATCACAGTCCAACGCATTGCCGGCCCGACTTCCGCCGTGTGCGAAGAAATGCCGCAGCCTTTGGCCGCTCCCTTCGGCGCCGAAGCCCAGGAGTATCTCGGCCGCGCCGAATGGCTTCGCGCACAAACTGCTAACACCATCCTCGAAGCTGCCTTTACTGTGCGACCCGGCGTCGCCTTAGAACGCGTTTCGCTTGCCGACGTCGACAGCGGCCAGGGCTTCACTGAGTTCGATACGCGCATCTCACGCACCGACGGCCCCGCCTGGACACACTCAATCGATGAGTCCGTCGCAACCATCCTGGGTGCACTGCATCCCGAAGCTGCCCTGGGCTCCGTCATCGACATCATGGCAATGTTTGGAGCCTTTGATGAGTCCGAAGTCCCTGCAATCAAGGACGCCCTAGTTCCCATCGTCGTTGACTTGGTTCGCCATGGTCTGATTCTCCCCGCCGAGCTCTTGGAGGATAAACAGTAAATGAAAGCCGTTCTCACCCGAGTTAAATCCGCGTCAGTCACTGTCGACGGCTCCGTTGTTGGCCACGTTGACGGAGGCGATACCGGCGCCATTTTGGCGCTCGTAGGTGTTGGCCGCGAGGACACTGCCGATGCTTGGGAAACGATGGCCCGCAAGATTGCGGAGCTGCGCATTCTGGATGGCGAGCTCAGCGCTGTCGACGCTGGCGCCCCGGTGCTCGTTGTTAGCCAATTCACGTTGATGGGGGCGACAAAGAAGGGACGGCGGCCGTCGTGGGTAGACGCGGCTCCGGGCCCAGAGGCCGGACCCGTCATAGAAAAAATTGTCGAGAACTTGCGCAATCGTGGCTTGACGGTCGAAACGGGACAATTTGGAGCGATGATGGAGGTCGCATCCGTCAATGATGGACCCTTTACAGTTCTCATAGAATGCTAGTCGCGGCAGTTTTTCTTAACATTATATTTGCATGGCAAAATTACCCTATTGACATTCATCAACTTTCACGGGAACATTTCCGTAACTCCGTGCGTTGTAGTTATCGAGTCCACTTAAAAATCCAGGAGGCAGATTCATGAAGAGTGCCGATATTCAAAATGACGAACTGGAAGGTCAGCCACGGGACAAGGGGCGCCGCACTGGCAATAACTCCAATCCGTCCGCCGATTTGGTTCGTGTGTATTTGAACGGCATCGGAAAGACTGCTCTTCTCAGCGCTGAAGAAGAAGTGGAACTTTCTAAGCGCATTGAAGCCGGTGTATACGCCGAGCATTTGCTGCAGACCGGCGCGAAAATGACCCGCGCAAAGAAGCGTGATGTCAAGATTTTGGCAAAGGAAGGTAAGGCTGCACGCGCCCACCTACTCGAAGCCAATCTCCGTCTTGTGGTCTCGCTGGCGAAGCGCTACACCAACCGCGGTATGCCTCTGCTGGATCTAATCCAGGAGGGCAACTTGGGCCTCATCCGCGCCATGGAAAAGTTCGACTACACCAAGGGTTTCAAGTTCTCCACTTACGCAACGTGGTGGATTCGCCAAGCTATTACCCGCGGTATGGCTGATCAGTCGCGCACCATTCGCCTCCCTGTTCATTTGGTTGAGCAGGTCAACAAGATTTCTCGTATCAAGCGTGAGCTCTACCAGCAACTCGGCCGTGAGGCTACGAATGAGGAATTGGCAGAGGAATCCGGCATTCCAGAAGCCAAGATTGAGATGCTGCTGCGTCAGTCCCGCGACCCGGTGAGCTTGGACATGCCGGTGGGCACTGATGAGGAAGCTCCTCTGGGAGACTTCATCGAGGACTCAGAGGCAACTGATGCCGAGGAGGCAGTTGTCGCTTCCCTGCGTCACCACGATGTCCGCAAGGTTCTGTCCACTCTCGAGATTCGAGAGCAGGAAGTTATTAAGCTCCGCTACGGTCTCGACGATGGCCTGCCCCGCACGCTGGATCAGATTGGCCGCCACTTTGGCCTGTCTCGAGAGCGCGTCCGCCAGATTGAGCGGGAAGTTATGTCCAAGCTCCGCGAGGGTGACCGTGCTGACAAGCTGCGTGAGTACGCAAACTAACGCCACATGGCGGTGACATCGATAGGGTTCCTAATTTCAGCCCTGAGATAGAGCTGGACTTCAATGCCGACCCCGTGCCGGAGTTTCATCCACACTGGCGGTCGGCGTTTTCGTCTGCACGTCGAACTTTCGACATCGCGTACGCTCCCTTCCGTCTCAGCAGCGCCCACCGAACCAAGCTTTTCGCTGCCTAATCAGCACCAAAGCCACTAGATTTGCGAGCCCTAACATCTTTCTTGCGCAAGTGTGGTTATCCTAATACTTGAGTGAAAACTTTTAAGACTGTGTTATCGGAGGAAAACCGTGAGGGATTTGGTTGACACCACGGAAATGTACTTACGTACGATTTTCGAACTCGAAGAAGAGGGCATCATTCCTTTGCGTGCTCGCATTGCCGAACGCCTTGAGCAGTCGGGGCCGACCGTTAGCCAAACCGTTGCGCGCATGGAGCGCGATGGCCTTCTCGTAGTTGCCCCAGATCGCAGCTTGCAGCTTTCCGACGAGGGCCGCAGGCTGGCCACGGCTGTCATGCGTAAGCACCGCCTAGCTGAGCGCCTACTTACGGATGTCATTGGCCTCGAATGGGACAAGGTTCACGACGAAGCCTGCCGCTGGGAGCACGTAATGAGTGACGAGGTCGAGCGCAAACTTCTCGACGTGCTTGACTCTTACACACGCTCCCCATTCGGCAATCCGATTCCCGGTTTGGGAGACCTCGGTGGGACTCAGTCACCAGAGTCGTTAGAGAACGTTCGCCGACTGTCCGATCTAAACCCCGGCGAGTACACCGTTGAGATCGTCCAGATTAACGAAATCCTGCAGGTCGAGCAGAGCTACATGAAGCGTCTCCACAAGGCTGGAATTATGCCGGGTACTGAGGCACTTGCCGAGGTTGCCGCCGGCCGCGTGACTCTCGCCCGTGGTGATCATTCTCTTGACATTCCGGATACTCTGTCTCACGCAATCATGGTGATTATCAAATGAAACTCCTCGTCACTGGTGGTGCCGGCTACGTCGGTAGCGTGTGCTCGGCAGTATTGATTTCTCTTGGCCACGACGTCACCATTCTGGACAACTTCTCTGTTGGCAACCGTGATGCGGTGCCAGAGGGCGCGACCCTAGTCGAAGGCGATGTGGCGGACAAGGCCTACGAGGTTCTGTCCTCCGACAGCTTCGACGGCGTCGTTCATTTCGCTGCGAAATCGCTTGTTGGCGAGTCTGTCGAAGTTCCTTCCGACTACTGGCACAACAATGTGGGCCAAACCCTGAAGCTACTCGACGCAATGCGTGATACCGGTACGAATAACCTGGTGTTCTCTTCGACAGCTGCAACCTACGGCGAGCCAGAGAAGACACCAATTACCGAAGACATGCCAACCGCACCGACCAACCCTTACGGTGCCACCAAGCTGGCCATGGACTACGCCATCGCCTCTTACGCCAAGGCATACAACATCGGCGCTACCAGCTTGCGTTACTTCAATGTGGCGGGTGCCTGGGGCGGTTTTGGCGAAAACCGTGAGGTGGAAACTCACCTCATCCCCCTGGTACTGCAGGTTGCGCTCGGTCACCGCGACAAGATTATGGTCTTTGGCAATGACTGGCCGACTCCGGACGGCACCGCGGTTCGTGACTACATCCACATCAAAGACCTCGCCGATGCGCACGTCTTGGCACTGGAGTCCAACACGCCGGGAACCCACCGTATCTTCAACCTCGGTTCTGGCGACGGCTTTTCGGTTCGCCAGGTTATTGAGACCTGCCGTAAGGTCACCGGTCACCCGATTCCCGCTGAGGATGCACCGCGTAGAGCCGGTGATCCGGCAACCCTTATTGCCTCTTCTCAGCGCGCCATGGACGAGCTCGGATGGAAGCCCAATCATACGGAGCTGGAAACCATCGTCGCCGATGCATGGGAGTACACCAAGAACCTCGGCGACCGAGCCCACTCGGCGCACCGCTAGGTACTGCAGCACAGCTTGCAGGGTCGCTAATCAATACGCGGCATTTTCACCTTGTATACCCTGCGCAGCACCTCTTGTGCCGCACCAAGAATTGTGCCAACGCACCTCGGCACAATTTGATTGGCGACCGCAATTTCCAGCAACTGAGTCAGTGAATGATTCGGTTGCTCCCCCGCTGCCTCATCGAGAGCTGTTTGCGCAAAGTTCTCCAGCCCAGCCGCGAACTTTGCGATGGCAAAACACGCTAAAGCGTTAGCACGCAGGCTGCCGCGGTGGACGATTGCGGCCTCGCGCCAGATTTCTCCCATTGATTGCGCCAACTGCGTAGTAATGAAAATCATGGACATATCGCGCAAGGTGACGTTGGTCAGTGCTGCAGCAATGGCATATCCCGCGGTTTCATCGCGAACCGCCTCATGTGCATCCATCACACCATCGGCCACGTTTTCCACGGCGGCTTTTAGCATGTCGAAATGCTCAATGAGCGCGGGATTGTCCGAACCAATTTTGAGCTTCCTAGGCTGCTCAACGGCTGTCGCTCGTTCCCGGAGGCGTTCAATCAGAGCCCTGTCTTTACTGTCGTGGAATTGGCCACCTCGAAAATAGCTGCGGTACTCCTCATAGTTTTTGAAAATCTGCTCTCCCTGCCGGGAGATTAGATTTGCATTGTCGGTCATCAGACTGTCACCGACAATGCCGACGATCTCTCCCTGCTCGTCCGTGACAACTTCCCCCGCAGCAATAGTGGCAACGCCCGCCAAACGCACCTCATGCAGGCCGCCTTCTCGCAGCCAGCCTGTAATAGGTGTGGAGTCCTTTTCAATCCCCCAGGATTCGTCGATGATAAACACATCTGCGTGAGTGCATCCTTCATCGAGCAGGAAGTCCGCGGCTGCCCGCACCAAGTCAGGATTGTTCTCCATCGAGGCCACATCCTTAATCAGCATCGGGCCAGCATGCGCTGTCGGATCAAACTCGACCTTGCCATCGATGAGATCTTCGACCTGCTGACGATACAACGCCGCAATCACTACCTGCCCCCGCGGATAGAATCCAACGATTCCCGGCAGGTTCGTCAGAAAAACACTCGGCTCAATTTCAGGCTTTTGTCCTGCACCGAAGTTCTGTTTGTTTCCCATTAATTCCTTACCCCTTTTCCCCCATTGGAATAGCTCGACAGCGGACAATCCTCTCGCCATCTGGTGGCTCTCATTGTTATCGAATCCGCAACAGCCTTGCTTGTGCGCGACCGGAAAAATCGGCCCATCTGTGGACTACTTTCAACTTGTGGATAACTGGAATAATTTCTGCGGTATCGTGGTTGTTTACTTCAAATGACGAAAAATGTGATGCAGGAGGTAGTCGTACGTGAGTGATCCGACCGACAAGCCTCAGGGCAATATGTACGAGGTAGTTTTTCCGGTTCCTGACGTAACGGGAAGCGAGGGCCATCTGACCCTGGTCATTGCACTTAGCGGTTATGCGGATGCCGGTAATGCCGTCTCGGAATCAGCTAGTTTCCTCTTGGATGCTCTCGAGCACCGTCCATTGGTGAACTTTTCTATCGACGAGCTGATTGATTATCGTTCTCGCCGTCCCTCTGTGACGATGAACCACGACCAGATTGTGGATGTATCCGATTTGAACCTGTCACTCAATGTGGTTCGCGACAACGTCGGTAAGCCGTTCTTGCTGCTTTCTGGCCCTGAGCCAGACATGCGGTGGGAGGCTTTCTCGACTGCCGTGGCAGATTTGGCGGAGCGCTACGATGTCGGTCGGACTGTGTCGCTGTACTCGGCGCCGATGACGGTTCCGCACACCCGACCGCTGGGCATCATCGCCCACGGCACAGATAAGCGGAAACTCGGTGATATGCATACCTGGGGAAACCGCGTCACAGTTCCGGGGGCTGCGAGCCTGAACATTGAGTACGAGCTCGCAAGCCGCGGTTGTGATGCCTTTGGTTTCACCGCACAGGTGCCACACTATGTCGCGGCCACTGAGTATCCGCTGGCGTCACTGCGGCTGTTGCAGGAGGTAGCAAAACTAGCCAAGCTCGAGCTCCCGCTTGAGGCGTTGGAGAAGGAATCCGCGCGGGTGGCGGAGCTGCTCAATACGCAGACGAATGATTCCGGCGAGGTCTCTCAGCTGGTCAATCTTCTCGAGGAACAGTACGACCAGGAAGTTCAACGTCGTCAAGAGCTGGAGACTTCTCCCCTACTTGGACCTAACGGCGAGATGCCTTCGGCCGACGAGATTGGCGCTGAGTTCGAAAGGTTCCTCGCTTCTCAACCGCTGCGCCCAGTAGAGGATTCTTCCTCGCTTGACGACGAGGCGGAGACCCCGGCCAACTCGGATTCCTCGGCAACTACATCAGAGGACACTGACGCACACTCGGAAGAACCCGAGTCGGCCTCGGCGGATGATAGGTCTGCGGAGTTTTCTGCAGACGGCACTGCCGAACAGCCTGAGTCAGAACAGCCTCGGGAAGAGCAGGCGGGAAGCGAAGAATCCGGTGAACCGGAACAACCTCGCCGTCGGCGCGGCTGGAAGCCCTGGTTCCGCTTCTAATCCGGGGTTACCGCTAGGGTGGGAAGCGTGTCACTATCTGAAATGCTTCCCGACCTAGCTGAGGTTCCAGAGTCCCTTTTCGACGATGCGATTATGGACTCGTTCATTGCCTGGACCAGGGATCAGGGCATCACGCTCTACCCGGCCCAGGAGGAGGCCGCTATTGGTCTCGCTGGTGGCGACCACGTCATCCTTGCCACTCCGACAGGGTCGGGCAAGTCCATGGTGGCTATTGCTGCCCACTTCTGCGCGCTTGCCCGTGGCCAACGCAGCTTTTACACAGCGCCTATTAAGGCCTTGGTCAGCGAGAAGTTCTTTGCCCTCTGCGAGGTCTTTGGCGCTGAGAACGTCGGTATGATGACCGGCGATGCCACCGTCAACGGTGGTGCACCCATCATCTGCGCAACTGCGGAAATTGTCGCCAATATCGCCCTGCGCGACGGGGCCGACGCCGATATTGACCAGGTGGTAATGGATGAATTCCATTTCTATGCGGATCCCGATCGCGGGTGGGCATGGCAAGTGCCCTTGCTCGAGCTTTCCCGTTGCCAATTCCTGTTGATGTCCGCCACTCTCGGCGATACTCAAAAGTTTGAGACGGATTTGAAGGAACGCACGGGATTCGACGTCAACCTCGTTACAGGTACGACGCGCCCGGTACCGCTGGATTTCCACTATGTCTACACACCAGTTCATGACACGCTGGCGGAGTTGCTGGAATCCGGCAAAGCCCCAATCTACATCGTCTTTTTCTCCCAGCGCCAAGCAGCTGAACAGGCTCAGGCACTGACCGGTCTGAAGCTGCTGACGAAGGAGGAGAAGGAGCGGATTCGCGAAGAGATTGGCGATTTCCGGTTTACCACGGCCTTTGGTCGAGTTCTTTCCAAGTTGGTGCGCCAGGGCATTGGCGTCCACCATGCGGGAATGCTGCCGAAGTACCGTCGTTTGGTTGAGCGTCTCTCTCAGACTGGTCTGCTGAAGGTCATCTGTGGCACGGATACCCTCGGCGTCGGCATCAACGTGCCTATTCGCACGGTGCTGATTACCGGTTTGGCCAAGTTCGATGGCCGTCGTAGCCGTATTCTCAAGTCACGCGAGTTCCACCAGATCGCTGGACGCGCCGGCCGTGCTGGCTACGACACCGAGGGCACCGTAGTTGTCGAAGCACCTGAACACGAAATCGAAAACGCCAAGCTGCGGCGCCGTGCCGGCCAGGATGAGGCCAAACTGAAGAAATTGCGGCTGAAGTCCGTTCCCAAGGGCGAAGTGACATGGTCGGAGAAGACCTTCGACAAAATCGTTTCTCAGCCACCGGAGCCGCTGACCAGCCGCTTTGCAGTTACCAACGGTATGTTGCTCAACGTCATTGCACGTGGAGGCGATACCTACGAACACATGCGTCATCTGCTGCGCACCAATCACGACACCCGCCACCAGCAAAATGAGGCCATTCTGACCGCAATTGAGCTCTACCGCGGTTTGGTCACCGCGGGTATCGTCGTCACGCATGGCGAGGGCGATGACTGCCGCCCCGAGCTGACAATGGAGCTGCAGCGTGACTTCGCGCTCAATCAGCCGCTGTCGCCTTTCGCCATCGCCGCGCTCGAACTGCTGGATAAGGACAGCCCGAACTACGCACTCGATGTCATCAGTGTGTTTGAGTCAATTCTGGAAGACCCTCGCCCACTGCTCATCGCGCAGCAGAAAAAGGCACGCGGTGAAGAAATCGCCGCGCTCAAGGCCGAGGGTGTTGATTACACCGAACGTATGAACATCGTCGAAGACATCACATGGCCGATGCCGCTTGCCGACGAGCTGGAGGGCGCATTCGACACCTATGCTCAAGGTCACCCGTGGGTGCGTGAGTTTTCGCTGTCGCCCAAGTCAGTAGTGCGCGAGATGGTGGAAAAGGCCATGACTTTCTCGGACGTGGTATCTGAGTACGGAATTGCCCGCTCCGAAGGTATTTTCCTGCGCTATCTCACCGATGCCTGGCGCACTTTGCGCCACACTCTCCCACCGGAAGCCGCTAACGAGGAGCTCCGGGACATTGTGGAATGGCTCGGCGAGCTCGTTGTACAGGTGGATAACTCCTTGGTGGATGAATGGGCGCAGATGGCCGATCCGGACAAGCCATTGGACGAGGAAACTCTCAAGGAAGCGGCTTTTGGCACCGACGAGTCGCGGCCCCTTACAGGCAACGAACGTGCATTCACCCGTATGGTGCGCAATCTCATGTTCCGCCACGTGCAGCTCTTTGCCTTTGAAAAGGAGGACGAGCTGGCCGATCTGGACAACTACCTCGACGACGCACCTAATTGGCCTGCCGCGATGGATGACTACTTCGATGAATACGATGACCTAGGCATCGATGCAAAGGCTCGCGGTGGCGATATGATTTCGATTGACCGCCAGGCTGGTGAGGGCCTATGGCATGTGATCCAGATACTCGATGATCCCGAGGGCGACCACGGCTGGCGCTTTGAAGCGGACGTTGACTTGGCTGCATCTGATGAATACGGCGAAGTCAGGTTGGCATCGCTGCGAATTATTCAGGGATAAACGCGAAAGACCGGGCTGGAACTGCCAGCCCGGTTTTTGCTTATTTCGTACGCTACTGCGGCATGCGCCAAGAGAGCTTTAGGCAACAGCGTCTATGTATGCTTGCCGTACCAGTTCGGCAATTCGATTGAACTCGCCGCCGCGTACCGATGATGCCCGGTGAACCAGCCCAATGGTGCGTCCCGGCCGTGCCGGACCTTCGAATCGTGCAACAGCCAGGCCGGGACGGTCGGCCTCAATCTTGACAGCCGATTCCGGTACAAGCGACTGCCCCAACCCACCGGCAACACACTGCACGACGGTCGATAGAGAAGCCGCCCGTGTTTCCAAGCTGGAGGTCTCGCCGTGAACAGCATCGACCTTGCGACAAATATCCAACACTTGGTCGCGCAGGCAATGACCGTCGTCAAGCAGAAGCAAGTCCAAGTCTCTGATTGCCTCAAGCTTTACGTCTTCCTTACCTGCCAGCGGATGATCCTCTGGCACGACGATGTAGAACTCTTCGTCGTAGAGGTAAATCTCTTCAAAGGAAGGCACATCGGACGGCAGTGCCATGATGGCTGCATCAATGGTGCCGGAGCGAAGTGATTCGATGAGGCGCTCGGTCGGCTCTTCGACGATCCTAGGCTTTAGATCTGGCAGCTCGTCACGAACCAACTGGAGGAAGTTGGGCAGCACGTATGGAGCAACCGTAGGGATAACACCAATGGATAGTGGTCCGGACAAATCATCTGTACGGCCAGAGGCGCGAGCAACGATCTCGTCAACAATTTCAGATGCTTGGCGGGCATATGGAATCAGACCGCGACCGAGTGGCGTCACCAGCACTCGGCGAGTCGAACGCTCTACAAGCTGCACCCCCAGTCCCTGCTCAAGGGTGGAAAGCGCTTGTGACAGGCTGGGCTGTGAAATGCCGAGGCGGGCAGCGGCTTGACCGAAGTGACCGGTATCGGCAATCGCGACAAAGGCACGTAACTGAGGCAAAGTGGGCCGATAATCTCTATTACGCATACCTATAAGCCTACACGAGCTTATTAACTTTTTCCTCTTGACGGTTCGGGAATCCATAGGCATAATGGTGTGTGACCCCAAAAGGAATACATTCAGGAGGATTCCATGGCAATTTTGACTGTTGGCGACAAGTTCCCCGAGTTTTCTCTGACCGCTCTGAAGGGCGGCAACCTGCGTGATGCAAACGCTTCTTCTCCGGATGACTACTTCGAGCAGGTAACCAATGAGTCCTACGAGGGTAAGTGGAAGGTCGTCTTCTTCTACCCGAAGGACTTCACCTTTGTCTGCCCGACTGAGATTGCTGCATTCGGCAAGCTGAATGAGGAATTCGAGGACCGTGACACCGTTATTCTCGGTGGCTCTGGCGACAACGAGTTCTCCCACTTCAACTGGCGTGCAACCCACGAGGAACTGCTGGACATCCCGTTCCCGATGTTCTCCGACATCCGCCATGACCTGATGCGTGCACTCGGCGTCGAGAACGCTGACGGTGTTGCAGACCGCGCAACCTTCATCATTGACCCGGACGGCATCATTCAGTTCGTTTCCGTTACCCCGGACGCTGTCGGTCGTAACGTTGACGAGGTTCTGCGTGTTCTCGACGCTCTTCAGTCTGAAGAGGTCTGCGCATGTAACTGGCAGAAGAATGACCCGACCAAGAACATCGACAAGATGGACGTTCTGAAGCAGGAGCTGAAGTAACTCATATGAGCATCGATAACCTTCGTTCCGGTCTACCGGAGTACGCCAAGGACATGAAGCTGAACCTTGGCACTCTCACCCGTTCTACGGAACTCTCCGAGCAGCAGCTGTGGGGTACCCTGCTTGCATCCGCTGCTGCCACCCGCAACGAGACCGTTTTCTCCGAGATCGCTGAGGAAGCCAAGGAGCACCTGTCTGACGAGGCTTTCGAGTCTGCGCTTGGTGCGGCCACCGTTATGGGCATGAACAACGTTGCTTACCGCACTCGCCACATGCTCGGTGATGACTACGCACAGGTCAAGTTCGGCCTGCGCATGAACATCATCTCCAATCCGGGTGTCGAGAAGGAAGACTTCGAGCTGTGGTCTCTGGCAGTTTCTGCCATCAACGGCTGTGAAGCTTGCGTGACTTCTCACGCAAAGGTCGTCCGCGATGCTGGTCTGACCAAGGAGCAGGTCTGGGAAGCTGTGAAGATTGCAGGCACCGTCTCTGGTGTTGCACAGGCTGTCTTCGCTGAGGCTACCCGCTAAATATTCAGAGCTTAGGTTCGGCTTTTGATAGCCGAACGCTCCCCCGCAGGATTACCTGCTGACGAAATAGCGCCCGAGGAACCAATTTTTATCGGTTCCTTGGGCGCTTTTTCTTGTACGTTTTTGGCTACTGCTGTGGCGGGTAATAACCCGGATTCTCCTGGGCTTCATTAACTACTCGACGGCCACCGATGAGCTGACGGTAGATATGTACTTGCACGAGGAGAGCAAGCGGGACTGTGTACAACATACCGATATAGAAGAGCATTGCACCTGCGGAAGAAACAATTGACGTCAGAATGAATGCAACGAGCATCGTCCAATACTGAGGCTTCACCAAGCGCCATGCGACGACCGGAGCCTCAAGTGCTGTTGCTCGACCATCAAAAACAAGAAGCGGCATAGTCGCTGTGATTGGCATGATGAAGATGGACAGCACAAGTACCAACAGGTAGCCGATGGGAATCATCGCAGCTGCAGCTTCACTGCCGTTGGCAGACAGGGATACTCCAGCGATGAAGAGCACCATCCCCGGAAGCATGGCGAGCAGCCCCACCAGGAACGTGACAATGTAGGCACCGATAAGAGATCCCCACCGGTTTACACGGAAGAAAGTACCGTAGCTCGGCACTCGGCCGTCGACAGCTTCGAATGCACCGCGCAGCATAAATGCCTGCATCGCGAACATGCCCACGGCAAATAGGAGTGCCATCGCGCCGAGAGTCGCGAACATTGACCCTAGATCCTCAAACGGAACATCGCCTGGATAGTTCGGCTCAAAGTCCGGATCGAAGTCACCAGTCGCAAAGAGAATTGCCGCTGCGCCAACAATCAGTGCGACTAGTACGGCGAAGAACGTCAGCATGATGCCAAGCCAGGAAGCAAAATTGCTGTTTAGACTACGAAACGCCGCGGAAAAGGCACTTCCAATGTCGACCTTCGTCGGCCCCTGTGCCACAGGCTTCACCGGCGGCTCATCGCCACCTGGCATGTTGACTCCGGGAGCAAGTGCACCGGCTGCAGAAGCCCCGCTGGACTGGTGCTGCCAGTAGCTCGAGTCCGCACCATAGGGTTGCCCGCCGTAACTATCGCGCGACTCGCCAGTTCCATAAGAAGGAATTTCGCCATAAGCCTGTTCACGGCCGTAAGTCTGATTCCACTGTGGCGAATCCTCTGGTCCACGCGGGCCATGTTGTGCGTCCGAATCGAACCCGTAAGGGTTGTAGTCCTGCGAACCATTGTTGGGAAAACCGTGACTCTGGGAGTCATAGTTATTGGACTCATTGTCCCGGCTGCCGTCACCGTAAGAATCGTTGTTGCTATATGGATCGTTTGAGGTATTCATGAAGCAAATTGCTCCTGCCAAATTGACGGATACATACAAATAACGCGCACAACGGACTATACGTGAGACAAGCCCTTGATGAGTTTTTAAAGGCCGAAGTATAAGTCACATTGTGCGCATGGACGTATTTAATTGGACGTTCTTACACGAGCTCCACCGCGGCGACTCCCTCGAACTCGTTCAGCGAATCACCGGCACCCAACGCGCTACCACGCACGATGATGTCATACTTGCCCGGCGCGACTCCTCCGGTCTCCCAAGTGACCTTGGCGGTGGTGTAATTACCGTCCTTGGCAAATTCAATGACAGTTGCCTGGTCCCAGTCGTCAGAAACGATCTCACCGCGGTCATTCTTGATGAGTAGGTAGCCGTCTTCCAGTCGCAAGTCGTTATTCGGATTTGCCGCGACGAATTGGGCAACGGCCTGCTGCCCTACCGTGACGCTTGCAGTCGATTCGAGCACGTCACCAAAATTCTTGCCCATTGGTACGGAATCGATAGTCTTTCCTCCTGCTGGCGACGGCGGGATGATGCCAGTGAGATCACCTGCAGCACTGCCCGGGTCGACAGCCATGCCGTCGGCAAGCGCGTGGGCGAGATCGTGATAGATGGAGATCATCGCACTGAGCGTGTACTTGCCGAAAGCCGTTGCGCCGCCCTCGTAGTCCTGCTGATCGTATTCCTCTGGGGTAACGACGTAGTGTCCATAGCTGTTGGTGTAGCCCTGGCAGATGACAGTGTCGATTGGAACGCCGAGGACATCGGCGACGTGCTGACGCATGCGGTAACCCGACATCGTGGTGGGTTCAAGGCCGTTGGTAATCAAGGTGAAGCCACCGATGCGGGTGATGGAGAACATGTGGGTCTGCTGGAGAAGACCATCGATGTAGCCCACTGGCAGCAGGCATTCTTTCTCGCCCTGAATCTCCCCGATATTTTTCGGGAGTACGACGTTATTGAGCTGACGTACCCACGGTGTGCCTCCACGCTGGCCCTCGTTGAAACCTAGGGCTGGTTCGCCGCCGCCGTCCTCCTGGCTACTGGCTGCGAAGGCCGCACCGAGGATTGCAGGTCCAGTGCGGTGCGGCTGGCCGTCGGGCGTGAATTGGCCGTCAATGTCGACATCGCCGAGGTTGACCCACTTGTGGACGGTAGAGATTCCGCCTCCTGGCAGTGCAATGGTCTGACCCTGGGTAGCGTCAATCTGACGCTGACCGAGAATGCGGGCGGACTCTGCTTCGTCTCCGTTGCCGGGACCCGAATTTGGCACGAGCCCCATGTTCGGGCTGATGTCACCCGGGCACGACATGGTAAATGCGGCGACAAAGGGGGCATCGGCCGGCTCACGGTGGGTAACCCCGCGGTCGACCTCAACCTTCCATGCTGCATAGCCCTTGTTGTCGCCGTCGATGATGGTGTGCTCGGGGCCGAAGGTGGTCGGATGAATTCCATACCAGTTAATCAATCCGACTTCGCGACCACCGCGACTCACGTGCAGTGTATGGCTTTCCGGGTTGACTCCGTCGGGGAAAAGACGCTGTTCTTCCTCGGGGTTACGCCTGAATGCCTCCAGGGAGCGGTTAACACCCGCATCCTTGGCAATCCCCTTGGTCAGGTGGATAGTCGACGGCTGGTAATCAGCGTGTGCACGTTCAATAGCCTTGACCACACCGACGACCACAGCTTCGAAAGTGACGGGACGGAAACCGAGAGTAGTCAGGTCGACCATAAGATGGCCCGATGTACCACCCGGCGCGACATGCGTATGAGATGCGCAGATAAGCACGTTGCCCTCGTGGTAGAGGTCTCCGAAGAGAGCTCGCAGTCGCCGCAGAACTTCCATCTGGATGGACTGGAACATGAGCCCCATATCTGCGGTGACGTGGACGACACGGTTGTCGTTGTCATCACCGAAGATGAATGCACGCGCCATCTGGCGAAGACGCAGACCCGAGGTGGTCTGGTCCATGACCGCATACCCGTTCATGCCAGCGCCGAGTGGCTCGCCTGTCATGTCAGCCATTCCTCGACCGACATTCAAAGTGGTGGTCGAATTCCCCGCGGCGGCAGAAGCCCCGTTTGCAGGAGCGGCGTTTGCCTTTGATGCACCATTTACGGCAGGCATCATACTCGCAGCTGACACGGCAGTTGCTCCGACGAGGAAGCCTCGCCTGCCCACTTGGTACGGGGCGCGTGCGGTTGGTTCTGCCGAATTCGACGATGATGCCATCTGGGGATCGAGCATGTCACATCCTCTTCATATTTCTTTTTGAATATCAATATGTTGGACTTTAATCAGACAATCCCCTACGCGTGGCCTAATAAGCCAAAGTTCCCAAAATTCCCCCCGCGACAGCAGTAACCGATACGACATTCGCAAGGCAGTATCACTACCATGGACACAGTAGAATTTCGCAAGCTTTAGCGCGCTCCTCGCAGACACAACTTCAGAAAGGGCACCATGGCTCAGGCTGTCGGTTTTAACCGCGAAAAGTACATCGAAATGCAATCCGCTCATATTAAGAAGCGGCGCGCAGACATCGCAGGTGAAGGCGGCAAGCTCTATCTCGAAATGGGCGGCAAGCTATTTGATGACATGCATGCCTCGCGCGTGCTCCCCGGCTTCACGCCTGACAATAAAATCGCTATGCTCGATCGCCTCAAAGACGATCTGGAAATCATGGTGTGCATCAATGCCAAGGATTTGGAGCGCCACAAGGTCCGCGCTGACCTCGACATCACTTACGAAGACGATGTGCTGCGCCTCGTCGATGTCTTTCGTGAACGCGGGTTTCTAGTCGACAGCGTCGTCGTCACGCAGCTTTCCGACGACAACACCCTGGCAAAGAACTTCATTGAGCGCCTGCAGCGACTCGGATTGAGCGTAATCCGCCATCGCAATATCGAGGGCTACCCGACAAACACGGAGAAAATTGTCAGTGAAGCCGGCTTCGGGCTGAATGAATGGGCGCAAACGTCGCGGGACTTGGTCGTTGTTACAGCGCCGGGCCCGGGCTCTGGAAAGCTGGCGACCTGTCTATCGCAGATTTATCACGATCACAAACACGGAATTCGTTCCGGTTACGCAAAGTTTGAGACCTTCCCTATCTGGAACCTGGCACTCGAACACCCGGTAAATCTGGCCTACGAGGCGGCAACAGCTGATCTCGATGACATCAATCTCATCGACCCTTTTCATTTGGCCGCCTATGACACCAAGGTCACCAGCTATAACCGTGATGTCGAGGTCTTCCCACTGCTGCGCACTCTGTTGGAGAAGCTCGCGGGCGAGTCGCCGTACAAGTCACCGACCGACATGGGCGTCAATATGGCCGGTTACTGTATCGACGATGACGAAGTGTGCCGAGAGGCATCCAACCAGGAAATCGTTCGCCGTTACTACAAGGCTCTTGTCGACGAACACAAGAACAGCGCAGACGACGAAGTCTCACAGCGCATTGCCATGATTATGAGCAAGGCCAACGTGTCGACAGCCGCCCGCCGAGTCGTCGCACCAGCACTTGAAGTTGAGAAATCTACCGGGGCACCGGGTAGCGCAATCGAATTGCACGACGGCACAATCATCACGGGCAAGACTTCTGAACTACTCGGATGCTCAGCAGCAATGCTCCTCAACGCTCTCAAGAAGCTCGCCAATATCGACCCGGACTTGCACTTGCTCTCCCCAGCTGCCATTGAGCCAATTCAAACGCTTAAGACGCATCACCTGGGCAGCCGCAACCCCCGCTTACATACCGACGAGGTTCTTATCGCCCTTTCCGTGTCGGCGGCCACCAGCGACGATGCCCGCGCAGCCCTCGCCGAGCTGAAGAACCTTCGAAACTGCGATGTCCACACCACCACCATTCTGGGCAGCGTGGACGAAACAATTTTCCGCAACCTCGGTGTGCTAGTGACTTCGGAGCCTAAGTACCAGAAGAAGGCTCTCTATCAGAAGCACTAAGCCATACCAGCAGCTCACGCCGAAAATAGGATAACTGAGAGAGCAGACTAGAATAGTCCCCGTGAGCATCAGCAAGATTCTTCTGTACTACCAGTTCGCCCCACTGTCCGATCCGCGTGCCATCATGCTATGGCAGCGCGATCTTTGCGAGTCGTTAGGGCTCAAGGGCCGCATTCTGGTGTCCGAGCACGGCATCAATGGCACCGTCGGCGGTGATCTCGATGCCTGCAAGAAGTACATCAAGAAAACCAAGCAGTACCCCGCTTTTCACTCCATGCAGTTCAAGTGGAGCGAAGGCGGCGCTGATGACTTTCCAAAACTCTCCGTCAGGGTTCGCGACGAAATCGTCGCTTTCGGTGCTCCGGGTGAGCTGAAAGTCGATGTCGATGGTGTCATTGGCGGCGGCACACATTTGAAGCCGGAAGAGGTCAATAAACTGGTCGAGGAACGCGGCGACGATGTCATCTTCTTCGATGGCCGCAACGCAATGGAAGCCGAGATTGGCAAGTTTAAAAACGCTGTCGTCCCGGACGTACAGACCACGCACGACTTCATCGACGAACTGGAATCCGGTAAGTACGACTGGATGAAGGACAAGCCGGTTATCTCCTACTGCACCGGCGGCATCCGCTGCGAGATCCTCTCCGCACTTATGAAGAACCGCGGTTTCGAAGAGGTCTACCAAATCGACGGCGGTATTGTGCGCTACGGCGAAAAGTTTGGCAATAAGGGGCTGTGGGAAGGCTCCCTATATGTCTTCGACAAGCGCATGCATATGGAGTTTGGCGATGGCATCGAAGACGAGGACTACGTACAGCTCGGGCACTGCGTCCACTGCGGCAAGCCCACAAACACCTTCCAGAACTGCATCAACGAAGATACCTGCCGTCGTCAGGTGCTTATTTGCGATGATTGCTGGGAGCACACCGAGACACAGCACTGTGGGCGCGAGGACTGCAAGGAAGTTGCCGAAGAGCTAGCAGCCGCAAAGTAGGACGCTCCCTGCTGCCATCGGACTATCTCGAGCACCTCTTAATCAGCACAGATGTGGGTTGTCTCCCCAGACGCGGCTAATCTAGTAGGCAACCATGAGTACTCCTAGCCGTTCTGATAAACCAGCTCCACGTGCCCAGTCGGGAAACCACCACTCCGGCCACCGCAATTCCGCCAGGCCACAGCGCTCTGGCAAACCTGCTAAGGACACGCGTAAAAAGGAGCTCTACCAGCTCGCTGATCAATTGCCGATTCGGGAGGCTCAGTCCTTCCGACGCCGGCTAAAGCGAGCATCCGCGCCGAAGGCGCTGTCTGCAATCTCTGCAGACCTCGACTTTGCGCTGGAGCGGTTAGAAGATCGTCGTAAAGCGATTCCTCGCATCACCTACCCTGCCCAGTTGCCGGTGTCCGCGCGCCGCGACGACATTGCAGAGGCAATTGAAAACAACCAGGTCGTCATTATTGCTGGTGAGACTGGCTCTGGTAAGACTACGCAGATCCCGAAGATATGCCTCGAACTGGGACGCGGCGTGCGGGGCAAGATTGGTCACACTCAGCCACGTCGTATTGCGGCGCGTTCCGTCGCGGAGCGCATCGCTCATGAGCTGGGCGAAAAGATTGGACAGCACGTCGGCTATGCAGTGCGTTTTGATGATCGCGTGAGCAAGGATACCTGCATCAAACTGATGACCGACGGTATCCTGCTGGCCGAAATTGGCCGCGACCGACTGCTACGCGAGTACGACACCATCATCATCGATGAGGCGCACGAGCGCAGCCTCAACATCGACTTCCTGCTGGGATATTTAAAGCATATTCTGCCGCAGCGTCCAGATCTGAAAATCATTATCACTTCCGCGACGATTGATCCGGAACGGTTCGCTCGTCATTTCGCGCCTGACGACGAGCACCCTGCGCCCATCATCGAGGTGTCGGGGCGCACCTACCCGGTGGAAATCCGCTATCGCCCGCTGGTGCGGACCGTTGTTGCGAAGAATGGGCAGGAAAAGGAAGTCGCCATCGAGCAGATCGATGGTGTAATCGCTGCGTGTGAAGAGCTGATGCGGCTTGGCGACGGCGATATCCTGGTGTTCTTTTCGGGTGAGCGAGAGATCCGAGAAGCTGCCGAAGCCATCGAGGGCAAACACTGGAAAGGTGTAGAAGCCGTTCCACTATTCGGTCGGCTATCTAATGCAGAGCAGCATCGGATCTTCACTCCGCATTCCGGGCGTCGCATTGTGCTGGCGACCAACATTGCGGAAACGTCGCTGACGGTCCCTGGTATCGAGTATGTCGTCGATACTGGTACCGCACGCATTTCCCGCTACTCCACCCGCACGAAGGTGCAGCGCCTGCCAGTTGAGGACATCAGCCAGGCATCCGCGAATCAGCGCTCTGGACGCTGTGGCCGTGTAGCTGATGGTGTGGCGATTCGTCTCTACAGCGAAGAGGATTTTCTCTCGCGCCCCGAGTTTACGGATCCGGAGATTCTGCGCACCAATCTCGCTTCGGTTGTACTGCAAATGATTTCACTGCGGCTTGGCGCGATTGAGGACTTCCCCTTTGTCCAGCCACCAGAGCACAAAGCAATCCGCGATGGCATTAACCTGCTCACAGAGCTTCAGGCTATTACCACCACGTCGGGGTCTGATGCCCCCGAGCTGACGGACATCGGCCGACAAATTGCCCGTATCCCAGTCGACCCGCGTCTTGCCCGCATGCTGGTCGAAGGGTACGAGAACACCACTCTTGGGGCGGTAACCGTCATTGTCGCCGCTTTGTCTCTGCAGGATGTTCGCGAACGTCCACTGGAGTTCCAAGCTCAGGCAGATCAGCTACATGCCCGTTTTAAGGACACCACCAGCGACTTCAACTCCCTACTGAAGCTCTGGGAGTACCTGGAGGAAAAGCGTCGCGAGCTTAGCGGTAACCAATTCCGCAAGATGTGCAAGCGCGAGTACCTCCACTATCTGCGCGTTCGCGAGTGGCAGGACTTGGTGCGTCAGCTCCACCAGGCAACGGCCGAGCTGGGCTGGCATCTTTCGGCCCGCAGCTCAACCAACGGTGTCGACAATCCCGACGAGGTGGCAAAGTCACTGTTACCGGGTCTGTTATCGATGATTGGTACGCGCGAGGGCGAGGGCAAGGAATTTACTGGCACCCGCAACACTAAGTTCCTCATTCACCCCTCGTCCGCGTTGGCAAAGAAGCCGCCTCGCTGGGTGATGGCTGCGGAAATCGTCGAGACCTCGCGCACTTTTGCGCGCAACGTCGGCACGATTCAGCCGCAGTGGCTAGAGAAGGTAGCCCCTCATCTGCTCAAGCACCAGTACTCAAAGCCTCACTGGTCTACTAAGCGCGGTGCAGCGATGGCTTACCAGAAGTCGACGCTCTACGGCGTGCCCGTGGTGGTTGACCGTTTGATGCCTTATCACCGAGTCAATGCCGACGCCGCCCGCTCGATCTTCATTCGCTCTGCGCTTGTCGACGGCGAATGGAACACACATCACGAGTTCTTTAAGAACAATCAAGACAAACTTGCCGAAGCCGAGAAGATCGAGGAAAAGCAGCGTTCCCGCGGCATTGTCGTCGATGACGACGTGCTCTACGCGTTCTACGACTCCAAGCTGCCCGCCTCTATCACCACGGCCACCAATTTTGACCGCTGGTGGAAGAAAACTAAGCCCAAGCAGCCAAATCTACTGGACTTTGATCCCAATAAGCTGCTCAACCCCGAAGCCGGCGACATCGACGACAACGCCTTCCCCGAAATGTGGCAGCAGGGCTCGGTCGATTTCTCTCTGTCCTATAAATTCGAACCGGGCGCCCCTGATGACGGTGTGACTCTCCGTGTCCCCGTGCCTCTTCTTGCAGGTCTGCGTGAAGATGGCTTCGACTGGCAGGTACCAGGTCTTCGCGCTGAGCTCGCGGAAGCCTACATTCGCACTCTGCCGAAGGCACTGCGGAAGTCCGTTGTCCCCGCCCCGGATTTCGCACGCCGCGCGCTGGAGACGATGACTCCGTACTCAGGCCGCTTCGTCGATGTTTTTGCCGATGCTTTACGACGACTCGGAGGCTCGGGCATCAATGGTGCAGACTTTGCCCCTTCGAAGCTGCCAGCACACTTGCGCTTTAACTACGCAGTGGTCGACCGCCATGGAAAGATCGTCGATCAGAGCCGAGATCTTGCTGCGCTTCGAGACAAGCATGCCTCGACGGTCTCAACTGCTGTGTCGAAACGTTCGAAGTCTGCAGCACGCGAAGCTGTGAAAAAGTGGACTTCAGAGAACTTGGGCGCCGTCTCATTAACGGTCAAAAGTAATGTCGACGGTCAGTCCGTCACGATGTATCCGACGCTGGTGACCACCAAGGATGGCGTGGCCATTGAGGTCAAACCAACTAAGGCTCAGGCTGAGGCGACGTTGGCGACCACAAACTTGACAATGCTATTGCGGGATTGCCCAGTAAATGGTGCACAAATGACTAAGGGGCTTCCACTCCAGCAACGTGTTGGCGTGGACGCATGGCCACATGGGGGCGCCGATGGGCTTGTCGAGGACTGCCGTGTCGCAGTGATTCGCGACCGTATGATGGCTGCCGGCGGCCCGGTCCGCGATCCGAAGGAATTCGACAAACTACTCGAACACGTTCGTTCTGGAGTCGCCTCAGAGGTGCGCCAATTGGTCGTCGGCGTTGCCCAGGCAATGCCTCGTTATGTCTCGGTGGTAAATCAGCTAAACAAGTGGGAAGGCGATGCTATTGACGATATGCGTCGCCAGCTGGAGTTCATGTTCCCTAAGGGCGCTGTGGCAAGGCACGGTTGGCAGCACCTACGACATTTGCCACGTTATCTCCAAGCGATGGAGATTCGGCTTGAGGAAATGAACCGTGACCCGGACCGTGATGCCGAACGTGAAGATGAGGTGACTGAGGCCCGCGAATACTTGGCGGCAAAGCTTCAGCAGCTGCCTAAGGCACGTTCGAATTCCGCGGAGGTACGGGATATTCAGTGGCTCATTCAAGAGCTGCGCGTCAGCCTTTTCGCACAACGGCTGGGTACCGCCCAGAGCGTATCCCTGACTCGAATAAAGAAACGTGTGGATAAACTGCGTTAGTTCTTTTTAACCTCGTTGCCATTAGCCTGCGGTCCTTTCCCCTTGCGCATGCTGGCAATCTCTTGCGCGAAATCGTCCGCGGAGGAAAAGGACTTGTACACCGAAGCGAAGCGGAGATAGCCAACTTCGTCCAGTTCTTTGAGCGGCTCAAGGATGGCAAGGCCGATATCGTTTGAGTCCACCCGGGGCGTGCCTTTCTCGCGGAGGCTCTCCTCCACTTTTTGTGCAAGTTTCTTCAGCTGAGACTCTGATACTTCGCGCCCCTGGCACGCACGTCGAACACCCTGGATAACCTTTTCGCGGTTGAATTCCTCAGGGATTCCATCCCGTTTAACGACCATCAGCTGCGAGCGTTCAATCGTAGAAAAACGTTTGCCGCAATTCAGGCATTCCCTTCGGCGACGAATCCCCATACCGTTATCTATCAACCGTGAGTCCAAGACTCGTGTCTGATCATGATGACAAAACTGGCAATACACGGTCTCCAGTCTACGTCCCACCCCAACACCGGAAACTGGAATGATTATTGCGCGGAGTAGGAAGCGTACGTAGACGTAAAGGTGCTTTCGACCGCCTCACTTTGTCCCTGTTCAAAGACCATGCTGCCGAAAACTCCGAAGAAAGCACCAAGCCCTAGAGCCCATACCGCCATCAGGCGAGTCAGGTTAGTGCCTGCGGATACATCACTACGATTGGACTGCTGCGCCCTGCTAACGGATAGAGACGGACGCCCGTAGTTGACCGAGACATGACTGGGCCGCGACCTGTCCCTCCGCATTCGCGCCGATGAAGCCCCATTTCGATTGCGCTGTGCAATACGTGCACGCTGACCGGGCCGAACGATGTGCTGTGTGCAAGACGCACTACGTTCACCCCACACCAACGGGGCTTTCCGTGTCGTCCGAGCAGGGAGCTCGGAAACTTGAGAAAAGTCAATATCAGATGTGCTGCTAACACCAAGTGCGGTTGAAACCGTAGACATCATGTTTTCTCCCTTTCCAACGTTGACTCTCCCACCGTTGCCGGCCTGGAGAGAATAAGAGTTGTACGACCGTTTCCCGACGCTGTGGAGACTATGTCCAAGGGCGGATGCGGAGAATCCGTCTAGACCCTTTCATCAAACGACTGTTCGAGTAACTTGTCATGTTCGATTTATAACACCATGTTCGAATATTGTCTACTGCTATCCGGATTTATTTTCGATTTTCGACATCATCACCGCCTCCGAGCACGGATAATGTACACGTTTTCTAAAGAATTCAAGGGCGCACAGTGTTCGATGCTCGACGATTCGAACAGTTTTGAGTTATGATTCATTCGAAAGAGTTTGAGAAGGGATGTTCCATGGCTCAAAAGAAGAAAGCGAACCCTAAAACACTCACCGATCGGCAGCGTCGGATTCTTGACGTCATTTCGGATGCCGTCGTACTTCGCGGATACCCACCGAGCATTCGAGAAATTGGGGATGCTGTGGGCTTGAATTCCACCTCGTCGGTGGCATACCAACTCAAGGAGTTGGAGAAGAAGGGCTTTCTCCGCCGCGACCCACACAAACCCCGCGCGGTAAACGTAAGGGATTCGAAGTCCTCCGCTGGCACTTTCACTCCGGTAAAGCCTGGGCCAAAGGCTACTGGCACCACCCAAACTCCCGAGATGCCAGAGGACATGCCAGAGCCAATCTTCGTTCCTATCGTTGGACAGATTGCGGCTGGCAACCCTATTTTGGCGGAGCAGCATGTGGAAAGTCACATGGCACTTCCGATGGAGATTACGGGCTCTGGTCAGCTATACCTACTCAAGGTCGTGGGTGATTCCATGGTTGACGCGGGCATTCTCGACGGAGACTGGGTGGTAGTCCGTTCCCAAGACGTGGTCGAACAGGGAGATTTTGTTGCAGCCCTGTTTGAAGATGAAGCAACAGTCAAGGAATGGCACGAAGACGCTGCTGGCAAGTGGCTCATGCCCCATAATCGCGCCTTTGACCCACTCCCCGCGGAGCACGCCAAAATCCTCGGCAAGATTGTCAGCGTCCTACGCAGCCTCTAATTTCCCACATTTTCGTTGCCCGAAACAGACATAAACGGGCATACTGGGAACAGATAGTAAAGCTGAGATTTCTTAACAGCTAAGGAGCGGGGAATGTACGCAGAGGAACGCCGCCGGAAGATTGCGTCTTTGACAGCAGTCGAAGGGCGCGTGACGGTCGCTGATCTTGCGGAAGCTTTCGATGTCACAGCAGAGACGATTCGCCGTGACCTAGCTCAGTTGGATGCAGAGGGCGCAGTTCACCGCGTACACGGTGGCGCTGTGGCTACTCGTTCTTTTCAGACTGTTGAGTTTTCAGTTGCCGCTCGAAAGAACGCGCAAAAGGACGCGAAGCTCTCTATTGCCCGCTGTGCTGCGGATTTTCTGCCTGACTCTGGTGGTGGAATTTTTCTCGATGCTGGAACTACCACCGAGGCTCTTGCAGAGCTGATGGTCCACTCCCCTGATAACCGCCGTTGGTCGGTTGTCACAAACTCTCTTCCCAACGCCATCACACTCGCAGGATCGAACCGCATTGAGCTTCAACTCCTTGGCGGCCAAGTTCGCGTCATTACTCAGGCGGTTGCTGGCGATACGGCACTCCGCACTCTCGCGGTTATGCGTGCCGATGTCGCTTTCATTGGTTCTAATGCCTTGACAATTGACCACGGTCTTTCTACTGCTGATCCACAGGAAGCGGCGGTAAAGCGCGCGATGATTACGAATGCGCGCAAGGTCATCGTTATGGCGGACTCGACGAAACTTGGCCGCGACTTCCTCGTCAGCTTTGCAGCATTGGAAGATATCGACGTCGTGATTACAGATTCCTCTGCCCCGGAACAGTTCGTCAATGACCTCAGGGAGCAAGGTGTCGAGGTTGTGGTTGCTTCATGATCCTGACCTTGACTGTAAATCCGTCAATCGATCGACTTGCTCGACTCGATACGGAGCTCAAGCGAGGTGGCGTGTTCCGTCTACCAATGGCTGAGGACATGGCTGGTGGCAAGGGAATTAATGTGTCCAAGGCGTTGCACTACGCCGGAGAAAAGACGCTCGCGCTCTACCCGGCATCGGACTCCGGAAAATTCACGCGCCTGTTGGAAGTCTCTGGCATACCTCATGAAGCCATCAACACGACTAACGAAGCCCGCGTTAATCTCACACTCGCAGAGCCAGATGGGACGACCACCAAGCTCAATTCCCCTGGCATGACATTGACGAAAGCGCACCGTAGGCGTGTCCTGGAGAAACTAATCCACCATGCTAAACACGCCACGTGGGTAGTTTTCGCAGGTTCATTGCCCCCTGGTGTCCCCAGGGATTTTTACGTTCAATGCACCGAGGCGGTGTATTCGGTCAACCCGAATATTCGTGTTGCTATGGATACGAGCGACGGCCCACTGACTGAGGTCGTTCGCGCATTTCCAAAGGTGCGACCTTTCTTGATGAAGCCGAACGCCTACGAACTTGGTCAAATCATTAATCAGGACGGCGAAGAACTTGAGGCCGCTGCAGCCGAAGGGAACTATCTTCCCGTAGCGCAGGCTGCTCGTGCGCTGAACGAGCTTGGCGTATCCGAAGTCCTGGCCACTCTCGGCGAAGCAGGAGCGGTGCTTTCAGTGAAGTCAGGCGGTTGTTTCGCTGCTACCTCCCCCTCGATAGTCGCTCAGTCGACGGTCGGTGCTGGAGACTGTGCTTTGGCCGGCTACGTTATGTCCCGCGAACGCGGTGATAGCTACCAAGATGCACTAACCACCGCCGTAGCTTATGGGGCGGCGGCAACCAGTCTTCCCGGTACGACCATCCCCTATCCAGAACAGGTGCACCCCGAGGCCGGCCGGTTATGGCAGCTCGACGCTTAGCTTTTCGATGCCTAGATAAGGAGCATTAGAAAACCATGTCTTCTTCGGCAGATTTTTCCGCTATTGCATCAGACTTAGCCGATGAGTCGACAGTGTTCCTTAACCTAGATGTCGGTCCGCAAAAGGAGAGGATCCTTAACTACCTCATCGCTAAAGCTGTAGAGACCAGCCGCGCCACCAACTGCAACGGTATCGTCGCAGCAGCCCTCGAACGCGAAGAGAAGGCCCCGACAGGTCTGCCGGGCGGGATAGCCATCCCCCACTGCCGCCATGAGGATTGGTCGAAGCCGACCCTGATGTTTGCCCGCTTAACCAGCGCTACGGAATTCACCACACCAGACGGGCCGGCGGACCTGCTCTTTTTCATCGGTGTCCCATCTACTAACAGCGATGTCCACGTCGACATTCTGGCCGCACTCGCAAAGGCACTTCGCGATAAGGGGTTTCGCGCAGCTCTTCGCGGAGCTGAAAGCGATGAAGAGGCCGCCCGGATCATTAGCGAGCACATCACCAAAGCGCCGCGTCGGAAAGCGAAAAAACCTCCGACGAAGACCAATATCGTCGCCATCACAGCCTGCCCCACGGGCATCGCTCACACTTATTTGGCAGCCGAAGCGCTTACTGGCGCGGCAGAAAGCATGTCTGATGTCACACTAACTGTAGAGACGCAGGGCTCGGCAGGAACCCAGGAAGCCCCCGCAGAGGCAATTGTCCGGGCCGACGTGCTAGTAATCGCAGCCGATATTGGGGTTACGGGGCTTAAGCGCTTCAGCGATAAACCACAGGTCAAAGTGCCAATTCGTAAGGCAGTCAATGAACCTACTGCGGTTATTAAACAAGCGAAGGCAAAAGCAGAACAATCACGGGTTCGCGCCTACGACCGAAAGGCGCCGCAACCTAAGGATGACCACGACAAGGAGGCCGGTTCGCAAACCGGTACTACAGGCGCAGACCCTTCATCTGAGAGGGTACAAGCAACTACGAAGGTGGGGGCACATAAATCATCGTTAGGCGGTGACAAAGCCTTCGGACACTGGGTTCGTGATGCCATTATGACCGGTGTCAGCTATATGGTGCCGTTCGTGGCCGCATCGGGGTTGTTGATTGCGCTGGGATTCCTCGTCGGCGGTCATCAGGTTGGTGTAGTAGCTGACGCCGTGACTAGGGATTTGCGGCTGCCGGAGATTATCGGACTCGATGCCCCGATTGCTGTGCCGACAGAAGATCTCGGCACCGTGCTAATTGATCGTAGTGGGCTGTGGCTGTATCTCGGCTCGGCGCTTTTTGCCATTGGCAACCACGGCATGCAGGTCATTGTGGCTGTAATGAGTGCTTATATCGCCTTTGGCATGGCTGGCAGAGCCGGCATTGCACCAGGCTTTATTGGCGGTGCCATCGCGGTCACGGTTGGCGCCGGCTTCCTTGGGGGCCTGGTGACAGGCATCCTGGCGGGACTAGTTGTAGCCCTACTGTTGAGGATGAAAGTCCCGGACTGGCTGCGACCGCTGATGCCGGTTGTCGTGATTCCTATGCTCGGCGCTATGTCCGTTGGGCTCACCATGTACCTGCTGCTCGGGATGCCGCTGGCGTGGCTGATGACGGCTCTGCAGCAGTGGCTGCAATCACTGGATACGACGGCGGCGTTCCTGTTCGGTGGTCTTCTCGGCGCAATGATGTGCGTGGATATGGGCGGAATGATCAACAAGGCTGCTTATCTTTTTGCCGTCGCAAACATCGCCTCAGCAGATCCCGCATCATGGAAGGTCATGGCCGCTGTGATGGCGGCGGGCATGGTACCTCCATTGGCTACATCTCTGGCAGTTGTGCTCCGACCAAAGCTGTTCAGTTCGGCGGAGCGTCAAAACGGCAAAGCGGGCTGGGTGCTCGGTGCGGCCTTCATTTCAGAGGGAGTAATTCCCTTCGCCGCCGCAGATCCGCTACGTGTGATTCCGTCGATTGTGATTGGCGGTGCCGTCACCGGTGGCACCTCAATGGCTTTGGGTGCGGCCACACGTGTTCCGCACGGAGGTATTTTTGTGCTGTTTGCAATCGACAACCCTGTCGCATGGCTTACTGCAATCGTCTTGGGCAGCATAGTGGCAGCAATTCTCGTTGTGGCAGCTAAAAGCCTGTGGCCGCGGCAAGTCAGCACCGATAATCAAAACCTAGAAGCAGACGTTTCAGCGGAAGCGTAGTTTTTACCGCACCGGCTGGTTTATCCCAACGAGCATTTCTACGATTTTCAGCAAACATTCCCCAACCCATCCGGGCAACCTATTAAGCTCAGAAATGGCATCGAGGAAATCGAGAAGCAGAAAGGCAGGATGCCGCTCGCATGGTTACTCAACATGTCCACGTCGGCTCCAAGGTGGGTATTCATGCCCGCCCTGCAACGGTCATCGCTGAGCGTGCCTCCCGTTTTCAGGAAGAAATTCTGGTCGAGCTCCTTGACTCAGACGAGCCCGACAACGAACCGGCCGATGCTTCATCCTCGTTGATGCTCATGGCACTCGGTGCCGAATTCGGCGATGAAGTCACTGTGACCAGTAGTAACGCGGTTGCGGTAGAGAAAATCGCCGAACTCATCGCCCAAGACCTGAGCGATTAAAAAGCAAAAGAGCTTAACGACGAAACATCGTGGCAACGGTCACGGGGTCCGTCGTTAAGCATTCGTGCGAGATTCTGCCCTGGACGGGTGGCCTACGAGCGGTTCTCGCCGATGCGATTGTAGAGCCAGTTCAAAATTGGATAGCCGATAATAATGCCGACCGACCCCCAAGCAATACCCTCCAGCGTCAGCGAACCAATGTCGAGGGTGAGGTTACCGATACCCGCGATCAGCGCGGTGGCGGCAGCGGTGAGATTAACCGGGTTGTTGAAGTCGACCTTTTCGTCCATCCAGATGCGCACACCGAGCAAACCGATCAGGCCGTAGAGCACCATCGTTGCCCCACCGAGCACGCCGGTAGGAATGGTCAAGATGAGTGCGCCGAACTTTGGAATGAAAGCCAGTGCAATGGCGGTGAAAGCTGCCACCCAGTAAGCTGCGGTCGAATAGACACGGGTAGCGGCCATAACACCGATATTTTCAGCGTAGGTAGTGGTACCAGAACCACCAGCTGAACCGGCGATGGTGGTGGCTAGACCGTCTGCAATAAGAGCATCGCCAGCGATGTCATCGAGGTTTCGGCCGGTCATGGCAGCAACAGCCTTGACGTGACCGACATTCTCTGCGATGAGTACTACGATGACGGGCAGACCAATCAGCATCGCATTGAAGTGGAACTCCGGCGCGTGGAATGCGGGCAGACCAATCCAGGCGGCATTGCCGACAGTTTCTGTAGCCTCGGGCGAGAGATTTCCAGTGGCAGCGGCGAAGACCCAGCCGATTAGTACGCCGATAAGGACACCCAGACGGCTGACCATACCGCGGCCAGCGACGGTTGCGAAGACAATGGATGCCATCGTGACAAATGCGACCAACGGCTGAGTGGCGAAGTTCTCCGTGGCGGCAGGCGCCAGGTTAAGTCCGATGAGAGCGACGATGGCACCGGTTACTGCAGGTGGCATCACTGCATCGAGGACACGCTTGCCGGCGAACTTTACAACGCAGCCAACGAGCATGAGCGCGATGCCGGCGCAGAGCACGACACCGAGCTGAACACCAATACCCTGCGCCTGTGTCGCGGTCAGTGGTGCGATGAAGGCAAACGACGAGCCCAGGTAAGAGGGCAAGCGGTTTCGGGTGATTAGCAGGAAGACAATCGTGCCGATACCCGAGAACAGCAGTGTGGTATTGACTGGGAAACCAGTCAACAGCGGCACCAGAAGAGTTGCACCAAACATGGCAATGACGTGCTGTGCGCCAATGCCAATTGTACGAGGCCAATCGAGGCGTTCGTTGGGAGCCACCACGGCTCCCGGTGCAATCTTTCGACCGTCACCGTGAATATCCCAACCGAAAAGACGGCCACGTTCGGCGTTTTCAGCAGGCGGATTTGCGGAGGTTCCCTGTTGGGTCTCCGCGTCAGAAGTAGAATTCATGGTTGTAATGCTAGTGGATGCCCACCGCAGATCACGCCACGGATACCGCATTAAACCCAGGACTGCCGGAGCTCTTTGTCGCTCTCCCTATTCCAACTCCGCTCTCCCTTTTCCGACTAGGCGTCGTTGCTACTATCCTCATTCGCATCCGCCGTGAAGTGAGGATCCGCTGCAGGTTCGATGCGGTATGCCGACAGTTCATCCGCGAGGCTAGTGGGCAAACGCACATCCATCTGGGTGCCTTGCTCTGTCCATGTCTCCGACAGCACGGTCGCATCTTCGTGGAGCATGGAGACAATATTGCCCTTGTCATAGGGGATCAACATGTGGACGTGAGACTCCAGCTCATTGAGTGCAAGCTCAAGTCGGGTCTCCAGTTCACCGATCCCCTCACCCGTTCGCGCAGAGACAAAGACCGCATCATCGAGCTGGTGGCGCAGTTGCGCCAGAGTGATGCCATCGGCCTTGTCCACCTTGTTGACTACCAACAGCTCGGGCGGAATCTCGGCCTTTTCTTCCTCCGCGATTTCGTTGATGACTTTGTTGACAGCCTTAATCTGCTCCAGCGGGAATGGGTCAGAGGAGTCTACGACGTGCATGATGACGTCGGCTTCGAGCACCTCTTCCAAGGTCGAGCGAAAAGCTTCAATGAGCTGCGTCGGCAAGTGGCGAACAAATCCGACCGTATCGGTCATAATCACCGTGCGACCGTCGCGAAGCTTGGTGCGACGAGTCGTCGGATCCAGCGTCGCAAACAGCGCGTCTTCCACCAGCACACCAGCGCCTGTCAGTGCGTTGAGCAACGAAGATTTACCCGCGTTGGTGTAGCCGACAACTGCCACGCGCGGCAGGTGTCCAGCCTTACGACGTGCGCGCTTGATCTCACGCGCAGTCTTCATGCCAGCTAATTCCTTGCGGATTCGCGCCATATCTTGGCGTAGGCGCTGACGATCGGTTTCGATCTTAGTTTCACCCGGACCACGCAGACCCACGCCGCCGTTGGAGCCCGCGCGACCACCAGCCTGACGCGATAGGTTGCCGCCCCAGCCGCGCAGACGCGTGTACAGGTACTGCATTTGTGCCAGCGAGACCTGCGCCTTGCCCTCCTTGGACTTCGCGTGCTGAGCAAAGATATCCAGAATCAGCATGGTGCGGTCAATAACCTTGGCGTCAAGGCGATCCTCCAGCGCCACCAACTGGCCGGGAGACAGCTCACCGTCGCAAATAACTGTATCTGCGCCGGTAGAGGCGACAATATCGCGAAGCTCGTTGAGCTTGCCGGATCCCACGTAAGTACCAGGGTCCGGCTTATCGCGACGCTGCAGCACCATCTCTAAAACTTCCGAACCTGCAGTCTCTGCCAGTGCGGCGAGCTCCTCCATCGCCACTTCGGCTTCCTGCAGGGTCCCGGATGTCCAGACACCGAGCAGCACAACGCGTTCCAGTCGGAGCTGACGGTACTCGACCATCACTTCTTCAGACTCAGTATGTGCTACTGACCTGGTCAGCCGGCGCAGAGAGGAACGCGCCTCCAGATCCAAATCACCGACGGTAGGTTCCCTTTGCGTGCCGACGTTCGTTGCGAACGCATCCCCGGAGGCACTATCAGCGTTTTCGCCAGCATCATTAGCGTCGATGAAAAAATCGTCCATCTCGTGCGAGGTGCGAGCTTGCTGCGACGTTTCGCCGCTGACCTCATCAAAGTTGTTGGAAAAATTCGTCATACTAGCTGCTATTGTCGCATGACAAGCCAAATTCTCCGCATTGTGTGCGGAGAATACCGAGCCGAAGCTCAAGACTTAGGCTGCAGAAGGTGGCCTGCGTGTCAGAACCAGTGCGACCGGACCACTCTTAGAACTACCACCAGCACACGTACCACTGTCGGACATTCCACAGTTGGAACAACCTCCGCCTGGGCACATGCCACCGAGGGATTCCCGGCGCAGTTGGCCGGTGTGTTCCATGCGGTCAAGGATGAGGTCTACCGTTGCTCGCTGCAGGCCAGTGATTTCGCAAATCTTGCGTCGGGAGCTAATGCCCTGCGCAATTGCATCCTGAACGGCTTCTGAAGGCCGACGAGTAACCGTCGTATTCTTCCTGGCTCTAAAGAGTCCCACGGCGATAGCTCCTTTCCGTATCGCGATTCTTGTTGGATCTGATTTCTAGTTCGCAAGTGTGACTTAGTAGCTTTGCCGAAGCTACTAGGAATCAACGAGGCTTTACAGGAACAGCTTCAACCCTTGGAAAACAATCACGGCCAGTGCCCATGCAACGACCAGCTGCGCTAGCAAACCGAAGCCCGTCCACTTCACGCCGATCTCTCGACGTTGTGCCGCGAGCGTAGCCACGCACGGTGTGTAAGCCAGCAGGAAGATCATATAGGCCCAGACTGCTGCCAATCCGTGTCCATCGGATGCATTGTCAAAGTCACGTCGAATATTCTCCGCGAGCGGGCTGGAGGCCTGTTCGCTCGAATTGGAGTCGGTGACGTCCTCCACTGCATAGGTCTGTGCCCAGGTAGAAATGACGGCTTCCTTGGCCACAAAGCCCGTCACCAACGGACCTGTCAGAGACCATGTACCGAATCCTGCCGGGTTAAACACAGGAGCAATAGTTTCGCTGACTGCACCGTATGCGGAGTCCTGCGGTGCCAGGTCTTCATCGGCAAAGGAGTGCCCGGAGACAACCGGAATAGACATCAGTAGCCATACGACGATGACGGTGCTGACGATGATTCCACTAGCGGTCTGCAGGAATCCCTTCAGACGCATCCACATCACAGATAGTGCCAGCCGTGCGGTCGGAAGCTGGTAGGTTGGCAGGTCAATGACCAGCGGTTCCGACGGCATGGTGCGCCACAGGGTCTTACGCAGTGCAAGGCCGGTCAGAACGATCAGCAGAATCGAGATCACGTACATAGCGAAGACGACTGTGCCCGCGTGTTCCGGAAAGAACACCGCACCCAACATGACATACACGGTCAGGCGCGCCGAGCAGGAGGTAAACGGAACCAGTAGAGCCGTCAAAATGCGGTGGCGCGGATTACTCAGCACACGTGTTGCCGAGATTGCTGGCACATTACAGCCAAAGCCGACGATGAGCGGAATAAATGCCTTACCCGGAAGACCAATTGCACGCATGACACGGTCCGCCACCACGGCTGCACGCGCCATATACCCTGAATCCTCGAGTACTGCGAGGCACAGGAACATGAGTGCCATTAGCGGAACGAAGGTCAGCACCATGCCGACACCACCGATGATGCCGTTTCCAAGCAGCCCGGTGACAATCGGATGGTCCCATCCCACCGCTTCTAATCCACGGGTAACCAAATCTGCGAAATTACCGGTAATAAGGGTTTCCAAACCGTCCTGCAACGGTGCTGCTACCGTCGTCGTGATTTGGAAGACTGCCCACATAACTGCCAGGAACACAATCGGTCCGAGCACCGGGTGAAGAACCACGTTATCAATGCGGTCGGAGAAAGTCTGGCGATCTTCCACCCCGCCCGTAGATGCCGCAACCGCCGCATCAATCGCGGCAAAGCGTGCGTCGTCCCGGCGTTCAATCGATTCACCATCGACCTGGCGAATCGGTGACGACACCGAACTACATCCGTCCAGAGCCGCTGCTACCGCGTCGGCCAACCGCGCCATTCCCGCTTTACGACGGGGATCCAGCGCCACCACCGGCATCCCCATAGCTGACTGCAATGCGTCCGGATTCACATCGATGCCCTTGGCCTTGGCAACATCTAGTTTGGTCAGAGCCAGAACGATGCGCTGGGGCTGTTCCGCCAATTCCGCGGCCATGTAGAGACCACGGCCCAGTGCCGTGGCGTCGACAACGACAACGACGAGATCCGGGCGTTCTTCTTCCGGTTTCTCGATGAGCATCTCGCGAGTGAGCTCTTCGTCCGGGCTCATGGCATCCAGCGAGTAAGCACCCGGGAAATCGATGACATCGTACTCAGCGGCATCGGTCTTCCACGCGCCGCGGCTGACCTCTACGGTCGTACCAGGCCAATTGCCCATCTGCGCTTTCGCACCAGTCAAACTATTGAACAGTGTTGACTTACCGGAGTTCGGTGCGCCGACCACTGCGACAACAGGTGCACCATCCTTTGCTGGCGCTCCGCCACTGCAAGCATGGCAGCTGGGCGTAGATGCGAATTTTCGCGTTGAGGAATCCATAGGTGTTGTCATTGTTTACTTTCAGAAGGGAGGTGAGAAAAGAGATGTAGGGGACCTAACCCACGACGGACATCTTGTGCAGCGTGCTGGCATCGATGGCGTAGCGCGTTGCGCCAGCATGGACGATTCGCCCACCGCCGCTCGTACTCCGTCCCACAGTGACACTCATTCCAGGGCGAAGCCCCAGTTGCGAAAGCCTGCGGCACAGGCGCTCATCCACATGCGACGCTCCCAGAGTGACGGTTACCCCCACCGGGACGTCGGCAAGCGACTGAATGTCATCCGACTGTTTTCGAGACCGCAATCCGAGCATGAGAAACCTCGCTTATATAGATAAGAATTAAGCTAAGCAAATCGTGTTTACAGAGATGAGCTTACTCTTAGGCATGCCTAAATGGAATAAACCCGGCACACCTAAGGAAAGTTATTTATGCCACACTTAACCTTTACCTATTTAGCGTGGCAGAATTGTTAGTCCCATCCGAATAGTTGCCGCGGCGTGCAGGAATGCTTCTAGGTACCCCAGAGCACAATGTGCTCACGTGCGATTCGTTAGTTCGCAGATGAAGATATGGGAAGTATCATCGAAAAGTATGACTACTGACTTGCGAAGCATTGGCATGGACTACCCCAGCTGGCGAGACGCGATGGAAGCCGCGATCGCTAGTGACAATCTGTCGGTCATCGGCGAGGTCCGCGGTGGCCAGCTGGTCCGTTTCGAAGATTCCTCTGGTGCGCGTCTGCACATCCTGGGTGTTGAACCATTTTCTACCTACGCCGGCTTCGCGGGCAGCCCGACCGTCACTGCCCATGTATCCAGCGTGGACGATGTCTTGGCGCTCGTGGAAATCGTCGAGGATGATCCCTCCTCGGATAACTTTGACAAGGTCATCGAGGTCGCTACCTGCCTGCTGTCACAGGGGCCAATGATTGTTGATGCCGGAACTCAGACTTTTGAGCATGTCGCGCTATCAGCTCTAGCAACTGATTTCACCCTCGACGCATCCATCGAAGAGTACGAGAAGCGCACCGGGGCAACCCCGACAACATTGGACTTCGAAGGTGCTAAGGCAATTGTCGGAGATCAGGTCGGGAAGGCATCGCCTAGCGCAACCGTGAAACTGGCTGGTGTTATCAATAACTCCCGCAAGCATGTCAATGAGCTAACCGGCAAGAAGTTCTGGGTGCTCAACCTTGCTCTGCCGACTCCTATGGACGTACTTGTCCCCGGCGGCGACGAAGCTCCCCAGCCAGGCATGGTCGTTTCCGGTACTTTCTCACTGACCGGTGAGATCATTCCGCCTCAAGGTTGCGGAGGCGGCTGTGGCGATGGCGGCTGTGGTTGTGGCGACGGTGGCTGCGGCGGACACTAGTCCGCTGATTCCCCACCGCTTCCACTACCCCGCTAGTGCTCCTGCAGCAATAGCTACCAGTCACAGGGCTTCCAGCTCAATATCGCCGAGCGTGTGAATCACGCTCGGTCCGGTCAAGGTCGCCGAGAAGTCCCCATCCGCATTGCTGGCCTTGTGGACATCCACAGTCACCACACCGCCAGGCACCTTGACTGTCACAACCCCCTCAGTCCGGCCGGCATCGGCCAGCGCGGCAATAGCTGCCGCAACCGTACCGGTGCCACACGAGCGGGTCTCACCAACTCCGCGTTCAATTACTCGCATGGACACCGAATCAGAGGCATCCAGCGGGGTGACAATTTCCACATTGAGGCCGTTCGGGAACATGGCTTCGTCGGCACGCACTGGCTTCACGACACTACCCGCCGCTTCCAATTCCAGCTCCGCCAGAGCGGCGGCATTTAGGCCAGGCATGACGCAGGCCAAATGCGGATTTCCCACGTCGACACCAATCCCGGCGAATTTCTGGGCATTGTTGCCCGAACCAATGAACGCAGTAGCGAGGCCGAGGACTTCCGGCTGGCCCATATCCACCCCAACGACCGCGTGCCTGCGGCTGAGCTCATCAATCGAAACAGCGCGCAGCCCTGCTCGAGTGCCCACCCGCAAGGTTCCGTCGACGACACTGTCCGGACTGTGAATCGCGGCAATATAGTGTGCAAAGACGCGGACACCATTCCCGCACATCTCGGCAATAGAACCGTCACTATTGCGGTAGTCCATAAACCAATCGTCGGCTTTAACGCCCTCCGGCAATGCCGCCAAAACACCGGCATCGACGAGTTTCCCCGCACGGGCAACCCGCAGGACGCCGTCAGCGCCAAGACCTCGCTGTCGATCGCATACTGCTGCGACCAGTGATTCGGTCAAATCAATCGACACCAAATCATCTGGAAAAATCAAGAAATCGTTTTGCGTACCGTGGCCTTTGGCAAATGAAACCATGCCCTTGATGCTAGCGGGAGGTCCGAATCTCTTACAGACCAAGTGCGGAAAACGCCTGTCCCGGCACGTCACCGGCAGCGTCTAGCCACATGATCCGATGATCACGGTTGAACCAGGAGCGCTGACGTCGCACATACCTGCGCGTACCAGTAATCGTGCGTTCACAAGCCGTATCCAGGTCGTAAACCCCATCGAAGTAGTCCAGCACCTGTGCATAGCCGATCGCGCGACTAGCGGTCACACCTTCGCGCAACCCTTGCGCAATCAAACTCTCAGTTTCTTCCACCAGGCCAGCGGCAAACATGCCCCGCGTACGCTGTTCTATCCGCGGATTTAGCCATTCCGCCTGCGTGCGCAACCCCAATATGCGAGTGTTCCACCGCGGTGGCTTATCAATCGACGGCTTCGACGCTGCAAAAGGTTTACCTGTCAGCTCGATGACCTCCAAAGCCCGGACAGTGCGCCGCGGGTCGTTGGTCTCAATAATTGCCGCCGCATCCGGATCAATCTCTGCCAACCGATCGTGCAACGCCGCCGGACCAATCTCGTCTTGCACTGCCTCCCACTTCGCACGTACCTCAGGGTCCGTAGGTGGGAACTGCCAGTCGTCCACCAACGCCTGTACGTACATCATCGACCCGCCGACAAGGATGGGGACTTTCCCCCGCGCGCGAATGGCCTCAACATCCGCGACCGCCTCACGCTGATACGTCGCCACACTCGCCGGCTGCGTCACGTTCAGCACATCGAGTTGGTGGTGCGGAATCCCCCGCCGCTGGTCCACCGACAGCTTCGCTGTTCCGATATCCATTCCTCGATAGAGCTGCATCGAATCAACATTGACGACCTCACCGCCAAGCTGCTCCGCAAGCACCAGCCCCAAATCCGACTTTCCCGACGCCGTCGGCCCTACCACCGCAATCGGCACCGGCAAGCTCTCACTCTCGAAAGCCGTCACTACCCAGTTCACACTCCTGCACAAAAACTAAAAACGCGAGCTCTTACTTCGCAACACACTGCCAGCTGGCCACGTGGTAACCGATGCCGTAAGGCGCCCTGTCATAGTAAGAACGCTTTACGACGGTCATTCCAGACCCCGTCCAGCTTTCAGCAGCTTTACTCAGCTGCTGCCATAACTCGGCCGCGTACGCGCCGGGAGCTGGAAACACAATATTTTCCACGTTAATGCTTGAGCAGTCCTGACCAGCAATTAGACTGCACAGCGCATCAACCTCCGCTGCACCTTCAATTACGCCGACCGGGGAATCGTCCGCAAGGCCGAATGCGCCGTCGACAAGCACAAGCAGACGCGTGTGACCGGCAGCGAGTGCCTCAGCGATAGAGTCGAAGCACGTTGCCTGAATGACGCGGCCAGTGGGTCCTTCAGAATTCCGTCGCGCGTAGTCTTCGATAAGCCAGCGTCCCAGCAGCTCAGGTAATTCGGTTCCGCCTGACACCGTGACATCAACCCCATACGGAGAAAAACTGTCGGGTGCGCTGGTCTGGTGCGGGGACTTCGCCTGCATCCTGCCAGTGATAATAGCGACCGCGCCGGGCTCCCCGGGTTCGTCATCTGTCCACAGCGTCGCGACGGTTTCACGGGCATGACGGCGCAATTCCGTGGCGGTGGGCGCAAAACCACCCAGCTCCTCGACGATGAGGAGCGCACGCGGAACGATAACAAGCCGAGGCAAACGCGAATTCACGTCCTCAACGCTACCGTGAGGGGCTAGTCGATGCCTTATTCCGGCGGTGTTACGCGCGCTGTGCCAAAATTTTTGGGATACTCGAGCACATACCGTAAGTGTTTGATGGCAGCCGTGTCGCGCGGCAGTTCTGCATGAAGATTGGAAGAGGTTTACCCACTATGACCGGTACCAGCAATTCCCCTAAGCCAGGTCCACGCCCGGGTCCACGTCCGGGACCTCGACCAGGCTCAATGCCGGCTCATCGTAAGGCCCCTGGAGCTACTCCAGCGCCTGCGGGGTCGGCCGCTGTGGCACATGCCGTCCACAATGATCCAAAGAAGTTTGGCCGCATTGACGAAGACGGCACTGTTTGGCTGGTCACCAGCGCCGGCGAACGCAATATTGGCTCCTGGCAGGCTGGCACCGTAGAAGAGGGTTATGCCCACTACGGCAAGCGCTACGAGGATCTGGCCACCGAGGTCGAGCTACTGGAATCTCGTGTAGTCTCCCACCCGCAGGAGGCAAAGACCATTTCTCACAACGCAGTTGAACTGCGTGAGAGCCTTGCCACCGCCACGGTTCTCGGCGATATCGATGCGCTGGATAAGCGCCTTGCAGAGGTCATTGCCACCTCCCACGTCGCAGAGGAGAAAGTCGCTCACGACAAGGCAGAGCGCCGTAAGAACGCCATCGCACGTAAGGAAGAGCTCGCCGCAGAGGCCGAGGAGCTCGCAGAGAACTCCACCGAGTGGAAGGTCGCCGGCGACCGTATCCGCGAGATTCTCACGGAGTGGAAGCAGATTCGCGGCATCGACCGCAAAACTGATGATCAACTCTGGCGCCGTTACTCTCGCGCGCGTGATTCTTTCAACCGCCGCCGCGGTGCCCATTTTGCGGAACTGGACCGCAACCGTGCGGCTGCTCGCCGCGTTAAGGAGGACATCATTGAGCGAGCTGAGGCCCTGAAGACCTCCACTGATTGGGGTGGCACCGCTGCTGCCTTCCGTGACCTGATGGCTGAGTGGAAGGCCGCTGGTCGAGCCCCACGCGAGGTCGATGACAAGCTGTGGGCGCAGTTCAAGGCCGCCCAGGATGAGTTCTTTGGTGCTCGCAACGCGGTCAACGAAGCTCGAGACAAGGAGTTCGAGGAAAACGCTGCGGCCAAGGACGCACTGCTGGCTGAATACGAAGACCGCATTGATCCGTCCAAGGGCCTCGATCACGCTCGCAACGAACTGCGTCAGTTGCAGGAGAAATGGGAGGCCATCGGCTTTGTGCCGCGTGGTCGTGTGCGTGAGTATGAAAACCGCATTGGCGCACTGGAAAAGCGCGTCTCCGATGCTGCCGATTCGCAGTGGCGCCGTACCGACCCCGAAGCACAGGCTCGCGTCCAGCAGTTCGCCAACCGCGCAGCGGAGTTTGAGCAGAAGGCCGCCGAACTCGAGGCGAAGGGCAAGGCTTCTCAGGCCGCCAAGGCTCGGGAGCAGGCCGAACAGTGGCGACAGTGGGCAGAGCAGGCCGCGGAGACTCTCAAGGAGCTCTAACAGAAGCTAGTTGTGTGTCGGGGAAGCAGGTTCTCGCTCTCCGGCGTCCGCAACAGAATCCTGGCTCAGCTACGCGCTGGCAACGCGTCGATGGTTAAAAGTAAGGGGCTCTCTTCCGGAATGGAAGAGAGCCCCATACTTACTGCGCTAGTTAAAAAGTCTCACTACTCGTCGCTGACCTGTTCGTCCTTTTCGCCGGTCTGCTGAGAGACATTATCCGCGCTACTGCCCTGCTGGACACGATTGCGTCGGCGAGCGCGTTCACGGCGGTCGTCGACGACCTCAACATCCGTAGTCGTATTCGGGGTCAGGCCCGCCCGCAGGTAAACCTGCTGCGCGCGCAGTACCGGATCGGTGTCAGCGTGCTTGCGACGTTTCGTCGCGATTGCGAGCTGCTCCTTACTACGTCGGAAAGCGATGAAAGTCACGGAGATGGCCAGTAGAAAACTGCAGAAAATACCGAGCATCAGGCCGAAGGAAATACCCTCGCCGGCCAGTTCCTGTGGACGAGACTGACGCATCCAACCAGCGAAGACTGAGTAGACCATCTGAATACAGGCAAAAAACCAGGTGACGAATGCGAGAATCGTCGTCCGCGTAATCAGCGTGGCAATAGCTAGCAAGACACCTACCACCACGAGAATGGAGTAAATTCGCTCCGGTCGAGTCGTGAAGTACTGATGCGCAACATCCGTATCCAGCAACACATCAAAGCCCAAAACAACGCCCGAGTGCGGAAGGAAGAAACTCGTAATGAGGCCGATGACGGCAACCATCATCGGAATCACCGCACGGCCGAGATCCAGCTCGCCAGCGGCCTTGCGCTCCTGAACCCGCAACGCCTGCGCGGATTCCACCGACTGCTCGCTAGTGGATTCCATATCACTTTCCGGCGAAGCCTTGTCACTACTCACAGCCGCATCCCTCACTTACACTCGTTTTCTCCGGGCGCCCAATCTTTGGCAAGCCCAGACCAACTCCGATCGGCGCGGTCGTCGGAGTCTGGCCGACCTCTACATTATCGCCCGCCTTAGTGCGGCGGTGTGTGAGCACACCGGAGTCAGCAATGAGGAAGTGCGGTGCGGAGTCGGTCACGCGTACTGTCACGTAATCACCTGGGCGAATCTTGCGGTCGACGATGCCTGGTTCGCTTTCCGACGGGCTGAAGTGCACCAGGCGGCCATCCCGACTACGACCAGACATGCGATGAGTCTCCGCATTCTTACGGCCATCGGACTGGCTGACCAGCAGCTCGACTTCCCGGCCGACTAGCTTAGCGTTTTCTTCCTCGGAAATACGCTCCTGAAGCGCTAGCAGCCGACCATAGCGTTCCTTCACAACCTGTGGTGGAACCTGATCCGCCATGGTTGCCGCCGGAGTTCCCGGGCGGGGCGAGTATTGGAAGGTGAACGCCGAGCTAAAACGAGCCTTTTCCACCACGTCGAGAGTTTGCTGGAAGTCCTCTTCAGTCTCGCCTGGGAAACCGACAATAATGTCAGTGGTAATGGCGGCATCCGGCATTTTTTCCCTAACCTTCTCCAGAATTCCCAGGAATTTCTTGGTGCGGTAGGAACGGCGCATGTCTTTCAGCACTCGGTCGGAACCGGACTGTAGTGGCATGTGTAGCTGATGAACCACGTTCGGTGTCTCCGCCATGGCGTCGATGACATCATCGGTGAACTCAGCTGGGTGCGGAGACGTAAAGCGCACGCGCTCCAACCCCTCAATCTGGCCGCAGGCGCGCAGCAACTTGGAAAAAGCCGAGCGGTCGCGTTCCATGTCAGGGTCGGCGAAGTTAACACCATAGGCGTTGACATTCTGTCCAAGGAGGGTGACGTCAGTAACGCCCTGCTCCACGAGTGCCTGCACCTCAGCGAGAATCTCGCCTGGACGACGATCGCGTTCCTTACCACGCAAACTGGGGACGATGCAGAAGGTGCACGTGTTGTTGCAGCCTACGGAGATACTCACCCAACCTGCGTAAGTGGATTCACGCTTGGCCGGCAGCACCGAGGGAAATTCTTCCAGTGCGTCCTTAATCTCGACTTCAGCCCGGTCATTATGAGCGGCGCGTTCCAACAGTGCTGGCAACGAACCCAAGTTATGCGTACCGAAGACAACGTCCACCCATGGGGCCTTCTTTACGACGACGTCCTTATCCTTCTGGGCCAAGCAGCCACCGACGGCAATCTGCATGCCTGGGTGAGCATCCTTGACTGGTTTGAGCTGTCCCAACGTGCCATAAAGGCGATTGTCCGCATTCTCTCGAACGGCACAGGTGTTGAAAACGACCAGATCAGGATTATCGCCTTCTGCAGCCGCTACATAACCGTTTTCTTCCAGCAAGCCAGACAGTCGTTCCGAGTCATGGACGTTCATCTGACAACCGAACGTACGTACCTCATATGTGCGAGGCGAAGACTGCTGCTGAGAGTTCAAAGAAGGGGTAGTCACGGCAGTTTAGGTTAGCTGTTTATGGCCCATTTCCCCAATCAGCGACCCCTTTAAACCTGACGGGTCCGCAGCCGGCGTGCTAATCCGGCGTGCGGTGGCACCGGCGCTAATCTGTGTCCTCTTCGAGTTCCCGGTATCGCTCTTCTAACTGATCCCGAGCAATGCTCATGGACAATTCAGAGGGGAAACCACGCCGCGCCAGCACACCGACGACTTTGCGTAAATCCTTTTGCTTGGAGTTGAAGTCAGGTGCCACTGTTTTAATAGTGGCCGCTTTCTTCGCCGCTAGCTTCCGGGCGACTTCTTCTTCCGCGTTGTGCGTAATCTGCTCCAACGCATCTGCACGAAGTGAAACATCAATGCCCTTTTCCTGCAGCTCCCGGTTCAAAACCATCTTCGACTTGCCGCGACTGGCAAAGCGCTGCCGCACCCATTCGGATGCGAAAAGCTCGTCGTTGACCAATCCACTTCGGGTCAGGTCATCAACGACTTCTTCAATCATCGAGGTTGGAAACTCCTCGACTGCCTCGAGCCTTTCTACGAGTTCCTTGCGGGAACGCATTCGCTGATCGAGCAAGCGCAGTGCCTTAGCACGAATCGGGGCCTTGGATTCCTCACGACCCGCATCGTAGAGCGAACTACCGTCAGCTTCCGCAATTTGCTGAGCAAGCTTTTCGATAGTCTCCCGCACATCGCGGCCGTTACGATCCTCCACGGTCCTCACTTTTCGTGTGTCGCGGCACTACGCCTCGAGCTAGCTAGTCTTCCAAATCATCGAAGTCGATGTCCGGCACGACATCGACAGGGGCATCGATATCGGTCTCGTCCTCGACCTCCGCGAATTCCCCGACGCCGAGCTTCTTCTTGATCTTGACTTCGATTTCCTGGGCAATTTCTGGATTCTCGCGCAGGTGCATACGAGCCTTTTCCTTGCCCTGCCCCAACTGATCGCCCTCGTAGGTAAACCACGAACCGGACTTCTTGACAATGCCGTTATCAACGCCCATGTCAATCAACGAGCCCTCACGCGAAATGCCCTCGCCGTAGATGATGTCAAACTCTGCCTGCTTGAACGGCGGCGACACCTTGTTCTTGACTACCTTCAAGCGCGTGCGGTTACCCACCGCATCCTGGCCATCCTTCAACGTCTGAATTCGGCGTACGTCACAGCGAACGGAAGCGTAGAACTTCAGTGCTTTACCACCCGTGGTGGTCTCAGGAGAGCCGAACATGACGCCAATCTTTTCACGCAGCTGGTTAATGAAGATGGCAGTGGTACCGGTGTGGGACAGCGCACCCGTCATCTTGCGCAGCGCCTGACTCATCAACCGCGCCTGCAGACCAACGTGGGAATCGCCCATTTCACCGTCGATTTCAGCCTTCGGAGTCAACGCGGCCACCGAGTCAACCACAATGATGTCAATAGCACCGGAACGCACCAACATATCTGTAATCTCAAGTGCCTGCTCACCGGTATCTGGTTGGGATACCAGAAGGTTGTCCGTATCTACTCCAAGCTTGCGCGCATAAACCGGATCCAGCGCATGCTCCGCATCAATAAATGCGGCAATACCGCCCTGCCGCTGCGCCTCTGCAATAGCATGCAGTGCGACTGTGGTCTTACCCGAGGATTCTGGACCATAGATTTCTACGATACGACCACGCGGGAACCCGCCCAGGCCCAAGGCCACGTCGATAGCGATATTGCCGGAGGGAATAACCTGAATTGGAGGACGATTGTCGTCCCCCAGGCGCATAACTGCACCCTTACCAAAGTCCTTCTCAATATTCGCCAGAGCTACATCGAGCGCCTTCAGGCGATCATTGCCCTGGTTCGAAGCCGTAGCCTTCTTACGAGCCATAGTTCGTTGTTCTTCCTCATTGTCATTGTCGCGGTCATTGTCGCGTACGGTATCGGGTTCTGGAGCCGTACTCAGAGAATGTGTCTCCCGATTTTCATCCAAAACAGAAACTTCGCTCACACTTAATTAGGCGCGAAACTAGCCGTTCCGGTTCCAAATTGGTCCGCGACACCTCTACTGCCGGTTACACCCGGAAGTTATACCGAATCAGACGGATTGACTTCATCAGCACTTTCGATAATATGCGAAACCCTGTTCGAATGGCAACGACACGCAAGAGCCGTCGGCAAGCATTCACCGTCGTCTACGCCGGAACCTATTCGTCAGGACCGTACCAGCGGTCTTCGGGAATATCGTGTTCCCTACACAGCGCCCACCAGATATCCCGAGGTTCGACCCCGTCCTCGAGCAATTCCGCGGGAGTTTTTCCATATTCCATCAGTACGTGGGAATGCAACAGCCACGGGCCGTGCTGAGGCCCAAATTCGTGGTTGACGAAGTTGTGAAAATCGGCCAATCGCATGAGACCAACGTACAAGATACCTGTCACTGATACCTACCTGGCCACCCTCTTTTCATAACCTAATCCCCGCTCCCCTGCCTGAACAGTGCTCAACCCATGGGTTTAAGATGAGAGCTGTGAATAATTCCAAGGTGTATGACCTCACTCTTATCGCTGCTTTCGCAGCACTGATCATCGTGCTCGGCGGCATTGCCATTCCCGTTGGCGGCCTCGGCGTGCCAATCGTGCTACAGAACATGGGCATCGCACTGGCCGGGATGATTCTCGGATTCAAACGCGGTGGCCTCGCCACTACCCTGTTCCTGGCTGTTGGTCTCGTGGGCGTCCCAAACATGGCGGGCTGGAAACCACTTCTCGCCGCACTTCCCGGCCCTACCGTGGGCTACATTGTCGGCTACTTAATTGCAGGTTTCGCAATCGGCGCGATTGCCCAGCAAGCACCACGGGCGAAAGTTTCACGAATCAGCGTCTTCATCGGCGCGGGCCTCGTTGGAGTTCTACTACAGTACTTCTTCGGATCTGTCGGATTGGCTTGGCGTATGGGACTTAGCTTCACCGACGCACTGATTACCAACGTCCCGTTTATCCCAGGCGACGTGGCAAAGGTTGTCGTAGCCGCGCTTATTGCTACTGCAGTACTGCAGGCTTTCCCTGATTTGCTTCCCGACGCTGCCAACCGTAAGCAAAGTCGTTTGGTTAAGGAAGCAGCCACCTCGGGCAATTAACCCCACAGAATTAGAAAGGGTCTCGAGTCGCACTATGCCCACCATCGCTTTTGACCGCGCTTCCGCAACCTATTCGGGACGCCAGATACTGAAGCCGACCACGCTAACTCTCACAGAGAAGCGCATTGGCATTATCGGCGAAAACGGTGGCGGTAAGTCCACGCTGGTGCGACTCATTAACGGCCTGGGCCCGGTCACTGGTGGCACGGTCACGTATGAGGGCATGAATGTCGCAAAGCAGGCAAAGGCAATTCGCAAGAATGTCGGCTTCATCTTTTCTGATGCGGATAATCAAATTGTGATGCCTACAGTCGCAGAGGACATTGCCTTTTCACTACGCAAGCGAAAACTACCAAAGGATGAGCGCAACCAGCTGGTGCAGGAAGCCCTCGAGCGGTTTGGGCTTGCCGATCATGCTGACGCCTCGCCACACTTGCTCTCGGGTGGACAAAAACAGCTACTGGCGCTGGCGGCAGTGTTAATTCTTAATCCCACGACCATTATTGCCGATGAGCCCACTACGCTCCTCGACTTGCGCAATCGTCTCCACATTCGGAGTATTTTCGCCCAGCTTGAGCAGCAAATTATCGTGGTCACTCATGATCTGGATTTTCTTATGGACTTCGACCGAGTTATCCGTGTAAGCGCAGGAGAAATCGTCGACGACGGTGCGCCGAAGGAAGTTATTGACCGATACGTCAGCGATATGACTCGTGCGGAAGAAGGCCGCTCATGATTCATCCAGCCGATGTCCCGTTAGGGCTTTACCTAAACCATAAGTCGCCTGTGCACAGGCTCCCGACGGCCCCCAAACTCATCATTGTCATCGCATTTTTATTGCTCACCGGGATTCTCGTGGATACCTGGCTAGGCGGGGCGATTGCCCTGGCAATTGTCACCCTCGCTTATGCGGTGGCCAAGGTGCCACCAATGGTTGCTTTCCGACAGCTCCGTGGAGCCGTAGTCATTTTGGCGCTGCTTTCGCTTCTCCTGTGGTGGCGCGCCGGGGGTGAGCAAGCGCTGACGACCTTCCTCGCGCTTCTCGCCGCAATCGCAGCGGCAATATTGCTAACGCTGACGACCCGCGTCAGCGACATCATGGATACTTTGACCACTGCGATGCAGCCGTTCGCCCGTTTCGGCCTACCAGTCGACACCATCGCGCTCGCACTATCGCTGACGCTGCGTATGATTCCGCTTCAGGTTATGGCCGCTGCCGAGGTACTGGAGGCTCGAAAAGCACGAGGGGCTGCCGGCTCAATCATTGCCTTCGGCGTACCTGTGGTCATCCGAACCATTAATCGCTCGAAGGCAATGGGTGATTCGCTAATCGCACGTGGTGAAGGTGAGTAGGAGAATTAATTGCCCTCACGCAGCTGGCGCATGCGCTCAGCAACAGCAGGGTCAACGTTGGAGGCAGCGCTTCCCTCGATGGACTTCTGAGCCTCGCCACCAGAGAGCTCGTTGCCACCGTTCATTTCTGCGCGGATTTGCTCCAGGCGAGAGTGCCCAGCAAGCTGAACGCCTGCGGCCTCTACCTCAGCCATACGCCCCTGAACCGAGTTCTGAGCTAGCTCGGCCTGACCAAGAGCGTTAGCGTAACGACGCTCAATCTTGTCACGAACCTGATCCAGATTAGGTGTAGCCCCCGAAGAAATCTGATTCATCGACTGCAGGGACTCAGAGACTTTCTCCTGCATCTTTGCTTGCTCCAGCTGGCTGAGGAGCTTTGCGCGCTCCGCGACCTTCTGCTGCAGCTGCATGGAATTACGCTCGACGGCCTTCTTAGCCTGAGCCGCCTGCTGCAGCGACTGATCGTGCAGAGCCTTCAAATCTTCTACCGACTGCTCAGCAGTAACCAACTGAGCTGCGAAAGCCTCAGCTGCGTTCTCATACTCCGTAGCCTTGGCAGTATCCCCCTCAGCACGAGCCTTGTCAGCGAGCTGCAATGCCTGACGAGTGTTCCCCTGCAGCTTCTCAATCTCAGCGAGCTGACGGTTAAGGCGCATTTCCAGCTGGCGCTGATTACCAATCACCGCCGCTGCCTGCTGCGATAGTTCCTGGTGCTGCCGCTGGGCATCCTCGATAGCCTGCTGAATCTGCACCTTCGGATCAGCGTTTTCCTCAATCTTGGAATCAAAAGCGGCCATCAAGTAATTCCACAGCTTTACAAATGGATTAGCCATAGCGTCCCATACACCTTTCTTATTGCAACTACCTCAAAGCAGGTCTGTGCTTATCGCGCACCCAATCTTAACTAAAGCCGAGCGTCTTCGGGTGCTAAGTACCGGAGCAATGGAATGAAATTCCACCGCCGCAACCAATTTCTACATCGCTGCCAATTCTGGGCTCGCCGAATGCAGGGCCATCGCTGTGGCTGCTTCCATCATCAAATCCGACACCGTCACACCAAGCGCCGCGCATACCGACGCCAGCAGCTCAGATGAGACTTCTTTCCGTCCACGCTCAAGCTCAGACAAATAACCAGGGCTAATAGCCGCATTTTCAGAAAGCTCACGCAGCGTCTGTCCACTGCGCGAACGGATATCACGCAGCGTCTCCCCCAGTGCCTCTCGCAGGAGTGGCTCACGGGATTCTCCCCGTTCCGCCAAATCCTGTGCCGTTAACTTTGCAACCGATCCAGGCTGCTCCCCTACAGCCACCCGCGCCGACGGTGCTGTGGCATCCATGGAAGCTTCGAAAGCGGCAGCGCTATCTACCTCTGGGTAGCGAATGGTCATAAGTGCAGTATTGTTGGTCATCACTTTCTCTAACGCTTTAGAAGGCCGACCTGTTCCCAATTTTCAAAAATTCTACTCACCGTCGAGATTCTGCAACAACAGTTCTAACGCCAATACCACTGCTTGACGACGAATCTCCGCGCGCGACCCCTCTTTATTCACCGGCAACCTAACAGCAGTTACCCCATCAAGGTACGAAACTCCCGGCGGTTTCAGACCACACCAGACTTCACCTACTGGGTGCCCATCCTGCATCGCTGGACCAGCAACGCCAGTTAGCGAAATCCCCCAGTCCGCCACTGCTTTATTTGCCACTCCAAGTGCCATATACCGGGCCGTCAACTCGGACACGGGGCCATATGCGGCCAAAGCATCCTTTGGCACGTCGGCAAGCAACGCCTTCGTGTCAGTGGCGTAAGTGACCACGCCACCGCGGAGAACGGCGGAGGCTCCCGGTACGGAGGCAACTGTAGCGCAGAGAAGACCTGCGGTAAGTGATTCTGCGGCTGCAAAAGTCTCGCCACGAGCCGTAAGCGTTTGGACGAGTTGAAGCGAAACGCCATCGACACCGTCAGCGTTTTCGTCGCTCTGGGCGAGGCGTTCGACTGTGTTCACAGCTTTACCCTCCACTTAATTTCTCTACGAGACCTTTCGCGCATCCACAATGTACTGGATACCAGTACCGACGGTGACGACAATGGCGGCAACCATCACAATCCAGGACGGCCAGAACAACCAGTCCACTGGCATCAGGAAGAGCCCCACTGCTACAGACTGCAGGACCGTCTTTATCTTGCCGCCCCGAGAAGCCGGAACAACACGCCCCTGACGCAGGGCGAACATACGCCAGATGGTGATGCCACCTTCGCGAATCACGATGATGACAGTCACCCACCACGGCAGAATGTCGATGATGTTCATACCAATCAGCGCAGCCAGCATTAGAGCCTTATCGGCAATCGGATCGGCAATCTTGCCAAAGTCGGTAATGAGGTTACGGCTACGTGCGAGGTGCCCGTCCAACTTGTCAGTCGCCATCAGAAGCGCGAATACGACAAACGACCACCAGCGCCAATTGGTGGCTTCGCCGCCCTCCTGAAGAAGTACCCACAGGAACACCGGTACTCCGAGGATGCGAAGCACGGTCAGGAAATTGGGCAAGTTCCAGTTGGAAACACGGCTTGTATCAGCACTTGGAGCAGTCACAGTTGTTACCTTATCTCACAATCGTGTTCGATTAACGCCCAGGCTCGTTCTTACCGGTGTGTGAACCGTTAGTTTCGCTTCCGGCCGACGTTGACCCCTCACTGACAGAAGTAGAGGAGGCGTGAGAGCCGAGGCCATCGCGGCTTCCATCATCATCGTGGTGAACACGCGGAAGGGCAATCGCACCCATGTTTTCATCACGCTTGCTCTTGAGCCACGATGCCAGGACAGTCACCACCAGAACGATGACGATGACCGCCAGCGACGCCCAGGTCGATACTTCAGGCACCGACACGTTCTCACCGCTGTTGATAAACGGCAGGTTGTTTTCATGCAGTGCGTGCAACAGCAACTTCACACCAATAAAGGCCAGGATGACACCCAGGCCATAAGCCAGGTACACCAAGCGATCCAGCAGACCGTCGAGCAGGAAGTACATCTGTCGCAACCCCATGAGAGCAAGGGCATTTGCAGTAAAGACGATATATGCCTCATCCGTCAGGCCGTAGATAGCCGGGATAGAGTCAAACGCAAACATCACATCGATAAAACCGATGGACACCAGCGCGATGGCAAGTGGAGTCAAGTAACGCTTGCCGTTTTCCTTAACGGTCAGCTTGTCCTTGTTGTAATGGTCCGAAATTGGGACGATTCGACGCAGCCATTGAATCAGCTTCATATCCGACGGATCGGGTTCCGGCTTATCGACGGCTTCGTCGTACACCGTCTTGATAGCCGTGTAAATCAGGAAGATTGCAAACAGGTAGAAAACGTCAGACCACTTGGCAATAACTGCCGCACCAGCCCAAATGAACAGGCCTCTGAATACCAGCGCCATCGCAATACCGAACAGCAAAACCTTTTGTTGGTACTGGCGCGGAATCTTGAATGCGCCGATGATGAGTGCAAAGACAAATAGATTGTCTACGCTGAGCGCCTTTTCGGTGATATAGCCCGATAGAAACTCAATGCCTCGGTGGTGATCCCATAACAACCACACCATTCCGCCGAAAATTAATGCCAAGACTACGTAGAAAGCGGTCCAGATGCCGGCTTCCTTCATAGTTGGGTTATGCGGCGTGCGAACGTGTGCATAGAAGTCAAAGGCGATAAAACCCATGACGACCACAATGGTGATAATCCATACCAATGCGGGGACATGCATATTAAAAAAGACCTCCGGTCGTGCGAACATGAACCGGAGGTCTCTCCTGCTTCTGCCATAGTGGCAAAAGTGACGGCACCGGGATTCGATGTGCGCAAGACGAGTCTGTGCGTCCAATCCGTGCTGACGATAACCGTCACGGGCTAGCGGAAAACATCCACTTTTACCGGGGATACTCCCCTCCACGTGTGCCGACTATACACGCAATCAGAAACGGCGGTAAGGTTGGGTCGTCCTACGCCATAGACTGATTCGGATCAGCGTCGACTACGTTTACTTCTTCCTTAGGAGCATCCTCCGGGTTTGCGCCCTTGATCATCCACTTAATGGTTTCGAGCTCCTCTGGTTTGACCAGCACCTCACGTGCCTTAGATCCCTCTGACGGTCCAACCACTCCGCGAGTTTCCATCAGATCCATCAGTCGACCGGCCTTGGCGAAACCGACTCGCATCTTGCGCTGCAACATCGAGGTCGACCCGTGCTGTGCGGTGACCACCAGCTCGACTGCCTGAAGCAAATCTTCCAGGTCATCTCCGATATCGGGGTCAATGTTGCGCTCAGCCTCAGCACTCTTATCCTCCGTGACACCCTCGGTGTAATCCGGCTCGGCCTGCGCCTTAGCTGCATCGACTACTGCCTGAATCTCTTCGTCTGTGACGAAGGCCCCCTGAAGACGTCGCGGCTTGCCTGCACCCTGTGGGATGAACAGGCCATCGCCCATACCAATGAGCTTTTCAGCACCGCCCTGGTCAAGAATGACGCGGGAGTCCGTGAGCGACGAGGTAGCGAATGCCAGTCTCGATGGCACGTTCGTCTTAATCAAGCCGGTGACCACATCCACAGACGGACGCTGCGTAGCCAGCACCAAGTGGATACCGGCGGCACGGGCCTTTTGCGTGATGCGCACAATCGCATCTTCGATATCGCGGGGTGCGGTCATCATCAGGTCTGCCAACTCGTCAACGACACAGACAATGTACGGGTACGGACGGTACTCGCGCTCCGAGCCAAGTGGGGTCGTAATCTCACCGGACTTGACCTTACGGTTGAAGTCCTTGATGTGACGGACGCGGGCGGCCTTCATGTCCATGTAGCGCTGTTCCATCTCTTCAACCAGCCACTGCAGAGCCGCCGCGGCCTTCTTCGGCTGAGTGATGATTGGCGTAATCAGGTGAGGAATCCCCTCATATGGAGTCAGCTCGACCATCTTCGGGTCCACCAGAATCAGGCGGACATCCTCCGGGGTCGCACGAGTCAGCAGCGAAACCAACATCGAATTTACGAACGCGGACTTACCCGAACCGGTCGAACCGGCAACGAGAAGGTGCGGCATTTTCTGGATGGAGTGCGAGATAAACTCGCCCTCAATATCCTTACCGAGACCGATCAGCATCGGGTCATCGTTCGCAACGGTCTTGGGCGCGTTGAGTACGTCGGCAAGCCGAACCATCTCACGGTCGTTGTTCGGCACCTCGATACCAACGGCCGACTTTCCCGGAATCGGAGTCAGTAAGCGGACATTGTCGGTCGCTACCGCGTAGGCAATGTTGGACTGCAGGTTCGTGATCTTCGAGACCTTCACGCCCGGGCCAAGCTCGACCTCGTAGCGAGTCACCGTCGGACCGCGAGAGAAACCAGTCACCGCAGCATCGACCTTGAATTCTGCGAATACTTCAGTAATCGCCTCAATCATGCGGTCGTTCGTCGCCGTACGTGTCTTGGGACGCTCACCTGGAATCAACAAATTAGTCGATGGCAGGTGGTAGTCAGATTCCGGCGTGCGTGCCGACGACCCGGAAGTACCCTCGGCATCCTTTTCCAATTCAGACTTCGGAGTTGTGGCCGGAATCTTAGAGGCATCGATACCAGAACGAGCGGCAATGGCATCCATTGTGCGGCGGGTAGCCTCAGACACTGCATCCCGCGAATCATCGACAGACGACTCGCCCTGCGGCGCGCTCGCCGGCTCTACGGCCTCAGGTTGAACAGCGGGCTGTTTCGGAGCTCGGGAATCGGAAACACGATTCCGTTCGCTGTTATTAGCTGCAGCAGCCTCCTGCGTCGGGTACTCGGAGTACTCGTCATAATCCTCGTCGACAGCGTGGTAGTTCGTGCCCCCGACAGCTGGAATAGTCGATTCTGTCTCAGCGGTGTCGCGATGTACTGCATCCGACTGAGCTTCCTCCACGTACTCAGCTGCCGGAAACGCCGGCTCCACTGGGGAAACTCGATTGGAGTGCGGTGCCCCATTCCGGACATCGAACACTGTGGTCTTTGCCGAATCGTAGTCGACATCCTCAACCTGACGGGCACGTCGCGGAGCCTGTCGGTTCCTCTGCGGCTCTTCGTCCAAAAGATCGTAGAGGTTACCGTCAGTATCCGGTTCGTCGTAAGGCGCGGGTTCGGGTGCGGATATACGGCTATCCGCGCCACGACGGGGCGCTCGGTAAGCAGGGCGACCGGTCGAACGAGACGAGGAATGTTGCGTGCGGCTGCTGTGGCTTGGGCGACGCTCAATTAGCTGCGTCGGCTGGTCAAAGTCCTCATCGGCATATGCGGTATCGGAATCCCAGCTCGCACGACGTTCCAGCATGTCATCGACATTGCCGTAGGGATCGTCCGATTCCGGCTCGTCGCCGGCACGACGCGAAGACCACTCGGAAAAGTTGAAGTATTCCTTAGTGGCATCGATGAGTTGACGCACCGTCGCGCCAGAGAGCACCAGAGCGCCGTAAAAAACGATGCCCAGCAACAAAACCACGGCGACCCACGAGGTAAACCCGGCTGCTAGCGGCGAACCGATATAACCACCGATTGCGCCACCAGCTGCACGTCGCCCCTGCCAGTCCGCAGGACGACCAGAGCCGATATGCACAATTGCGAGCAGACCCACCACAATCAGCGAAGCTCCAGTAATGGTAGGTGTCAGACGTTCACGACGCGGCATCGCATCCAGCATCATCAATACGGAAACAACACCGAGCAGCACCGGAAGTACAAAAGCGCCGATACCAATGAGCGTGCGCACTGCCGTTTCAATGAACTCCCCCACTGGCCCTGCCAGGTGGAACCATGTCGAACCAGCGAGCACAATTGCCAACGCCAGCACGAGTAGTGCGAGGCCATCCTTCGATCCCGGTTCACCACCCTCCTCGAAATCTGCGTCGAACTCGTCAGCTGACACGGAGGCCGGTGCCGGCGGTTCAATTACATCGTCATAGCCGCTAGCTGCTTTACGACGCTTCCTACGGGGCTTCGTCGAAAAATCGGCGTCACTTTCGCGCCGCGACATATTCTCCTCTTCGTTTCGCTTATTTTTGCGACCGCTGACCCGCCGGGCAAGACCGGCCACGCCGCGGGCAGTTTCAGTCCAGGCGCTGGCCAAGCTATTGCCCACGAACGACATAGCGCTAGGAGTGCGCTCGAATTCCTCCGTGGCGCTGTGCACGGGGTATCGCCGCGTGGCATCTGTCTCCGCAGAGCGGGAAGATCCACGACGATTGTCAGTTCTGGTTCGGCTGGTCGCAGACATGACCATTACCTTACAGCTAACGCCGGATCGTTTTCACATTAGTCACACGCGTGTCATTGTTTAACAGGCGTGCTGTCGCGACCGTCCAGAACTGAGAACGTGATCTTAAAGACTGTTGCGCTTGATGCCCGATTCGTCGCCGTCGATGGTGACGCGCACCTCGCCACGGCCATAGAGCCACAACACCAGTTCCCCGACGCTTCCGCGGACAGTCACAACTGGAGCACCTTTAGCACTGTTGTCGATTAGGGTCACCGCAACTCCGTCGTCACGCATTAGCACCACGGTCGAGGTCGAACCGCGCAACATCATACGGCCGGCAGTAGTGACCAGACGCCACAGGTCCGAAACTCCGGAGGGTGGCAGCTGACGAACGGTCCAGCCTTCCTGGGCACGACGGACATCCTCGTGATGGACGAAGTTCTCCGCAGCGTTGACGTAGCGGTCTGCCCAGTTCATTGGATTCCATCGCGGAGCACCACTACCCCACTTCCCCACCACTTCGACGTAGGGCATTCGATTGACCTCAGCGGTAACAGCATCGAGGCGGTCCGAAAGCGCCTTGACGAACATCCCGCCAGCGGCATCCAGACGGTTTTCGCGAATGTACAGGTGGTTGGCAAGATCCCGGGTCGTCCACCCCTCGCACAAGGTCGGTGCGTCGGGGCCGACGCTGAGCAGTAGATTAGCTAGGTCTTCACGTTCCCGTTCAGCAAAAGTCATAGCTCCAGCCTAGACCAGGCACGGAGAAGCCCGCATCCACACGGTTGTAGGTGGATGCGGGCTCTTACGCTAAAAGACGCTCTAGAAATTTAGATACTTTCGCGCGACTCCTGGATTTCCTCATCGGTAACCTCTTCGGCTGCCTCAGAGGACATCGGCACGATTGTCGGAACAACCATCGGGCTGCGACGCCACTTCTGGTTAATGACACGCTCGGTGCGGCGACGAACTTCCTGAGCCATACGGTACGGGTTGTTCTCGCCACTGCCAGCCAGGTCAAAGAGAGTATCGTCAACGACCTGCTCGACGGTTTCGAGCACTTCCTTGGCGTCGTCCGAGTAACCGCGAGCCTGAGCCCGTGGCTTCTCCAACGGGCGGCCAGTGCGGTTATCAATGACGGCTGTGACGGTGATAAGACCACCTTCACGCATTTCAGCACGGTCTGCCAGCACGTCAGCGTCGACGTCACCCATGGTGACGCCATCGACGTAGAGGTTACCGACCGGAACCTGGCCAACTACACGAGCGCGACCGTCAACGAGGTCGACAACCACACCGTTCTGAGCCAGGACAACGTTTTCTGGCTTCACACCAGTGGACACAGCCAGCTCCTTGTTGGCACGGAGGTGGCGCCACTCACCGTGAATCGGCATGACGTTCGACGGACGAGCTGCGTTGTAGAGGAACAGCAGCTCGCCGGCAAAGCCGTGACCGGAGGTGTGAACCTTCGCATCCTTACCGGTGATAACCGTGGCACCAATTTGGGCCAGCATGTTGATAACGCCGAAGACTGCCTCTTCGTTACCGGGTACCAGCGAAGAACTGAGGATAATCAGGTCGCCATCACGGACGGTGATCTGACGGTGCTCACGGCGGGCCATGCGAGACAGCGCAGCCATTGGCTCACCCTGCGTACCGGTAGTCACCAGCACGACCTTGTGGGGCGCCATGCGAGCGGCCTCGTTCATTTCCACAATGGTATTTTCCGGAGCGGTCAGCAGCCCCAATTCCTGCGCGATGCGCATGTTGCGAATCATAGAGCGACCGTTGAAGGCAACCTTGCGGCCAGCCTTAACAGCTGCGTCGATGACCGCCTGCACGCGGTAAACATTCGATGCGAAGGCCGCGACGATAACGCGCTGCTTGGCATCCATAATCAGACGGCGCAGAGTTGGAGCCAACTCCGCCTCGGATCCCGAGAAGCCCGGAATCGTAGCGTTGGTGGACTCACACAAGAAGAGGTCGATTCCCTCATCACCGTAGCGGCTCAGCGCCGGCAGGTCAGTCGGCTTTCCGTCCGGCGGGGTCTGGTCCATCTTCACGTCACCGGTGTGGACGACCATGCCAGCTCCGGTCTTAATGACGATGCCAAGGCACTCCGGAATCGAGTGGTTGACATTGAAGAAACGCAGATCGAACGGACCACGCTGAATGTGGCTGGTGTCGTTGACCTCGATGACCTTCGGGCGCTGACGGTGCTCCTGTGTCTTGGCCTGAATGAGTGCCAGGGTAAAGCGAGAAGCAATAATCGGGATGTCCGCGCGCTGCTTGAGCAACCAAGGGATAGCACCGATGTGGTCCTCGTGACCGTGGGTGACCACGAGAGCTTCCACGCGATCCCACTTGTCTTCCATGTAGGAGAAGTCAGGCAGGATCAGGTCAACACCCGGCTCATCCGAGCTCGGGAACAGCACGCCGCAGTCGACGATGATCAGGCGGTTCTTGTACTCCAACACGGTCATATTGCGACCGATTTCGGAAATACCGCCCAGTGCAACCACGCGCAGGCCGTCCTTGGGGGCCTTCGGCGGTGCAGGAAGACGCTGCGTCAAGTCTGCACCCTGCATCGACTGGACTACGTTACGACGGTTGCCACCGCGTCCGCCACGGCCACCCCTCGAACTATTTCCGCGGTTACCTCCACGGCCGCCGCGACCACCGCGGGAACCGCGGTTGGAAGAATTCGAAGAACCTTGGGACTTCTTAGCGTTACCGGAGTTCTTACGCTCACCGGAACGCTGCGAGGACTTCGAGCCGTTGGATTTAGCTCCACCCTTGTCGGAGCCCTTGGATGCAGAGTTATTGGACTGCTCTGCTGCAGCCACGTCGGACTCGGAAGGCGGACCAGCCTTACGAGTTACCTTGCGGGCGCGATTGCGTCCTTCAGCCACTACAGAACACCTGCCTTCCGCATAGCTTCTTCAAGCACCTCAAGCTGCTGGTCATTTGCTGCAATTTGCGGCAAGCGTGGATCTCCTATCTCAATGCCCTGCAGACGCAGAGCGGATTTAGCAAAACTTACACCGCCAAGTGCAGCCTGAGCGGCAAACAGCGGAGTCATCTTCGCGTGGGCAGCCTGCGCACCAGCAAGGTCTCCCTTGTCAAAGCAAGAGCGCACCTCAGCCAGCAGCTGCGGGGCTGCATGTCCAATAACGGAAATAAACCCGGTGGCGCCAACAGACAGCCACGGAAGGTTCAGCACATCGTCACCGGAGTACCACGCCAAATCAGTATTAGCGATAATGCCGGCGGCAGCTCCCAAATCCCCCTTGGCGTCCTTAACAGCCTGGATTCTCGGGTGCTCCGCCAACCGGTAAATGGTATCAACTTCAATCGGAATAACCGAACGCGGCGGAATGTCATACAAACACACCGGCGCCTCGGTTGCGTCAGCCACTGCCGTAAAGTGACGGTACAGCCCCTCCTGGGACGGCTTGGAGTAATACGGCGTGACGACGAGCAGCGCATCCGCGCCCGCCTCCACAGAAGCCTTTGCCAGCTCGATGGACCCGGCCGTGTCATTGGTGCCGGCACCGGCCACGAGCTTAACCTCGTCACCCATCTCTGCACGGACAGCTCGGAGAAGCTCAAGCTTTTCCTCAACCGTCGTAGTAGGCGACTCGCCGGTAGTACCGGCCAGAATGAGTGCATCGCAGCCACCGTCTACAAGATGACCAGCGAGCTGCACACCCGCCTTGACATCGAGGTTTCCGTCCTTATCAAAAGGGGTCACCATAGCTACGGCGACGGTGCCGAAAATGTCAGCACCGCGAGTTGACGCAATTCCTGTGCTCATTGTTGACTACCTTTTCTTAAAAATCTCAATCGACTATATCTTCACACTGTACGTGCGATTACCCCTCGAAGGCGTAAGGACTCGACGCGACGACCGACCCATCCTTCAGAGTGTTTATCTCAAAATCCCCAAAAGCAACAGGGGCACAGCGCTGCAGCTCCCGCAGGCAAGCCACTGCCAACTCCCGAATTTCAGCATCGGCATGCTCAGTCGCACGCATCGAAATGAAGTGGCGCCAAGACCGGAAATTACCAGTAACCACGATTCGAGTTTCGGTGGCATTGGGCAAAACCGCCCGGGCTGCCTGGCGTGCCTGCTTTCGCCGCAAGATAGCGTTGGGCTCGTCGGCCCACTTCTCTTCCAGTGCGTCTAATAACTCACCATAGGCGAAACGGGACTGATCAACCGCGCTTTCGAAAACTCGCAACAGATCCGGGTCCTCCGCAATTGCGGGAGGAACCACAACATTGTTGGAACTGGCCGGCACAAACCGCTGCGACAACTGCGAAAAGGAAAAGTGGCGGTGCCGTGTGAGTTCATGTGCACACGAGCGCGACAGCCCACGAACATAGATGCTTGCACTTGCGTGTTCAAAAAGTGAGGTGTGGCCTACCTCAAGCACATGTCGCAGATATCCCCTATTCGTCGCCGTTCGTGGATTGGGCTTGTCCCACGTTTCATAACAAGCCCTGCCGGAGAACTCAATCAATGCTTCCCCACCATCGGCATCGCTATCAAAGTCGATGTCCTCCGGCGGGAAGAAGTTGGTCGCGGCGATTAGCTGCGCCTTGAGAGTGACATTTTCAGACATTTTCAGTTAACTCCCGGCCATTAAAGTCCCAGGAACGGCTCCAGTCCCACAATCAGGCCCGGAAAATCCTCAATCTTGCGCACACCCAGCAGAACGCCTGGTACGAAGCTGGTGCGCGAGTAGGAGTCCTGCTTGATGGTGAGCGACTGCCCTTCTGCACCGAAGATAACGGTCTCGTGAGCCACCGAACCGGTCATACGGACTGCGTGCACCGGAATGCCCTCGACCTCAGCACCGCGAGCACCATCGAGAGTTTGCTCAGTGGCGTCCGGCTGCTCCCCCATGCCGGCTTCCTTGCGAGCACGAGCAATAGCCTCAGCAGTGTGGATAGCGGTGCCCGAGGGGGCATCCTTCTTAAAAGGGTGGTGCATTTCGATAACTTCAGCGGAATCGAAGTACGGAGCGGCTAGCTCCGCCATCTTCATCGTCAGTACCGCGGAGATTGCGAAGTTCGGTGCAATAAGAACATTGGCCTCACCGGCGGCGTCGTCAAGCCAGCGCTGCACCTGATCGAGGCGCTCCTTGGTAAAGCCCGTAGTACCCACGACGGCGTTGATGCCATTCTTAATGCAGAACTCAAGATTGCCCATCACAGCGTCGGGCTGAGTAAAGTCAACAATGGTCTGCACACCAGCGGTGACAAGTTCATTCAGGTCATCGCCAGAGTCGAGACCCGCTGCCAGCTCCAAATCGTCGGCGGCTTCAACTGCCTCGCAGATGGTGGACCCTACCTTGCCCTTGGCGCCAAGTACGCCGACCTTGATATTGCTCACAGCTATTGTCCTTTCCCAACGGGTTTATCTTTCTCCCTTACCTTAGAATGTGTTGGCCAACTTGTGTGCCAATGCCCCCGTCCGCTTTGCCTTTTTGTCGACTTACGACGGGGTTTTTGTTGCGCTAAGATTCCATGTCTTCGACAATTACCTATTTCTGTACCGATATATAGAAAGAGACTTCAATTGGTTTCTGAATCTGAAGATTCCGAACTCAGCCCAAGTTCGGAGGCACCACAGGCCGATGCGCCCAAAAGTGCTTATATGGCCATTTACGTGCTACTAGCTGCGGCATTCATGGCTATCTTGAACGAGACGGTCATGAGCGTCGCAATTCCCGTCGTCAAGGCGGACCTCGGAATCAGCGCAGCTACCGCAGGCTGGCTGACAACATCGTTCCTACTGACCATGGCAGTTGTCATTCCGGTCACTGGATTTCTCATTTCGGCAGTGCCGTTCCGCATTCTTTTCGCGGTCAGTCAAGGACTATTCGTCGTGGGCACTCTCATCGGTGCTTTCGCGCCAAACTTCGCGATCGTTCTGCTCGCACGCATTGTCCAAGCGTCCGGTACCGCAGTGCTGCTGCCGCTGCTGATGACCACGGTGCTCAACGTAGTACCGGAGCATGAGCGCGGGCGCATGATGGGACGAATGAGCGTGGTCATCGCTGTCGCGCCTGCTATCGGACCGACCATCTCCGGTCTCATTCTGGAGATTGCCAATAACAATTGGCATGCGCTTTTCGACACGATGTTGCCGCTCGGCCTAATTGTGCTGGTAGTGGGTGTCATTCTCGTTCCCAATATTGAGGAAAACTCCGCGAAGTCCATCGATATCCTCTCGGTGTTCCTCAGTGCCGGCGCATTCGGTCCGCTGGTGTACGCGCTGAGCCGCGTGGGCGCAGAGTTTTCGCTTATCGACGGAATCCTGTGCGCAGTCGGCATCGTGCTGTTGGTGTTCTTCATCATGCGCCAGCGCCGTTTGGCACCGCACAACCGAGCTCTGCTGGATCTTCGAACCTTCCGCACAAAGAGCTTTAGGCTGTCCACAATCATTCTGACCATTGGTTTCATGCTGATGTTCGGTGTGATCATCATTTTGCCGCTCTACCTCAATCTGCGAGGTGTCGACGTCAAGACTATTGGTTTGATTGTGATGCCTGGTCCACTGGTTATGGGTCTGATGGGACCGGCTGTCGGCCGGCTCTTTGACAGCTATGGTCCGCGCCCACTGGCAATTCCCGGCTCCATTGTCCTTGCCCTCGGTCTTTTCGGGCTCGGCTTCATCTCAGCATCGACTCCGCTATGGTGGATTGTCGCCTGCCACATCGTCCTTGAGATTGGCCTGGGGCTGCTGTTTACTCCGCTGTTCACATTCGGTCTTGGTGATCTTCCGAAGCGCCTCTACCCGGATGGCTCAGCAATCATGAACACGCTACAGCAGGTTGCCGGCGCTGTCGGTACCGCACTGTTTGTGGCGCTGTCAGCTGTTATTGCCACTGGCCTGTCCGGCACTGGTGCAGCAGCTCCTGCCGCCGACGACTTGATTCGTGGCTATAGCATTGCGATGTTTACCGCCGCGGGATTTGCCGTGGTGCTAATCTTCCTCACCACGCTGCTCAAGCCGCAGCGGAAGAAGATTGCATTACAGTAGCCCCCCCCCCAAGACCGGGGGGGGGAATACCGCCTAAACTAGGCGGCTTGCTCCCGGCCCGGGATTTCCAACGAAAAACTCCGGTTCCGGCATTCCTCTGTCACGGAAGGCCGACGCAACTGCATTCGCTGCAGCACTGACACGGTCGTGTGGCAGCAGCGCAATGGCACTGCCGCCAAAGCCACCGCCAGTCATTCGGGCACCAAGCGCCCCCTGCTCAAGCGCTACGTCCACAGCAAGATCCAGCTCTGGACAGGAAACTTCGTAGTCATTCCTCAGCGAAAGATGGCTTGCCACCATCAACGTGCCAAAGGCCTCGAAGTCCCCCTCGGAAAGCTTTTCAATCGCCTGTGCCGTCCGGTCAATTTCGGTAACAACGTGACGTACTCGGCGCGCCACGGTATCAACCCATTGATCCCTATCTGCCTCAGCTGGGACGTTCTCCTTCGCCCAATTGATAGCAGCACCAACTGCATCATCCAGACCGCGGAAATCAGATACCCCAAGACCATTTGTCACGGCATCGATGATTCCGCGACGCGTCGCATACTGACCATCCGAGAGACTATGCCGAACGTTGGTGTTGATTACCAAAACCTCTAGGTCCTCGTCTGCGAAAGCAGCCTTTACAAGCTGGTCAGAACTCTTCGCAAAATCAATCACCAGTGCGTGGTTTTCCTTGCCCTTGATGGAAATACGCTGATCCAGACCGCCGGTAGAGGCACCAATGACCTCATTTTCTGCGCGGATAGCCGCCTCAACAATTCCCTGCTGCTCTTCATCGTTTGGTGCGCGCCCGTGGACGAGCTCAAAGGCTGCAACGCCGACAGAACACTCCAGAGCGGCGGAGCTGGAGAGCCCGGAACCGATCGGAACATCGGAGGAAATCGCAATGTCAAGGCTTGGACAATCCGCGGGCAACAGCCCTGCCTCACGCATAGCCCAGATAGTGCCAACTGCGTATCCCGTCCAATTTGCAGGAGAGTTCGGACCGACATCGGACATTGCGATAGCAACCGGCTTGTCACCGTCTGCGACGTCGTCCTTGTCCATCAAGTCCGAAACAACTCGCACTGTCCACGAGTCACCAGCAGCCTGGGCACCCACCGCTGCGAAAGTACTCTGTGCCAACGCGAATGGCAGACAGATACCACCGGCATAATCGACATGCTCGCCAATCAGGTTGACTCTGCCTGGGGCGCGGAAGACGCCCTGTGGTTCCGAACCGAAACTGCGGCGGAATTGCTCAGTTACGTCAGATACCGCCTGTTTATGGGAGCGAGTGGGAAGCCAGCGAGTCTGGCCAACTTCCCGGAAGCGGTCAGCGATTGCCTCCGGGGTCGTGTCCGAAATCCAGGCTCCTTGCCCGGACTCTGAACCCGCGAGGAACTTCATGCGTCCTGCAGAGCGCATCATGGAATAGAGCTGCAGGTGGAGGCGGCCAAACTGGTGATCCTCGCCTACCGGAGCTTGGTTCCATGCTGCGATGTACGGCGTTTTGTCGATGCCGGGGAAGAATCGGTCAATACGTCGCAGCAGGTCAAGATACATTGCTGTCAGTTCGTCCTTCTCCGCATCGGTCAGCTCCTGAAAACCACCGACAGCGCGGTTAGCCATAATCATGACTTCGACTGGCCACTTAGCTGCAGCTGGGACGAATGCGGTGAAGTACTCCCCTTCTGCGATGATCCGTCGACCTGAAGCCTTTTCGGCCTCCAGGACATCCTCAAAGAGGTCACGACCGGTGGTTTCGAAGTGGGCTTTCGCGCGTGAAACAATGGCTGCCGCACGTGGGGGCAGATACGGGTACGAGTAAATCTGCCCATGAGGATGCTGCAGCGTTACCCCAATTTCCTTGCCCCTGTTTTCAAAGGGGAACACCAACCTCACACCTTCGAGCTTGCTGAGTTCCGCAGTGCGGTGCGCCCACGCTTCAATAACGGTGCGAGCACGAGTAAAGGTCAGATCCCGGAAGGAGTCCGAAACATTCGGGGTAAAGCAGACAACCTCACACCGAGCCAAGGCCGGCTTCCGCGGGAAAATCTCGGCGCCGTCGACAGTTTGGGCAAAGTCATCCGGAACTTCCATGTGCATGGAAAGCGAAGGGAAGCGGTTTTCAAAAACCACCACGTCGTAGTCACTGGCAGGCACCTCTGTGGGAAGTTGTCCCGGCAGCGTCGGAGCTAGTGGGTTCTCACCAGCAGGAGGCATAAAGGTGCGGTTCATGCGGTGCGCCGCGTAGCAGTACCACTCACCCGTCAGCGGATCTTGGCGCAGCTCCGACTCCGTAATCGCCTGTGGCAAATCACGTTCGTCGGTTAACTTTCGAGTCTTTTTGCCCGAGACATAGTCCGGTTCATCGTCGAAGTAGATTAGCTCGCGACCGTCGGCAAGCGTAGTGCGCGTTACCGAAAAAGCGTGAGAATGCTGGTCATCGGTTGTCATTTTTACTCCTTATGATTCTTCGACAACCGTTGGGCGCAGTTTTGCCCAGGTATAGAAAACGATTGCAAAGAGAAGCAGGGCTATGCCGCTGTACAGGTTATACATCGGCTCTTTGGCAACACTGGTCTCCGGGTTAACTCCAGGATCGAGGAACAGCCACGACAGCAGCAAAATGATGCCGTAAAGACCAAGCAGCGCCCCAATGACATTGCGAATGTCAAAGGCACCTGCTTTCTTATTACCCGTGCTGATAGTCGCTTCTACAGTTGAATTGTTGTGTGTCCGTGACATGATTTCTCACTAGCTCCTATGCGAAAACGATGTTAAGAACTACGGCCATCACCAGGCACAAAATACCCAGCGGAACAGTTCGCTGTAACAATGGCAGCTCTGCCTCAGCAGCGTCTGTGAAGTGAGCCTTCGGCGTGACGGACTTGACGAAGCCCACCAGCTCCTCATCGGGTTTCGGCGTTGTCATGAGCGAAACGACCACAGCCACCACAATATCGACGACGAATGCCACGGAGGCGGCAGCGAACGCAGTGCCCTGCCCCGGCAGCTCAAAGATAGTTGCGTTTGCCGACGTGAACTCGGAGATGTACCAGTACAAAATCGCAGCACCCGTTCCTGCGAGCAGAGACGTCCAACCTGCTGTCGGCGTCATGCGCTTCCAGAACATACCGATAAGGAAGGTAGCGAACAACGGTGCGTTGAAGAAGCCGAATAGCGTCTGCAGGTAGTCCATGACGTTGCCGAAATTATCGGCAATCAATGCGGTGAACACTGCGATGCCGGTCGCGCCAATGGTAGCGATACGACCAACCTTGAGGTAGTAATCATCTGCTCGATTTTTGACGACGTAGGTCTGCCAAATGTCGTAGCTAAAGACTGTGTTGAACGCGGAGATATTCGCCGCCATACCTGCCATAAAGGCTGCTAGTAGCCCTGCAATAGCGATGCCCAGCAGGCCGTTGGGAAGCAAATCTCTCATTAGGTACAGAATTGCGTCGTTAGGCTTGGCAGTCTGATCCATGATGGGTGCGACAGTCGCGCCGGCGATCATGCCCGGCAGCACCACGATGAACGGAATGAACATCTTTGGAAACGCGCCGATAATTGGAGTCTTGCGTGCGGCCGACAGCGAATCGGCTGCCATGGATCGCTGAACCTCCACGAAGTTCGTTGTCCAATAGCCAAAGGACAGCACGAATCCCAAACCGAATACCAATCCGATGACTGAAACTACCGGGTTGTCAAAACCAGAAATATCCGTGCCCGGCCAGGTGTGGAAGTGCGATTCAGTGGCAACTTTTTCCTTAAGCCCCGACCAGCCGCCGACGCTGTGCAGACCGATTAGAGTCAGTGGCAATAGAGCTGCGACAATCACGAAGAACTGAAGTACCTCGTTGTAAATCGCTGCGGACAGTCCGCCCAACGTGATGTAGGACAGCACAATGACTGCAGCGACGACCAATGTCAGCCACAGTGGCCAGCCGAGTAGCGCATTGACCACTTTGGCCAGCAGCAAAAGGTTGATACCCGCGATGAGCAGCTGCGCGACGGCGAATGAAATCGCGTTGACAAGGTGCGCTCCGGGACCAAAACGACGCAGCATGAATTCTGGTACTGAGCGAACCTTGGAGCCATAGTAAAAGGGCATCATGACAATGCCCAGGAACACCATGGCGGGAACCGCACCAATCCAGAAGTAGTGCATGGTCTGGAAACCGTATTCCACACCATTTGCGGACATACCGACGATTTCCACTGCGCCTAGGTTGGCTGAGACGAACGCCAACCCTGTCACCCAAGCCGGCAGTGAGCGCCCAGAGAGGAAGAAGTCAATGGAGCTGGACACTTTGGCTCGTGCAGCCCAGCCAATGCCTAGGACGAATAGGAAGTATAGGGCAACAATGGAGTAATCCACCCATGATGCCTCGAGCCGTAGGGCTGATTGCGCCACTATCACGACGGCCTCCTCACAATTAGGGAGTCAAAACGTATTCAGGAAATGCACGAATTGGGATTTCTTTTTCTCGGCACCTGGCTGGTGCACGCCCATCAAGGCCGTGAAAGTGGCTCGACCTACCCCGAAGTGTGGGGCCAGATAGCCACTATCCGGAACAAAAGGAAGACCTATTCTTTTACATTCGTCCCCAAGTGTATTTTCCATTCTTAATTCCAGGTGAATTAATTAAGAAGGTTTTAACCCGATTGAGGGGGCTGCACTCTTCTGCGCTGGGAAAACTATTTTCCGCCCGTTTCCGCGCGCAGTCCCATGGCAAGAGTTGTTGTCTCTCCAGCCTGAACTCGCAGCAAACCGGTACCGGAGCGTAGCGCATCCGGCGGACATGTCATTGGCTCCACCGCAATCGCATTCCCGTGCCCAGGAAATCCTTCTCGTCGTCCGGCGTCCGCAACATAGACCTGGAAGAAGCGGAATTCATCATCGGCCCAGAGCACAGCACCCTTGCCATTTGGTCCAACCAAATGCGCTTCACGACGGCGCGGCGAGTCACTCCCCGCTGTCTCCTCGGCAGCAAAGAAGCAGTGATCCAGCCACAGTCCATCCAGGGATACTCCCTCTCGAAGGCTGGGAACCACCGTCTCGGCTGGCACTGCTGGGCCGGCGGGCAAGTTTCGAATTGGCTCCAGTGGCAGGTTTTTATCAACGGGCAACCGCAGTGTGCAACTGCCGAAGTCAGCGCCCAACGCGCTTAAATAGGGATGCCAGCCCAGACCAAACGGGCACTCCCTATCGCTGCGATTATGCACTGTGAACTCCGCCGATAGGCCATCTGAGGCTGTGACTTGCCAACGCACGGTCAGACCGAGTTCCCAAGGCCAGCCCGGCTGCGGCTCAACTTCCACGCCCAAGGTGACGCTGCTGTCATCAGAATCGACCACAGACCAAACGCGATCTGCAACAAACCCGTGAATAGCATTCGCCCGGGACGGCTCCGAAATATCTAGCCGATGTACTTCCCCATCAAAGATGAATACTCCGTCAGCGACCCTGTTCGGCCACGGAGCCAGGAGCGTACCTGCGGACAACGGTGGATTGAACCCTTTGGGATAGTCAGTCAGCAGTGGCAGGCCACAGTACTCCAGTGATCTCGGACCACCACCGAACTGGGAAATACTTGCGACATAGTCACCGGCCGCAATGTCAATGAATTCATGATCGTGCGCGACAAGTTGCATGCGCAAATCACCTTCCACGTGGGTTCGAAGATTAATCCCTTCGAAAGCCGAGATTAACCCAAAACAAAAGCGCGGTTAGGTCAATTTGTGACCTAACCGCGCCCTCGCTACTCGCGTTGTCGGAGGCTACCTACAGCACATCCTCCGTCGTCAAGCATTAGTTGTCTTCGACCGGAACCAGCGAGATCTTGCCGCGGTTGTCGATATCAGCGATTTCGACCTGAATCTTGTCGCCGACATTGATGACATCCTCGACCTTCTCGATGCGCTTGTCGCCACCGAGCTTGGAGATGTGAATCAGACCGTCACGGCCCGGAGTCAGGGAGACGAAAGCACCGAAAGCGACAGTCTTCACGACAGTGCCCAGGTAGCGTTCGCCGACCTTCGGCAACTGCGGGTTAGCAATCGCATTAATCTGCTCGATTGCAGCGTCCGCGGCCTTACCGGAAGTTGCCGAGACAAATACGGTGCCGTCGTCCTCGATAGAGATATCAGCACCGGTTTCCTCGGTGATGCCGTTGATGGTCTTGCCCTTCGGACCGATGAGCTCACCGATCTTCGAAGCCGGAACCTTAACGGTGGTGATCTTCGGAGCGAGACCACTCATCTCGTCCGGAGACTCGATGACCTCAGCCATGGTGGACAGGATGGCCAGACGTGCATCACGAGCCTGGGACAGAGCATCGGCCAGAACCTTCGACGGAATACCGTCGAGCTTGGTGTCCAGCTGCAGTGCGGTAATGAAGTCCGCAGTACCAGCGACCTTGAAGTCCATGTCACCGAATGCGTCTTCGGCACCGAGAATATCGGTCAGTGCGACGAAGCGGTTTTCACCGTCAACCTCGCCGGAAACCAGGCCCATGGCGATACCGGCAACCGGAGCCTTCAGCGGCACACCGGCGTTGTACAGCGACAGAGTCGAAGCACAGACCGAGCCCATGGAGGTCGAACCATTGGATCCAAGAGCCTCGGAGACCTGGCGAACGGTGTACGGGAATTCCTCGCGGGACGGCACGACCGGCAGCAGAGCGCGCTCAGCCAGTGCCCCGTGACCAATCTCGCGGCGCTTCGGAGAGCCAACACGACCGGTCTCGCCGGTGGAGTACGGCGGGAAGTTGTAGTGGTGGATGTAGCGCTTGGAGGTAACAGGAGTCAGCGAGTCAATCTGCTGCTCCATCTTCAGCATGTCCAAAGTGGTGACACCCAGAATCTGGGTCTCGCCGCGCTCAAACAGCGAAGAGCCGTGGGCACGCGGAATCAGCCCGACCTCAACGCCCAGGTCACGAATGTCGGTGACACCGCGACCATCGATGCGGAAGCCCTCAGCGAGAATCTTCTCACGGACAATCTGCTTCATCACTGCGTTGTATGCAGCGCGAATCTGCTTAGATGCAGCTTGCTCGTCGACATCATCGGATACGAAGCGCTCCAGCAGCTGCCCCTCGACGTCCTCCATGTACTCATTGGTGGCGTCATCTCGTTCCTGCTTACCCGGGATGGTGAGCAGCTTGGCCAGCTTCTTAGCGGACTTCTTCTCGACGGCGTCAAAAATCTCATCGCTGTATGCCGGGAACAGCGGGAACTCCTGCGTTTCCTTCGCTGCGCGCTCAGCCAGACCCTTCTGTGCCTCACACAGAACCTTGATGTGCGGCTTTGCTGCCTCGAGGCCAGCGGCGACGATGTCCTCGGTCGGCGCCGGTGCACCGTCAGCAATACGCTTGACGACGGTCTCCCCTGCTCCGGCCTCCACCATCATGATGGCGACATCTTCGACGTTCTTGCCGCGACGCTTGCGGGTGACGATACGGCCAGCGACGACCATCTCGAACAGAGCCTGCTCGTGCTGCTCCTCGGTCGGGAAAGCGACCCATGCACCCTCTGGGTGCTTGTCATCAGCAACGAGCGCGATGCGGACGCCACCGACAGCGCCGGAAACCGGCAGCCCGGAAAGCTGAGTTGCAGCTGACGCGCCGTTGATTGCGACAACGTCATAACGGTCCTTCGGATCCCAGGACATGACGGTGACGACAACCTGTACCTCGTTGCGAAGGCCCTTGACGAAGGTCGGACGCAGCGGACGGTCAATCAGACGACATGCCAGGATGGCGTCGGTGGACGGGCGGCCCTCACGGCGGAAGAACGAACCCGGAATCTTGCCCGCGGCGTACATACGCTCTTCAACGTCGACGGTCAGCGGAAAGAAATCAAAGCCCTCGCGGGGCTGGTTGGAAGCGGTGACGGTGGACAGGAGCATGGTCTCCTCGTCCAAGTAGGTGGTCACCGAACCATCGGCCTGACGAGCCAGCTGGCCCGTTTCAAAGCGAATGGTGCGGGTGCCGAAATCACCATTGTCGATGGTGGCAACGGCCTCGGTAATACCGAAATCCTCATCAAAGAAAAATTCAACAGCCTTGCTGTTGGCCATAGGTTTCTTACTCCTAGAAATAGCGGCGATCATCGATGTCGCCTGTAAAAGATCGAATGAACTTCGTTTGCGTCACGCATTCTACCAGCTAACGCGGAAAGTTCTCGTATTGGACGGATCGGAGATCTCTCACTGCATCTGGGTTCTTGCACCTACGCGGGGTTCTAGGAGTTTGCGGGGCGGGGGCACTTATCGATGACTTTTCTTGACTCATCGATGGTTTACCGTGTCTTATCGACGAATTACCGTGTCTTATCGATGGGGCCCCGGCACTTATGCGCACGCCTTCGATCAGCCCCTCCACATGTCGATGAGGGATTCACTTGTGGCCACGCTACAGCGCATCGATGAGTGAATACCACAACGACAAGTGATCAAAAAAAGACCCGCCGTGAGCTTCCATCCAATGGAAACCCAAACGGCGGGTCTAAAAAGCTTAAAAGCCTTGAATTAACAGAGCAACTTACACCAATGAAGCTCTGACAAACAAGACATTAGGGAGAACCTTAGCGACGCAGACCCAGGCGCTCGATCAGCTTACGGTAGCGCTCAACGTCGTTGTCCTGCAGGTACTGCAGCAGGCCCTTGCGGCGACCGACCAGCAGCAGCAGACCACGACGGGAGTGGTGATCGTGCTTGTGGAACTTCAGGTGCTCGGTCAGCTGACGAATACGTGCGGTCAGCAGTGCAACCTGAGCCTCCGGGGAACCGGTGTCGGTCTCGTGCAGGCCGAACTCCTTGAGAATCTCAGCCTTTTCTGCAGTGTTCAAAGCCATGTAAATCTAACTCCTTGAATCAAATTATGGTCGTTTTTTCAGTCCACATTCTCGGCTTTCCCGGAACCAAACAGCGTCTGGCAACTGGTTCCTCGCAACTGCTTGTGGACCGCAGTCACAGCCGACGTTTTACTTTAACAGCTAATCGGTCTTAGCCAAAATGGCTTCGGTGTCTGCCACGTCCTGGTTCATCCGGTCAATGAGCTCCTCGACCGAGTCGAACTTCTCCATGCCGCGAATCCGGTCGACAAACTCAACCTGCCCAGCGGTGCCGTAGAGGTCCGCATGACGGTCAATCACGTAGGCCTCGACCGTTCGATCAGTGTCTCCAAAGGTCACATTAGTGCCCACCGACACGGCCGCTGGGTAGCGCACCCCAAACTCGATATCGCCCTTCGGGTCCGGCTCCGGGCGGGCTGCCGTCGGCTGAACCGTGAACCATGCCGCGTAGACACCATCAGCCGGGATTGCCAGGCCCTCAGCGAAGTCAATATTGGCGGTCGGAAAGCCCAGCTGCGCTCCTCCACGCCCCTGACCTGGAAGAACATCACCATCGACACGGTAGAAGTACCCGAGACACGAGGCGGCTGCGGACACCGCACCGTCGGCAAGCAAACCGCGAATACGTGTCGACGAAACACGTTCGGTCGAGTCCGCGGCAGTGACGTCGAGAAGGTCGACGATGGTGACGTCGACCCCACACTTACAGCCGTGCTCCGGCATAGTCTCGGCGGTACCTGCGGCCTTCTGCCCATAGGTGAAGTTCTGGCCAACGAAGACGGCCTGTGCATTCAGCTTGTCGCGGACAACGGTGCGTACAAAGTCTTCTGCGGGGATGCTGGAGAAGTTCTTGTCGAAAGGCACGACAAGCATGGCATCGATTCCCTCCGCTTCTGCCAGCTCGGCGCGACGGGACACGGTGGACAGTGCCGGCGGCACCTTATCCGGGGCAAACAGCGCTACGGGATTGGGATCGAAAGTCATCAACAGCGACTTCACGCCACGAGCGCGAGCGTCACTGACCGCAGCAGCTATCAGGCGCTTATGCCCAAGATGAATACCATCGAACACTCCGATGGTTACGACCGTGTCCCCCAGGTCTTCGGGTGCATTGTCCAAGCCATACCAAATCTCCACAAAGAGCCAGTGTAACTGGTCACCGTTTAACACACCGCATATAGCGCAACATAGGATTGCGTCTATGACCGACTTCGATCCGATTGCAGACTCCGGCATTGTCATCGTCGACAAGCCCCAAGGCTGGACAAGCCACGATGTAGTGGGCAAACTCCGTCGCATCTTCCGCACCAAGAAGGTCGGCCACTCCGGTACCCTCGACCCAATGGCCACCGGTGTGCTCGTCCTCGGCATCGGCCGCGGCACCCGTTTCCTGCCACATGTCCACGCCGACACGAAGTCCTACCAAGCCACCATTCGACTCGGCGCTGCCACGCTTACCGACGACGCCGAGGGCGAGTTGCTCTCCGAATCCTCGGCGGCATCGGTGACTGATGAAATGGTTCGAGCGGAAATTGCGAAGTTCACCGGCACAATCATGCAAAAACCCGCGGCGGTATCAGCGGTGAAGATTGACGGTGTCCGCGCCTACGAGCGCATCCGCCGTGGTGAGAAGGTCGATATCCCTGCGCGCCCAGTGACAATCACCCGCTATGAGGTTCTGGACATCCGCCACGACTCCGATCCTTCGCGCCCCGGGGAGTGCATCGATATCGACGTGGAGGTCGACTGCTCTGCCGGCACTTTCATCCGCGCCCTAGCTCGTGACTTGGGGGATGCACTGAGAGTCGGTGGTCATCTCACTGCTCTGCGGCGTACTGCCGCCGGCGTTTTCACTATTGATGAGGCGTTGACTATCGACGAGCTCACGGCGAAGGCCGAGCAGTTCGACACCGCCCATCCAGAAATTGCGGAGATGCGACGCCCAGTCCCGGAGCGCGCCGCTTCCTTGCTGCCGATGAGTCTGGACGAGGCCTGCCTGCGTTGCTTTGATACCCGCGAAATTACTGAACAGCAGGCGGCTGATTTGGCTCAGGGCAAGTGGCTGGAGCCGATCGGAAAACCTGGAGTCTATGCGGCGGTGTCACCAACGGGAAAGGTTCCGGCGCTACTCACAGAATCTGGCAAACGGGCTAAGACGGTCTTCGTGGTGCGCCCGGCCACGCTATGACTACCTCTCAAGGATTTTAAGACTGCTCGAGCCACACCGCGGTTGCAACGATGCCTGCACCGCGAGCCCAGAAGCCCTTTACTCCGCGGAAGGCGCCGGGAATCTCACGGTGAAACGTTAGCTGTAAAGGTCCCCCTGTGAGTCCTCGGGAAAAACCTCGCGCTGCTATCCGTTTCTTCCTCGGTTGCACGGAGACTTCGTCGAAGTCCAGCCACTGCCCGACTATCGGCTCCCAGAGTTTGTACATTGATTCCTTGGCGCTAAATTGCACCAGCGGGTCAAGGCGTGCTTCGTCAGTGCGCAAGACTGCCTCGATGATTCCTAACTCTAGAGTCTGCTCGACCTCGACATCGATGCCAATCCCCTGCAGCTGTTCAGCGCTCGCGGACACGGCTGCCACGGCCCCGTCGCAATGGCTAATTGACCCCACGACTCCTCGCGGCCACAGCGGCTCTCCGGTGGTCGACATGCCAATCCCATGTGGGGCAGGCTCTCCTAGCCGTTGCACCGCCTCATGCGCAGCGAGGCGCCCTCGGGTGAAATCACGGATTCGAACAGGTGCTGCACTATCAGACAGCCTCAACTCAGCGCTACGGAGCTGCTGCAATTCCGCATCACTAAACGGACGCTCGGCATTGGAGTCAATAACTAGCCGGCTACCGGCGGGCAAATGCCTGGCCAGATACTCCTGGACGTCGGCAAGCACACTCATGCGCTGATGCCGTACCATTTCTCTCCACGGAAACGGGTAGCGACAAAGATTAGTCGCAGAATCATGAAGGCCAAGAGACCGCACCACACGCCGGTCAGCCCCCAGCCAAATGCCTGCGCCAGCCAGACCGGTGGGAGGAATCCGCACAGGACCGCGCTAACGGTGGCGTTACGGAGGAAGGCTGCGTCGCCGGCGCCGAGCAACACGCCATCGAGCGCGAAGACGACACCGCCGATAGGAATCATTGCGACAAGAATCCACCATGGTCCGGCGGTGACTGCGTCAATCACGCCTGTTGCGTCGGTAAAAATGCGGACGATGCTGGCATTACCTACTGCGAAAACAGCCGCTAGGCCGAGGGCAATGACGCTTGACCAGACCGTCACGCGCTTGCCAGTCCAGCGGGCAACGGCCGTGGAGCTACCGCCCAACGCTGCACCGACGAGCGTCTGTGCAGCAATCGCTAGCGAGTCGAGCACCAACGAAATCAGATTCCACAGTTGCAGCATGACCTGGTGCCCACCGAGCGTGGTCGGCCCAACGCGGCCAGCAACCGCTGCGGCGGAGAGGAACGCTACCTGGAAGGACAAGGAGCGAACGATGAGATCGCGGCCGAGGACCAGCTGGCTTTTGATAATGGCGCCATTCGGGCGCATGGAAAGCTTGCGGCTAGAGCACTCTTTGAAAAGACTGCGGAGGAACAGTCCGCCGGTAATCAATTCGCCGAAGAGAACGGCCAGCGCAGAGCCCTCGAGACCGAAGGCGCGGACCAGCGGCACAATCACAATGGCGGCCGGAACAAGGCCTGAGAGCACAAATAGCAGCGGCGCGCGAGTGTTTTGGATACCGCGCAACCAACCATTTCCAGCCTGCGCAATCAACGTCAGCGGAATGGCGAAGGCAGCAACTCGCAACCACTGCCCGGCATCATGAGCGACCTCCGGATGAGGAGCTAACCAACCGGTAAATACTGGTGCCAACCCCACGATGATGGCAAAGAGGCTAAGGCCCACAAAGATGGCGACCCACGTCGCTTGCAGTCCCTCTTCAACCGCCTCGTCCACGTTGCCCCTGCCAAAGGCTCGCGCTGATCGGGCGGTCGTGCCGTAAGCCAAGAAAGTAAGCTGCGTAGTTACCACAGAAAAAACCGTCGAACCAGCGGCAAGCGCCGCAAGCTGAACAGCTCCAAGCCGACCGATGACAGCCGTATCCAGCAGCACATAGAGTGCGGGCGCGGCAAGAACACCCAACGCTGGCAGCGCAAGCGAAACGATTGCGCGAAAGCTGACATCTGACTTCGCACTGTGCCCGGTTCGCTCTATGCCGGTTCGCTCTATGCCAGTTTGCTCTATGCCAGTTTGCTCAATCTCAGTGCGCTCCTGAGTTTCTCGCGAGTCCGACAATCCCCTAGGCCTCGCTCGTGCCTCGGCGTGCCTGGGCTGCGACATCGCTGGTGTCCAGGATGGCCTGCAGCAGCTCATCCTTGCTGCACTCCCGAGTCAGACCGGCGGCACGCTCGTGGCCACCGCCGCCAATTTCCAGGGCGACCTGGGAGACATCGACAAGCTCGCGAGAACGCAGCGAGACGGCCCACTGGTTTGGCTCATACTCCTTAAGCACGGCACAGACGTCGGCCGCATTAGTCGTACGCACAATGTCCACGACCGATTCAATCTCATCGTGGCCAACTTCGGCGGTCTGGTCGTGCTCAATGACGACGTGGATTAGGCCAGCGCCGTCGCCCCACTCGGGCACCAATGTCGCGGTGGAAAGCACCTTGCCCAGGAATGGAAGGTAGGCAAACGGATGTTCTTCCAGCAGCTGTGCACCAATCGTGCGCGGATTGAGCCCCTTATCCAGCAGGCGCGCCGCTGCAGTGTGCATGCGGGAATGGCCGAACTGGAACGATGCGGTGTCCGTCAACAGCCCTGCATAGAGAGCATGAGCCATCGGCGTGGTCAGCTTGATACCCCAGACACCAAAGAAGTCCAGGAGCACCATGGTCGAGGACTCTGCGCGTTCGTCAACCATGTTGACGGACCCAAAGCGAGTGTTGGTCGCGTGATGGTCAACATTGATAACGCGGTCGGAGGCCATCACGCGATCTTCCAGCGCACCGAGGCGCCCCGGGCTTGCGCAGTCGACAGTCACCCACGTGTCAATGTCTTCATCCAAGTCCGTGTACTCGACAAATCGCTCCCATCCGGGGATGGTCAGCAGCGACTTGGCTGGCAAATCGCTCTCACCGTAGCTGGCTACAGCCGAAATGCCACGCTGTACAAGTGCCATGACCATCGCAGATGCAGCACCAATCGCATCCGCATCGGGGTGAACATGGGCAATGACGCCGACCTTCTTGGCGTCGGCAAGCATATCCTGCATCTGCTGAATCGGCTTGGACATGCGGCGATTAATCGCCTGGGAAAGCTGGTGAGCTGCCTGCTCCTGAGCCTGCGGAGAAGTGGTCACGTGGGTGCCCCTTTCATCGATAGATGTGGCCGGTGGAGAGTTTTACTCCTCGTCGCGGTATGGGTTGGCATCGCCTGCGGGCTTTGCGTTTCTAGCCTGCTCAGCCAATTCCGCGTCGCGCGCGCGAGTCTTATCGAGCAGCTCCTCAAGGTGCGCGGAAATCTCCGGCACCGTGTCAACCTCAAAAGCCAGCGTCGGTGTGTAGCGCACACCGGTGCCACGACCGACCAGGGAACGCAGCTGCCCCTTCGCCTTTTCCAGCGCTGCTGCTGCCGACTCGTAGTCCGGTTCCTCGTCGAGCGTACGTCCGCGCACAGTGTAGAAAACTGTGGCGTCGTGCAAATCGCCGGTGACGCGGCAGTCGGTGATAGTCACAAACTCCAGCCGCCGGTCCTTAATCTCACGCTCAATTGCGCTGGCGACAATCTCCTGAATACGCTTGGACAGCCTGCGCGCGCGTGCTGGATCTGCCATTTTTGGCTACTCCCTATCTATCTCTACCTGTGCGTAACGATTCGTAGCTAGACCCCATTTAGCGTGGGGCCTGAAGTGCCCCTTCGCTGACAAAGACCCATTTGGGATCCGGCAAAACGGTTCAATACAAAGGACTGCTAATACTAACACGCAAAACACTACTCAACTTCGAACCGCATGTTTCGCGACTTCGCCCGCACCCGTTTACCGCGTGCAGTCAATTGCTTCGCCGCACGCTCGCCCTTTGTTATTAACCCATTAATCATCACGACAACACTGCCACCACCATCGATGTCATCGACGGCATGGGGAGTCGCTACTACGGAATTGCGCAGCTGAAACGCAGCCTACCCGTACGCTCTTAACGGCGCTCCACGAAGTTGTACATCGGTAACCCATTAACATGGGAGCAGTCAGGCAGTGAATCCATCACACTGTCCTGCAATGGTGTTTCTCCCTCGATGCCGAAAATCCATTTAACCGCAGCATTACCTAGCTCCAGCGGATGGAAAAGGTAACTTACCTCACCATTTTTATCCTTGGGCGCCACACTGCCATGGGTTTGTTCCCATTCAGCCACATCCGTCGGATGTAGTACCTCGACGTGTTCACCGTTAGCGAACGGTACCTCGAAATCCAACAGTCGTCCAGAGCTGAAAAACCGCTGCATGTCAAAATCATAGTCTTCGCAGCTTGCTTCTAATTCCCTGGTAGGAGTCTTATAGTGGCAGAAATCGACAACACTATTGATGCACAGTGACCAACTTTCGCGAGGATCGTTCGCCAACGCTGGGTCCTCAATAAGGTCGTATACGTCGTCGGTCCCGAAAAGCAGCGTTGGCCCAAACGCTACCGCGTGGAAGTACCAATTATGACCATCCTCAATGGTTTCTTCGGAATCAAAGGCGAATTTCCCTGGCCAAATCTTGTCCAATTGCGCAAGAGTCTCCTCTGCGCTCGCAGGAGGATAATTCAAAATATTCGTTCGCGGCAGTTCATCTGAGAGTGCAAAGAGATTAGTTTTGAAGCCCATAACGAACACGATACGCAAAAAGGCGCTCCCCGAAGGGAGCGCCTTATCAAAGTTCACGCAGTGTTTAGCTTACGTCGCTACGTGCGCGGAACCTCGACCATCTCGTAGACCTCGATAACGTCGTCCACCTGGATGTCCGGGTAGGACAGCACCATACCGCACTCGTAACCGGCTGCGACCTCGGTGGCATCGTCCTTCTCTCGCTTCAGCGACTCGATAGTCGCCGAATCCGTAATGACGTTGCCGTCACGAACCAGGCGAGCCTTCGCGTTGCGGCGGACCTTTCCGGACTCGACCATACAGCCGGCAATGAGGCCAACTGCGGAGGACTTGAAGATGGCGCGAATCTCTGCACGACCAATCTCCTTCTCCTCATAGACCGGCTTGAGCATGCCCTTCAGAGCAGCCTCGACATCCTCGATAGCACGGTAGATCACCGTGTAGTAGCGGATGTCAACGCCCTCAGCATTGGCAACCTCGGTGGCCTTGCCCTCGGAGCGAACGTTGAAGCCGATGATGACGGCGTCAGACGCAGCAGCCAGCGTGACGTTGGTCTGCGTGACAGCACCGACACCACGGTCGATGATGTTCAGAGCGACCTCGTCGTCGACCTCGATCTTGAGCAGGGCTTCTTCCAGTGCCTCGACGGTACCGGCGTTGTCGCCCTTCAGGATCAGGTTGAGGGTGTTGGTCTCCTTCAGAATCTCGTCCAGGTTCTCCAGGGAGACGCGCTTGCGACGACGTGCTTGCAGCGCATTACGACGACGTGCGTCGCGGCGGTCTGCAATCTGGCGGGCCGTACGATCCTCGTCAACAACCAGGAGGTTGTCACCAGCACCCGGTACGGAGGTCAGGCCGAGCACCTGAACCGGACGGGAAGGACCGGCCTCATCGACGTCGTTGCCGTACTCATCGACCATGCGGCGAACACGACCATATGCGTCACCGACAACGATGGAATCACCGACGCGCAACGTACCGCGCTGAACGATAACGGTTGCCACCGGACCACGGCCACGGTCAAGGTGAGCCTCAATGGCGACACCCTGAGCGTCCATATCCGGATTGGCGCGCAGATCCAGCGAAGCATCGGCAGTCAACAGCACTGCTTCGAGAAGCTGATCGATGTTGAGACCTTGCTTAGCGGAGATATCGACGAACATAGTGTCGCCGCCCCACTCTTCGTCAGTGAGACCGTATTCAGTCAGCTGACCACGAATCTTCTGCGGATCTGCAGTTTCCTTATCAATCTTGTTGACTGCAACGACAATCGGCACATCAGCGGCCTTGGCGTGGTTAATAGCCTCAACCGTCTGCGGCATGACGCCGTCATCAGCTGCAACAACCAGAATCGCGATATCGGTCGACTTGGCACCACGAGCACGCATGGCGGTAAACGCCTCGTGACCCGGGGTATCCAAGAAGGTAACCTTGCGCTTCTCACCGTCGAGCTCCACCGGCACCTGGTAGGCACCGATGTGCTGGGTAATACCACCGGACTCGTGGCCACCGACGTTGGCCTTACGAATCGTGTCCAACAGGCGCGTCTTACCGTGGTCGACGTGACCCATCACAGTTACCACTGGCGGGCGCTGCTCCAGGTCCTCATCGTCGCCCTCGTCCTCACCGAACTGGAGGTCGAAGGACTCGAGGAGCTCGCGGTCCTCATCCTCAGGCGAGACGACCTGGACCTTGTAATCCATCTCGTCGCCGAGCAGCTGCAGGGTCTCGTCGGAGACCGATGCAGTTGCCGTCACCATTTCGCCGAGGTTGAACAACGCCTGGACCAGCGATGCTGCATCGGCGTTAATCTTCTCAGCGAAGTCAGACAGGGATGCACCACGTGCGAGGCGAATGGTCGTGCCCTTACCGTTAGGCAGCTTAACGCCGCCCACCACGGATGGTGCCTGCATTGCCTCGTACTCGTTGCGCTTCTGACGCTTCGACTTACGTCCGCGACGCGGGGCGCCTCCTGGTCGCCCGAATGCACCTGCAGTTCCACCGCGACGTCCGCCGCGGCCACCGCGCGGTCCGCCACCCGGGCCACCCGGGCCGCGACCACGGCCGCCGAAGCCACCGCCACCGCCACCGCGGCTTGCCTTTGCAGGCATCTGCCCCGGGTTCGGGTGCGAAGGCATCATTGCCGGAGTCGGACGATTGCCGCTCGGCTTATTACCGCGGCCCTGTCCACCCTGCGGGCGAGGGCCACCCTGGCGTGCTCCCGGCTTCGGGCCCGGACGGCCGTTTCCGCCCTGCGGGCGAGGGCCACCCTGACGTGCTCCCGGCTTCGGGCCCGGACGGCCGTTTCCGCCCTGCGGACGCGGCATGTTGGACGGCCGCGGTGCCGGGCGGGAGGATCCGCCGGTCGAGAATGGGTTGTTCGCCACACGCGGTGCGCGTGCGCCTGGCTTCGGCCCCGGCTTCGGGCCAGCAGGCTTCGGCGGGCGTGGCATTTCCTGTCCCGGCTTCGGCGAACGGGACGGTGCAGCTGGCTTGGCACCCGGCTTTGCCGCCGCTGGTGCAGCAGGCTTAGCGCCTGGCTTAGCTGCTGGCTTGGCACCCGGCTTTGCTGCAGCTGGTGCAGCAGGCTTAGCGCCTGGCTTAGCTGCTGGCTTGGCACCCGGCTTTGCCGCCGCTGGTGCAGCAGGCTTAGCGCCTGGCTTAGCTGCTGGCTTGGCACCCGACTTAGCAGCAGACTTAGCAGCAGCCTTGGTAGTTGGGGCCTGGGCAGACGCGTCAGCACCTGCGCCAGCATTCTTCTCTTCGTAGACCTTCTTCATCTTCCTGACGACGGGTGGTTCCACCGTCGAAGAAGCGGTCTTAACAAACTCGCCCTGAGCCTTCAGCTCGGCGAGTAGTTCTTTGCTGGTGACCCCGAGCTGCTTAGCGAGCTCATGGACACGTAGCTTTCCGGACACTGCTCTCCTCACTAGTGGGGGCCGAGCAGCGCCCGATGGCGGATTTGTCCGCGCACCGAGAGCGCCTGCAGGGCTCCCTCTTATCTATTGCCGTTCATCGCTGATGCTTCATCGTGTGCTCATCAGTGTTCAGGTCTTTCTGTTGTCATTTTTCCTGCCTCCCTGCTTAGCGACACGCACATCGTCAGCGGGGGCGAAACCCTCCGCCGCTTCGTAGTGCGTGGCGATAAACTGTTTAACCGGAAACGCATCTACCTGCGTAGATACCTTCAGTGCGCGGCCAAATGCACGGCGCTTGTCGGCGATCTCCCAAGCCTTTAGTGTTGGGGTGATCCAGGCACCTCGCCCCTGCATCCGACGATGCGGATCAGCAACGACGGCTACTGAGCCATCTGAACGGGTGGTGGCGACAATGCGTAGCAGCTCCGAGCAATTGTGGCGCTGCTTAGTTGCAATACAGGTACGTGTGGGTGCAGGCGTATGAGTTGTCGAATTCGGGTTTAGCACCCGCGAAGTCGTCATACTCCTGACGCACCCACCTTCCTGCTAAGAAATTCAGCGCGAAAATTCGCATAGGAAAATCACGCCTTGTCGTTTGGCCACCTCCCAGCATAACCCGAAAAGGCGGAAAAGTGCCAACCCCCTAGGCACTTTCCCGCCACTTTCGCAACCGCTGGGACGCTGACGTTGTGTCTACTCCGCGTCGGAGTGGATATCGATTCGCCAGCCGGTCAGACGAGCCGCCAGACGGGCATTCTGTCCCTCCTTGCCGATAGCAAGAGAGAGCTGGTAGTCGGGCACCACAACGTGTGCACGGCGCTCGTCCATGTCCAGAATCTTGACACTAACTACCTTGGCGGGCGCCAGCGAGTTACCAACGAACTTCGCCGGATCCTCGTCGTAGTCGATGATGTCAATCTTCTCGCCCTTGAGCTCATTCATAATCGAGTTCACACGCTGACCGCGGGGCCCAATGCAGGCGCCCTTAGCGTTGAGGCCCTTGACCGTGGGGCGTACAGCAACCTTGGTGCGGTGACCGGCCTCGCGCGCAATGGAAATCAATTCCACTGCCCCATCGGCAACTTCCGGAACTTCAAGTTCGAAGAGCTTACGAATGAGCTCCGGATGCGTGCGTGACAGGTGAATCGCAACACCGCGCGGTGTCTTGTTCACACCGACGACGTAGCACTTGATGCGGTCACCGTGCTTGAGTTCCTCACCTGGCAGCTGCTCAGCCGGCATCAGAATACCGTCTCGGCCGTTGGCCTCCGAACCGATGTGGACGACGACAATGCCCTTTTCATTGGCATAGACATCGCGCTGGACCACGCCGGAAATGACCTGATTAGACAGGTCTGCGTATTCGTCGAGAACCTTATCGCTCTCCGCATCCCGCAGACGCGAAAGGATGGTCTGACGAACAGCGAATGCAGCGGTACGCTCGAAGTCCTCCGGAGTGTCGTCCCATTCGGAGATGAGATTGCCCTCGTCGTCTCGCTCCTGGGCAAAGACTATGACGTCACCGGTCTCACGGTCGATTTCGACGCGCGCATACTGTGCCGGTGCGGTGGTGTTACGGTAGCTTTCACGCAATGCTCGGGCGACCAGTCCCAGCATTTCGTCGACAGGAATACCCTTTTCCTTTTCCAAGGTTCGCAGGGCAGCTAGTTCAATCTTCACTTGTTATCCTCCAGCCTGGTCAAGGCATCGTCATAGTCTAGTCCCGCAAAATCCTTCTCGGCTGCGGGCGGATTAGAGAATTCAACTTGTACCACTGCACGGGCCACATTGGTTAATTGGACACGCTGGCCAACAGCCTTCAAACGTCCCTTTGGCCCCTTAGAGGTAACGAGAATGATGGATTCTTCATCCGGCGACAGCGCACCAATGCGGGCTGCAATCGCGGAACCGTCGGCAAGCGAAATCTCCGCAATACGACCACGGTTACGACGCCAGTGCCGAGGCTGGGTCAGCGGTGCGTCAATACCAGGAGTGGAAACTTCCAAGGTGTAGCCCTGAGCGCCGAAGTCCGCTTCACCACGTGCCTCCGCGGCATCCAGAGCCGAAGATACTTCATACGTGGCCTGTTCCAGAACATCGAGGTCAGGACGCTCATCTGCGTCAACTAACACAATGACCTGTGACTTTGCGCCGGCGCGAACGACCTTGACATCTTCCACATCCAGGCCGATTTGTGCGAGCGCCGGGCTCACAAACTGTTCAATTTTCTCGGGTGCGGGTATCGCCATAGTCGTAGAGTCTACAGGTCAAGTACTAGGAATTGCGCACCTGGGCGCTTTCCACATACCGCATTGACACAAAGTGCCGCCCGCCGTGGCACCATAGTGAGGTGATTGTTGAACCTCCCTCCCCCAGTTTTGCTTCCGCATCGCATCGCACTCGTACTCTCTCGCGCCGTGGCTTCCTCGCTGCTGCCCTCGCCGTGGGATCACTTCCTGCGCTTTCCGCGTGCTCGCATCTGGTGGCACCGCGCCCCGATTACGCCATTGAGGTTCTCCATGCGCTGGCGGCGCGCGATGCACAGTCGCTTAGCGACGCCAATCCTGACCTCGCAGCGGTGCGCTCCGCGCAGGTTACCGAACTGGATAAGGAAATCACACGCGCCTGCGGCACCCACAAGGACGGTAAACCTGTCGATGAATGTGGCTCGGACGTAGCAGTCCCAGGATCCCTGGTTACCGGTTCCGACGCGAAGCTACTGCTCACGGACTCGCGAAACAATCCCGTACTGACGAATGCCCTGGATTCACGCACTGCATTGCGGGAGGAGCACACTGCGCGCCTCGCCACGGCTGTCGATGGCGGTATCGTCCTCGCTCTGCGTGTTGCGGGCGCTGAGTGGGAGGAACTTATCCCATTGATTCCCAGTGACAGGGATGAAATCTCGGGTGCCGAAGAACAGATGACTAAGGCACTGCAAGCCGAATACATGATGATTTACGGTGTCGGCGTAGCCGCACCACGTCTCGGAGGCGATACCACTACTGCACTTTTGGCCCGTGGCGAGCGCCACCGAATTTTGCGCGATCGTGCCCGACTAATTCTGGAGGATTCCGACGTTGAGGTGCCGGAGAGCGCACCTGGCTATATGCCGGAAGGCGCTCCTTCGCCAGATACGGCACCCGTCGATTACATGATTGCATTGGAGCGCTATTGTGCCCAGGCGTGGGAAGACGTATTGCTCGCTGCTAATAACCCTCGGATGCGTATGTTCGCGCTGCAGGCAGCTGGCGTGGCTGCCGCCGGAGCGGCAGCGCTAGGTGGCAACAACTTGGAGCCGTTGCCCGGGCTCTAAGCCTTGCGAACCAGCTCCGCGACGTGAGCTGCAATGCCGTCAGCGGCGACCTCGTCGGTCTCGTTGGTCAGGCGGTTACGCAGCTCCACCTTGCCGTCCGCGTAGCCACGGCCAAAGATGACCACAAACGGCATACCCAGCAGCTCGGCGTCCTTGAACTTCACACCGGGGCTGACCTTCGGACGGTCGTCGAAAAGCACCTCAATGTCCTGCTGGCTGAGGTCTTCCGCCAGCTGTTCAGCGGCCTCAGCTGCTTCGGCGTTCTTGCCGGCCACAGCGATGTGAACCTTGTACGGTGCCGCGGCAACTGGCCACTTGAGGCCCTTTTCATCCAACTGCTGTTCCGCGAGGACAGCGACCAGGCGGGACACGCCAATGCCGTAGGACCCCATCGTCGGACGAGCACGCTTACCGTTGACATCGAGGATGTCGATTTCAAAGGCGTTGGTGTACTTGCGGCCCAACTGGAAAATGTGACCGATCTCGATTCCGCGCTCGATCTTTAGCGTGCCATGCCCCTCCGGAGCCGGGTCGCCGTCACGCACCTCTGCGACATCGCAGATACCGTCAATCTGGAAGTCGCGACCAGCGACCACATCGACGATGTGCTTGCCTTCCTCGTTGGCTCCTGTAATCCAATTTGTGCCCTCCGCCACGCGGGGGTCAGCAAGGACCTTCACACCGCGATCGGCGAGCCCCTGCGGGCCGACGTAGCCCTTGATCAGGAAGTCATTGGCTGCGAAGTCCTTGTCCTCCAGCAAGCGCGCCTCACCCGGTTCAAATGCGACTTCAAGACGCTTTTCATCGACCTCACGGTCACCGGGAACCAGGATTGCGGTGAGCTGTTCCGGCAGGGCGTTGCCCTCCTTATCGACCTTCTTCGGGTCGACGGCGACGAGAACGCACTTCAAAGTATCGGCAGCAGTGACCTCGCGTCCGAGGTCCGCACCATTGGCCCAATCAACAAGTGCTGCGATTGTGGTGCAGTTCGGAGACTCGTAAACCTTCGCCTCCGGTTGTCCCTCAATCGGCTGCGGTTCGACTGCCGGAATCTTCACGGCTTCCACATTGGCGGCGTACTCACCGTCGGTGGAGACTACGAAGGAGTCTTCGCCACTTTCGCTAACAGCCAGGAACTCCTCGGAGGCCGAACCGCCCATAGCGCCGGAGGTGGCGTGGCAGATTTCGTACTTAATGCCCAGCCGGTCAAAAATTCGCTGGTAGGCACCGCGGTGCAGCTGATAAGAATTCTCCAGCCCCTCGTCGTCCATGTCAAAGGAGTAAGAGTCCTTCATCACGAACTCGCGGCCACGCAGAATACCAGCGCGCGGGCGAGCCTCGTCGCGGTACTTGGTCTGAATCTGAAACAGCGTCGTCGGGAAATCCTTGTATGAGCTGAAAAGATCCTTGACAGCCAGCGCGAACATCTCTTCGTGCGTCGGCCCCAGCAGGTAGTCCGCGCCCTTGCGATCCTTCAGACGGAACAGCTCGGGGCCGTATTCGGTCCACCGATTCGTCGCCTCGTACGGTTCACGCGGGAGCAGTGCAGGGAATGCCAGCTCCTGTGCGCCAATGCCTTCCATCTCCTCGCGCACAACCTTCTCTACGTTGCGCAGAACCTTCAAGCCCAGTGGCAGCCAGGAGTACACACCAGGGGCAGTTCGCCGGATGTAGCCGGCACGGACGAGCAGCTTGTGGCTAGGGACCTCGGCGTCAGCTGGATCCTCGCGCAGTGTGCGCAGGAACAGCTGGGACATTCGCGTAATCATGAATGCTGATTTTACCCGTCGATCATTCTTCGCAACATGCGGGGCATTACTATGGTGCCCATGCTCGTAGTCCTACCCCCATCTGAAACCAAAGCCACTGGTGGCAGCCATCCCGCAGTGGACTTTTCCTCGCTGAGCTTCGGCTCCCTCAACCCCATCCGCGAGCGCATTGCAGCCGATCTCGTGGAGTTAAGTGCGAACAGGGAGGCCGCGATGAAAACACTGAAGCTGGGGCCACGGCTTGCTGACGAAGTCACAGCTAATGCCGCGCTCCTAGAGTCGCCGACCATGCCGGCTCTCGAGCGTTATACCGGGGTGCTCTACGACGCACTCTCCCCCAGCGATTTGCCGGAAACCGGCCGTGCTCGACTCGCCATCGGGTCAGCGCTCTTCGGTGCCATTGGCGGAGACGACCTCATCCCCCACTACCGTCTCTCTGGCACGGTCAAGCTCCCCTTCGCGGATCAGCCTGCCGACGCAGCTCCGACGATGAAGCGCCGTTGGGGCACCGCCATCACCGAGGCTCTCAATGATGTCGACTTCCTCATCGACCTTCGTTCCGGCACCTACGCCAATTTGGGCAAAGTCAAGAGCGCGACAACGATGACCGTGCTCACCGCCGAGGGCAAAATCGTCAGCCACTTCAACAAGCACTACAAGGGCCTATTTGCCCGCGCCATCGCCCTTTCCGACACGGCACCGACCTCCCCCACAGAGGCCGTCGACATCGCACGCGCCGCAGGATACGACGTCTCGCTTGACGACGACACCCTCATCTTCCGCGTCCCGGAAAACTAAATGTCGTCGTTGTAGCGCTTCCGGCCTGCCACAATGGCGGCAATGAGCGCAATGACAGCGATGAAAATGCTGTCGTATCGCGAGCCTTCTCCGCCGAGGAGAAGGAGGCGGAAAATAATCATGGCTCCGAGGTAAAACACCAGGAAGGTCGCAGCGCCCATCCAGATAGCGCTACGCAGCTGATCGTCGGCAAGCAGTCGAGTAACAAGCCCTGCCTTTTGCTGCTCTGGCTCTGGTTTCTTCGACTTGTTGTTGCTCGACTTGTTGTTCTTACTCATCGCCCTCATCCAGGCCCGCGACTTCACCGATGACGATAACGGCGGGCGGCTTGATTGCCTCTTCGACCATTTTCTCGCCAAGCTCGCCGAGTGTGCAGCGTAGCGACCTCTGATTCGGCAGCGTGCCGTCCTGGATGACCGCAGCCGGAGTCTTCGGGCTGCGGCCGGCCTTCATCAGAGCCTCGGCAATCTTTGGCCCGTTCTTAACTCCCATAATGATGGCAATAGTGCCGTGCATCCGGCCCAGCGCATCCCAATTGACCAGCGATTTCCTGTGCCCCGGTGGGACGTGACCGGACACAACAGTGAATTCATGGTTGACGCCACGCATAGTAACTGGGATGCCAATCGTCCCCGGTACCGCCAGTGCTGAAGTAATACCCGGCACAACGCGAACCGGTACCCCAGCCTTCTGTAGCTCCTGAAGCTCTTCAAAACCGCGGCCGAAGATGTACGGATCGCCACCCTTGAGCCGGACCACAAAGTAGCCCTCACGGGCACGATGAACTAGCAGTTCATTGATGCGCTCCTGAGCCATGGCGCGGCCGTAAGGAAGCTTGCCGGCATCAATAATCTCGACATCCGGCTCCAAGTCACCGAGCAGCGACAGTGGACCGAGGTGGTCTGCAACGACAACGTCGGCAAGCCGGAGCAAGCGACGCCCCTCAACGGTAATCAGACCGGGGTCGCCCGGGCCACCACCCACAAGCGCGACCTGACCAGCGAGGTCCCCAGCGCGCGACGCGCGACGGCCGGTCAGCGCCACAGGAGTAAGCGGGCTGGAAGCCCCGGTTTCATCATCGACGAGAATACCTCGGCGGTGTCCCTCTAGAGTCACCTCACGCAGCAACGCCTCGTCACAGCAGACCATGAGAGCCTTGCCCCAGCTCATCGCCTCGGTAAAACCGGTGCGGGTCAAAGTAATACGGCCGTCTGCAGCCCAGGCCTCAATCGCAGTTGTTACTTCCCCACCTTCACACACAGTGACATCAGCGCCAGAGTCCAACAGCCGAGGAATCACGCGCTCTGCAGCCGTGGAACCGCCAATCACCAACACACCGTAGTCTTTGAGAAGCAAACTCATAGCTAACACTTTACCCGGCGCACGAAGCGACAAAGCGACTGACGTTCCCCGGCGCACCCGCCGGATGAACATGCAGGTAACCGGCATGAATCCGCCCAGACTCGGAAACAAAGCCGTCGCGAACTGTTTCGCCTTGATATCCACGCCAACCCCAGGCTGGTTGCCACCCGGCCGCAGCAGCGACACTTGCGGTGTCATCGGTGAGGGCTGTCTTGTGGAACTCGTGACCGCGCACGCGCGTTCCTACCGGGCACAGCGCAGAATCAGTCAGCGCCACAGCCTCCCGGTACCCCAGCTTCAACCGTGCCATGTGCGCTCGCCCCGGGATGATGCCACACATACGGCGCCCACCGAGATCTTCAAGCAGCCAGAGCAGCCCCGCGCATTCGCCGTGAATCAGCGCACCATCATCGGCAGCCTGACGTAGATCGCGGCGAATGTCATCACGAATAGATAGCGCGTCGGCATGCTCTTCCGGGAATCCACCGGGCACGATGTAGCCTTCGGCTTCCGGCAGTTCGTCAACCAATGGGTCAAAATCCACGACCTCGGCTCCAGCGGCCTGCAATAGCTCACGGTGCTCTGCATAGGTAAACGAGAACGCAGGACCCGCCGCGACCGCCACGCGCACGCGGCGATTAAGAGCCAGCGGTGCAACGAACTGTGCAGGGGCCCATGGTTCAGCTGGATAGGGCTGCCGGGCAAGCTGGATAATCCGGTCGATGTCGATGTAGGTTTCCACCAAGTTGGCCATCGATTCAATGACCGCTTCTAGCTGCTCACCCTGCTCGACTGCAGTGACCAGCCCCAAATGCCTGCTGGGCACCTCAATATCAGTCACTCGCGGAATAGCGCCGAGCACCTCGACCCCCATGGCCTCCACAGAACGGGTAATGATGTCCGCATGCCGCGGGCTGCCCACCTGATTAATAATCACGCCACTGACACGGACGTCAGTGCGAAGCGTGGAGAAACCGTGGACAACAGCCGCCGCCGACTGCGACATATGCCGGGCATCAATCACCAACACCACCGGAAGGCCCAACAGTGAGGCAATCTCAGCCGTCGAGCCCTCCACCGATAGCGGGTCGTCACCAATGCGGCCGTCGAAAAGCCCCATAACCCCTTCGACCACCGCAATATCGCTGTCGGCAGCTCCATGTGCGTAGAGCGGCCCAATCATCTCAGGCGCGCACATAAAGGAATCCAGATTGCGCCCGGGACGACCAGCGGCTACCCCGTGATAGCCAGGATCAATATAATCGGGTCCGACTTTGAAAGGTGCCACCGCGTGACGACGCGACAGTGCACGCATCAGCCCCGTGGAGATTGTCGTCTTTCCCGTGCCTGAAGCTGTCGCCGCGATGACAATTCCAGGCGCTACCACTCGATGCCCTTTTGTCCCTTACGTCCGACATCCATCGGGTGCTTAATCTTGGTCATCTCCGTCACCAGATCCGCGACCTCCACGAGCTTCGGATCCGCATCGCGGCCAGTCATCACCACATGCTGGCGGCCGGGACGGTTCCTCAATGTCTCCACCACATCGTCGACATCAATCCAACCCCACTTGATTGGGTAGGTGAACTCGTCGAGGACGTAGAAGTCGTGCACCTCATTTTCCAGGCGCCGTTTAATCTCCTGCCATCCCTCGGCAGCAGCTGCCGCATGGTCCTCCTCAGTGCCCTGCTTACGCGACCAAGACCAACCTTCGCCCATCTTGTGCCATTCGACCGGGCCGCCTTCCCCCGTGTCGTCGTGAAGCTCGCCCAACCGGCGCATGGCAGCTTCCTCGCCAACCTTCCACTTTGCCGACTTTACAAACTGGAAGACACCGATATTCATCCCCTGATTCCACGCGCGCATCGCCATACCGAATGCCGCGGTGGACTTGCCCTTACCTGGGCCCGTATGCACCGCAGTAATCGGAATCATGCGACGCTGCCTGGTGGTCAGTCCATCGTTGGGAATTGATTTGGGGTCAAGCTTTCCTTGTGCCATGGTCTCGATGATAGGCATGGACCACGCCCGCCACGGCTTCGGCATTGAGTTCGGAGAGATTTATGCAGGTCGCACCCAATTCCACGCTGAGTTCCTGTGCCAGCCCCAGCCGCACGCGAGAGCGCTCACAGTCGATAACCACCGTCGCCGCCAACGCTTGACGACGGATCTTTGCGGCCACAGCCCTCGCCTGCTGCAGGCCATTTTTACCCGTTGCTCGGCCGTCGGAGAGCAAGACCATGATTGCGCGCCGTGTGGGCTCCCTATGGGCTTCCCGAACTACCACTTCGTGTGCCTTCAGCAATCCTTCGGCCAATGGAGTTCGGCCACCAGTGCGGACATCTGCGAGGCGACGTACTGCGGTGTCGATAGACTTCGTCGGCGGTAAAACTAATTCGGCGTTATTTCCGCGGAAAGTAACGACAGCGACTTTATCGCGGCTTTGGTAGGCATCACGCAGCAGCGATGTGACCGCGCCGGTGACGGCTGCCAGACGGTCGCGTGCTGCCATGGAACCCGAGGTGTCCACGACAAAGACGACCAGATTGGACTCAGTTCCCTGTCGAATAGCGCCGTGAACGTCCTCCGGTTCCAGGGGAATCATGGAGTCGCCCATGCGGGCGCCACGATTGGCCGCCGCCAGCACTGTCGCCGGCACGTGGAGACCATGGCCTCCCCGCTCGGCACCAATGGTGCTGCCCCGCGGGCCAATGGCCTTGGAACGCCGACCGGAATCCCCTTGGCCGACACCGTCAACGCTGATTTTACGAACGGCGAAAGGGGGCGCCTTCAGCGGCGCGACCTCCCTTCGATCCCGAGGAATTCGACTGTTGTGGCTCCTGAGGTTCGGAGTTGGAGTCGAACTGGGAGACCTGCTCAGCATCGGGCTCTGGATCCGACTCCGGACTCGACTCTGGCTGATTCTGGTCATCTCGGAACTGCTCCTCTGCATCCTGCAGAGCATCGTCGAGCTGTTCCTGGTCCAGTCCTGGTTCATCAAAGGGGTCACGGCGACGACGGTGCGGCAGTGCCATTTCCGCAGCTACCTTAATGTCTTCCGCAGTGATCTCAATTGGATTGCCGGGTGCCGGCTGCGCCGACTCGTCCCCGGCTACTCGCCAGGCAGCGTGAGCGCGGGCGGTACGTGCAATGACGATGTCGGCACGCATCCCGTCCACATCAAAAGCAGCGCACACTGTGGCAATTTGACCAAGAATGTTGGGGGTCAATTCGACGTCGTCAAGCAGTGCGCGCGCGCGATCGATGCGAGCGTGTAGCGCATCGTCGTCGGCGGCGAACCGCGTGACAAAGCTCTCCGGGTCGGCGTCAAAGTCGAGGCGGCGGGCGACGATTTCCGCGCGGACAGCCGGATCCTTGGATGCGGTGACGTCGATGGCGAGCCCAAAGCGGTCGAGAAGCTGGGGACGCAATTCGCCCTCTTCCGGGTTCATCGTGCCGACCAACACGAACCTGGAGGTTGCGGAGTGCGAGATACCATCGCGTTCAACAACCACGCGACCGGTGGCTGCGGCATCGAGCACGGAGTCAACGAGATGATCCGGCAGCAGGTTAATCTCGTCGACATAGAGAATGCCACCGTCAGCCGCGCTGAGTAGTCCCGGATTGAACTGTGCGTGTCCGGTAGTCAGGACGGTCTCCACATCGATGGAGCCTACGACTCGATCTTCCGTAGCGCCGAGTGGCAGGTTTACCAACGATCCGCTGAGAAATGGCGCCAACGCGCGGACCGTAGTGGTCTTGGCTGTGCCCTTCTCACCGCGGATGACGACACCACCAATCTCCGGGGATAGCGCGGTCAGAATCAACGCAAGCTGTAGTCGCTGCTGCCCGACGATCGCAGTAAAAGGAAAAGTGGGCTCTGTTTGTGCAGTGGTCGCTGACGTGATTTTTTCCATAAGCACAGTTCTACCCCACTGCGAACGGATGGCTCACAGCGGGGTAGAACAATGTTGGCTTAATTGAACTCTTTGAAGCTCTTCAGCGAGTTACTAGCGCTCCAGCTTCAGGGTCTTCTGGGAAGCCTCCCAGACCTCCTTGAACAGAGCCGGGTCATCAGCCAGGTGCGTACCGTAGGACGGGACGAGCTCCTTCAGCTTCGGAGCCCACTTGCCCATGTGACGGCCGAAGCAGCGCTCAATCAGGCTAATCATCACAGCCGGAGCGATGGAAGCGCCCGGGGATGCACCCATCAGGCCGGCAATGGTGCCGTCCCACGAGTTGATGACCGCGGTACCGAACTCGAGGGTACCGAAGACCGGAGCCTTCATCGGCTTAATGACCTGGACGCGCTGACCAGCGACGATCAGCTCCCAGTCCTCTGGGCGAGCGTTCGGGACGTACTCACGCAGGGACTCAATACGTGCGTCGAAGTCCTTCAGAACCTCAGTAATCAGGTACTTGGTCAGCCCCATCTCCTGGACACCAACACCCATCATGGACGGCAGGTTGGCCGGACGCAGAGACTTAATCAGGTCCAGGTTGTTACCGTTCTTGAGGAACTTCATGTTCCAACCGGCGTACGGGCCAAAGAGCAGGCCGCGCTTGCCGTCGATAACACGGGTGTCCAGGTGCGGAACGGACATCGGCGGCGTGCCGACGGAAGCCTTACCGTAGACCTTGGCGTCATGCTTAGCAATGACTTCCTCGTTGGTGCAGCGCAGCCACTGGCCGGAGACCGGGAAGCCACCGAAACCACGAATCTCGTTAATACGAGCCTTCTGCAGCAGCGGCAGTGCGTCACCGCCGGCACCGACGAATACGAAGTTGGCAACCAGGGTGCGAACGTCCTTGGTGTGCAGGTTCTTCACGGTGACGATCCACTTGGAACCGTCGCGCTTCAGACCGGTGACCTCGTGTCCGTAGCGAATCTCAGTACCCATATCGGACAGTGCGGCCAGGTACTGCTTGGTCAGTGCACCGAAGTTAACGTCCGTACCATTCGGGTTACGAATAGCGGAGACCGGCTTGGAGAAGTCACGGCCCTCGGACATCAGCGGAAGGTACTCAGCGAAACGGTCCGGATCTTCAATGAGCTCCTGACCGTGGAACAGCGGCTCCTTCTCAAGTGCCTCGTAGCGACGACGCATGAACGCCATCTGCTCCGGCCCCTGAGCGAAGGTGGTGTGATCAACTGGGTTGATGAATTCCTTCGGGTCAGTCAGGGTGCCGTTTTCAATCAGCGAGGTCCACAGCTGGCGGGAAACCTGGAACTGCTCATTAATGAGCTTAGCCTTGGTGACATCGACCTTGCCGTTCTTCTCCGGCGTGTAGTTCAGCTCGCACAGAGCAGAGTGGCCGGTACCAGCGTTGTTCCACGGGGAGGAAGACTCCTTGGCGGGCTGATCGAGACGCTCGAACAGAACCTGTGACCAGGATGGCTCGAGCTCCTTGAGCAGCACACCCAGCGTCGCACTCATTACACCTGCACCGATGAGGACGACGTCTACCTCGTCGCCACTGGAAGCAGGAAGCTTGTTATCAGCCATTTTGCTGTCAACATCCTTACTAACTTGATTAGTGATTCAAACTAGCGCTCGCTCACATGCGCGCACACAACTAAAGACGCAAAAGAGAGCTACCGTCTCAGTCCATAATCTATTGTGGCACACATTCCCACTACCCCCGGTAATCGGCGCTAGGCTTGACCCTGTGACTACCGATATTCCCGATTTCGTTACCCCCACCTTTAACCCCGATAACCTAGGCGAAGACTACAGCCAACATGTCATCGAACTCGGCCAGGATCCCGACGGTGAGGGATCCGTACACGCGGTATTGGTCCGCTACTGCCCCGACTCGTCGGCAAGCGACTTCCAAAAACGTCCGGCGGTTCTATGGATTCACGGGATGTCGGACTATTTCTTCCAGAAGCACGTGGCGGAGCGGTACCACGCCGAAGGCTACGCCTTTTACGCTATTGACCTGCGTAAGTGCGGGCGCGCACACCAACCGGGGCAGACTTGGCATGGCTGCAGCGATCTAACGAATTACTTCGAGGATCTCAACAGGGCACTCGCAGTGTTAGACCACGCCGGTCATACAACTGTCACTGTTAATGCGCACTCCACTGGTGGTCTCATTGCCGTGCTCTGGCTCGATTGGTTACGAAGCACAGGCGGCCATTGCCCGCAAGCACCCAATATTTCCGTCACAGCTGCCGTCTTGAACTCACCGTGGCTGACTCTGCACGTTTCCCGGGCAAAGGCTCCCGTGTACTCGCTGGTGACTCGCGTTATGTCGCGGATTCGCCCTAACAGTCTCATTCCGGTGCAGTCTGCGGGCGGCTATGGCAAATCCATTAGCGCCGACCACCAGGGACGCTGGGAGTACAACCGCACTTTCAAGCCGCTGGCTGGCCATGACAAGAACTGGCGTTGGCTCAATGCCATCATCGTCGGCCAGCAACGTGTCAGCCGCGGTATCGATACCGGCGTGCCGACGCTCGTTCTCCACTCGGACAACTACCTTCTCGGTTCCGACTACACACCGGAACTCAGCCGCGTTGACTCTGTCCTCAACACTGAGCAAATTGCCGATGCCACTGCCCACTTGGGACCGCAGGCTCGCAACGTCGCGATTCCGGGTGCTCTCCACGACGTGTATCTCTCCGCACCCGAAGCACTAGACCGCGCTTTTAATGAGACATTCCAGTTCCTTGCCACAGTCAATCCAGGAGACAGCTCAAAATAGGAGCACAGAATAGGAACTCGGAATAAATCAGCATTCAGTACGGTTGAACCAAACTAGTTTGACCAGAATGCTAGGAGTGCTTGTGACCACTGAGAATTCGCCTGAGACTACCCCACGCCACTACGACGTCATCATTATCGGAACCGGGTCCGGCAATTCCATTCCAGCCCCGGCCTACGACAATGTCCGTATCGCTCTGGTGGAGGAAGGACGTTTCGGCGGTACTTGCCTCAACGTTGGGTGTATTCCCACCAAGATGTTCGTTCTGGCCGCTGATGCCGCCCGCAACATCCGCGAGGCCAGCCGCCTGGGCGTGCACGGCACCTTCGACTCCGTTGATCTCAAGCAAATCCAGGATCGCGTTTTTGCCCAGCGCGTCGACCAGATTGCCGACGGCGGCGAGGCATACCGCCGCGGGGACGAGACTCCCAATATCGATGTCTACGACCGCCACGCAACGTTCGTCGGCCCTCGCACTATTCGCACCGGCATCGGCGAGGAAACCGTCGACATCACAGCCGACAACATCATCATCGCTGCAGGCTCCCGCCCTCACGTTCCGGGCCTCATCGCAGACTCCGGGGTCGATTACTACACCAACGAGAACATCATGCGCGTCGACAAGCTTCCGCGCGAAATGATCGTCGTCGGCGGCGGCTACATCGCTAGCGAGTTCGCGCATGTCTTCGCATCCTTCGGCACGAAGGTGCACATGCTGGTGCGCTCCGATGTCATGCTGCGTGGCTCAGACGCCGCTATCTCCGAGCGCTTCCACGAGGTTGCCTCCCGCGACATTGACATCCGTATGAACACCTCCATCACTGAGCTCTCCCAGGAGGGCGAGATCGTCACGGTCACGCTTGACGACGGCACGGAGCTCGCAGCCGATGCCCTGCTCGTGGCAACCGGACGCATCCCCAACGGTGACCGTATGGACCTTGCAGCCGGTGGTGTGGCGATGCACGACGATGGTCGCATCAAGGTTGACCAGTACGGCCGCACCTCTGCCGAAGGTGTGTGGGCGCTGGGCGATGTCTCTAGCCCGTACCAGCTGAAGCATATTGCCAACCATGAGGCCAAGGTTGTCTTCCACAACGTGCTGAATCCGTCGGACCTGCGCGAATTTGACCACCGCTACATTCCGTCGGCAGTCTTCTCACATCCGCAGATTGGTCAGGTCGGTATGACCGAGGATGAAGCTCGCGCCTGGGCTGCGGAAAATGGCACGGACATTACCGTGAAGGTACAGAACTACGGCGATGTCGCCTACGGCTGGGCGCTGGAGGATCGCGATGGCTTTGCCAAGTTGATTGCGGACCGCGCCACCGGCCGCCTGCTGGGTGCGCACTTCATCGGCGAGCAGGCTGCCACTCTAGTGCAGCAGTGCATCCAGATGATGAGCTTCGAGATGGATGTGCGCGAAGTTGTCAAGGGCCAGCACTGGATTCACCCAGCACTGCCAGAGCTGATTGAAAACGCAATCCTGGGCCTGGAGTTCGATAACTAGCCCAGCTGTTCAATACCTGTGGCCTGGGCCAATGCGGGCCCAGCCAGGTACTCCTCGACTGCATCGGCCAACAGGTCGATCTGCCGCAGCCGTTCTTCGGCAAACGAAGTATTAGAGCTGACCTCAAAGCCGTCTCGACCGACGGCAACTGCGACTTCGCTCAGCAACTGACGGCGCGCCTGATCATTTTCCAGGTAGCCGTGGCGGTGCGTACCCATCACCATGCCACGCCGCGCCCCTTCTTCAGGCTCAGTGATAAAGGGCGCCTCGCTGCTTCGCACAACCTGTCCATTGTGGACTTCGTAAGAGCCATCCGGGTGGCTCACCAGCGTCTTCGTCCCCGCGAATTCAATGTCGGTATCGAACACTCCAAGCCCGTTCACTGTCCCGGCTACCGACTCCACCGAGTCAGTGATGGTGGTGCAGAGCATTTGGAACCCACCGCAGATGCCAATCAGCGGCAACCCCCGGGCAGCTCGGTTCTCCAGCACGTCGTCAAGCCCACGCTCGCGCAACCACTTGAGATCGGCGACCGTCGACTTCGTCCCGGGCAACACGACCAGGTCGGCGCGAGCAACGACCGACGGATCGACCGTCCACTGCACGTGTACCCCTGGTTCACAGGCAAGCGCTTCGATATCGGTGGCGTTGGACACGCGCGGCAAGCGAATGGCGGCCACGGACAACGTTTCCGTACCCAGCGGTGCGTTCGCCGGCCCTACCGACGCACCAGCGACTGTACCGAGCGAATCCTCCGCATCGATCCACAGCCCCGGAATAAAAGGCACTACGCCGAGTACGGGCACGCCGGTGTGCTCGCGCACCACGTCCAATCCCGGTGTCAACAGCGAAACATCGCCCCGGAACTTGTTGACGATAAAACCGGTAATCCGCGCGCGGTCTTCGCGGCTCAAAATTGCATGCGTGCCGACGAAATGTGCAAGCACCCCACCGCGGTCAATGTCACCGGCGACCACAACCGGCAGATCAGCGAGCTCTGCCAACCCCATGTTGGCGATGTCTGACTCTCGCAGATTGACCTCGGCAGGACTACCAGCGCCTTCACACAGGACGACATCGAACTGCCCCCGCAACTCTTCCAATGTCTCCGCAACTACTCCGCGCAGCGCTTTTCTCCGCGACCGGTACGTCAGAGCGCTCACATGCCCATCGGCTTTGCCCTTGACCACCACCTGACTGGTGTGGTCCGAGCCCGGCTTGAGAAGCACCGGGTTAAAGGAGACATCCGGCTCCAGCCCACAGGCCAACGCCTGTAGAGCCTGCGCGCGCCCAATCTCGCCGCCGTCGAGCGTGACAGCGCAATTGTTGGACATGTTCTGCGCCTTGAAGGGCGCGACCTTCACGCCGCGGCGCGCGAGTAGCCGACACATGCCGGCGACCAGAACCGACTTACCGGCATCTGAGGTGCAGCCGGCAATCAGAGCTGCAGGGGCCTGCACGGTTTAGGCCTCGGGCTTCCAACCAGTCTGGAACTGGCCTGGCACGTTCTGCTCATCCGGCAGAGTGAGGATTTCATAGCCGTCGGAGGTCACCAGCACCGTGTGCTCGAACTGAGCTGTGAACTTGAAGTCATCATTCTGCACAGTCCAGCCATTCTCCCAGATGTGGTACGGCAGCTCACCGAGGTTAATCATCGGCTCGACAGTCAAAGTCATGCCCGGCTCGAAAATCGTGTCCTGGCTCGGCTCATCGTAGTGCAGGACAATCAAACCATTGTGGAACGTGGTACCGACACCGTGACCGGTGAAGTCCCGAACGGTGTTGTATCCAAAACGCTTAGCGTAAGACTCGATTACGCGGCCGATGACATTAATCTCACGGCCCGGCTTGATGACCTTAATGCCGCGCATGGTGGCGTTGTAAGTGCGCTCCACTAGCTGGAGGTGCTCCTCCGAGACATTGCCCGCGAGGAAAGTCGCGTTGGTGTCGCCGTGGACACCGTTCTTGTATCCGGTGACGTCGACATTGACGATATCGCCGTCTTCAATAACCTGAGTATCCGGAATACCGTGGCAGACAATCTCATTAAGAGACACACAGCACGACTTCTCAAAACCGCGGTACCCCAGCGTGGACGGGTAGGTGTCGTGATCCAACAGGTACTCGTGCACCACCCGGTCAATCTCATCCGTGGTCACGCCCGGAGCTACGGCCTTGCCGGCCTCCACCAACGCGTTGGCAGCAATGCGAGAGACCTCTCGCATATTTTCAATATCTTCCGGAGTCTGTACCAGCGGCTCGCCGACGCCTTCCTGAACCTCGTCCTTCCAGGCGTACTCCGGCCGTTCAATATGTGCCGGAACGGTGCGAATTGGAGTGGACTTTTGCTGAGTAAGTGGAGAACGCTGAATCATGGAACATACTCTACCCCTACCCCCGGATTAGCCTTTCGGCCTGTGCCGGTTTCAAAGCCAGAAATGCTCTAGCCCTCGTCCCCCGAACCTTCATCGATATTGGCAAAGAAGGCATCGGTAATCGCCACGGCATGCTCCGAACCACCACCGCCAACGATAAGCGTGGCAAAGGCCAAATCATCGCGGTAGCCAGTAAACCAAGCGTGGGAGCCGCCAGCGTACTCGGCCTCACCGGTCTTTGCATAAACTTCACCTCGACCGGCAATGGCCGAACCAGTACCAGAGGTCACCACCGCCCGCATGAGTGTGCGAACCTCATTCAAAACCTCAGGCGGCAGTGGCTTTGATACCTGCGACTGCCAGGTTCCCGCGCTTGGCACGAGTGACGGTGTCGGAGTGCGTCCGGCCGCCACCGTCGCGGAAACCAGCGCCATGCCAAACGGGCTGGTCAAGTCATTGCCCTGCCCATAGCCCGCATCGATACGCTCGACTTCATCACTGCCATCAGACACGCTGCCGGTAATAGTGTCGAGGCCCGCGATGTGATAGTTGATGCCGATGCCGAAGTTCTTGGACTCCTCCTTGAACTGCCCTGGCTCCAACTTGTGAGAGATGTTGCCAAACGTGGTGTTACAAGACCGCGCGAACGCATCGCTCAGCGAGGTATTCCCGACACCACTTCCGTTGTAGTTGGTGACAATACGCGGCCCGATCTCCATCGAACCTGGGCACGGCACAGTCGATCCCGCATTTAGCCCCTCGTGCTGCACACCTGCGGCGGCAGTAACAATCTTGTACGTCGATCCCGGCGGGAACTGTCCCATCAGCGCAAGGTCGCCGTCCTTATCTGCTTCCGCTGTCTGTGCTACCGCCAGAATCTTGCCCGTAGACGGCTGCACAGCCACCAGCATTGCCTTAGCATCTTGCCGCGTATCGACGGCCTTTTGCGCTGCGTCCTGCACCTTTTTACTAATTGATGCCTGCACCGCCGGCGCTACATCCGGAGACACCTCATAGAGGGTGCCGACGACGGCTCCGCCCTCGTTGGCCGCCACGATATTCCAGCCATCGGCACCGTGATCACCGGTGTCCACTAGTCTTTCCACGCGGCTCATCAAATCGGGCGCGAACCCCGGGTCGGGTCGCACCATAGCGGCTTCATCGTTAACCGAAATTCCATCAATGTCAGCGAGATCATCTTTGACACGCTGTGGCGTGGATGCCGGCAACACGATCAGCGAAAAATTACCCCTTCCGCCGCTCGCCTGCTCCCCCACAGCGCGTGCGTCAAGCTTCGGACCGTCTTCCGGCATTTCATTATTGATGACCGTCGCCGCCCGGTTAATCGACGACTGCACATTCTCCGCCCCATCACGATGGAGAATTACCCGGTGCACAGTCCCTGGCTCGAGCAAGGCCGCACCGTCCGAGCCAACCACAGACGGACGTGGAGCTGCGATAGTGCGCAATTCTGGGTGTTGGTTACGCCCCAGCTGTGGATGCAGGGATGCTGGCGACCAGCGCAATGCCCAATCCCGTTGCCCAGTCTCAGTCTTGGTCAGTGTGAAAGTGGTGTCATATCCCCAGCGTCGCTGATGCGGTAGCTGCCAATTCATGGCGACTTCCGCCGAGGACTGGTTCGAGCTGGAATCGATACCCGCAATCTCATACTCAAGCCCCTCCGGCTGGAGTCCGGCAGTGGCCGCCTTCAGATCTCCTTCAGCGGAGTCCGGGTGATCAGTCAGTGCCGCCGCCTTAGCAACGTCCCCTCCCGCCAGCGCCCCCAGGAATTCCTCGAGCACCTCGCGCCCGGTGTCAGGCCGCGGCGTACACGCGGCGGATGACAACACCAGACCCGTGATTGCCACAGCCGAGATACTGCGAAGCAGGGGCTTGCGGCGCGAAGTTTGTTCCATGTGGGCTGACGTTAGCACCGCTTTGCTTTACGACGACGCTGGCACGCCGCAACCTGCTATCAGCGGTTCAGCACAATTGGATTGACCACGTCAGCGGCCATGACCAGAACGCCGAATACCAGCAAAACCGCGGTAAAGGCCATAGTAACTGGCATGAGTTTGGTGTAATCGGCAGGCCCAAGCGCTGGCTTACCGAATGCCTTGCGAATCACGTCTCGAATGCGTTCATAAATAACAACGGCGATGTGGCCACCGTCGAGTGGCGGCAACGGCACGAGGTTGAACACGGCCAGGAAGTAATTGAGGTTGGCCAGCAATAGGAAGAACGACGGCCACTGGTTCATCTCCACCAATTCACCGCCGGCACGCGAAGCGCCGACGACGCTCATTGGGCTGGCCGGGTCACGCTGAGCACCGAAGATGGACGCAACCACACCGGGAACCTTCTCCGGGATGGAGAGCAGCCCATTCCAAACCGCCCCAAAAAGACTGCCTGTGAAGCTGGCAGCACCACCGATGGCGGTCACTGCGTTGTACTCGTGGAGAACAGTTTCTGGGCGTTGGAAGGCGATACCAATCGCTGGCTGGTCGATGTCCTGGCCGTCGTTAGTCTTGCGTTTGACGACTTCCGGGGTGACCGTGACCGTCTCGGAGGTGCCATTGCGGTCGATGGTCATTTTGATGTCGCCACCTGCAGAGCTGCCAATAAGCGACACAGCCTCGGGGTAGGACGTAATCTTGGTGCCATTGATCTTCTCAATCACATCTCCGGCACGTAGCCCTGCGCGCTCTGCAGGACCGGAACCAGTGCAGGGCTCCAGCGTGCCGTCGGCACGCTGTGCCGGCGAGACGCACTGCACCGCCTGAATGCGTGGCGCCATTTCCTTACCCATGTTGGGCAAACCCCACGTCACGGCAATGAAGTAAAGAATGATGAATCCAACGATGAGGTTCATTGCCACCCCACCGAGCATCACGATAATGCGCTGCCACCACGGCTTCTTGTACATGGCGTAGGGTTCTTCGGCAGGATCGATTGGATCCATAGCGGTCATACCTGCGATGTCGCAGAATCCGCCAAACGGAACTGCCTTTACTCCATACTCGGTGTCATGCCCTCCTGCCGCAGCGTGATGCCGCTTGAAGGAAAACAGCGTTGGGCCGAAACCAATGAAGTACCGACGCACTTGCATTCCACACAGTCGAGCTGCGGTGAGATGGCCCCATTCGTGAAGGGCGATTGTCACCGCGATGCCGATTGCGAAGAGTAAAACTCCAAGAAGAAATGTCACGAGTGCTCACCCTACCCCCACTTTGGGCAAACGAGCACACCGGCGGAGAGTTTCCGGCCGGGCGAAGTCCCAATTTCAGCAAGTTCTAAGGTATCCTTACACCCGATACTCAAGATTGTCTGAAAATGCGCTCAGTCGCTTTCAGCAAAATCGCAGATAGACTGAAGTGCATATAGAGTGCAATTCGCCGAAAGTGTTTACAGGAGGACTTTCAAGTGAGCAACCACGAGCCAAAGGAAGAGATTTACCGCGGCGTCAGCACCCTCGACGAGCCGTCGGCGAAGTGGGGCTGGCACGGCATTAGCAAGAGCGCTATGCAGAAGGCCGGCTGGATTTCCGTGATTTTCCTGCTGGGTATGACCATTGGTAACCACAAGGGCAACGTCGAGAACTGGTGGCTGGTCGCCATCGCCGCCCTGATTGCTATTGGCCTGCTGCTGCAGTTGTTCGCCCCGCAGGGTTCTCAGGTCCGCACCGTTACCGGTCACAACAAGCCGGAAGGCCACATTGAGCCGGAGTGGGCACGTGACCAGGTTAACGGCACTGGTGTCTACGCTAACCTGACCGACTCTCAGCTGCGCTCCTGGAACCGCCTGCCGGAAGGACAGAACCAGTAGAGTTAGCCACTTTTGCAGAAAGTCTGGCCTAACAGCTCTATAGCGACAGCTCTATAGCGCTACAGCGCACAAAAAGATCCGCACCGAATTCGGTGCGGATTTTTGCTATTCAGCGACTAAACTTCTTCAGCCGCCAGCTGACCACACGCTGCCGCAATCTCGTTGCCACGGGTATCGCGGACCGTGCACGGTACCCCCTGGGCCTGTACGCGGCGGACGAACTCCTCCTGCTGCTTCTTCGGGGAGGCGTCCCACATCGAACCCGGAGTTGGGTTGAGCGGGATTAGGTTGACGTGGACACGTGAGCCCAGAGCATTGTGGAGCTTCTTACCCAACAGGTCTGCACGCCAATCCTGGTCGTTAATATCGCGAATCAAAGCGTACTCAATAGATACGCGACGGCCTGTCTTGTCTGCGTAGTAGCGAGCTGCATCGAGTACCTCGGCCACTGTAAAGCGATTGTTGATCGGTACCAGCTCGTCGCGAAGCTCGTCATCCGGAGTATGCAGAGACACCGCGAGAGTTACTGACAGGTACTCGTCGGCAAGCCGTCGGATATTCGGCGCGAAACCAACCGTAGAGACGGTGACATTGCGCATCGAGATGCCAAATCCCTCCGGCGAGGGCCGCGTGATGCGATGGACGGCGGCGAGAACACGATTGTAGTTCGCGAGCGGCTCGCCCATGCCCATGAATACGATGTTGGTCAGACGACCGCCCTCAGCTGCCATAGTGGCAGCGGCCTCACGCACCTGGTCGACAATCTCCGCGGTGGAGAGATTACGCTGCAGACCGCCTTGCCCCGTCGCGCAGAATGGGCATGCCATACCGCAACCGGCCTGTGAGGAAATACAGAGGGTCGCACGCCCCGGGTACTTCATCAGCACGGATTCCAGCAGCGTACCGTCACCTGCACGCCACAGAGTCTTACGAGTCTCGCCGTCATCACAGGTGATGTGGCGAACGGGAGTCAACAGAGGTGGGAAGAGACTGTCCTTGACCTTTTGACGATCTGCTTCTGGCAGGTCAGTCATCGTCATAGGGTCAGCCTCAAGCCGACCGTAATAGTGCCGGGCAATCTGATCGGCACGGAAGTCCGGCAGGCCCAGTTCCTTGACCGCAGCCTTCCGTTCCTCAACATCGAGGTCCGCAAAATGGGTCGCGGGCATGCCGCGACGTGGAGCTTTAAGAACGATTGGAAGTGAAGATGCCATGATGACACCCATTTTCGCATGTAATGACGGTTTTGGCCTAATGAGTGACTCGGCAGCCGCAACTAAGTGAACCTTTATAAGTGGTACATACCTGCCAAAACGTGTTGAATGATAGGTATGACTAACGCTAATCAGCCGAATAACGACAGTCCGCTTTTCGACGACGTTCCGTCGTACTCCCCAAATGATTCCGTGGCTCCTGCACCTGAGCAGGACAACCTTCCAGAGCCAGTCGTTGACGCGCCGACAGAGAAGGACTCCGCACCGGAGCCAGCGCCCGCCCCTGGCCAGCGTAAGGTGAAAAAGACCACTGCGGGCTCTATGTGGATTGGCCTGGTCATCAGTGCAGTTTTGCTGATCGTACTGCTGGTGTTCATTCTGCAGAATCAGCAGGAGACCGCACTAAACCTGTTCGGCTGGACCTGGAACTTCCCAGTCGGCGTCGGAATGCTGTTCGCTGCCATCCTCGGCGCCCTCATCACCGCACTCATCGGTGGCTGGCGAATGTTTGATCTGCGCCGCCAGATTCGTAAGGGCGGCAACTAAAGGCCGATTGAACCAGCCGAATTAAACTAGGCTGAATAGCTGCAATATCAGCCACGTCATCGCGGCTGATGGCAGCATGCCATCCAGGCGGTCCATCAGACCGCCGTGGCCCGGCAAAATCGAGGACATATCTTTAATCCCCAGATCTCGTTTGAACTGGGACTCCATCAGGTCACCAAGCGTAGCCGAGATAACCAGGGCGATGCCCAGCACGATGCCCTGCCACCACGGCGCGTGCAACATAAAGATCGCACAGAGCGCTCCAGTAATGGTGGCGAGTACAAGAGAGCCGCCGAACCCTTCCCAGGATTTTTTAGGGCTTACCTTTGGGGCCATCGGATGCTTTCCGAACATTACACCAGCGGCATAGCCTCCGACGTCATTTGAAATAACCCCAATCATGAAGGTCACAATGACCAGACGCGGATCAACTCCCCAGGGATTGTCCATGCGTACCAGCTGCACTGCTAGCGCGGCAAAGAACGGAATCCACATCATCACGAAAACACCGACTGCGACATCCCGCAGCCAGTTCCGTGGTGCTTCGGCCATCCCGTGTAAGAACAGACGAACGACCAGCAAGAGCATCAGAGTCGCGGCCAGGCCCATGACCAAACCGTCAATCCCCCAGTAGGCAGACAACCACACCATCAGCTGTCCGCCGAGAATCAATACCGGGCGAGGGACCTGCCAATCGGACTCACGGAGCCGCTCGCAGACCTCCCAGGTTGCGAGACCAACCGCCGCGGCGACCAGAACGGTCCAGGCGAGCGCCCCCAGTAGCAAGCCGATGATGACGACTGCACCAAGTGCTACGCCCACCGTGATTGCAACCGGCAGGTTCCGACCTGCTGAGTTGCGTGGCTTAATGAGCCGTAGTTCGTCTAGAACACGTTCCTTATTGGACGCTGGCTTCGACGTTGGCATTGGCGCCTCAAATCCCCTCTCCCGGTTGAATATGAAGGCCTAAACCTCCATCAATTCCGCTTCCTTGCGTTCAACCAAGGAGTCCACCTGCTCGACGTAGTTCTTGGTGACCTGGTCCAGCTCCTTTTCGCCTGCCTGCACCTCGTCCTCGCCAGCATCGCCGTCCTTCTGAATCTTCTTCAGAGTTTCCATGCCCTTACGACGGACATTGCGAATCGCGATCTTGGCGTCTTCGCCCTTCGAACGTGCGACCTTAACCATCTCACGACGACGCTCCTCGGTCAGCTGCGGGATAGTTACGCGCAGGACCTGGCCATCATTAGTCGGGTTCACACCCAGGTCGGAGTTGCGAATCGCGTTTTCGATGTCGCCCATGACGCTCAGCTCATACGGCTTAATCAGCAGCATGCGCGGCTCTGGAACCGAAATGGTAGCCATCTGGGTAATCGGAGTCGGAACACCGTAGTACTCCGCAATAACGCCGTTGAACATCGCCGGGTTCGCACGGCCAGTGCGAATGTGGGTCAGCTCCTCGCGGCAGTGTTCTACGGAGCTACCGTACTTTTCTTCACAGTCAAGCAGGACTTCATCAATCATTGTGTTTTTAACCTCGGGTTTCTACGCGGGTTCTAGATAGTTCTAGAGCGCTCTGTGGAAAGAACGTATTACGAACAAATTTATCAGCTGTGGACGAGAGTACCGATTTGCTCACCGGCTACCGCGCGCGCAATGTTTCCGTCGGTAAGCAGATTAAACACGAGAATCGGCATGTTGTTGTCCATGCACAGGGAGAAAGCGGTGGCATCCGCAACGCGCAGGTCGCGTTCCAGAACCTCACGGTGGGTGATGTCGTCGAACAGCTCTGCGTCCGGCACCTCACGTGGGTCGGCCGTGTAGACACCGTCAACGGCCTTGGCCATCAGCAGTACCTCGCAGCCGATCTCCAGGGCGCGCTGGGCGGCGGTGGTGTCGGTGGAGAAGTACGGCATACCCATACCTGCACCAAAGATGACCACGCGGCCCTTCTCCAGGTGGCGCTTAGCACGCAACGGCAGGTACGGCTCCGAGACCTGTGCCATGTTGATTGCAGTTTGAACGCGGCAGTCCACGCCCTCCTGCTCGAGGAAGTCCTGCAGAGCCAGGCAGTTCATGACCGTGCCCAGCATGCCCATGTAGTCAGAGCGTGCGCGGTCCATGCCGCGCTGCTGAAGCTGTGCGCCACGGAAGAAGTTACCTCCGCCAATGACGACACAGACCTCGACGCCCTTTCGGGAAACTTCCGCAATCTGTCGGGCAACGTTTTGCACCACGTCCGGGTCAACGCCAACCTTGCCGCCACCGAACATCTCACCACCGAGCTTGAGCATCACACGTTTGAAGCCATTGCGCTCGACAGATTCTGCCATGACCATGCACCTTTCTCACACCGTTTAAAAAGTCGCAGACGAGTCTACCCGGTCACGACAGCAAGGCACACTTGACGCTCCGCATTGTCTGCAACATGGCAGCAAAATGCCCCACCCGAAGCAATCGGATGGGGCATTCACACTAGCTAGCAGCTAGAGGTTAGAGCACAAATTACAGCGAATTAGTGCTGACCAACCTCGAAGCGGACGAAACCGGTCAGGGTAACGCCAGCCTCTTCCATGAGCTGCTTAACGGTCTTCTTGCTGTCAGCGACGGACGGCTGCTCCAGCAGAACAACGTCCTTGTAGAAGCCGTTCAGACGGCCCTCGACGATCTTGGCGATAGCCTGCTCCGGCTTGCCCTCTTCGCGAGTAATCTTCTCGTAGACAGCGCGCTCTGCCTCGACGCGGTCAGCCGGGACATCCTCGCGGGACAGGTACTGAGCCTTCAGAGCGGCAACCTGCATAGCTGCTGCGTGAGCAGTCTCTGCAGCGCCCTCTCCCTCACCGGTGTAAGCAACCAGAACACCGACAGCTGCCGGCAGGTCTGCTGCACGGCGGTGCAGGTAGACAGCGATGTTGTCGCCCTCGAGAGTAGCAGCGCGACGCAGCTCCAGCTTCTCACCGATCTTTGCGGAGAGCTCCTGGGTAGCCTCAGCTGCGGTCTGACCGTCGAGGTCAGCTGCTGCGAGCTCTTCCGGGGAGTTTGCCTTGACTGCTGCGGCAGCGTCGGCGACCTTGTTGGCGAAGTCGATGAACTCCTGGTTCTTGGCAACGAAGTCGGTCTCGGAGTTGACCTCGACCATGGTGTTACCAGAAACAGCAATCAGGCCCTCGGCAGCGGTGCGCTCTGCACGCTTGCCGACGTCCTTTGCGCCCTTAATGCGCAGGATCTCGACAGCCTTGTCGAAATCGCCGTCGGTCTCGACGAGTGCGTCCTTACAAGCCTTCATGCCGGAGCCGGTCAGCTCACGGAGCTTCTTGACGTCAGCAGCAGTGAAATTCGCCATGCTGGGCGTTCCTCCTTGTGGTGGTTAGAACTTGTGGTGGTTAGAAAGTTCAGCTTTACTCAGCGGATGCCGTCTCAGTTGCAGCGGAGCCCTCGGCGTCCATCTCTGCAGCCTGGTCGGTGTTCTCAGCGGCGGACTCGATCGGAGCGTCGCCTGCTGCTTCGCGAGCAGCGTTGGCCTCGCGCTCAGCGCGAGCCTTGCGGCCCTCTTCAACAGCGGTGGAGATGATGCGGGTCAGCACGGAAGCAGCGCGGATTGCGTCGTCGTTGCCCGGGATCGGGAAATCAACGTCATCCGGGTCGCAGTTGGTGTCCAGGATGGCAACAACCGGAATGCCCAGCTTCTTAGCCTCGGAGACAGCGATGTGCTCCTTGTTGGTGTCAACAATCCACAGTGCGGACGGAACCTTGGACATGTCGCGAATACCGCCCAGGGTGCGCTCCAGCTTGGTGCGCTCACGGGTCAGCATCAGGATTTCCTTCTTGCCGCGACCCTCGTAGCCGTTCTCAGCAGCGTCCATTGCCTGAAGCTCCTTCAGGCGAGCCAGGCGCTTGGAAACGGTGGCGAAGTTGGTCAGCATACCGCCGAGCCAGCGGTGGTTGACGTACGGCATGTCAACGCGCTCTGCCTCGTTCTGAACGGCTTCCTGAGCCTGCTTCTTGGTACCGACGAACAGGATGTTGCCACCGTGAGCGACAGTCTCCTTGACGAACTCGAAAGCCTCGTCGATGTAGGTCAGGGTCTGCTGCAGGTCGATGATGTAGATGCCATTGCGCTCGGTGAAGATGAAACGCTTCATCTTCGGGTTCCAACGACGGGTCTGGTGACCGAAGTGGACACCTGCATCGAGCAGTTCTCGCATGGATACAACAGCCATGTCATATTCAGGGAAGATCCTCACGTCCAGCCTGACTAGGGCTGCGGCTGCTTCCCTTCCTTTCTTATCCGATATAGGTGGTTACAGTTCACGCACAGGCTTTCCCTGTGCCCTAGCGCTCCCCCGCTGCCTCACACCCGACAGATATCCTGCCGAGCACCCGTGAACCAGCCGGAATGGGTCGCGCGCGTAGTCTTTGTGCTAATGACCGCCCATTAAGGCAGACACCGCGAGCGTAATCTTATCTGATACATCGCGCAGGTCGCAATATCTGACACGCCCTGCTATCCACAGGACAAAAAGTCATCCACAGCTAGAACCGTTTGCAATGCACTGCCGCTTGTCGACGGGTGTAGCGTCCGCCACACTATCGCGCATGACAACCAAGCAGAGTTTCAGGCGCTCGCTAATGCGCACATTAGCGCTATTCGTGCTCGCTGTCGCGCTAACAACACCCCCAAGCCCACCTGCAGCTACCGGCGAGCCAATATCCGCTATTACGCATACTTTCCCTGTGCACGGCAAAGTTCTACGCTTCTACACCCCACCGGAAAAACGCTGGCAGCCTGGACATCGCGGAGTAGACCTGAACGCCTCCCCGGGCCAGCCAATCCGCGCCTCAGCTCCCGGTGTGGTGCATTTCGCCGGTTCGATCGCCGGAATGACTTCCGTGTCAATCATGCACGCCGATGGCATCCGCACAACCTATCAGCCCATAGATACCGCGTTAGAAAAGGGAGACCACGTGGCCGCTGGCCAGGTGATTGGTCATCTTGTGGTCAACGCCAAACATCCCGAACCGGGCCTGCATTGGGGCGCACTGCGCGGCAAAGACTATCTCAACCCACTGGATTTGATACAGCGGAGACCAATCGTGCTCAAGCCTGTACGCAATTAAACAACCCTGCGCAATTAAGCGCGCGGATGTGCCCGCTTATGTACTTCACGGAGACGATCCGCTGAGACGTGGGTATAAATCTGCGTGGTCGCCAGACTCGAATGACCGAGCATCTCCTGCACCACACGCAAGTCAGCGCCACCTTCCACCATGGCCGTGGCCGCAGAATGTCGGAGAGCATGCGGTGAAACATCAGCCCATTTATGAATAACTCGGCGCGCCTGACGAGGATTCAATCTACCTCCACGCACACCGAGAAAAAGCGCATGTTCGGCCTGTGCGGAAGCATGAAAGCTTCCACGCACCTGGAGCCAGCCTTTGAGTGCCGCCTCCGCTGGTGCACCGAAGGGCACGATGCGCTGCTTGTTCCCCTTACCCACTACCGAGATGATGTGGCGGGAAAAGTCCACATCTGAGACGTCGGCCTTGCACAGCTCTTCTACACGCATCCCGGTGGCATACAACAGTTCCACAATGGCCAAGTCGCGAGCCGCAACTGCGCTGTCCTCGGATGAGACTTTCTCGATTGCCTCCTCAACCCTCTCCGGCGAGAGCACTTCCGGAAGATGCTGATGTTTCTTCGGCGTTGACAGCCGCAGCGACGGATCAGCATCGAGAATTTGCCGAGCTACGAGCCAACTACAGAACTGGCGAATGGACGTCGTTAAGCGAGCCAGCGATGACCGCGCAGCACCCTCCGCATGCTTCGCGCCGAGGTGCGCACGGATGACAGGGGTGGAGAGTTCACTGATGTGGTCCAGGCCGGCGAGGAGGGGGATGAGATCGGCTCGATAGGCACGGACGGTTGCGTCAGAGAGTCTGCGGGAATAAGTCAGCTCATCGAGAAAATCCATGAGCACGGCCTCAATATTGGCGGATAACCCGAGATCCAGCTCAGTCCTGTCGTCGTTATTGGTTGCGCGCTTCACGGTTCTGACCTTAGTAGATGCACACCGCGAGACCTCACCAGACAGCGGAAAAAGGCAGCGACTCCGACTTTCGCCAGAGCCACTGCCCTATTGCCTCACCCATGTCACAAGCCCGTTTCCGTAACAGTTACTTAGGCTTGCCTTGCCTATATTACTGAGCGTACAGAGAATTGCAATACCTAATTCAAGATTTTTTCGAGATTCTCTGCAGAAGGCTTTATTAGCGCCTCACTAACGCTTCTGTTCCTGGCGCAACCACCCACCCTCCACCCGACTGGTCAGCCCCTGTCCCTGCAGCTCCAGCAACAAATGTGTCGTAAGCGCCACGGCCAATCCCGCCTGCGCTGCGACTTCTCCCACCGGCGTTGGCTCCGCAGAATTCAGAGAGTCGTAGACAGCGAGCTCGTTTCGAGAAAGCTTCTGCACCGCCGACTTTTCCCACAACAATTCAAGCTGAGCATCCTCGTTCACTGTGCCAACTGACCGATACAGCGACCGCACATTATCGGCACTACACACCAGGACAGCCTCGCCACTGCGGATTAGGTCATGACAGCCAGAGGTAGTTTGCAGCGTCACCGGTCCCGGCACTGCTCCCAAGGGCTTGTTTAGCCTCACTGCCCAGTGCGCTGTGTTGCGCGCCCCTGAACGCCAGCCCGCCTCGACGATTGTGGTTGCTCGCGATAGGGCCGCTACCAGACGATTCCTAGTCAAAAACCGATGCCGCGCAGGTCGCACCCCCAGTGGATACTCCGTAATCAGCGCACCCCGCTCTGCAATCCCGTCGAAGAGTTCTGCATGCGCCCGCGGATAGTCAACCCCTACACCACCGGCTCCGACCACAACCGTAGTGCCGCCAGCGTCGAGCGCAGCTCGATGCGCCGCGGCATCAATACCCAACGCACCACCACTGATGACACTAACCCCCGCATTCGCGAACTGCCCCGCGAATTGGGCCGCCACCTGTGTCCCGTAGCTGCTGGCCATCCGCGTTCCGACAATCGCCACCGCTTCACTGACCACGTCCCGCAAGTCACGGCCACGCACCCACAGCGCAAGTGGCGGTGCATCGGCGCGGTCACGGACTTCGAGCGTCGTAAAGCAGGACAGCAGCTCCCCCGGCCACTCTGGGTGCCCCGGATAAATAAGACGCCACCCCATCGCTGCCGCCAGCTCCAAATCGTGGCCGCTCTGGTCAACGTCGGCCCGTGCCTGCGTCGTATTGAGCAGACCTTCCGGCAGCCCGGCGCGAGCCTTGATCCTCTCTGCTACCTCTACCGGCCCAAACTCCGTCACGAGCCGCACAATCTGCGGATGCGTCGCCTCTACCACACGATTCAGGTAAGCCCACGCGTGAATTTCGTCCATTTCTCCCCCTTGATAATGGTTCGGTTGTATTAGCCGCCCTCGCGGTCATGCAGCTGGCAGGCGCGTTGCACGTGCTCGAAGGTAAACGCGTCTACTCCCCCGAGATCTGCGAGCGTCCACGCCACTGCGATTACTTTGTCCACTCCCCGCTGGGTAATCTCTCCGTTCCTCAACTGGAAGTCCAATAACGCCATCGCTTCTTCGTCTAAGCCCGCGTGACGACGGAGAAGCGAGCGTGGCACACTCGCGTTGGTGACGGCTGCTTCGTCGGCAAGCCCCAGGGCCTGCCACCTATGGCGGGCACGGTCACGTGCGGCCTGTACCCGATCGCGAACGGCCGCGGAGGGCTCATTGTGTGCTTTGTTTTTAATTCCCAGCTTGGCCCCGGCAGGACTGAGCGTGACGTTGAGATCCATGCGATCGCGTAGCGGGCCCGATAATGCGCGACCATGCTTGGCTCGCTCGGTACTAGAACAGGTGCATTCGCTGGCATACGCCGCCCCACACCGACAGGGATTGGTCGCCATGACTAGTTGTGTTCTCGCCGGAAAAGTCACTCGATGGTGCGTACGCAGGTGGACGACCACCCCGTTTTCCATCGGCATCCGCAACGCATCCAATACCGCCGGGCGCATGAGGGTGATTTCGTCCAAGAAGAGCACCCCATGGTGGGCAAGGCTAATCGCGCCGGGCTTGGGCACAGCACCGCCGCCGACTAGCGCTGCCACAGTCGCGCTGTGATGTGGAGCCACAAACGGCGGATGTTGGACAAGAGTGTCCGCAGTATCGAGCGCTCCGGCCACCGAATGCAGCGCGGTGACCTCCAGCTGCTGCCACTTCTGCAATGGCGGCAGAATTGTGGGCAAGCGCTCAGCGAGCATGGACTTCCCAGTTCCCGGAGAACCCTGCATGAACAGATTGTGCCCACCTGCTGCGGCTACCTCGAGGGCGAAGCGCGCCTCAGGTTGGCCATCGACATCGGCCAGGTCTACCGAGAAGGCTTGTTCGCTGGGGTCGTCGTTAAGCGCGGTCGTCAAACCTGAGCCGGTGAGTACCCAGCCCCATAGCTGTGTGAGGTCGGCTGCGGTGCAGACTGCGATGCCGTCGACGAGCGCGGCCTCGGCGGCGTTGGCGGCGGGGACGACAACCCAACGGGCACCGGCCTCGCGGGCGGCAAGAACTTGCGGCAGCACTCCACGCACCGGTCGAATGGAACCGTCGAGCCCAAGTTCGCCAATGAGAACCGTGTGGCGGAGACGACCTCGGGCCTCCATGTCATCGCTGGTTGCGATAAGGATGGCGCAGACGATGGCGAGGTCAAAGCTAGTGCCGTGCTTGCGGATATGCGCCGGAGACAGACTCACCACGACCTTTGTCTTCGGCCAGGGCAACTGCGAGTTAGCAACCGCCGTGCGCACGCGATGTTTGGCTTCTCCGACGGCGGCATCGCCGAGCCCACCGATATACATTCCTGGCAAGCCACGCCCAACATCGGCTTCCACCTGCACAATAGTTCCTTCAATGCCGCTGAGGCTGACTGCAAGAGCTGTACCGACAGTCATCTAGCAGTCCCACATGATCGCGTCGCTGATTGCGGGAATGTACGTAACTGCAACGACTGGAGGACCGGACGAAGGGCTGGACACTGTGACTTCTGCGCAGTCGATAACTACGGACTCTAACCAGTAGGTAGAACTCTCTGACAGCCACTGTGCCGCCGCCTTGCGCAAATGACGAAGCTTGGCTGCTGTGATGGACTCTCTGCCGTCCCCAAACTGACTACTTCGCGAGCTGCGCCGCGTTTTTACCTCCACAAAATGCAGCCTGCCGTCAACATCTTCAGCAATAAGATCGAGCTCATAGCGCCCCACCCGCTCATTCCGAGCAATAATTTCCCACCCCTGATCCTCCAACATCTCGGCGACGAAATCCTCCCCAAACGCGCCGAGCTGTCTCGTGGTTAGTTCTTCAAAGCTCTGTGTCATTGCCCTGGTCCCCCTGGTTCCCCGTTGAATTGTGCCTTGGCGGTTTACTGCCTTGGCGGTTCGGAAACACTCTTGCACAGCGGGCATGACAAAGGCCCTCCGATAAATGCTCAGAGGGCCCTAACTGTGGATAATTTTTCGACTGTGGATAACTGTTAGCAGCTAGCCATAACAAGCGATGACAGGCGACGATAACCTACGGCAGTCGCAAGTCCGGCTTATCCAGTTCCTCGATATTGACATCCTTGAAAGTGATAACGCGCACGTAGCGGACAAACCGAGCCGGGCGATGGACATCCCACACCCACGCATCCGACATCCGCAGCTCGAAATAGACCTCGTTTTCGCTGTTGTGCGGAATCAGCTCCACAGCATTAGCAAGGTAGAACCTGCGCTCCGTCTCAACAACGTACGAAAACTGACTAACGACATCGCGGAACTCCTTGTACAGGGATAGTTCAACGTCGGCCTCGTAGTTTTCTAGATCTTCTGCGCTCACGACCGCGACGGCTCCTTCGAGTGTTTACATGTTGCTCTTTTTGTACATGTTGGTCTATTCGGGGTGCTCAAGATACTCCGCGTGTGCCAAGCGCACATTGCGGTATGACCACCGATGCTCCGGGGTTGCGCCATGGCGTGAAATCGCTTCCATATGCGATGACGTGCCGTAGCCCTTATGCCCCGCCAGACCATAATCCGGATACTTCTCCGATAGGTCAACCATAATGCGGTCGCGGGTGACTTTGGCTAAGACACTCGCAGCAGCAATACATCGGCAAGCGGAATCACCACCAATCACGGGCAAATAGGGTGCCGTGAAGCCAGACACTTTGAGTGCGTCGGTAAGCACATAGCCAGGACGCTGTCCCAACCCGGCTACCGCGCGGCGCATTCCAGTGACATTCGCGTCCTGAATGCCGAATTGGTCGATGTAGGACGCGGGAATCGTCGTCACGCAAAAAGAGGTAGCGAAGCGTTGGATGAGCGGAAAGAGCCGTTCACGTGCGGCCGGCGTGAGCTTTTTAGAATCGGTGAGCTTATCCAGCTCTGCGATAGGGCGTTCTGGAAGGCAGCAGGCGGCGATAACTATCGGGCCTGCACAGGCGCCGCGACCAGCCTCGTCGACCCCGGCTACAGGTCCAAAGCCGCGCTTTGCCAGCGCGACCTCTATCGTGCGCGACTGCTTCAGCCTCCGCAGTTTCGGCGCCGGCGGCGTGAGCAGACTGTGCTGACTAGTTGTGCTGGATGTCCGGATCATCGACGCCACCGATGCGGTTAAACGGCAGGATGATTGCCTGCACCTTGCCGACGACGTTATCCAGTGGCACAGTACCCTGCAGCTCGTCGCCCATGTGATAGCGAGAGTCCGCGGAGTTGGTGCGGTTATCACCCATGACCCACAGATGCCCCTCCGGCACTGTTACCGGCCCGAAGTACGGGCCACCACACTGCTCTGAGCCAAGATTATCCACCACCGGCTTGTCTGCTGGAGTTTTAATGAAATCCTGGTCTGTCATCTTGCCGTCAACCATGATGCCGGGATCTCCTGGGCGACACTGCACAGTCTGCCCACCCGTGGCAATCACACGCTTGACCAACGCATTTTCATCAGGGGCGACAAGGCCAATCCAGGAACCAACCGTCTGCAGCGAGTTTGCCACCGGGTTAGTAGAACGCTGTGACACGTAGTTACTATTCCAGGACTCCGGGCCATTAAAGACGACAACATCGCCGGGCTTGGGATCTGAGAACTGGTAGGAAACCTTATCCACCCAAATGCGGTCACCGGTGCACCCGACACATCCGTTGAGCGTCGGCTGCATCGACTCGGATGGAATCACGTAGACACGGCCGATAAAGGACTGCACACCAGCACTGATGAGCAGGGCAATCACGATAATGATTGGAATCTCGATGTACCACGGAGTGTGCTTTTCAGGCTCCTCGTCAAGTTTCCGGAAGCCTTTCAAGCCTTCAGTACGGTCTTCTTTTTGGCCGTCAGTCTGTTCGCGAGAATCGTCGTCGGTCATGGGAAAAGACTATACGCGATAGAAAAATCCCCACCGAGCTCAACACTCGATGGGGATTATTTTGCGCCAAAAGACTAGCGGCGCTCCTTGATGCGTGCAGCCTTACCGCGCAGGTTGCGCAGGTAGTACAGCTTCGCACGGCGAACGTCGCCCTTGAAGACAACGCGAATCTCGTCGATGTTCGGGGAGTGCACCGGGAAGGTACGCTCAACAGCGATACCGAAGGATACCTTGCGGACGGTGAAGGTCTCGCGGACGCCGCCGCCCTGACGACGGATAACGACGCCCTTGAAGACCTGAATACGCTCGGTCTTACCCTCGACAATCTTTACGTCGACCTCGACGGTGTCACCAGCGCGGAACTCCGGAATGTCGTCGCGCAGGTATGCTGCATCAACCTTGTCAAGAATGTTCATGGAAACTTATTCCTTTACTTTTTGCATAGACAGAGGACCCTGGCGGCGCTTTCCCACAGAGGGACGCTCGGCCGGTTCATGCCCGAAACAGGTAAAGCTGCCTATAAAGACAACCTGGAAATTATTACACACCCCCTGGTCAGAAACCAAACTCTTCCATGTTCGGCGGGTCTTGCGGGTCTTGGGGAGCTTCCGAGTCTTGGGGGTCTTGCGGGTTGGGAGTATCGGTGTCTTCTCCCCTGCGCGCTTCCTCGACCAGCTTCCGTGATTGCTCTATCAGCTCCTGGCGATACTCGTTATATTCTGCCAGCGCCTGCGTCATCCGCAGTCCCCGTTTGTCGAAAGTGTAGCGCCCGTGCCCGGCAAGCGGCCCGTCTTCCAGGCTCACCGCCTTTTTGCCCGTGCTTGACGACGTCCACAGTTCCACCCCATCCCGATCACGTGCAACATTCCACAGACCAGCTGTTTTCATGTTGTGGTGCCGGCGGCAGAGGCAGTGGAGGTTCGGCGTTTCTGTTGCCCCGCCCTCCTCTGGGTGCTCTTTGTCGTACGGCTCAATATGGTCAATGTCGCAGAGCTCCGCGGGTACATCACACCCCGGAAAGCGACACGTTCCGTCCCGACCTTTAACGAAGGCTCTCTGACTTTCGGTTGGGGCGTAGCCCTCCGCGGTTTCGTCGGCAAGCATACGAATATGCGTGACCTTATCAATCCACGCCTGCGTAGCTAACTGCGAGATCCAGCCAACGCCGCCAAGCCAGGCGGTGCGGGGACGCTCCTCTGTGGCAGGACAGTATAGGTTGAGTACGATTTTTGCCTCGGCGGTGCCGCGGATGAGGTGTGTCAAAGCTTCGACTCGAGTGCAGCCAGCTGAGCTGGAGATGGACTCGAGGGTGGTTTTGAATTCGAGAGCGCGGGTCTTTTCCAGCTCCATAAAAACTTCCGCGAAGTTGTCGCTCTCTTCAAAACCGATACTCTCTCCTATTATTTCGCGTTCTCCTGCAGGAAGCAGCGGATCGACATCACCCGGAAGGTTTTTGGGGCGAAGCTGAGGTTCAATTTCTTCGATAACCCGTTGCAGGAATTTATGTAGGCTGCGAACTCCCCGGAGTGCCTCGCCATGCTTTCGGGGAATGACAAAGCGGGCAATTTCTTCTTCAACAGCTGCACGCACCTCTGGATCGTGGAGCGGCGCTGTCGCGCGAGCAATGGTGATCAGATGCGCAAAGGGCAAATGAGCTCGAGCTTTAATAAAGGCACCCAGCCGGGGCATACGCGCTAACTGAATGCCGACCTCTACATACTCGAGCGCCTTACCGCGGGAAATACCCAACTCGGGTGCGATTTCAGCAATGTATGCATCCACATCAATCTCAAGCGACTTCGGCGTGCAACCGCAAGCTATACCCAGTTCCAGGCGATTGCGTTGGATACCCGCCACCGCCAACTGGTTCGTGGATGACTCGTGGAAAAACTGCGGCGCTTCAGGCAGCAGAGCCGCTTGGTAAACATCGGACGGTTGTTTGGCCGGACTATCTTTTTCAGACATTGTTCCCCCAAAGCCCCAACCCCGCTCAGTGTCGATAACCAGTGAATACCACTAGCCCAACGCCAAGAAGAGAAGCTCAAGCACTTTGTTCTTGATGCCTCCATTTTAGCACACCCATTCGATTGCGCAACCCCTTTAATAAAACTTTTTCGCTTGTACATTCGAGTGAATTGTTGAGCGTGTTATCAAATGTCACGAGGTGCATCTTCTGGCGAAACTCCGCGCACACTAAGACGGCACGCTACAACCGCTCGCTACAACGTCACGCTGATACAGCACTCCAATAACGACCGCTGCCGACCGTTGCTACAAAGCCCCCCCCAACTGCTAGATTGTCTCCATGCAGCAGATTCCACGCTTTGACCCCTGGATTGTTCGAGGAACAATCATCGCCCCGTGCGTTCTGGCGATTGCACAGCTTCTGTGGGTAATTGCCATTTCCGACCGACTACCGGAGCAGTTAGCAACGCATTGGAGCGGTAGCGGCACTCCCAACGGTTTCATGCCGCCAATTCAAAGCACATTGATTATGGCCATCATCGTCATCGCATGTGCGCAGATCGGTTGGCTCGGTGCAAAGACCAGCACGCCGCTTGTCGTGCGCAAGCCAATTGCAATAACCAACCTCGCCCTCTGCGGCTTCTTAATCGGCATTGAATTCGCGATTATCATCCCGCAGATCGGCACGACGGACCCTACGACCGCCCGAATCGGCTGGATCTATGCAATAGCCGGCGTCATCATCGGCCTAGTAGCGGCCCTGCTCGTGACGCGCCGCCTCAAGGACTACTCCTCGCTTACCGACGCCACGGTCACCGAGCCGACATCGCCACAGTTGCCCCATCGAGAAGGAGCCCCGACTCCCATCGATGTCAGTGTGGCCATCTCTAAGGGGGTCAAGGTCACCCTCGCAGTCTGGTGCGTGGTGTCTGTAGCGCTCGCAGTGTTCCTGCCAAGCCTCGGCATTGTTTTTCTGCTGTGCACGCCGCTATTCCTCATCGCATATGAAACCGGCATGACACTAGACACGGACCCGAAGACAGATTCCATTACCGTTTTTAACGGCTGTGGACCGCTGAAGATGAAACACCCCATTGAGCTTCGAACCATCAAATATGCGAAGCCGGCCACTTATAACTGGGCCGACGGTGGCGGTATTGGGCTTCGACTTGGCAATGATGGCCGCATCACCGTGGCGGCACGGTCAGGCGAGGCAGTCAAGATTGAGACCTCGGGGTCCGATTACACCATCGTCGTACCGGATGGAATGGCTGCGGCTGTCGCGGGTGAGATCAACAGCCGCATCGACGCTATGCGCCAATAGGCTATGCGCTAATAAATCAAGCGCTAACAGATCAGGAGCTAAAAGCCTGCCCTGCGCAGCGCGTCAGCCATGGAACCGCCGCCTCCACCGCGGTTGGCTCCACCGCGCTTCTTATTCTGGGAACCACGCTTTCGGCCGCCTCCACGGCCTTCTCCGCGACCGCCGTCACGCTTTGGCTTGGCATCCGAGGCGTCGTCGTCAAGCCTGAGCGATAGACCGATGCGGTTGCGTTCGACGTCAACGTCGAGAACCTTCACCTTGACCACCTCGCCCGAGCGGACGACCTCGTGCGGGTCGGAGACGAAACCGCGGGCCATGTTGGAGACGTGGACGAGGCCGTCCTGGTGGACTCCGACGTCGACGAAGGCGCCGAAGGCCGCGACGTTGGTGACGGTGCCCTCGAGAATCATGCCGGGCTGAAGATCGGAGACCTTCTCCACGCCTTCCTTGAAGGTGGCGGTGACGAACTCGGGACGCGGATCGCGGCCGGGCTTGTCCAGCTCGGTCAAGATGTCCTGGACGGTGGGCAGGCCGATACCTGCGGACTCGTCGACGAAGTCTGCAGCACGCACCTTGGACAGGACACGGGAGTTGCCGATGAGCTCCTGGACACTAACGCCGGTCGAAGCGGCGATGGCATCGACGACGCGGTAGGACTCCGGGTGCACGGCGGAGGCATCCAGCGGGTTGTTAGCGCCGTGGATGCGAAGGAAGCCGGCGCACTGCTCGAAGGCCTTCGGGCCAAGACGCGGAACCTTCAGCAGCTCCTTGCGGGAGGTGAAAGCGCCGTTTTCGTCTCGGTAAGCGACGATGTTGTCCGCAACAGTCGAGGACACGCCAGCAACGCGACCGAGCAGCGGCGCAGAGGCGGTGTTGACCTCCACGCCGACAGCGTTGACGGCATCCTCGACCACGGCATCGAGAGAGTGCTCGAGCTTGGTCTGGGAAACGTCGTGCTGGTACTGGCCGACACCGATGGACTTCGGATCGATTTTGACGAGCTCAGCAAGCGGGTCCTGCAGGCGGCGGGCAATCGATACGGCACCGCGGAGAGATACATCCATGTCCGGGAACTCAGCTGCTGCCAGGGACGATGCGGAGTAGACGGAAGCACCGGCCTCAGAAACCACCACAGGGGTCGGCTTCTTGCCACCGGCCTGAGCTATCAGGTCAGCGATTTCGCGGGCCAGGGTTTCGGTCTCGCGGGAAGCGGTGCCGTTGCCGATGGCCATGAGCTCCACGCGGTGCGTGGCGCAGAGAGTGGCCAGTTGCTCCTTGGCGCCGGACCAGTCATTGCGCGGCTGGTGCGGGTAGACGATGGCAGTGTCGAGCACCTTGCCAGTGGAGTCGACAACGGCGCACTTAACACCATTGCGGTATCCCGGGTCCAGGCCGAGAGTGGCGCGCTGGCCAGCCGGTGCGGCCAGCAGCAGGTCACGCAGGTTACGGGCGAAGACATCCACGGCTTCGGCCTCGGCGCGCTCCTTCAGTCGAGTGCGGGCATCGAGGGCAGCGGACACCTCCAACTTGGTGCGCCAACCGAAACGAACGGCCTGGTCAATCCACTTGGAGGTACCGCCGTCGGGAAGCTCAAAGGCCTCACGGATCATGTGCTCGTAGGTCTCATCCTCACCCGCATCGATGTTGAGCGTCAGGATGCCCTCGGCCTCACCGCGCAGCACGGCCAACACGCGGTGGCTAGGCATGGTGTCCAGAGGTTCGTTGTGCTCGAAGTAGTCACGGTACTTCGCACCCGCAGTCTCCTTGCCCTCCACCACGGCAGCGGCGGCGGAACCGGAGGACCACACCTGCTCACGGACAGAGCCAACCAAATCAGCATCGGTAGCGAAGCGATCGACCAAGATGGCACGGGCACCGGTCAGAGCGTCCTTCGCATCCTTACCAGCTGCCTCGCCGTACTTAGTGGCCAGAGTCTCGGGGTCCGCGGCTGGGTCGGCCAGCAGCTCCTCCACCAGCGGTTCGTACCCGGCCTCACGTGCAATATCGGCCTTGGTCTTGCGCTTCTTCTTGTACGGCAGGTAGAGATCCTCCAACCGCGCCTTAGTGTCGCAGGCGAGGATGGCGGCCTTGAGATCGTCGTTAAGCTTTCCCTGCTCTTCAATGGCGGCGAGAATCGTTTGCTTGCGCTCTTCTAGTTCGCGCAGGTAAACGACGCGTTCCTCGATGAAACGCAGCTGTGTGTCATCGAGCCCGCCGGTTACTTCCTTGCGATAGCGGGCGATGAAAGGCACGGTGTTGCCTTCGTCGAGAAGCTTGATAGCGGCGGCGACGGCACTTTCGGCAACGTCCGCACCAGTGGCGGCGAGTTCTCGGGCAATTACTGATGAAATCACCCGGGCAACTTTACTATCGTGGAAGTACCAATTGGCGAACGCCCCACAGAAGGCTCGCAGTAAACACCGGAAAAGGAGCCCCATGAAGCAGAAACTCTGTGCCGAATACCTGCGCATTTCCGATGAGGAGGCAGCGCGGTTAGTTGAGGTCGCAGCACCTGCGGCGACCAGCGACGGCGGCACGGCGGGGCTTGTTACCGACGGCGCGGAGAAGATTATCCTGCAGCACTTCGTCGACGTTCCGGACGAAGATGCCCTGGACATCGACACGGACTGGGAGTCCCTGCTGCGCACGTTGACCGGCAATCCCATCGACGGCCAGGCACTCGGCGACCCGCTGGCGGAGGCCATCCTCGGCGCCGACCGCGTCTGCCGCAAGCCGCTGTCTGCAGTCATCCGCGCCGATCGCGTCGGCGACGTGCACCAGACGCTGGCAAGCATCGATCTTGCCGCCCGCATCACGGACAATGGTTCGCTTATCGACGAAGCCACTGCGACACAGCGGTACCGCGAACTCGTGGCCTTCTACGAGGAGACTAAGGCAGCGCGTAGCGCCGTGCTCGTGGCCATCTCCTAAGAACTAGCAGCGCAACTGCTAAGCCGATAACTCCGGCGATGAGGCCGCCGATAACATCGGTGAGCCAGTGTGCCCCGACCCACACGCGCGACAGTGCCACAGCGCCGATAAGCGCGATGATGGCCAAGTCGAGCAACTTGCGGGCTGTACGGCGCAATACGGGGATGGCAAGCTGCATCGCGGCCATACCGCTGGAAGTAACCGCTGCCACATGTGCAGAAGGAAACGCCGCATCGTGCAGGTTGACCAGTGAGAACTCCTCACCCGGTCGGTCGCGGCCCAAAAACCACTTCATGGCATAAGTCACCGCAATCGACGAACCGAATGACGCCGGCAGTAGCAACGCCCACGCACGGAAGCGGAACCACAGGAGTGCCGCAGCAACAAGCGTGACCGGCGCGATGTAAATCGGCCGGATAATCTCGCTCAAAGCCAGCATCACACTATCGACGCGGCCATCCCGCGCCCCATGCAGGTCACTGACCCAGCCCGCAAACGACTGATCCACGCTCCCCGCCAGCTGCGTCTGAGTGAACCACGCCAGTGCCCCTAGGACAGCTAACCAACCAATGACGTGCCGAGGTCGCGCAATTCGAACACGTGCCACTAGCAGTTCTCCTCGGTTACTTCCCCAATGACTCCTTGGATTATTTCCCGGTCACGGGCGCTGAGGTCGACGTCGGCAAGCAAATCCGGACGACGTTCGGCCGTGCGAATGAGTGACTGATCGCGCCGCCAACTGTCCACCAGCGCGTGATTGCCGCTGAGGAGAACGTCCGGCACTGCCAGTCCACGCCACTCGCGCGGCTTGGTGTAGGACGGCCCTTCGAGCAGACCGTCAGAGAACGAGTCCTCCTCGTGGCTCTTGCGATTGCCCAACACACCCGGAATCAACCGCACGACGGACTCCGCAATCACGAGCACCGCCACTTCCCCGCCGATCAGCACATAGTCCCCAATAGAGACCTCACGCACGCGGTAACGATTAGCAGCGTCATCAATAACGCGCTGGTCAATGCCCTCGTAGCGCCCGCACGCGAACACAATGTGCTCCTCGTGTGAGAACTCCTGCGCCATCTGCTGCGTAAACGGCTCGCCCGCCGGGGTCGGGACGATCAGCAGGGGCTTCGCTGAATCTTCTTCGCTTAACGACGGCACTTCCGCTGCAGCATAGGAAGATTCCTCGGCCAAACCCAGTTTCTGATCATGGCGGACATTGTCCAAATGTGGCACCGCGGACGTGAGCGACTGCTCCGCTTTCAGCGTCGCTACCTCGTCGAGGGCGGGGCCCCAGACATCCGGCTTCATAACCATGCCGGGGCCACCGCCGTAGGGCGAGTCATCCACGGCTTGATGTACACCTGGCGCCCAGTCGCGCAGGTTGTGTACGCCGACACTCAAAATGCCCTGCTCAATTGCCTTGCCCAGCAGCGCATGACGCAGTGGCTCGAGGTACTCCGGGAAGATTGTGACTACATCGAGACGTAAGCTCACAGCTCCAACAGTCCTTCCGGCGGCGTGATGGTGACGGTAGTATTCTCAAGGTCAACTTCCGGAACGATGTCCTCTACCAGAGGGATGAGTACCTCCCGGGCCCCGTCGTCAAGCGTGACTTCAAGGAGACGATGAGCGGGCGCGCGGACGATAGAAGTGACCTCGCCTATATCCGTGCCGTTATGGACTACGCGCAGGCCTTCAAGTTCAAAGTCATAAAAGTCCTCGTCTTCGAAGACGGGCTCGGCATAAAACTTCATACCCCGATGACGCTCGGCCTCATTGCGGCCCGGAATCTCCTCGAAGCGAATCAGCAAACGCCCCTGGTGCGGGCGTGCCGTTTTCACAGTCAGCTGTTCCTCACGGCCGGCCTGTACACCCAACAGCGTGGCCCCGACTGCGAAACGCCCTTCCGGGTCATCCGTTGTCGCATCGACGACGACTTCCCCGCGCACACCGTGGGGCTTGATCACTCGGCCAATAAGCACCATGTCAGCTACCGACACGCGCACACTCCCTCTCTTATAAAGGCTCTGTAAAACACCCCGCGTAAAGCAAAAAGGCGCCACCCAACACTTCGTCTTGAAGTATAAGGTAGCGCCCGGATTAGCTAAGCGGCGTACTCAGCGTCCTTATTACTCGGCGTCCTCGGAAGCCTCGGACTCAGCAGCCTCAGCCTCGGCAGCCTTTGCGGCCTCCTCAGCTTCCTTAGCAGCCTTAGCTGCTTCCTTGGCCTCGCGGCGCTTAGCGGTGATGGCCTCAGCGGACGGGCCATTGTTGGCCTCTTCCAGAGCCTTGTTGAACAGCTCGAGCTTGGTCGGCTTCGGCTCAGCAACCTTCAGAGTGCCCTCTGCACCCTCGAGACCCTTGAACTTCTGCCAGTCGCCGGTGACCTTCAGCAGAGCCAGAACCGGCTCGGTCGGCTGTGCACCGACGCCCAGCCAGTACTGAACGCGCTCGGAGTCAATCTTGATGATCGACGGCTCTTCCTTCGGCTGGTAGATGCCCAGGTTCTCAATGACCGCACCGTTGCGACGGGTACGAGCATCAGCAACGACGACGCGGTACTGAGCAGTACGAATCTTACCCAGGCGCTGCAGCTTAATCTTGACTGCCATGAGGAGTTCCTCTTTCTTCTATGTCACTGGACAATACTTATGCATCCGAGCTCACGAGTAATTACTAACGAAGTACCTCGGACCGGTTTTGCCCTTGGGATATTTACACTGCGCGTGACCACCGGGCGGCCGTGGCCGGATTCGATGAATTCGCAGTCGTGCCTCAGTTGAGGATTCTCATTGAGACAACTCGAGGTATGTTACCAGCAGTTTTTGGAAATTAACAAAACTGCGCACTCGAAACGCTGCATACCCACTAAAGCTGAACGTCGTTGACAGTGCGGTAACGTAACATTCTATGAAAACCACCGGCACCCAATATAGGTATGACTTGGACGGACTACGGGGCATTTCGATTGCCCTCGTAGTCCTTTTCCATGTTTACGTCGGCCGCGTTTCCGGTGGTGTGGACGTATTCCTCTTGCTCTCCGGGTTTTTCTTCTTCGGCGCGCAGTACCGCAATGCCATCAATCCCCGGCAGTCCATCAATCCATGGTGGAGCATCTGGCGCACGCTGCGTCGCCTAATCCCGACACTAGTGCTGGTCCTCTTTGCGACAACCCTGTTTGTCATTTACTTCATTCCATCGCTTCGCACGATCGACATTGCCCAGCAACTCCGCGCCAGCCTGCTCTACTACCAAAATTATGAACTGGCACTCCAGGGCTCGGACTACGCAGCCGCAGAGAGCGAAACCTCCCCACTGCAGCACCTGTGGTCAATGTCGGTACAGGGCCAGTTTTATCTCGGCTCCATTTTGCTCATCTCCCTACTCGCCTGGATGACGCGCTCACCCCAGATTGTCGGCGCGGTTACCTCACCGGTGGAGGCGAAGCGCACCGACGCTACCGGCGGTAAACTCCGCCGAATCCTCACTCCGTTGCTGGCAGTTATCACTCTCGGCTCGATTGCCTATGCCTTCTATATGCACTCCGAGAACCAGGGGTGGAACTACTACTCCACTGTCAGCCGCCTCTGGGAACTCTGCCTCGGCGCACTACTCGGACTGATTCTTGTCCGGGGATCCATCCCCATGCCCAAGCCACTTCGAGTGCTGTTAGCCAGCATCGGCCTCGCACTGGTAGTCTCCACCGGTTTCATCTTCGACGGCGCCGCACAGTTCCCAGGCCCTTGGACCCTATGGCCCCTCGGTGGTGCTGCGCTGATTATTATCGCCGGCCCTGAGGCGGGCTGGATCTCCAAGTTCCTGGCCAGCCGCCCAATGCGCGAAGTAGGCCAGAGCGCCTACGCGCTCTACCTGTGGCACTGGCCTCTTCTCATCCTGGCCATAAACTACCTCAACCGCGATACTCCGGGGCTGAAGCTTGGCACCGCAGTGATCGTCGTTTCCTTTATTTTGGCCAAACTCACCAACAAGTATGTCGAGCTGCCGCTGGCTCAATCGACTCGCCGACCGACCCGGACTCAGCCCGTCGTCGGCGATGCAATCCACGCAATGAAGCATCGTCGCCCGGCTCGTCGTCTAGCGGCAGTCGGCACTGTTGTCGTCATTGCGTTGGTCGGCATGTCCAGCCTTGTCAACGTGCAACAGGTGCGCGTCGATCGCGCCTCCGCCACCAGCCTAGATTCAGAGGTCTATCCAGGTGCACTCGCGCTTACCGACGGGTACGAGGTCCCCAAGGCAGCCACAAAGCCGAATACCGATTTCATCACGGACCTTTGGCCGGAACCTGCCCTCGATGGCTGCCTTGCGACAGGCGGTGAGGACGTCGGATACTTCCCGCCGAATCGCCGTTGGCGCGATGAGACCCAGCCGTGTGTCTACGGTGATCCAGATGCTAGTGACTCGATTGTCATCGTCGGCGGCTCGCACATGGAACATTGGTTTGCCCCGATTGATGCCTACGGCAAAAACAACGGGTACCGAGTGGTGGTTCTTCTCCGACAAGGCTGTCCAGCGACCTTAGAACCGATCCACGGAGTCGGCGATATCTGCGTGGCCTGGACTTTCGAGGCTCTGCAGAAAATTGACGAGATTCAGCCAGAGATGGTTTTCACCACTTCAACCAGACCCCTGTTCCAGGCGGACCCACCGCAGCCCGGCGACTACACACCGGATGGTTACGTTTCGTTTTTCGCTGCTCTGCAAGAACGCGGAATTGATTTCTTCGCCATCCGCGATAACCCATGGGCGCTACGGGAGGACTTGGACCAATTCTCCCCCAGCGTATGCGAAGAAGCGGAAGAAGACTGCACTATCCACCGCAAAACTGCCCTAAATGCAGAAAATCCCGCTGAGGAGATTCTTGCGAACTTCCCCAACGGGCACAGTCTAGATTTCTCCGACATCTTCTGCGGTCCGACCACCTGCCGTAAAGTTATTGGCAATATCTACGTCTACCGCGACAGCAATCACATCACCGATGAACTAGCGGCCACTTTCAGTCCTGAAATGGACCGCCAGATTCAGAAGGCTCTGCGGGACTAGCTACTTCTAGTCCCCGCTACTTCTTGCCCTGTCCGAAGTCGAGATTGTTGAGGTCAAAGTCCTCCATACCTTCTGGCAGCTGATTACCCATCTGCTTCTGCAGCTTCTGCAGTTCAGCCATGCTAGGCATACCCGGCATGCCCTGCATACCTGGCATTCCAGGCATACCGGGCATCCCGCCACCGCGCATTGCCTTCGGCGGCGTTGGACCACGGTTAGCGCCCTTGCGCTTATTCTTGCCCTTGCCCTTTCGACCACGCTTGGCCTTGCGGTTCGATGGGCGACCACCGCCCATACCAAATCGGCCGGCCATCTGCGCCATCATCTTCCGCGCCTCATTGAAACGCTCGATGAGCTGGTTAACCTCTGAAACGGACACACCGGAACCGTTGGCGATACGACGACGTCGTGAAGCATTCAGAATCTTCGGATTCTCGCGCTCTTCCGGAGTCATACCGCGGATAATCGCCTCGATGCGGTCAAGCTGCTTTTCGTCGACCATTTCCGCGGCCTTGGACATTTCCGCGCCGCCGGGGAGCATCTTGAGGATGTTGCCGATTGGGCCCATCTTGCGGACCATCATCATCTGCTCGAGGAAGTCCTCGAGAGTCAGCTCACCGGAACCAATCTTCTGGGCGGACTTGGCAGCCTGCTCATGATCGATTTCCTTGGAAGCGACCTCAACCAACGTCTTTAGGTCACCCATCCCCAGGATGCGGCTGGCCATACGGTCTGGGTGGAAGACGTCAAAGTCCTCCAACTTCTCGCCCGTGGAGGCGAACAGAATCGGCTTACCGGTGACCTCACGGATAGACAGTGCAGCGCCACCGCGCGCGTCGCCATCGAGCTTGGTCAGTACAACGCCGGTGAAGTCAACGCCGTCTCGGAAGGCCTTGGCGGTCTCTACCGCGTCCTGACCAATCATGGAGTCGATGACAAACAGAACTTCATGCGGGTTGATGGCATCGCGAATGTCGCGGGCCTGCTTCATCAGAACCTCATCGATACCCAGGCGACCTGCGGTATCGATAATCACCACATCGTGGCGATGCTGGCGAGCATAAGCGAGGCCACGGAACGCGGCGTCAACTGGATTGTCCTCGCTGGTGCCCATTTCATGGGTGGAATCGAGGCTGGTGCCCGGGAACGGTGCGAAGCACGGCACGCCTGCACGCTCAGCGACAATTTCCAGCTGCTGCACCGCGCCCGGACGCTGCAGGTCACAGGCGACGAGGACCGGGGTGTGCCCCTGATCCGTGAGGTACCTGGCCAATTTACCGGCCAAGGTGGTCTTACCAGCGCCCTGCAGACCGGCCAGCATGATGACCGTTGGTGGCTGCTTCGACATATTCAGCCGTCGAGTCTCGCCACCGAGGATGTTAATCAGTTCCTCATTGACGACCTCAATAATCTGGTTTGCCGGGTTGACAGTCTGGCTGCCAATAATTTCGTTAGCGCGTTCCTTGATGCGCTTGATGAAGGTACGGACAACCTCGAGGGAGACATCGGCTTCCAGAAGAGCCAGCCGAATCTCGCGGGCGGTGGCGTTAATATCCGCCTCAGTCAGGCGGCCCTTCCCGCCCAGCCCCCGCAGGGCACCCGTCAAACGATCGGAAAGAGACTCAAACAAGTTTCCAGCTCCCCTTTTGCCTTGTTTTTTCTTAACTGTTCTACCGTACCCGCTGGATACTCCATTTGGCACATATCTACAGCTTCGCCTATCGACAACGATTGCAGCCCACCCACCCTAAATGCCCCGATTCGGGTGTAAACAATAGGAAGTAAAAAATAGCAATAGGATGAAGCTCTTTTATTCTCAAGGACGTTAGATTACTGTTCGTTATTTTAACGTGACAATTAAACGAGCCTCCAGATATGAATGCCCTACTACATAAAGAACGTTTATCCAACCCAGCTACCACCAGCTAGGTAACAGAAAGATAACGCCAGTGGCTAGCTTTTACTAAGGGCACCCTTAGTGAGAACCTCCCCCGGAATGGTGTAAGCCAAATAACAAACCGGCGGCATTGCAGCAGGTCAAAGCACGCCACTGCGCACCTGATGTTATTCCTATAACTACCTCCAATACGATTCATATATCAACCAGTTTATGGTTAATCATGAACCTAGTTAACCGCAGTTGGCCTGGTTTTATTTTCCGCCGTGCACGACGAGGGATGAACGGCGAAATCATATTCATTGGTCTCTGACCGTTTGACTCCTTGAGAGGTTTTCATGAAAAAGTTCACCACGGCTATCGCCGCCGCTGCCTTCTCCGCCAGCATGATTGCAAGCGCAGGCACCGCTACTGCACAGATTCCGGACTCAATGCCGACCGAGTGCCCCGCCGGCCAGCACTTTGAGAACGTCGGAGGCACTTTCCAGTGCGTCGCAGACCAGCCTGAGCAGGATTCCACTGACGGAATTCCGGCCCCAATGCCTGACAAGTGCCCAGACGGCCAGCACTTTGAGAACGTCGGCGGAACCTTCCAGTGCGTCGCGGACCAGGAAGCCCCTAAGCCCGAAACACCGGGCGACAATGAGTCCCAGCCGGGCGACCTGGGAAACCCAGGCATTTCTGATAAGCAGTGCCCGGAGGGCGAGCACTTCGACATGAGCAAGCCAGTCCCAGGCAACCCGAACGTCTTCGGTGTCTGCGTCAAGGACGAGGCGAAGCCGGACACTGACAAACCAGGCACGGACAAGCCGGACGCTGACAAGCCAGGCAAGGACGACGAGAAGCCGGGTAAGGACGGCAAGGACGGTAAGCCAGGCAAGGACGGCAAGGACGGTAAGCCAGGTAAGGACGGCAAGGACGGTAAGCCAGGTAAGGACGGCAAGGATGTCAAGGTAAACGTTGACATCAAGATCTCTGCTGAGTGCAAGAACGAAAACAAGTGCACGAAGGAAGAGAAGAAGGCCAAGGAAAAGGCCGAGATGAAGGCTTCCGAGTCCAAGAAGACGACCTCTTCCGAGAACGTAAAGAAGGTTTCGGACTCCAAGAAGTCTGAGCAGAATACCTCTGAGTCCAAGAAGGCTTCTTCGACTCAGAGCACTGGCCTGGCAGCCACCGGCGTTGACGCCACCACCCTGGGTGGAGCCGCTCTGGTTCTCCTGGTCGGCGGTGTCGCCGCTACCCGCATCGCCCGCAAGAACCGCTAAGAAGCTTAGGGTTCTACCCCGGTAACGAAATATAAAATGCTCCTGATGCCTATTTAGCATCGGGAGCATTTTTGTGCGCCATACCTCCGAAAAGTCATAACTCCCATAGCTCGAAGCATAAACCCCACAGGCACCGATTTTTTACCGAACCTCTACGCCCCATCCGCCTTTCACCACCCGACACGATCAGGTACCACGCTTCGCTAGCGAAGACAGGAAAATCTCCTGCTGAGTAAACAGTGGCGAGTTCTAAAGATGCTCCAACCACAACGGGTGTACACACTCAGCGTTGTAAATATAAGTTCCTACTTCCCCTTGCTGGGGTTTGGACAAGTCAACAATTTCTCTTTACCCCCTCCCCAAACCCATACCACCAAAGACTGTAATTAGTTATTAGAATCAAAAGTGTGAACAGTGTTCCCCCTTAAGTCCTTTGATTGCAGGGCTTTCCTATAGACATTGTGAGGTTTCCAAATGAAGAAGCTCTCTTCGACCATGGTGGCCGCTGCCGCTTCAGCCGGCATGCTCATCGGCGTTGGCGCTGCCACCGCACAGATTCCTGACCCCGCCCCGTCGGAATGCCCCGCCGGTCAACATTTTGAAAATGTTGACGGTACTTTCCAGTGTGTAGATGACTCTGCAAATCCGGATCCAGGAGGTTCATCTAACGATGGTATCCCACCGGGCGTTGAGGACACCCAGACCTGTCCCGACGGTTCCCCGCGTGACATGAGCAAGATTGACCCGGCAACCGGGGCTTACGGTGCTTGTGGCACTTCAGATGATTCCGGCCCAACTCCGGAGCCTGATGAAGATGCCCCAGAAAATGACGGAATTCCGCCGGGAGTCGATGACACCGCAACGTGCCCCGACGGTTCCCCGCGTGATATGAGCAAGATCGACCCGGCAACCGGAGTCTACGGCTACTGTCCGACCTCCGATGACGAAACTCCGGGCGACGATGAGAACCCAGGCGATGACACTCCGGGCGACGATGAAAACCCAGGTGACGAACAGCCCGGGGAGGACGAGAATCCTGGGGAGGAAAATCCAGGCGACAAGCCCGACACCCCTAAGAATGACGGTAAGCAAACCGGGACCAAGAACACTGGTCTAGCAGTCACTGGTGTTCAGGCGACTGCCCTCGGCGGTGCCGCTCTTGCACTCCTGGTCGGTGGCGTGGCAGCTACCCGCCTCGCACGCAAGAATTCAAAGGATTCCTAGCACAACTCTCCGCTAGATTCCTAGCACCTCAACACTAAAGGCCCCGGAGCCCCGCGTATCCTCTACAGAAATCTACGCGGTGGCTCCGAGGCCTTTATTTTTGCCGGGGGCAACGGGCGACGCTGTACTCACCAATCGATGGAAAATTCACTCATCGATGTTAGTTACTATTTGCGGCCGCCGAGCAGTGCGTCTACGAAGCTCTCCGGCTCAAACGGCGCCAGGTGGTCAGCACCTTCACCAAGGCCAACCAACTTCACCGGCACACCGAGCTCGTTTTGCACCTGGAATACAATGCCGCCCTTCGCGGTACCGTCCAGCTTGGTCAGGGCAACGCCGGTGATGTCTACTACATCCCGGAACGTACGAGCTTGCAGTAGACCATTTTGGCCAACCGTCGCGTCCAAAACCAGGATGACTTCGTCAACCTGAGCCTTCTTCTCCACCACGCGCTTAATCTTGTCCAGTTGGTCCATCAGACCGACCTTGGTGTGCAGGCGGCCGGCGGTGTCGATGAGCACCACATCAGCGCCGGACTCGATACCGTGAGCAACTGCCTCAAATGCAATAGAAGCAGGATCGGCGCCTTCAGCGCCGCGAACGGTCTCCGCGCCAACGCGTCGCCCCCAGGTTTCCAGCTGGTCGGCTGCAGCAGCACGGAAGGTATCCGCTGCGCCGAGAACAACACGGTGGCCACCGGCGACCAGTACACGAGCCAGCTTGCCCGTCGTCGTGGTCTTACCTGTGCCGTTGACACCGACTACCAGAATCACTGCGGGCTTGCCCTCGTGCGGAAGTGCGCGGATGGAGCGGTCCATCTCAGGCTTGCACTCCTCAATCAACACCTCACGCAGCAGGGCGCGCACTTGCTCTTCCGTGCTCACCTTCTGGCTGGCAATACGCTCGCGCAGCTTATCGACGACACGCTGCGTCGCAGCCGCACCGAGGTCAGCCATAACCAGGATGTCTTCAACCTCTTCCCACGCGTCCTCATCAAGGTCACCCGCGCCCAAGATGCCGAGCACAGACTGGCCAATTGCATTCTGCGACCGTGACAGACGACCGCGCAGGCGGCCCAGACGTCCCTCAGCCGGGTCGATGGAGTCAATCTGCTGTTCTGCTTCTGGCTCTGGCGTCGGCTCCGGCGCAGCTTCCGGCTCCGGCTCTGGCGTCGGTTCTGGTTCGGGCTCTGGTTGTGGTTCCGGCTCGGGCTCTGATTCCTCTTCCCCGGCCGTTGGCAAATCGATTGGGATTTCCCGCATTACGCGGTCATAATCCCCCTCCATTTCGGTGGGGTTATCCGGAATAACCAGTCGACCTTCTGGTTTCAGCAGTGAACCGTCCGGCTGATCGGCAGGTATATCAGCCTGCTTTTCCTCTGGCTCCGGGGCCTGCTTTTCAATCGGCTTTTCCGCCGGTTTCGACATCGGTTTTTCAACCGGCTGCTTCTCGCGGGTATCAGTCCCACCACCGGCCGGAGCGAAGTTAAAACCACTAGTGGCCTGGTAATTTCCAGACTTCTCCTGCTGGGTGAGTTCCTTAGTATCTTCCTTCGCAAAGGAAATGCGCTGGTTCTTCCTGCGGACATAGCCCACAACAAAGAGCAGCGCGATAATAACGACAATCGCGACGACAAGGAGTATCCACTGAGTTGGAGTCATAACTCTCATTATGCAGTATCAACGACTCTTCCTCACTTACTCCGCGCTTACTCCGCTCCTGTCGACGGAGTTGCGGATGCCGGTGACATTCGCTGCGAGATTACTCGAGTCACACCATCGCCCCGCATGGTCACGCCGTAGAGCACATTCGCAACGTCCATTGTTGGCTTCTGGTGCGTAATGACAATCAGCTGACTGGTCGCGCGGAGTTCCTCGAGCAGCGCAATAAGGCGACGCAGGTTAACGTCGTCAAGCGCGGCTTCCACCTCGTCGAGTACGTAAAAGGGACTCGGGCGCGCGCGGAAAATAGCGACGAGCATTGCCAGCGCCGTCAGCGACTTCTCGCCGCCGGAGAGCAACGACAGCCGCTTAACCTTTTTGCCCGGCGGGCGGGCTTCAACCTCGATACCTGTCGTGAGCAGGTTGTCCGGCTCGGTGAGAACCAGTCGTCCGTCGCCGCCCGGGAAAAGCGTTTGAAAAACTGCGGGGAATTCTGCCTCGACATCGTTCCACGCGTCTGTGAAGAGCTGCAGGATCGTGGCATCGACTTCCTCGACAACATCGGTGAGGTCCTGGCGGGCCTTGAGGACATCATCGAGCTGCGTGGATAGGAAAGAGTAGCGCTCCTCCATCGCCTTATACTCCTCCAGCGCCAACGGGTTGACGCGGCCGAGCACACGCAGATCCTTCTCCGCCTGTTTGAGCTGCTTCGTCACGGCTGCGCGGTCGAAGTTCTCATCAGGAGCAAATTCCGCGAGCAGGTCATCGACAGACAGCCCCAACTGGTCGACGATGCGCTCTGCAGCCTCGGTCACGCGGACCTGCGCCTGCGCACGGGCGATGTCGCCCTGGTGCGCGGAATCCGTTAGCTGTGCCAGCTCACGTTGCGCCGTATTTGCCTCCGTCCGGGCCGCTGATAGTGCCTGCGACACCGTCTTCTTCTGCGCCTCGGCATCGTCGCGATCGGCCTCTGCCCGCGCCAACGACACGCTGACCTTCGCATGCAAATCCTCAGCCAGCTCCGCGACGACTTCTGCCAATTCGCGCTGGGCAACCTTCGCCATCTGCGCCTGCTCATGGCGGGCCTTCGCTACGCGCTCCGATGCAGCCTGGCGACGGAGCCGCTCGGCCTTGCCTCGTACACTCGACAGTCGCTCCTCTGCCGTACGCAGCGACAGACGCGCCTCTGTTTCCATGGCGCGCACAGCCGTCAGCGCCTCCGAGGCACGGTCACGTTCGCTTGTCGACGGTTCCCCCTCCTCGGGGTCACGGTCAACGCGAGCTAAGCGGTCTGCGACCTCCGCCAACTCCTTCTGGAGCTTCGTTACTCGGTCCGCGGCTTCGGCTCCGCGCTGCTCAGCGCGTTCGGCATCATGCACCACGCCGGACAGCTGCGCTGTGGCCCGAGTTCGGGCATCCGTGAGGACCTTCATACGACTCTGATGTTCACGCAGCGCAGCACGGGCGGCCGCCGCGTCCGTGCGGCGGTCCTCTTCTTCGGCCTGTGCACCGGAGAGCACACCACCGAGGTCACTCAAACGCACCTGTGCTTCTGCTAGTTCTTCGCGAGTCTTAGCAATGTCGGCGGCGATTTCCACACCTGATGCAGTGCCACCAGCACCGCCAGCTACCCAACCGGAGCCACGCAGCACACCATCGCGGTCAACAACGCGCAGTCGAGTATCCCGGGTCACCAGCTCACGGGCGACCTGTTCGTCGTCGCAGGCCACGATGTCAACGAGCAGAGAGGTCAACGAACCTGAAAGCTCCGCGGGCACTGTCACATGATCGAGCAGCCAGGATGCCTGTGCGGGTAGAGTGATGTCCAAGCGCCAGGAGTCGGATGCATCCGCAGAATTGATAACGACGGCACTACCCTTGCCCGCGGCCACAAGCTCGTCGATAAGCGAATCTCCACTGCCCTCGCTGACCAGTGCTTCGGCGGCCGCGCCGAGGGCGGCAGTGAGCGCTTTTTCCCAGCCAGCGTCGACATCGATGACTTCAGAGAGAACGCCGAGCTCGTGCTTTTCACGTAGCCACGCGGTGCCGTCGTTGGCAGCGGCGGTGCGGGCGGTCTCCAGAGCTTCGATGCGGGCGGAAAGACCTGAGACGCTGCGCTCGAGGTCGCGCTCGTCAGCGCGGAGTTCTTTCAACCGTGTAGAGGCCAGCTCTGCTTCCCGGTTGGCCTGTTCATAAGCACTCTGCAGCTCGGGACCTTCGAATTCTGCCTCGGCTAGCTCCTGCGCGGCGTTTTCCACAGCTTCAGTGGCATCGGCACGGCGTTCGTCGGCCTCATTGGTTTGCTCGGCAAGGCGTGCAGCTTCGGCCTCGGCGGCTTCCAATCGGGTGCGCAGAGATTCTTCTGCGGAAATGAGACGAACCACGCCTTCGCGACGGTCGGCGATTGCGCGAACGGCCGCGAGGTGCTCCGCTTCGGCTTCGCGGAAAGTCTCCTCGGCGTCGAAGAGCGTTCCGCGGATTTCCTCCAGTTTTTCACGGGCCTCTGCCTCAGCCTCAGCGAGCGTGGCCTCTTCGGTGGCGGCATCGTCGGCACGCTGCTCCAGGAAGTCCGGGTCTGGGCCTACCCACGGAGCGACGGAGTGGTCGGCCGCACGATCGGCGGCGATGCGGGCCGTCGCTTGAATACGCTCACCGAGTGCGGAGAGACGGAACCAAAGGTCACGGGCAGCATCGGCAGCTGGAGTGATGTCCTCCAGTTCGGCTTCGAGTTCTGCAGTGCGCTCAGCGGCAATCTCGGCTCGCTCCGTGGCGGCCTCCACCTTTTCCTCAATGAGCTTGGCTTGACCAGCAATGTCATTGAGGCTGTCCTGCAAATCCACGAAGTCCGCGGCAGCCAAACGCAACTTGGCGTCGCGCAGGTCTGCCTGCACAGTCTGGGCGCGAGAGGCGGCCTCAGCCTGACGCTTCAGCGGTTTGAGCTGACGGGAAAGCTCACCTGTCAGATCCTGCAGACGGTCGAGGTTAGCCTGCATCGACTGGAGTTTGCGCTGCGCTTTCTCCTTGCGGCGGCGGTGCTTGAGCACACCCGCTGCTTCTTCGATAAACGCACGACGCTCCTCTGGCCGCGACTCCAGAATCTGCGAAAGCCGGCCCTGGCCGACGATGATGTGCATCTCGCGGCCAATGCCGGTGTCGCTGAGGAGTTCCTGTACGTCCATGAGGCGGACGCGAGAACCGTTGATTTCGTACTCACTTGCGCCGTCGCGGTACATGCGACGCGTGACAGAGACTTCCTTATATTGAATGGGAAGTGCCCCATCGGAATTGTCGATGGTAAGAGTGACCTCCGCGCGCCCCAAGGGCTTTCGCCCGGAGGTTCCCGCGAAGATGACATCTTCCATTTTGCCGCCGCGAAGGGTCTTGGCGGAGTGCTCGCCCATGACCCACGCGAGTGCATCGACGACATTCGACTTTCCGGATCCGTTCGGGCCGACAACTGCGCAGATGCCGGGCTCAAATTTCATCGTCGTCGCCGAAGCGAAGGATTTAAAGCCCTTCAGAGTCAGCGATTTCAAATACATGGAGCAATATCTTACCCGTAGTTACGGTTTGGAGCTGAATTACCCCAAGCACGCCCCCTGTTACACAAAATTGTTTACACGGCGTTGTTTACACAGCCGCCTGCTTGGCTGACGTGTAGGCCGACTCACCATGCTGAGCGACGTCGATACCAGAATGTTCCTGCTCGCCGTGGATACGCCAACCGACGGTTACCTTCAGGACTCGGGCAATGATGTACGTCAGCACGCCCGAGAACACAGCTGCGATGACAGCAATAATGATCTGGATGGCAAACAACTTCAGGCCGTCGATGCCACCGCCGGTAAGCAGCCCTCGGTCGTTGGCCAGCAGACCGACACCAATCGTTCCCCACATAGCTGCGACCAAATGCAGACCAACCACATCCAGGGTGTCATCGAAGTTGAATTTGTACTTTAAGCCCACTCCCCAGCAACCCAGCGCACCGCCGATATAGCCCAGAATGATCGAGGTCACTGGGTTCATATCTCCTGCGGCCGGAGTAATAGTCACAAGCCCTGCGATGACACCCGAAGCGGCGCCCAGCGAGGTGGGATGTCCATCACGAATACGCTCGAGTGAAATCCAGCCGAGCATACCCACGCACGCTGCCACCGTCGTATTCAGCCATGCCAGACCAGCGACACCGTCGGCCGCAAATGCCGAACCGCCGTTGAAGCCGAACCAGCCGAACCACAGCAGTGCAGCACCCAGCATGACGAGTGGCAGATTGTGCGGGCGATGCTGGCTGCCATCGATGGACTTGCGCTTACCGACGATAATCGCCAGCACCAAAGCGGCAGTACCAGCAGCAATGTGCACAACCGTACCGCCAGCGAAGTCAATTGGAGCGATCAATGCTTCACCGTCAGCGGTACCGAACAGCTTTGCCGACAGCCCCTCTGCCGAGTGGCTCAGCAGGCCACCGCCCCAGACCATGAAGGCCATTGGGAAGTACACCAGCGTCGTCCAGAAGCCGACGAAGATCAACCAGGTGGAGAACTTCACACGTTCAGCCAGCGCACCGGAAATCAGCGCCACCGAGATAGAGCAGAACGTGAGCTGGAACCCGATGTCGATGATGTTCGGGTACCCGTTCGCACCTGCGATGTAGTTGCCGTCACCATCCGTAATCGAGTTACGCAGACCGAAGAACTCGAATGGGTTGGCAAAAACACCACCGATCGACTGCGATCCGTAGGACATCGACCAGCCCCACAGCACGTAAATGGCACCGACAACGCCGACCGCACCAAAACTCATCATCATCATGTTGAGCACCGACTTCTGTCGCGACATGCCGCCATAGAACAGCGCGAGCGCCGGTGTCATCAGCAAAACCAACGAAGCCGAAATCAGCATCCACGCTGAGTTTCCCGACTGTGCAATTACTTCTTCAGGCGTCATATGTGCCTCCCCTGTCTGTCAGTAGGTAGTTATTAACTTAAACCACCCGACTTCCGTATTTACGTATTCTTTTTCTCACTTGCGTAGTTGTTCAGCGCTCTAAGACCTCTTCAGCGTCCCAATCGACTACCTCAAGACACGAAAAATCCCCCGCTAACTGCGTAAAAACAATGGCGCAGAGCGAGGGATAGAACGTTTTCGAATTTTTCGGATTCCTACACCGACATGGGGGGGGAGGAAGGCAGTTGGCACCCCTTAACGACGGTCAAACGTGCTCAATGCACCCTTCGGTTCCTGCCATAACGGCACCACTGCCGTCACATCGCCCGGAGTATTCGGCCCCTCAAGCCAAGCGAGCAAACTCTCACAGTCTGCCCGTGGCCCTTCAGCAACAACTAACACCCGACCATCCGGGTAGTTCTGGGCATAACCAACCAACCCCAACTCCAGAGCCGTCGCGCGGGTGTACCAGCGAAAACCGACACCTTGAACACGACCGTGTACCCACGCGGTGAGGCGGACGTCGTTAAGCGACATCGGACTCACGCACTGTCATCGGGTCGGAACCGTCCCAGCACTCGATCTTGTCGTGGCCGCGGAGGTTTGGCAGATCATCGCGGTGGAATACCGGATTGAGCCCCTTGGACTTCTGCTCGGAGTAGTTCTTCAGCAGGGCGACAGCGACGCCACCCAGCGGGAGAATGGCAATGATGTTTATGGTGGCCATGAGGGCGGAGAAAGTATCTGCAAGCGACCAGACGAGCGGCACGGAACCGACAGCTCCGCCAATAACGCACAGGATGACCAGGACGCGCACGGTATTCAGGACAGCCTTGCTCTTAGACAGGAACGGGATATTTGCTTCGGCGTAGTAGTAGTTGCCCACCAGCGAGGAGAACGCAAGGAAGAAAATGATAACCGTAACCGCGTGGATAGCCCACGTACCCACCTGCGCTGACAGCGCGGTCTGAGTCAGCGCGGTGCCCTCTACATCGCCGCCGAAAGTCGGGTCGGACAGCAGGATGATAACCGCGGTGATGGTACAGACGACCCAGGTATCGAAGTAGACGCCCATGGTCTGAATGAGGCCCTGCTTGACCGGGTGCGACACCGATGCCGTCGCCGCCGCATTCGGAGTGGAACCCATACCGGCTTCATTGGAGAACAGACCGCGGCGAATACCCTGCATCATGGCGGTACCGACGGCAGCACCAGCAATCTCACGGATACCGAAGGCGTGCTCAAAAATCAGCTTGATCATGCCCGGCACCTCGGTGATGTTGAGAGCCAAGACAATCAGGCCGAGGATAATGTAGGCCACGGCCATAATCGGCACGACAATCTGCGTCACCGCCGAAATACGCTGCACACCACCGAAGATGATGACACCAGCCAAGATTGCCAGCACGATACCGACACAGAACTTAAAGATCGGTGTCTCCTGCCCGGTCGACTGAGCCACAGCCGCCGTAATCGAGTTGGACTGCACCGCGTTGAACACGAAACCGTAGGTCACCGTGATAGCGATGACGAACAGCGAGGCCATCCAGCGCCAGTTCTCCCCTAGCCCCTTGGTGATGTAGTAGGCCGGGCCGCCTCGGTAAGAGTCCTTATCCCGCACCTTGTACAGCTGTGCCAGCGTAGACTCCACGAAGCTGGTTGCGCCACCAATCGCGGCGAGCAGCCACATCCAAAACACCGCGCCAGGGCCACCGGTGGTGATCGCCACCGCCACACCTGCGACGTTTCCGGTACCCACGCGTGAGGCTGCCGAAATTGTAAAGGCCTTAAAGGCCGAGATGCCCTTGACGCCCTCAGAAATATCAGAGGGCTTTTCAGTGATGGCCCTGAACATCTCCGGGATGTACCGGATCTGCACCATGATGGTCCGCCAACAGAAGTACAAACCTGTACCAATCAGCAGAACAATCATGAGCAGCCAGTACTTGTCATTCCAAGCATTTACCCAGTCGGTTGCTTGCTCCATGAAACTCATAAGGAAATTCTAGCGCTGACAGGTGGGACACAGATAACTCGATCTATTCCCAAATGGCAGACGGACAATTGCGCGCCCACACCTCGGGCACGGCTCCCCCGCTTGTCCATAGGCGTTCAAGCTCCGCTCAAAATAGCCGCTTTCGCCGTTGACATGCACATATAACGCATCGAAGCTCGTGCCGCCGGCCGCTAGCGCCCGTTCGAGCACGGATTGTCCCTCGCGCAAAAGCTTCGCTAAACGACGGACCGAAAGGTCACACGCCGGCACGCGACCATCGACCTTCGCCGCCCAAAGCATTTCGTCGGCATAGATGTTGCCGATACCCGACACAATGTTCTGGTTGAGCAATACGGCCTTGATCGGTGAACGCGACTTCATCATGCGGTGTGCAAGTGCAACCACATCGACGGTGGGCTCCAATAGATCGGGCGCGATCTTGGCTGCGGGTTCCGGAACCACGCGTCCATGGGATTCGACCATTTCACAGGCCCAGACCCAACCAAAGGTGCGCTGATCGTTGAAGTTGATTAGGTGCCGAGCGCCGTCCGGCAGGGCGATGTCGAAAGCGGCTCGGGTGTGACGGCCAGGCAGCGTATCGGGAGTGTACGGAGCTTCCACGCGCAATTGGCCGCTCATGCCCAGGTGGATGGCGATTGCGGAGTCGTCGTCAAGCGTGAGCCACATGAACTTGCCACGACGATCCGTAGCGACAACCGTCCGCCCGCGCGTACGACCGGTAAACTCTGCGGCACCACCGGGTTGGCGCCGCACGGCACGAGCGTTGTAGACGAAGGAATCGTCGATGCGGCCACCGACGACGTAAGTGTCGAGACCGCGGCGTACGGACTCGACTTCAGGAAGCTCGGGCATTATGCCAGTGCAGTATGTGCCTGATGCGCGGCGTGCATCTCGGCTTCCTTCTTCGTGGCGCCGGTACCGCTGCCCTTAACCACGCCGTCAACCAGCACGTCGACGTAGAAAGTTAGGTCATGGTCGGGGCCGGTGGTGCGCACAGTGTACTCGGCAGCCGGTAGTTGCTTGGCCGCCAGGCGCTCCTGCAACAGCGTCTTCCAGTCCCGACCGCGAGACTCCGTCGGGGCATCGTCAATCATCTGGTTGAACAGGCGAAGCACGGTCTCGCGGGCAACCTCGAAGCCATGCTGCAGGTAAATAGCACCCAGCAGCGCCTCGGTGGTGTCCGCGAGAATCGAGTGCTTATCCGCGCCACCGGTGGCCTTCTCACCGCGGCCGAGGAGAATGTGCTCTCCCAGCCCGATACTGCGGGCCAGGTCAGCCAGCGCGTACATGTTCACGACACCTGCGCGCATCTTGGAAATATCCTGCTCAGCGCGGTCCGGGAAGCGACGGTAGAGTTCTTCAGCAACGCACATGCCCAGCACGGCGTCGCCCAGGAACTCTAGCCGCTCGTTATTGGTCAGCATGCCATTTTCATTCGCGAAACTGCGGTGGGTCAAAGCGAGCTTCAGGGACTCCTCTGATAGCTCAACACCGAGTTTTTCCAGCAGCGGGGCGTGATCGACGGCCTCGAAAGCCGCCTTTCTAGCCGCCTCACCGGTTAGCCGACGCTTGCGGCTCATCCGTTATATCTCCTTTAAAGTCTTCGTCTAAGTCGTCGTCGATTACTTCTCGTCGCCGAGCGAGCCAAACTTTTCCGCCAGGCCAGCCCAACGCGGATCAATGCGCTCCTCTTCACCCGAGATGCCGTCTGGCTCCGGCACTTCTGAGTCCGACTCAGCACAGCTGGAATCGAAATCCAGACAGGTCGGATTGAAGGGCAGATTCAAGCCCGCCTCATCGATGACGGCTTGAGTGATATCCACCGTATTGTCGACGATCTGGCCAACTTCGTCCTCAAGGTCTTCTTCCTCGGCATCGTCGCCTGTGATGAAGTCCTCGTTGTTGGAAAAGACAGCCGAAATGTGGAAGCTGAGCTCCGGATTCAGCGGGGCTAGGCAGCGGACACACTCGCCGGTGGCCTTGGCAGTCACAGTCGCGTCAACCATGACACCACTGCCGAGGTTCGTGACAATGCCGTCAACGACAACCTCCTCGCCAGCGGCGATGCCAATCATCTCGACACCAACGCGGACGGGGCTATCGCCTACCTTGCGGAACTGCTCGGGCATGCCGCCCTGCAGACATGTCGAAACGTCCAGAACAAATGGGGATGAGTCAGTCATGATAGACCTCAGTCTACCCCGAAGATGCGCTAACGCTCGTACCGGCGGCGTTCCTGCCCCTCGGAGAAGGAAGACGGCGCGCTCTGTGCCCCTGCACCACCGCCGACGGCACCGGCCCCCGAACGCAGTACCGAGCGATTGCGACCGACATTACGCAGGGTCTCCTGGAGAGTCTGTTCAAACTCGGCGAGCTTGGAATCAACGTAGCGGTCACACTCTTCACGGAGGCGAGAGGAATCCGCGTGTGCGTCGGAAAGCAGACGATTCGCCTCGTCGTTGGCTTCGCGGACGACCGTTGACTCAGCGACCAGGCGAGCCTGCTCCTCGCGGCCTTCCGCAACGGAACGCTCGTAGGATTCGTTACCAGCGTGAATCAGGCGATCGGACTCGGCAGAAGCACGATCCACAATGCTGTCGTACTCGTGCTGAGCATCCTCGCGGAGGCGACGGGCGTCGTCCTCAGCGGCCGCGACGGTGCCAGCTGCGTGGGCATTGGCATCCTCGACGGTGTGGTTAGCGCGGGCCTCGGCCTCGTCGACAATGCGATGGGCTTCTTCATCCGCAGTCGAAATGGTGTTGTTCGCCCGGGCTTCAGCATCGTTGATAATCTCATCCCGCTGGTCCAAGACATCCTGCGCGTCATCGAGCTCAGCCGGGAAAGCATCCCTCAGCTCATCGAGCAACTCGAGAACACGCTGACGCGGAACCATACAATTGGCCGACAGTGGCACGCCGTGTGCCTCTTCTAGGATCTGGACCAGTTCATCAAGAGATTCGAAGACGCGAAACATGACTTACATGCTACTTCAGTCGGCGCTGCAGGGCGTGCAAGACAGGCTCAGGAACTAGCCCTTCCACCGAACCGCCGTAGCGAACAACTTCCTTCATCAGTGTCGACGACACATGACCGTACTTCGGATCAGCTTCCACAAAGAGAGTCTCAATGCCCGTCATGCGCCGATTCATCTGCGCCATGGGAGCCTCGTACTCGTAGTCCGCCGCCGAGCGCAGCCCCTTGACCAGGCAGGAGATGCCCTGCGCGGAGGTGTAGTCAACCAACAGCTTCGACCAGGAGTCCACCTGCACATTGTCCAAGTGCTGCGTGCACTGCCGAATGAGGTCCATGCGCTCTTCGACATTGAACATGCCCTGCTTATTCGGGTTGTGGGTAACCAGCACGGTCACCTGATCGAATTGGCGCGCGGCACGCTCAATCACATCGAGGTGACCAGAGGTCATGGGATCGTAGGAACCGGGGCAGCATGCGTGAGTCATAGAGGTCAAACCACCTTTGGCCGTCGTAAAGCGTAAAGAAGAACGTTAAGCGTTGTAGATAGCGGTGTCGAAGCGCGCCAAACCGTGAATGCGACGCTTCAGCTTCTGCTGGAGCTGTTCGTAGCCCTCGGGCCACTGCGTCTCCTCGTCATCGCGGTGACGCTCCACAGTCACGACCGCGCCCGGCGCGAGGAAGCTACGCAGCGCCTCGAGCATCTCTGTAACGGCCTCCCCCACCAACTCATAGGGCGGATCCGCGATGACGCGGTCAAAAGGCTCGCCCGGCGCGCCCGCAAGGTACGACGACACTTTCATCGGAGACAGGGCCACATCGGGATGCCCCACGGTGCGAATGTTCTTTTCAATAGCGGCAATGGCGTTCGGATCGTTTTCCACCAACACGACGGAACGCGCGCCGCGAGAAGCCGCTTCCAAACCGAGCGCACCCGAGCCAGCAAACAGGTCGAGAACGCGAGTTCCCTCTAGCCCAAAGCGTGTGGACCAGGAGGAAAAGATGGCTTCCTTCGCGCGGTCACTAGTTGGCCGAGTGGTCTCTCCCTTAGGCGCGACTAGCCTACGACCGCGTGCCTCACCTGCAATAATGCGGGTCATCTACTTCCCTTCGTGCGATGTGTTCTCGTTGCCGTTGTGCTGTGCCGTGGCGCTGTGAGTTGCTGGCGTGATTCTTGCCAGCAGCTGACCGCCTTCGACATCCACAAATTGATCTGCCGCCACCTCCGCGACCGTGCCCGGGCAGGGCGCTAAAACCGGCGCTTCTAGCTTGACGGCCTCCACGACCGCAATAACCTGACCGGTCGTCACCGAGTCTTTCTCGGCGACCTCCCAGCGGACTACTCCTGCAAAAGGTGCACAGACATCTACCATGCCCAACAGTCTACTTTGGTCTTACTAGGAGCGGTCCAAGTAGTTCGACTGCTCTTCATCGATATCGGAGATAAGCTCTCCCACAAGCCTCTCATCAACATCGAGAAGAGCCATGGCATCATGTCGGGTGCGCTCGATGATTTCGCCGTCGGTGATGAGGTCCACCAGGCCGAGGCCGGTTGCCAGTCCCGATTGGTCATCGCCGAGCAGATCGCCGAAACTACGCGTGGCCAGGTCCAGCTCCGCCAGTTGAATGCCGTCGGTGGTGGCGGCAATGCGGTCCAGCCGGGTGCGCTCCGGTGTCTGCGAATGCGTGTGTGTACATAGGAAGCACAGGCCACCACGGTCACCACGGCCGACACGACCGCGCAGCTGGTGAATCTGCGAGATACCGTAGCTCTCGGCGCGGCGAATCATCATGATCGTGGCCTCTGGTACATCCACGCCGACTTCGATAACTGTGGTGGACACCAGCACATCCAGCTGTCCTGTGGCAAAGGCCTGCATCACGCGGTCTTTGTCCTCCGGTGCCATATTGCCGTGCAACTGACTGATACGTACACCGGGCAGTTTTTTCCTCGCTCGGTCGAACACCGCCTCCACGGACTCGTCGAGGAACTGTTCCTCATCGCGGGTAATGCGGGGACAGACAATGAAGGCGCGGTTGCCCTTGGCCACTTCTTCCCCAATGCGCTCCCAGGTTCGTGCCTCCCAGCGGGGTTTCTCCAGCGTCGGTACGACAAAGGATTGGATTTCCTGACGTCCCCGTGGCAATTCCGTCAACTGCGAAACTGCGAGGTCGCCAAAAATGGTCATCGCTACCGTGCGCGGAATCGGGGTTGCCGACATCACCAACAGATGCGGTGTCATTCCACCCCGTCCCCTGCTTCGCAGCTGATCGCGCTGGCGCACACCAAAGCGGTGCTGCTCATCGACGACCACCAGCCCGAGATCGAAGAACTCCACGCCCTCACTGAGCAGGGCATGCGTGCCGACGACAATGTCAGCCTCCCCGTTGACTGCCTCCAACAGGGTTGCCCGGCGCTCCTTCGTCGACATCGATCCCGTCAACAGTCGTACAGTCACTGCTACTCCGGCTTGCTCCAGCATCGCTGTCAGCGATCGGTAGTGCTGTTGGGCCAGGACTTCCGTCGGCGCCAGCATCGCGCACTGCCTGCTGGAATCGACTGCTTGCAGCATTCCCAGTAGGGCCACCACGGTCTTACCCGAGCCGACTTCACCTGCTAGCAGGCGGTTCATTGGGCTGGGCTGCGACATATCGTCCGCAATATCGGCTGCGACCGCGACCTGACCGTCGGTAAGCGAAAACGGCAACCCTCGGCGTAGCTCGCCGCGAAGTCCCCCGGCGACTTCCATGCAGGCCGGAGCGGTGAGGCTCGCTTGAGTACGCTTGCGTGCACCAACGGCGAGCTGGAGCTCAAGCGCTTCGTCGTACTTCAGTCGGGCAAGTGCGATGTCGGGGCCCGCGATGGAGGGAAAGTGTGCGCCACGCAGCGCGGAATCGAAATCGGTAAGTCCCTCCGGTGCGGCGGGCAACGGGTCTGGCTGCAGCGGCAACCATTCGAGGATGCGCTGCATGTACAGAGCCAGGTGAATACCCGCTACTCCTTTGCGGCCACGGTAAATGGGCAAGTAAGGACGCGTCAGCAACCGCTGCATCTCCGCAATCCCCTTGGCTGTCTTCGTCAGCGTGGCCAGCTTGCCAGTGGCTGCGCCTACCGAACCGTCGGCTTTGAGCACCATGCAGTCAACATTTTTCAGCTGCAGCTCATTGCGGAACTCGCTGAGCGTGCCAACAATGAGCAGACGCACACCGGGGTGCAGCATATTGCGCAGCCATTCGGCACCGAAAATCGCGGCCGGAAGAATGCGTACGCCGTCGCTGACATAGATTTTCAGTGGCTTGCGTCGGTCTGCGAAGGCGGGCGCTGGCGAAATGCTGTGCACCTCCACGACTGTGGTGATGGTGTCGCCAATGTCGGAAAATGACACATCTAAGCTCTTACCCTGCGCCACGTAGCGCTTCGGGAAATTCGTCAGCGCATCCGAGACGGTCTCCATACCGAAAGCCGTGTGGAGTTTCTTCGCAATCTTTGGCCCCACCACGATATTCAGGGGCGTGCGCGCATAATCCGAGCCGAGCCATCCGAGCATCGCGCTACTCGATTCCTACCTGCACCAGCTCATCGATGCCGGTCGCATCATAGGCTACGACCTCCACAGGCTTGTCCAGCCGCGCCCGCACTTGCGCTATGTCCACGCCCTCAGCTCCGCGCCCGAGCAGCAGAGTCACTAGTTCCCCGCCGCCAGCCAACAGGTCTGAGATGGTCTCTGTGAGCGCGTCAGCCAGGGGCTTATCGACGTCCGCAGCGACTACAGCCGTTCGCGTGCCATTGGCAGCCTCTCCCATCGCATACGCAGCAACCGCCAGCGGCAGCTCAGCCGAATGCACGGCCAAGGCAGCAAGGCCAGCCGGAATGGAGTCTGTGGACACTACCGCGAGAGTCGGATTAGCCGCAGCAGCAGCGAATTCGATATCCGCCAATTCCTGGTCGCTAACCAGCCCATTTGGCAGCAGGATAACCTCGTCCGCGCCCCTCATGGCAGTCAGTGCCTTGGTGACCACATTGTCAGCGAACTCCTGGTCGGCGATGGCTGCGCGATCTGTGGGAGTGGATGTGGGAGTCGGAGCGGGGGTCGGGCTGATAGCAATCGCCCCAGAGGAGGTGATGAGATCATTCAGCGGACCATCCGGCACTACCGCAATGAGGATGCGAGTGGAGTCAGGTGTTGTCTCCGGCTCATCGAGCACCTCGATACGGATGCGTTCCGGACGACCGAAGTCAAGTGCTGCCTCGATAACCGCGCCCGGCTCCACTGTGTGGATATGCACCATGTACTGCGCGGTCTGCGCATTACCAGCATCACCTGCGATGATGAGCGAATTGCCCAGCGGGTTCAACCGCTCTCGCAGCGCTTCCACCGCCTGGGTATCCGCCAAGGAAATCAGGTACATGACCTCCATCTCAACGGTGGCTACGTGTGGCGCGTCGACATGCAAATCGACCGGTGCGGCTGCGCGGCCGCTGACTTCGTCGGCAAGCGCGTCGAGCAGAATGACCAACCCCGCGCCGCCGGCGTCGACCACGCCCGCCTGCTGCAGTGCCGGGAGCTGGCTGGGGGTTTTCGCCAGCGCATCGCGAGCGGCATCCGCGATCGTGTCGGCGAGCTCCTCAATCGAGTCGCCCTCAAATTCCTCCGCGGCAATCGCGGCGTGCCGCAGGACTGTCAGAATCGTGCCCTCCACCGGATTGGCAATCGCTTGGGAAACATGTTGCACAGCTAGCTTTAGCGAGTGTTGTACCGACTCAACGCCAATGCCACTACCGGAGGCAGCCTCAGCCACCGCGCGAAAAACCTGCGAGAGCACAGTGCCCGAATTACCGCGGGCGCCGCGCACTGCACCGGCAGCTAGGGCCGCGGTGACTGCGCGAACATCGGAAGCGTCAGCCTTTTGCGCTTCCTCATAGGCCGAACTCAACGTCGCGAGCATATTCGACCCGGTATCGGAATCCGGTACTGGGAAGACATTGAGACTGTTGATCTCATCGCGGCGGGATTGAAGCGCGTCAATCCCCCGGGCAACCCAGCCGACAATGGCGGCAGAACCAATCTGCAAAGACATGAATTCCTATTCTAGCGTCCAGTCGATAGGGGTAGCTCCCTGACGAATCAGCGACTCATTGGCCCGGCTGAACGGACGCGACCCGAAGAACCCACGGGATGCCGACAGCGGTGACGGGTGCGGCGAACAGATGCAGTCCACGCCGGGGAGCCAACGCTGCAAACTCTGCGCGTCGCGTCCCCACAGAATGGCCACGAGAGGCTGATCACGGGCGACCAATGCTTTGATGGCATGCTCCGTGATTGCCTCCCAGCCCTTACCGCGGTGCGAGGCAGCAGCACCCGGGCGCACGGTCAGTACACGGTTGAACAGGGCCACGCCCTGCCTACTCCACGGAGTGAGGTCACCGTTGGAGGGAGCCGGGAGCCCCAGGTCGGAGGAGTACTCCTTAAAAATATTCGCCAACGACCGCGGTACCGGCTTCACATCCGGCTGGACCGAGAAGCTAAGCCCCATCGCATGCCCCGGGGTCGGGTACGGGTCCTGACCGATAATGAGCACCTTGACCTCATCGAATGGATAAGTAAAGGCGCGCAGCACATCGGTGCCCGCGGGCAGGTAACCGTAGCCGGCCGCGTTCTCCTCGCGCAGGAACTGCCCCATCCGGTGGATGTCATCGGCCACTGGCTCCAGCACCTTCTGCCACCCTTCTTCGACCGGCAACGGATCCATGTCATGCAGCCTTTCTTCTCAAAACCTCTTCGAACTCTTAAAAGGAAACCCAACCGGCATCGCGGGCAGGAGGTTTGCCGTCGATAAGCACCGAATCGAACTTTTCCTTCGACACCGTACCGATAGCGCGGAACCCCGTCGGAGGCTCCCCCGGCGTCGAACCGATCAGTGTATGGTCCTCCCCTCCGGTGAGCACCCACTCCCACGGGTCGATGCCCAGGTATTCACCAGCGGCAATCTGCAACTCATCGGGCGCAATAGCACTGCTGTCAACTTCCAAAGTAACCCTGGAGGCCTGCGCAATAGCGCGGAGATCCACCACCAGTCCATCGGAATTGTCCGTCAGTGAACGCACACCTGTGGCTCGCGCCGTGGCACCCCTGCGATATTCAAATTCGGGCGTACAGTGTGCTGCCACCAGCTGCGCAAACTCACTCGGAACCCTCGCCGGGCTTCCGCAGTGCTGCAGCAGCGCAAGGCCCGCAGCAGAGTAGCCGATGCGTCCCGACGCAATCACCGTATCCCCCGCGCGTGCCGCTGAGCGCAGCAGCGGCCGCCCAAGCCCACCGAGTTCGCCCATCGCACTGATGGAAATCACCAGAGAATCTCCGCTGACCATGTCACCACCGACGAGCTCCGCCGGACATTGCTTGCCTTCCTGCCACAACCCCTCGGCGATACCGGTGACCACACTCACCGGAGTATGCAACGGTGCTGAGATGGCGAAAAGCATGGCCGTTGGACGCGCACCCATCGATTCGATATCGGCGAAGTTCTGTACTGCGGCCTTAGCTCCAACTTGCTGAGGTGTCGACCAGTCCAGGCGGAAATGGCGCCCTTCCACCAACATGTCGGTGGAAGTGACAAAACGGGCGTTGGGGGTTGTCTGTGTCAAGACGGCGGCATCGTCGCCATTGCGTGCCGACGGGGCGATAGCCCGGATGGCCTCAATGACCCCAAACTCGCCAATATCGCCAATGGTCAATTCAGTCACAGTGTCGAGTCACATTCCTAATAGTCGATGGTTAACCGTTAATAGCGGAACCCGTCTCGGTATTGCCCCCAACCAATTGGAGTTGGTACCGGACAACGTAGAATCAGGCCCATGGTAGACGCACCCCCATCGGGAGAAACAGTTCAGTCCAAGGGTAGCCGGACACGCGCGGGCATCGCACTCGCTATCGCCATTATCTCTATCCTCGGCATCATTTTTGCCGCAAAGATTTACCAGGATAATCAGGCGACAAAGCCAGTCGCGATTTCCAACCCGGAGCTCCCCGCCAATGACTCGCCCGAGTGTGCGGAACTGCTCGACCGACTGCCAGATCGCGCCGCAGGTCTGGTTCGCGCCGACATTGCAGAGCCAGCTCCAGAAGGTGCCGCTGTGTACCGAAACTTGGAACAAGACCGCATCACGCTGCGCTGTGGCGCGAACGTACCTAGCCAGTACAACGAACTGGCTAAGACCGAAGAGGTCAAGGGCATTTCGTGGCTGCGTGTTGTCGACAGTACCGACGAGTCTTTGGCGACTTGGTTCACCGTCGGGCGCGAACCGGTTGTTGCAATTACCGCCGAAGGAAATGCAGAGGCGGAGGATGCCCTGAGTGACCTCGCCGAGGCGCTGCGCCCGGACTCCGCGTACAAGAACAAGCCGGAGCGCGGCGGCGTCCCACTGGTAGAACTGGCAGCTCCGGAAGCTGATAGGCGCTGCAGCGGCTTGGAGGCTGCCCTCCCCCGCGAGCTTGGCAACCGTCACCGTCTGAGCACAGAGGAAATGCCGGCTGACATGCCGAAGGACATGGTCATTTGGGGCGGCACCCCAGCCGATCCGGTGGTGCTGCGCTGTGGTGTCGACGAGCCGGCTGGCTATAGCACCACCACGCAGCAGCTGACGCAGGTTGGCGACATTGTCTGGTTCAACGAACCAACGCTTTCCTCCGGTACCTCCGCCACCTGGTACGCCATGGGCCGGGAGCGCTTCGTCGCCGTTGAAATGCCGATGTCGGAGGCCAGCTCACTGATGCCGGTGCTCTCCTCGGTCATCGCGGACAACCTGGAGAACATCTCGCCGAGCGAAGAAAAGTAAGAACCAACTTCTATCGACGAGCTACTAGCGCCCGCTCAATCAGGGCGCTGAGCAGCTCCTCGTAGGCAACACCGGAAGCCGCAAACATCTGCGGGTACATCGAAATCGGGGTAAAGCCCGGCATGGTGTTGACCTCATTGATAATCGGGCCATTATCCGTGACAAAGAAGTCCACGCGAGTCAGCCCATCAGAGCCCAGTGCCCTGAACGCCCGACGAGCATCCGTGTCCAGTGCCTTCAAAACATCCTCCGGCAGCTCAGCCGGGATCTGCGCCGAGACGACATCATCCAAGTACTTGGTCTCAAAACCGTAGAAGCCCTCGTCAGAGTCCTCCGTGCCACGCAGCAACGACGGAACTGATACCTGCAGGCTGCCGTCAGCGCGCTGCAGCACACCAATCTCCACTTCGGCGCCGTCTACACCGGCCTCTACAATGACCTTCCAGTCGTGCTCTCGGGCCAGCTCTACCGCCGCATCCAGATTCGCCCAATCATCGACGCGGGAGATACCAATCGACGATCCACCACGGGCAGGTTTAACGAACACCGGCAGGCCAAGGGTCTCCTTGTCCTCGTCGGAAAGCGACTCGCCGACATGCAAAACAACCTGCTTGCCAATAGGAAGCCCCGCTGCCTGCAAGAGATTCTTCGTGCGTTCCTTATCCATTCCCGCAGCGGAAGCGAGCACGCCCGGGCCGACATAAGCAATGCCGGAAAGCTCAAAGAGCCCCTGAATCGTGCCGTCCTCGCCGTGCGGACCGTGGAGGACCGGGAAGATAACGTCGACGGTGTCGAAAACCTCGCCGGCGCGATCACCGGTGACGAAGCGGAATTCACCGCGGCGTGACGGCGAGGTGCTCAGCGCAACCTCCTCGCCCGGGATGACCTCAGGCATCGTACGCCCCTGCGTGCGCAGCGTATCCGTCTCACGCGTGCCGACGGTCCAGACACCATCCTTGGTAATACCAATGGGAACCACTCGGAAGCGGTCTTCATCCAGGTGATCCATAATTGCGCCGGCCGAGACACAGGAAACACTGTGTTCAGGGCTTGCGCCGCCGTAGATGACGGCGACGGAAATGCGATCTGCAGACGAGCTATTCGACGAAGTCATGGTGACTAAGTTTAGCCCCGACCTCGTTTAAGTGGTTACTCCGACTTGCGGCTGCGCCCCATCAGCTTGCGAATTGTCTCATCGACCTTCGCGCCTTCGTGGCAGACGGCGTAAACGGCCTCAGTAATTGGCATTTCCACGCCATTGCGACGAGCGAGGTCACGGACCGAGATTGAAGAAATCACACCCTCAGCCACCTGACCGCGCGTAGCGTGCTGCGCCTGCTCCATCGTGTCACCGCGACCGAGACGATCGCCGAAGGTACGGTTACGCGACAGCGGCGAGGAACAAGTGGCCACCAAGTCACCGAGGCCCGCCAATCCCGCGAAAGTCTTATCTTCTGCACCAACCGCGTCGCCCAGACGCGTGATTTCCGCCAAGCCACGGGTGATAATGGTTGCCAGCGTGTTCTCACCCAATCCTTGACCAGCGGCCATACCGCAGGCCAACGCAATGACGTTCTTGCAGGCACCGCCGATTTCGCAGCCGATCACATCGGTGTTGGTGTACGGGCGGAAGTAATTAGTGGCAACTGCCGCCTGAATCATCTTGGCGTTGTTCTCATCGGCGCAAGCAATCACCGTTGCCGCTGGCTGCTCCATCGCAACTTCGCGGGCGAGGTTCGGGCCGGACAGCACCGCAATACGCTCTGCTGGCAGGTCTGTGACCTCCGCAATGACCTCACTCATGCGCAGATGTGTCTCGCGCTCCACACCCTTGGCCAGGCTGAGCAGAATCGTCTCCGGCCCGATGAAGTCCTTCCAGACCTTGAGGTTGTCACGCAGAGTCTGCGAGGGCACGCCCAGCACCACCACATCCGCGCCCTTCAGCGCGGCCTCTGCATCCGAGGTGGCTTCGATGTTGCGCGGCAGCCCCAGACCAGGCAGGTAGTCGTGGTTTTCGCGGCTGATCTGAATACGCTGTGCCTGCTCCGCACGTCGCGACCACAGCCGTACAGGATTGCCCGCATCAGCAAAAACCTTGGCGAGCGTCGTGCCCCACGAGCCCGCACCCATCACTGAAACCTGCACCATCGCCGCGACCTTCCTCCGTTAGTCTCTAATCTCCAACAAGTCTAGCGAGACGTTCTCACACTGCGATACTAAACTAGGTCGGCGACAAAGGATTGAAAGGGAATTCACGATGATGCACGAAGAGGACAAGGACCTCAAGGGCGATACCTCCGTGACCGGTCGCCTGCGCCAGATTCCAACGAAGCCAGGTCAGGATGTCACCAAGCCGACCTTCGCGGCCGGCGCGGTTCTATGGCGCGGCGATGTCCACAACCCTGAAATCTGCGTGATTCACCGTCCCTCCTACGACGACTGGTCGCTGCCGAAAGGCAAGCTCGACGCCGGCGAGAACCTCATTGCCACCGCCGTCCGCGAAATCTGGGAAGAGACCGGTTACCGCGTCCGTCTGGGCAAGCTCGTCGGCAACGTCTCTTACCCTGTCGCCGGACGCACGAAGCTGGTCTGGTACTGGACCGCTGAGGTTCTAGACGGCGAATTCGAACAGAACTCCGAGGTCAACGAGCTTCGTTGGGTCTCCTGGGACGAAGCCGAGGAGCTGCTGTCCTACGACCTCGACCGCGACGTGCTGGTCAAGGCCCGCAAGCGCATGAACAAGGAACCGGACACCCGTCTCATTCTGGTTCGCCATGGGCGTGCGCACCGTCGCACCAACTGGAACGGCAATGATGCACTGCGGCCACTGGATAAGAAGGGACGTCGTCAAGCGGAACTGCTCGTCTCTGCCCTGGAAGGCTTCCGCCCCGAGCGGGTCTACTCCGCCGAGCCCGTGCGTTGCCAGGACACCGTCGCGCCACTCGCCGCAGAGCTGGGCATGCAGGTCACAGTCGACGAACGGCTTGGCGACGAGCACTGGATTGCCAACCAGGTGGAGTCCAAGAAGGCCTTCGAGGACATTGTCGCGCTCGGCGGAGTCAGCGTGATCTGCTCTCAGGGCATCACCATCCCAGACCTACTTGCCGCCTGGTCCGCTGAGGGCACCCTGCCATTCGACGAGGAAATCTTGTGCAAGAAGGGCTCTGCCTGGGTGCTGGGCTTCAACGACGGTGTGATGACCACGGCTGATTACTACGCCTCGGCGCTGCCGGTGAAGTAGTTTGTGAGGATTTTGACCTACAGCGTCTTAGGCTTGTGGGCCGGACGACTCTCCTCGTAGGCCACAATGTCCGCTTCGTTGCGCAGGGTCAGGGAGACGTCGTCAAGCCCTTCCATCAGACGCCAGCGGGTGTAGTCGTCGACCTCGAACGGGAAGACCTGCTCACCGGCCTCGACGGTGCGGGTCTCCAGGTTGACGGTGAGCTCCATGCCAGGGTTAGCCTCCAGCAGCTTCCACAGCAGCTCGACATCGGACTGCTGCATCTGTGCGGCGAGCAGCCCCGCCTTGCCGGCATTGCCACGGAAGATATCGGCGAAGCGGGAGGAGATGACGACGCGGAAACCGTAGTCCATCAGGGCCCACACGGCGTGCTCGCGGGAAGAACCGGTACCGAAGTCCGGCCCTGCTACGAGGACGGAGCCCTTTGCGTATTCCGGACGGTTGAGCACGAAGTCGGACTCGTTGTTGCGCCAGTTGCTGAACAGGCCATCCTCGAATCCGGTGCGGGTGACGCGCTTTAGGTAGACAGCCGGGATGATCTGGTCAGTGTCGACGTTGGATCGCTGCAGGGGAACGCCGACGCCGGTGTGAGTATCAAACTTTTCCATAGTGAAAGGTCCTTAGAAGTTCTGCTTGGGTCTGTTGTACAAAGATCGGCAGTGAGAGTCAGTTAGAGATCAGCCGGTGCTGCGAAGTGACCGGCGACGGCAGTGGCTGCGGCGACAGCCGGGCTGACCAGGTGGGTACGACCACCCTTGCCCTGACGGCCCTCGAAGTTGCGGTTGGAGGTCGAAGCGCAACGCTGGCCCGGGGTCAGCTGATCCGGGTTCATGCCCAGGCACATGGAGCAGCCCGGCATACGCCATTCGGCGCCTGCCTCTTCGAAGATCTTGCCCAGTCCCTCTTCCTCAGCCTGCGCACGGACCTTTGCGGAGCCCGGCACGATGAGCATCTGGACGCCGTCGGCAACCTTGCGGTCCTTCAGCACGTCGGCGACGGCGCGCATGTCCTCGATGCGGCCGTTGGTGCAGGAACCTACGAAGACCACGTCGACCTTGACGTCGCGCATCGGGGTGCCCGGCTTCAGATCCATGTACTCCAGTGCGCGTTCGGCCGCGATGCGGTCGGAGTCCTCAGCGATGAACTCCGGATCTGGCACGGTCTCCCCCAGCGGCACGCCCTGGCCAGGGTTAGTACCCCAGGTAACGAATGGAGTCAGCGCGGAACCGTCGATTTCAACGACCTTGTCGAACTTCGCGTCCTCGTCAGTAACCAGGGACTTCCAGTATTCGACTGCCTCGTCCCACTGCTCGCCCTGCGGCGCGTGCGGGCGGTCCTTCAGGTATTCGAAGGTGGTCTCGTCCGGAGCAATCATGCCGGCACGGGCACCGGCTTCGATGGACATGTTGCAAATGGTCATGCGGGCTTCCATCGACAGCTTCTCGATGGCCTCGCCGCGGTACTCAATAACGTGGCCCTGACCACCGCCGGTGCCAATCTTGGCGATAATCGCCAGAATCAAATCCTTGGCGGTAACACCATCCTGCAGTTCGCCGGTGACGTTGACCGCCATGGTCTTGAAAGGCTTCAGCGGCAGGGTCTGGGTAGCCAGAACGTGCTCAACCTCCGAGGTACCGATACCGAAGGCCATAGCACCGAAAGCACCGTGGGTTGCGGTATGCGAGTCACCACAGACGACGGTGGTGCCCGGCTGAGTCAGGCCCAGCTGTGGGCCGACGACGTGCACGATACCCTGTTCGCGGTCGCCCATCGGATGCAGGCGGATACCGAACTCCTCGGCGTTCTTGCGCAGTGTGGCAATCTGGGTACGAGAGGTCGGCTCCTCAATCAGATTGATTTTGCCGCCGGCGACAGTGGTCGGAACGTTGTGGTCCTCGGTTGCGATGGTCAAATCCGGGCGGCGTACCTTGCGCCCTGCCAGACGGAGGCCATCAAAAGCCTGCGGCGAGGTAACCTCGTGGACGAGGTGCAGATCGATATAAATCAGATCTGGTTCGCCGTTGTCGCCTTGCTTGACTACGTGGTCATGCCAGACTTTCTCGGCCAGAGTCTTCGGGCTGGTGTCCGTGGTGCGCATAGTGGGTGAGCCGCCTTCCGGATATATCTCTTTTATCTCAAGGAATGAGATGTTAATATCATGGCATGGGACAGATTAGCACATCCGAGACGCCAGCTCTAAGTGGCATTAAGGTTCTCGACCGTTCGGTACTCATTCTCAAGTCTGTTGCAGAAACTCCACGCACCCTCGCCGAGCTCTGTGACGACACCGGCCTGCCCCGCGCCACCGCCCATCGGCTGGCCACGGCGTTGGAAGTACACCGCCTTGTCACCCGCACTCCGGACGGCCGCTGGACGACGGGCCCCGGCCTCACCGAGATCACGCCTGTCACAACCGACCTGCTTGCCGACGCCGCAGCGCACATCCTGCCGAAGCTAGTAGAGGTAACCGGAGAGTCCGTGCAGCTCTACCGTCTCACCGGCGATACCCGCACCTGTATTGCCTCCATGGAGCCCGCCACCGGACTGCGCAACACCGTGCCAGTTGGCTCTCGCATGCCGCTAACCGCCGGCTCCGCCGCACGTGTTCTCCTGGCCTTTGGCCCGGCCAACCTCGCTGAGCGAATGCTTCCCGACGCCGACTTCAACCAACAGGACCTCGACGACTGCCGACGTCTCGGCTGGTCCGAGTCCATGGGTGAGCGCGACCCCGCACTTGCCTCCGTCTCCGCCCCGGTTTTCGACAGCAACCAGCGCATGATTGCAGTCCTATCCGTCTCCGGCCCCGTGGAGCGCATGACTCCGTCGCCCTACGAATGCTGGGGCGCAAAGGTTCTCGGCGCCGCTGAAGAGATGAGCTCCCGACTGTAATGCCCGCTTACCGTCACCTTGTCCTTCTTCTGTCCATGTTCGCGGCGGTCGGTTCGTCCGTCGTTCACATGGGTGTGCCTTTTCTCATCCCATCCCTACAGGAAAACGGCTTAAGCCTCTCCGCCGCCGGCCTCGTCGCAGCAATGCCGGCGGCCGGTATTGTCTTCACGCTCATCGCCTGGGGCTGGTTTGTCGACCGCTATGGCGAACGCGCAGCTCTGTTCGCCGGCCTGACCTCTACTGCCTTAACGACGGGGCTTGCGGCGCTAGCTTCGTCGTCAAGCCCGGCTCTGCTCGGGGCCACGCTCTTTCTCGCCGGGTGTGCGGCGGCGAGCGTGAATTCGGCATCCGGCCGCGTGGTGTCGGGCTGGTACCCACCGCATCAGCGCGGCACTGCGATGGGCATTCGCCAAATGGCTCAGCCCCTCGGCGCTGCACTATCAGCGGTAACCCTGCACCCTCTCGCGCAGAATTACAGCATCGGAGTCGCACTCGCGATGCCCGCAATCCTGTGCGCCGTGCTGGCGTTGCTTGTACTGATAGGCGTGAAGAATCCCCCTCGCCCTGATGCCTCGAACCCCACCGTCACGGCCAGCCCCTACCGGGACGGCAAGTACCTCGTGCGCATCCACATCGCCTCGGCGCTGCTGTCCTGGCCGCAGTCGATGATGGGTGCCTACATTCTGGTGTGGTTGCTGTCTGTGGGGTACTCCGATGGCACGGCGGGCACAATTGTGATGGTCTCGCAGCTGCTCGGTGCCGGATCGCGAGCACTGATGGGTGTGGTCTCTGACCGAGTGCGATCTCGCATCCGCCCCTACCGCTGGGTCTCGGGTGCGACCTTTGTTTTGGCTGTCGCAATGATGATTGCCAGCTGGGCTGATTGGCGCACGCTTGGAACTTTGCTGGTCTGCGCACTGGCCGTTGCTGTGGTCAGCCCGAATGGACTCGCCTTCACCGCAGTTGCTGAATACGCAGGCCCCTTCTGGTCCGGACGCGCTATGGGTACGCAGAACACGTTCCAGAACATTATCTACGCTGCAACGCCTCCGGTTTCGGGTGCGATTGTGGCCGCTGCGGGCTTCCCCGCGCTGTTTGCCGTCACGGCTCTGTTCCCCGCCGCCGCGCTGGGTATTGCGCCACGAGAAGACCAGAACCGCAACGGGCGGGTGCGGGTCGAGCTTGACTAGCTAGCTCCGCGCCCACCAAACAAATCGAGCCACGCACGCGCACCAGTGCACAGCCAGCAAACACAGCAGCCCAGCGCTGGCCACGTATAGCCACTGCACGCCGGTAATGTCACCCAGGCTGTGCGTACCAAGACTCAGAGTGCCCACGGGGAAGGTTGCACCCCACCAACCAGGGCTGTATCCGGCCCAACTGATTACGGCGCGGGTGAATCGTCGTAAAGCGATGGCGGCGAGGAAGACACCGACAATGAGCACAGCGGTGCCGTAAGCGACAGCGGAGGTTCGGTTGAAAAGCAGCTGCGCAGCGGCCGTGGACTGACCGACCAGCCCGAGCGGAATCCAGGCAGTACCGGCGATGGAATCGGGGATGCGCATGGCGCCAGAGAACAGCGCGACGTAGCAGCGTACGAAAACCGGCAGAACCGTAATCAGCGCCATCCAAAAGAGTATTTGTGCGCAGACGTGATAGAACGTGCCGTAGTCAACGCTCAGCTGTGCGCCACTTGTCGCCGCCACCATCGGGGCGACTAGCGCGAGGCCCCACTGAAAAGTTGGTTCGCCTTCGAATCCTCGCAGTTGGCGAAGGCTGACGTAGATTGCCAGCGGCGCACCGATCCACCAGGACATCAGCTGCCACGATGAGTTACTAGCTAGCGCAGTCGCAGCACTACCGAGAGCCATGATGCCCATCGAGAGCATGCCCCACGGCGCCATCAGCTTCGAGTGGAAAGGCGGGTTTCGAAGGCGCAGCCAGCCGACCACCATAAAGCCGAGAATGCCCACCGCCATGACTAGAAGAAGCTCCGGAATCACCGGCACCTCATGGATGTGCGCAAGTGTGGCGAAGATGGACGTACCCATCAGAGATCCTGCCCACGCGGGCCCGGCGGGTGCCAGCACATCACGGCGAGAAGAGTTGGTCATGCTCATACCGTATTTGTTCTTGCCACAGCTACAGCTATCACCAAACTCTGTGAGGGGTACCATAAATGCATGTACCCCTCCGCTGTGGCCGAACTCGAAGCACTTCTCACCGCCGCCCGTGCAGGCTCGATCTCCAAGGCCGCGCGTGAGCTAGGCATCAATCAGCAGACCATGTCCGCACGCATCGCGCGGGCGGAAAAAGCGCTGGGAATCACCGTCTTCGAACGCTCCCCCTACGGCGTATCTCCCACGGAAAACGGGCAAGTGCTTATCGACGCACTCCCAGACCTCCTCGCCGCCTGCCACAGGTTTTCGGGCATTGCCGCCAGCTTGCGTTCCGACGATGTTCCCCGCCACCTCACCCTTGCGGTGTCCAATACTGTCGCTGAGCTCTACTACCCCGGCTGGGCCGCCGAGTTCCACCGGCAACATCCCGCAGTCAAACTGTCAATGGTGCAGGCAAACTCCCGTGAGGTGCGGCAACTAGTGGCCAACAGTGCGGTGGACTTCGGCCTGGTAGAGGGCGAGGCTGGTCGACACGACCTCGAAGAGCGGATCATCGGCACCGATGAGCTGGTCCTCGCTGTGCCGACGGGGCATCCGTGGACTGAGCGGGCCGAGATATTCATCGAGGAACTGCGCACTACCCCGCTGGTTATTCGCGAACCCGGTTCCGGCAGTAGAAAGGTCGTGGAAGATACACTGGGGAATCTCGCCGAACCCGCGGGAGAATTTGGTTCCCTTTCGGCACAGCGTGCTGGCATGATTGCGCTGGCAGCGCCAACAATCATCGCCCGCGGCGCAATTCGCGATCAGGTAACGCTCGGGCGCATCGTCATCGTCCCCACCCGCACCCGTTTTACTCGCAATCTCAGCGTAGTTATGCGTCGCGGCAGTGAAGCTAGTGGGGACATTTCGGAATTTATCCGCATTGCAAGTCCTATACTTAGCAAGCATGAGCAATCCCAATGATGAACTCTTTTCCTCTGACCGCTATGATGCCGGCATCCAAATTCGCCGCGAGGTGATGGGCGACGAATTCGTCGATGCCGCCCTCTCTCGCAACGCCGGCTCCGACGGAGAGACCCTGCAGAAGCACATCACCGCCACCGTCTGGGGCTCCGTCTGGAGCCGTGAAGGACTGGCCAAGCGTGATCGCTCCCTGCTCAACATTGGAATGCTCGTCGCTCTGCGCGCCACCGAAGAATTGCGCGGCCACATCAAGGGTGCCCTCGCCAACGGCCTGACCCGCACCGAGATCACCGAAGCCATCGTCCACGCTTCCGGCTACTGCGGCGCACCGGCCGCACTGTCCGCGATGAAGGTCGCGCAGGAAGTGCTCGTTGCTGAGCTCGGACCGCTTGACGACGACGATCGGTAGGTAGCCCACGGGCTCGCAGGCCCCGGTCGCCGCGTAAGCACATCAGTGATGCGGCGCAGCAGCCACGACAGCGGCAGGGCAAAGGCAGCGGTGACGATTGCCACTGCCAACATCGAGCCTTGGAAGGTCTGATAGCCCATCAACGTCATCACCCAGTCCATGACCAGCACGTGGACTCGTATGAGACCTCTCCCAACCAAATCATGGCTGGATGACGAAGCCACCTGACCTCCGTACCCAGCGCAATCGGGGCCACGAATGCACCAGCGGACAGGCCATACAGCGTGGTCTTCCACAACGCCTGGTCGACATCATCCGGCACCAAGGTTGCTGGCCCCACGTGGGTGGTTGTGGATAGGAAAAACAGGACTAGCGCTATCAGCCAGCTGGCCGCCAAATTGACGCGCCAGCCAACTTTTCGCCCGTAGGCCAGCAGCATACCGATGGCGAACCAGTCGAAATACGCCATCGGCCACAGCCGTGCCACTACCGGCAGCAGCTCTTCTTGATGCGACAGCACAGTCCAGACCGGGCCAATGAGACCAAAACCAATAATGATGGCCAACGTTGGGCCAGGTCGCAGGCGCCCCTTAGTAATCGTCCAGATGCCAAGTCCCACCAGTGGCAACACCAGGTAGAAGCCGACTTCCACCACCATCGACCACATCTGCGGCAAGCCCGGGTGGATCCAGCCGAATTGGAGCGTCTGAGTAAAAGACATCGACCGCAGCCAGCCCTGCAAACCCCCACCCGATGGTGGCGGGTCATCTGCGGCATGAATGAGGAATGCCGCAGTAACCACAATCCAGTAGGCCGGCAGAACTCTCTTCGCGCGACTGGTGAAGTACTTCCGCAAGTCCGGTCGATTCGCAGGGACGTCGTCAGGCGAACCGAGCCAACGCCCTGTGAGCAGAAACGCACTGAGCACGAAGAAGATGGTGACGCCAATTTCGAATCGACCGTTGAGACGCCCCCACCAATCGTCCGTGTAATGTCCAGTCCAGAACGCGGCATGCGTAAGCAGGACACCGAACGCACCGATGGCTCGAATGCTGGTCAGCTCCGGAACGTAGGTGGACTTGGCCGAATTCATGCCAATATTTTAGGAGCGCAAAGTACTTCCCCGTGTTTTTTCGGCAAAAGTGGAATCTACATAATTTCTTCTACATGTTCTCGACGGTGCTCAAGATGTACTGAGCAGATTCACGCAGTCGCTCCAGCTCCCAGCTGTTTAGCTGTGGCGGCATACGACGAATGATTCCACCTCGGCCGATCACCGCTGGCATCGACAGCGAGACATCCGTCAACCCGTATTCACCATCCAAGCGTGTACACACCGGGTGGACGCTGTTTTGATCCAGCATCACCGCGCGGGCAATTTCCAAAGCGGAGCGTGCAACACCGGCATTAGTCCAGCCCTTGGCATTGAGAACATCGTAAGCTGCCCCGACTACGGCATCTTGAATTTCTTGCGGTGAAGGCAACTGCGTGCCATGCCATTTTTCCAGTTCTGTCCACCCCACACCTTGAACATTGAGTGTGGACAAAATTGGGACGGCCGTAAGCCCGTGCTCACCCATCATGTAGCCAGTAACTGACTTCGGGTCGATGCCGAGCTGTTTGGCAACTACCCAGCGCAGTCGGGCCGAATCTAGCATCGTGCCGGTGCCAAAGAGCTTTTCCGCGGGGTAATCGAACTCGGTATGAGCCAAGTGCACCACTGCATCGAGCGGATTAGTAATAAAGAGGACAATCGCATCGCGCGTATGCTTCACGATTCCCGGCATGACATCGCGAACCACCTCCCCGCTGAGCTTGGCCAATCCGGCACGGTCCGGACGGGAATCCGGGTCGTCCGGATCCGGGAGAATGGACGCACCAGCAGCGACGATAATCATATCCGTGTCGGCGCAATCGCTGTAGTCGCCAGCATGCACATTGACATAGTCCGTGCCGGGAACACCAGTGGACTGGGATTGGTCCAGAGCCTCGCCATGAGCGACGCCTGGTGCTGTGTCAATTGTGGCAATCTCAGCGAACAGCCCGGATTCCATGGCATATGTCAGGACATACGAACCGACGTGACCGAGACCAATACAAACGAGCTTTGAATGTTTCATAGTTTCGATACTAGGACTGTGGAAATCCAGTGCCGCGGTGGAGGGGTGAGCAGCAAGACAAAAGCCTCCACTCGATTACGAGTGAAGGCTCTTGTCTCTATATATCTTTGTACCCCGTACGGGATTTGAACCCGTGTTACCGCCGTGAGAGGGCGGCGTCCTAGGCCGCTAGACGAACGGGGCTTAGAACTTTCATCCGCGCGCTGCGGACTTGTTAAACAATACACTAGACGTGGATAGTAACTGCAAATCACCAGGTCAAAGCACTAAATTCCAAGTGTTTCCGCATTTTCTGCCAATGCGTTTTTAAGCTCCGCTTCATCCATTCTTCGCAAAGTCGCAACTTCGGCGACAGTGTCCCGCAACGCGGCGATGACCTCGGCAGAGACCGCCTCCGCCGCATCACCGCTTCCGGGCTCGCGCGGAAGGTCAGTTTCCAGCAAAAGCCTATCGACGGGCACCTGCGACACATAGGCCCGTCCGCGTTTGGTCCGCAACATGAGCGGATTGACGGAGATGTAGCCACCGGCTCGGATAAGCCTGGTCAGCTCATCGTTGGTGCCACCGAAACGGTGAAAGATGGGCACGAGATTCTGACCGAGCCCTACCCCTTTGCCGGAGTCCAAGCGTGGTTCCAGCAGATCAAGCACCGTATCGGCGCTGCGGACTGTGTGAATGGACAGGATATGCGGCTGGCTCGAAGCTTGGACAGCATCGAGGATGCCGGTGAGGACATGGATTTGAGTCTCGGCGGGAACGTCGTCAAGCCTGCGGGGCGCGAAGTCCAAGCCAATCTCACCGACGAAACGGGTGTGTGGAAGGGCCTCGCGAAATATCTCAAGCTCGCGCTCGTAGTTGCCGTCGATATACCACGGGTGATAGCCGACTGCGGCCATGGGGAGATTTTCGCGCTCTAGCTCGACAAATCCGGAGGGGCGGACTGTCTGCGCGATGATCTCCACGCCTTCCTGCGCAATATCGGCTTTGAAGCACTCGCGCGAAGCCGGTGGCAGGAAATCGTAGTGAAAGTGGGTATCGATGAGCCGCATCATTTTTCCGTTGGTGGCTGGTTTTCGTCGGCCGGACCGCCGATGCGCGGGGCCAGCGGGGTTTCCTCGAACCCGAGCAGACGGCGAATGACCTTTCCGGCCAGCATCTGCCCCATGATTGGCGGTATGTAGCTCATGGTACCGAGGGTTTCCGCCTTGGTACCGCTGCCCTTGTCCGCAATTCTCACTGGCTCTTCGGATGAGTACAGCACCTCAAGACCGCGAATGCGTCGGCGGATACACACCTGACGGACGACCTTCGCCAGCGGACAGACCTTTGTCTTATTGATTTTCGAGAAGGTCAGCCGAGCTGGGTCGAGCTTATTTCCGCCGCCCATAGCGGAAATGAGGTGGACACGATTTTCCGCGCACCACTGCGCGATCTCAATCTTGCCGGTGACATCGTCGATAGCGTCGATGATGTAATCCGGACGCGGGAACTGCTCGAAGGTCTCCGCCAGGTTTTCGCGTGTGAGAAAAATCTGGCGGGCATAGGTCGTACAATCCGGGTTGATATCGGCAACCATCGCCTCCATGACCTCGGCTTTGACCCGGCCAATCGTGGAGACAAAAGCCAGCGCCTGACGGTTGAGATTGCTCGGCTCCACGACATCACCGTCGATCAAGATGAGGTTGCCCACGCCGCCTCGGGCAAGAGCTTCGGCACAACTCGACCCCACGCCTCCGAGTCCGACAACCATGACGGTAGATTCAGCTAACGTTTCTAGCCCCTCCTCCCCTAGGAGAAGCTTCAGTCGTGCGAAACGTTCACTGGTCATAGTCGCCCCTGGTCATAGTCGCCTCGATTCTTAAAAAACAAAAACTCCCCAGCCGACTGACTGGGGAGTAACTTTGTACCCCGTACGGGATTTGAACCCGTGTTACCGCCGTGAGAGGGCGGCGTCCTAGGCCGCTAGACGAACGGGGCTTAGAACTGAATCCAACCCAACTGAGTGAGCGAATTCCGCTGGCCTACCAGGACTCGAACCTAGAATGACGGTACCAGAAACCGTAGTGTTGCCAATTACACCATAGGCCAATAAAGACTGGCGCTTTCGCGCTGTCTTTGTACCCCGTACGGGATTTGAACCCGTGTTACCGCCGTGAGAGGGCGGCGTCCTAGGCCGCTAGACGAACGGGGCTTAGAACCTTGCAGTTAGTGAATACATTCAACAATGAACTTCTTCACTGCTGGCCTACCAGGACTCGAACCTAGAATGACGGTACCAGAAACCGTTGTGTTGCCAATTACACCATAGGCCATCGCTGCTGAACGCAACGAGGAATAATATAGCCAATTGGCGTGAACAAGAGCAAATCACCTGGTCAAAGGTTCGTTGTCAAAGGTTCGTTTAAATTCGCGAGTTCCCCACAGCCCACCTCAGCAGAGCGCATAACTAATGCATAACCAATGCAGTGCATCTAACTAACGCAATCCCAGATCGAAAGCCCATTCGATCGCAGCTCAAAGTCGATCCGCCCTTCAGGAGACACTTCGTGGTGAAGCGGCTGGCAAACAGCCGCCACACACCACAAACCATCCCTGAAAGGCAAGCATCATGACTTCCCCCACAACAACGGCAACAGCAACCGCCCCCATCACACTCGAGCTGGAGTTCTCCGACATCACGGAGCAAATGAACGGCACCATCGGCCGCGTCATCGGCACTGTCACTATCCGTCAGTTCGCGAAAATCATCTCGGGCCTCAACCTCGATGCCAACCCACGCGTGTCCCGCACCGGCCGCATCACCGATGCCATCATGGAAACCATCGACACCACGCCGGAGCTCTTCGCCTACAAGTCCAAGGGTGTGCTCCTGGCCTCCACTCAGTTCACCAGTGAAGACAATCTCTACCGCTTCACCTTCAGCAACCGTCGCATCGAAGGCATCCTCGACGGCGGCCACAACTCGCTGGCTATTGCGCTGTTCGTCCTGGGCAAGCTCACTCCACCGCCTAGCCGCAAAATCAAGACGTGGTCCGAAATGAAGGAGGTCTGGATGGAGCGCTCCGAGGAAATCGAGGAATTGCTTGCCGACGAAAGCCTCACCGAGCTCGATGCCAAGGTTCCGGTAGAGGTACTCGTTCCCGGTGCTCGGGACAAGGACACTGTGCAGGACTTCTCCGATGCTCTGCTCGATATCTGTGCCGCCCGCAACAACAATGCGGAGCTCAAGGCGGAAGCAAAGCTCAATCGCGCCGGCTACTTTGACGATCTGAAGCATGCTCTGCCGCAGGGAATTAGCGACAACGTGCAGTGGCGCACCAACGATACTGGTCGACTAAAGGTGGGCGATGTCATCGCTATGGCGTGGATTCCACTGTCCTGTATTGACCTGCCGAAGGATGCCGACGGCAAGCAGATTGAAGCACCGACCCCTACCAGCCTCTACTCCGGAAAGGCCAAGCTGCTTGACCGCTTCGAGGATGTCATGAGTTCCCCAGAGGTCACTAAGCCCAGCACTGAAAGTATCAATGAGCGCACCGAAGAGGTCGTTCTCTACAACGAGAAGGTCCGCAGTGCCTTGAACCTCACGCGTGACTTCATCGATATTTTCGAGCGCATCAACGCGGAGCTACCCGATCTCTACAACAAGAGTGGCGGCAAATTCGGCGGCATTGATGCTGTTGACAAGGCCAACAAGAAGAATCCGCGGACTGGCAAAACTCCACAGAAGTACTCGAAGTTCTACCGCCAGCCCATCGGCTACGCGATTCCGGACGGGTTCATCTACCCACTCGTGTACGCCTTTGCCGCACTGCTCAAGCAAAACGAAGACGGCACGGTCTACTGGGGAACCGACTGGCACGAGTTCTTCAATAACCACATGGGGTCGCTGGTCAAGGACTACCGCGAAACCTCCATGAACATGCTGAACCGCGACCCGCAGAAGGTGGGCAAGGAAGCGGGCTCTTACACGAACCTGCTTCGCTCAGCCCAGCTCGCACTCTTTACTGAGCAGCAGTAAAAGGAGTGACCTCGAGCGCCTTGCGCAGTCGGCCCAGGCTGCGGCTGCGACCAAGCAGCTCCATGGACTCGAACAGCGGCGGCGATACCTGCGCACCAGTCACGGCCACGCGCACCGGGCCAAAAGCCTTGCGTGGCTTCAGCTCCAGGTCCTCGATGAGGGCCTTCTGAAGTGCAGTTTCAAGCTTCTCGGTGACGAAGTCCTCTTCGCTGAGCGGCTCCACAGCTGCAATGGTGGCCTCCAGGACAGCGACGGCGTCTTCCTTGAAGTTACGGCGTGCCGAGCGCTCATCGAAGGTGAACTCGTCCTCTTCCACAACTAGGAACTTCGAGAGGTCCCAGGCGTCGGAAAGCGTCTTCACACGGGTCTGCAGCAGCGTTGCCAGGAAAGCGAACTTATCCGCCGGGTAGTCGGCCGGGAAGTCAAAGTGGCTTTCCAGGTACGTGCGCAGACGCTGCTCGAAGTCCTTCGGATCGAGCATGCGGATGTGGTCCGCGTTGATAGCGTCGGCCTTCTTCTGATCGAAGCGAGCCGGGTTGGACAGCACATCGTGGATATCGAAGGCCTTGACCATCTCGTCCATCGTGAAGATGTCCTGGTCGCCGTCCATAGACCACCCCAGCAGTGCCAGGTAGTTCAGCAGACCCTCGCGGATGAAACCGTTATCGCGGTGGATGAAGAGATTGGACTGCGGGTCACGCTTGGACAGCTTCTTATTACCCTCGCCCATAACGAACGGCAGGTGACCGAACTCCGGGGTGAACTTGGCGACACCGATGCGCTTCAGCGACTCGTAGAGAGCGATCTGGCGCGGCGTCGATGGCAGCAGGTCCTCACCACGCAGGACGTGAGTGATCTCCATCAGAGCGTCATCGACCGGGTTAACCAGGGTGTAGAGCGGTTCACCGTTGGAGCGGGCAATAACGAAGTCCGGAACCAGGCCGGCCTTGAACTCGATACGACCGCGAACGAGGTCATCGAAGACAATGTCCTCGTCCGGCATACGCAGGCGAATCACCGGCTTACGGCCCTCTGCGCGGAAGGCTTCCTTCTGCTCCTCGGTGAGGTTGCGGTCATAGTTGTCGTAGCCCAGCTTCGGGTCACGACCGGCAGCCTTGTGGCGCTCCTCAACCTCTTCAGCGGTGGAAAAGGCCTCGTAGGCTTCACCGGCGTCAATGAGACGCTGCAATACATCGGCGTAGATGTCCTTGCGCTGCGACTGGCGGTACGGGCCGTGCGGACCGCCGACATCGATGCCCTCGTCCCAGTCAATACCGAGCCAATTCAGGGCCTCGATGATTGCCTGATAAGACTCTTCGGAGTCGCGAGCGGCATCGGTATCTTCGATGCGGAAGACCAGCTTGCCACCAGTGTGACGGGCATATGCCCAGTTGAACAGGGCGGTGCGGATGAGGCCAACGTGCGGGGTACCGGTTGGCGACGGGCAAAAGCGTACGCGAACATCTGACATGCTTTCCCACGATACCCGCCCTCCCACCTGCAGGCATGCATAGGGTTTGCATAGGGTTACAGAGCCCACTCCCCGGCCACTTCGCCGGCGTATCCGGCGGCTCGCAGCCGCTCAACCCAGCTGCGCAGTGGTGCCTCACCGGTGCCCGGCGCACCGCGGCCTGGGAAATCGGCAATCTGGACGTGCGCCGGCAGGCTCACTCTTCCAGTCTCCACATCAGTGAGCCAAGCATCCACGTCGACGCCATTAGCTGCAAAATGGTAAAAGTCCGCGAGCACACCAGCACCAGTCTGTTGAGCTAACTCCTCGGCTTGCCACGGATCTGTAATGGGATAATCACTCATCCCGGACAGTGGCTCAATCAACGCGCGAACCCCACTGAGCTCCAGCTGGGCAGTAATCTCAGTCAGTCTTTGCACCTGCAAATCGGTCAGCTCCCCCGAGCGCCCCAGCAGCACGTTCGAGCATTTCAGCCCAGTGGCCCGCGCAATCTGGCTCACTGCCTCCAGATGCCCCGCGGGCAGCCCATCCGTATCGAGCACTCCTCGCTGCCCCGCTGCCATGTCCCCTCCCCACAGATTCATGGCATAAAGACCGAGGCTGTCGTCAAAGAGGTCGCAAAAACCGGAAACCTCATCGGGTGCGGGCACTGCGAGGTCAAATGGCCACCAGAATTCCACGGCCGGGTAGCCGTCGTCACGCGCGGCGTTGACGGCGTCGTGCGGGGACATGTGTGCGTAGACCGTAGAACAGTTAATAATAGTGCTCATGACCAAAACGGTAGTAGTAACTGGTGGCGGCGCGGGCATTGGTCGCGAAATTGCTCTGGCTTTCGCCGCCGATGGCTGGCACGTGCATATCTGCGGCAGGCGTATCGACGCGCTCGAGGCCGTTGCCGCCGAAGCGGACAACATCACTTACTCCAAGTGTGACATCACTGACCCCGAGCAGGTCCGTGCGATGTTTGAGGACGCGCAGGTGGCTACGGGAACCATTGATGTTGCGGTACTCAATGCGGGGCTGCCCGGCACGCCCGCAGAGTTCGGAGAGACCGACATTGAGGACTTCCGGGCGGTCATCGATACGAATGTGGTCGGCTCGTACCTATGCGCACGCGAGGCGTTCGCGCGGATGAAGGCGGGGTGCGATGGGAAGGCGGACCAAGCAGGCGGCCGAATCCTGGTCAACTGCTCTATCGCGGCGCAGGTACCTCGAGCCCATACGGCGGCGTACGCGACGTCGAAAAGCGCGCTTGCCGGAATGACCCATGTGCTTGCCCTCGACGGACGCGAGTATGGCATTACAGCAACGCGCATTGATATTGGCAATGCGCAGACTGACCTGTTGGGGACGTTCACAGGCAGCGAGCCAATGTTCGATGCCAAGCAGGCTGCGGATACCTTCCTCTACGCCGCGAATCTGCCGGCGAGCGCAGTCATCGATCAGCTGACGATTACCGCTGCGGGTATGCCCTTTTTGGGTAGGGGTTAGCCTGCCCCTTAAACTGAAGCACAACTGGGTTTAGATTGAGGAGGCGGGTTAGGGCTATGTCCATGGAAAACCACCCCTCTCTGGGCGGCGGAAACGAAGAAGAGAAGCAGGAGAATTCTCACCCGTCGAACGAGCCTGCAGCGACTCCGAAGCGTTCGACGCGCTGGGATACGTCCCGCCCGACCACCGCCCCGGACTTTTTGCTCTCCCGGGCACACGGCTCCATCCGCACGCAAGGTATTGAAGAGCAGCTTTCCGACCCCTGGCTCGCGGCCGAGGGACTGCACTCGGGCATTCACAAGATGGTAGTCGGCGCATTGCCCTTCGACTTGGACAAGCCCGCCGCCCTGACCGTTCCCCGGGAAGTCATCCGCTCCTCGCAGCCGCTGGAGCCACCCGCGCACTACCGTTGGAACGCACCGAAGCCCCACGCCAACATCGTCGCTTACGATCCCCCGCTCGACGAGCACGCTGAGCGCATCGCCGCAGCCATCCGCACAATCGAGTACTCGGCGCTGGAAAAGGTCGTGCTCGCGCGCGCCGTGGAACTCGAAATCGATCCCCCGATTGACCCGCTCCTACTCGCATCGCGGCTGATCGACGGATCCCCCAACCGCGATGGCTTTGTCGTGGATCTCTCCCCCGCCGGTTCCGATTATGAGGGCAAGTTGCTCATCGGTTCCTCCCCGGAGATGCTGGTCCGCCGTACGGGTGACATCGTTGAGGCATTTCCCTTGGCCGGGTCGCTGCCGAGATCCCGGAATGAAGAGGTGGACCGGGCGTCGGCTCGTCGTTTAGCGGACTCGCGCAAGAACCTGGATGAACACGCCTTCGTTGTCGATGACATCGCCGACAACCTGGCGCCGCTGTGCAGTTCGCTGGATGTTCCGGACAGCCCCGAGCTGATGAGCACTGCCGAGATGTGGCACTTGGCCACGCATATCCGCGGTCGATTGAAGGATCCGTCGCTGTCCGCGCTGGATTTGGCACTGGTGGTGCACCCAACACCAGCCATTTGTGGCACGCCGACGGAATCCGCCTTCGGCGTCATTCAGGCCGTAGAGACTGACCGCGGCTTCTACTCCGGCGCTGTCGGCTGGTGCGATGAGAATGGCGATGGTGAGTTCGTGGTCTCCATTCGCTGTGCCGAAATCGACACTGAGGGGTCCGTGGCACGACTATGGGCCGGAGGCGGCATTGTGTCGCACTCCGCCCCAGAAGAAGAAGTCACGGAAACCAGCGCCAAAATGGGCACTGTGCTCCGCGCTTTTGGAGTTAAGGGCGCTTAAGCCCCTAGCGGCTTAAGCCCGCTCCACCGGGTTGGCCAGCTTGCCAATACCCGGAATCTCGATTTCGATGCGGTCGCCCGGGAACATCGCAGCGGTACCGGCCGGGGAGCCGGTGCAGATGACGTCACCCGGCAGCAGCGTAATCGAGGCGGTGATGAACTCGATGACCTCCGGGATGGACATAATCATCTGGTTGGAGTTGGAGTCCTGCTTAGTCTCGGTAACACCCTCGTGAGTCAGGTGCGCCTTGATTGGAAGCTCGTTGTAGTCCAGCTCCGTCTGGATCCACGGGCCCAGCGGGCAGAAGGTATCGATGCCCTTTGCGCGCGCCCACTGACCGTCGGCGAACTGCAGGTCACGGGAAGAAACATCATTGACGATGGTGTATCCGAAGATCACATCGTGAGCGTTTTCCTTCTTGACGTTCTTGCACGGCTTACCAATAACCAGTGCCAGCTCGCCCTCAAACTCGACGTTAGTGGCGAAATCCGGAATGCGAATCGGCGCTTCCGGACCAATAACGGCCGTCGGCGGCTTAATGAACATCGTCGGCGGCAGCGATTCTGCCGACTTCTTGAACACCTCGGCGACGTGGTCAGCGTAGTTACGACCAATAGCGATGACCTTCGACGGCAGCATCGGGGCAAGCAGACGTACGTCGGCAAGCGGCCAGGAACGACCAGTCTTATTCAGCTGACCGAAAGGGTGCCCTTCGATCTCGTGCAAAGTAACTTCATTGCCTTCGCCCTCGACGAGCGCGAAGCACATGCCCTCTGGGTGGGCGATTCGAGCAATACGCATAAAAATAGGGTACACGTCACATTGCAATAACTATGCAATGACCCCCACTCTCAAACATGTACGATTTAAACTCCGCGCGATTCCTGCGCAAGCCACACCAACGCACAAGCCAGCGCATCGTTGAACGCATGATGGGCCTTAAAACGGGGAATGCCGTACTTGTCGCACAGTGACCACAACCGCAGCTCATCACGGACCGGCTCGCGGTTGGCTCGCAGAATTGCGTCGTACTCGCGTGTCATCGTGTCCGCCACCGGCACATCAAAGCGCGCATCAAAGTACTTCCGGCACAACGGATCCAGGAAACCAACTTCCATCCGCGCGTAGTGCGCCAGCAGCTTCCGTCCCCGTAGAGCTTCTAACAGCTTGCCGACGGCCACCTCTGCCTCTACCCCGGTTGCGACCATGTCGTCGGTAAGCCCATGCACCGTCGCCGACTCGCCGACGCTCACCTCCTCGCGCTCTGGGCGAATGAGAAGGTGACCCGACTCTTCCAGCACGATGTCGCGGCCTTCGACGGCAACCCAACCGATGGAAAGCAACTGATCTTTGGAGGGATCCAGACCGGTGGTTTCCACATCGACCGCGAGCCAAGCATTGTCGCGGATAGGTGCGTCCAAGAGTCTCTTGCGGGGTTTGAAAAACTTCAACATTGCGCGCTCACACAGCTAACTCACACAGCTAAACTACGACATCGCCCGGATGGGATACTTCGCCCCGAGGCTCTGCTGCAACTTGCGGATAACACCAAACGCATCGCGCAGGTGCTCGCGTTCCAGGCTGGAGAGACGCTTCGGGTAGATGTGGTTATTCGGCTGCTCGCCAGCGTTGAACTGGGCCTGCTGGTGATGAAGCTGCACCGTGCACAGGAACTCGAACGCATCCGCCAGATCCTGCGCACCCTGACGGCTCACGCTTCCGGCACCCACACTCGCCGCCAAGCGTTCACGCGTGGACAGCTGCGGCAGCCCGGCCGCCACAGTAAATAGGCGCGCCATCTGCACCACAGCAGCAGTTCCCCCCTTCTTGATGTCCAGGGTCTCTGCGTGCTCGCCGCCCTTCTCCAGCACCAGGCCACGGAAGAAGCCGAGCGGCGGCTCCCGCCAGGCCGAGAGCTTGGCCAAGTGCGCGTGCAGGCGCTGCGACCCCTGGGCCAGCGGTAGGTAGGCCGCGCGCAATTCCTCTACCAGTTGCACATCGCCCGCTACCGCTCGCATGTCGAAGAAGGTCTGTGCATGTAACAGCGCCTCCGCCTCCGGTGCGGTAATCCACCCGTGGAACGTGCGCAGCCACTGCGACTTGGTCATCCTCCACGCAGGATTGCTGGCCATCATGTCCCCTGGACAGAGCGGATAACCGACTCGGTCGAGGTTGGTGCAAATCTCGTCGCTAAGCGCGGCGAAATAGTCAGCATGAGCGTCGGCGTCGTAGTCGTCGGCGAGAACAAGCGCATTGTCCTGATCGGACGCGAGCCCCATCTCCCCGCGCCCATGCGAACCCAGTACCGCAAAGGCGTAGCTGACTGGTGGCGGCCCAAGCTTTTCCTCCGCCAGCGCAACCAGGCGTCGGGTGACAGCATCGGCCACGGCAGTCAGCAGCTTGGCGACCTCCTCCCCCGAATCACCTCGGTCAATAAACCGGCCGACAATCCGCCGCGCGTTCTGAGCAATCTCCGCAATCTCCGAGATATCGCTCTTCCGCGCCAGCGTCGCCGTCGCGTACACGGGATCGGTGTGCAGACTGCGCAGCAGGTCACCAATGACAATCATGCCGACCACTCTCGTCCCGTCGTGCACCGGCAGATGATGGTAACCGCGCTCAGCCATCAGCAGCATGGCCTCAAAAACCAGCAGGTCGGGACTGATGGTTTCCGGGTTCCCGGTCATCACTTCGCTTACAAGCGTCGCCGCGGGCTTCGCCTCTGCCAGCACTCGACGACGGAGGTCACGGTCAGTGATGATGCCGACGAGCGGGCTCTGGTTGGCGCCTGCAGACTCCATTACGAGCAAACTGGAGACATTCCGCTCCGTCATAATCTGCGCCGCCTCTTGTACTGTCGCATCAGCACTGCAGGTCACCAGCGATGTTTCCATCAGATCCGCAACCCGTGTGCGCAATGACTCCGATGCCGCAGTACTCCGCAGCTTCGATGCCACTGCGCGAATGCGCGCGTTCTCACCGCCGTAATAGCGCCGGACCTCTACGAACTGCTCATTGAGCTGGTCAAAAACCTCCTTGGAGATCACTAGGAATACGCAGTCCTCCACTGCCGTCATCGTGTATAGCGAAGGGTCACTGCTCAGCAGCGTCGAATAGCCGAAATGATCTCCCACATCTCGCCTGTCCAACAGCGTGCCAGCTGGGTCAAAGAGATCCACCATGCCGGAGCGAATAATGAAACAGCTGTTGTTATCCGCACCCGCCCGGATAATCTCCGTTCCACGACGGGCATAGCGCATGGTCAAAAGCGGTGGGATAGTCGCGCGCTCTTCATCGTTGAGGTCCGAAAAGGGGCGAGTATGGCTGAGGAAGTCTGCGATTTCCGCAAGCTCGACGGTCATGGGGTCAATTATCCCCTATTTTTGCTCCCAATAGGACTGATTTGCGGGAATACTCGACCTTATGACCAATTCCACACACAGCGCTTCAATAAATCCCGAATGGCCGCTCGACGCCCACATCCTCGGCAGGATGGACAAGCTCGCGGCACTCGTCGCGACGCTTGACGACGACACCTTCAACGCAACCCTCCCCATCCCAGCCATTAACTCCCTGGCCGTGCTGTTACGACATGTGACCGGATCCGCGAGGTACTGGCTCGAGCGCGTCTGCCTTGGGCGTGATTATGTCCGTGATCGCGATGGGGAGTTTTCTGCTCATTGCAGTGTTTCGGAAGGGCTGGAGATTTACCACCGTGACCGCGCGGCCATTGAATCCGCGCTGGTGGAGTTGCAAGGCGTGGACCGCGCTGGTGCTCCTGCTGTTATTCCTACCGATAAGGACCGTTGGTGGTGCGGCAGCATCGAAGGCGTGATTGTGCATGTCTTCCACGAGGCGGCTCAGCACCTGGGACATGCGGAGATTACGAGGGATGCGCTAGTGGCAGGACTGGGAGGGGATGATTCCGATAACGGCGCAGGAAGCTCATCCCCATACCCCCTTGACACCATCATCGATGTACTTCGCCAGGTCGGACATGCGTCGGACTTCATCGAGCACACCGCCGACGGTAAGACTCACATCACTACCGTCGATGGCAAAACTGTGATTGCCTAGCCCTCTCCCCCCCTATTTTTTACTGCGCTACTTCAAAGCAGCAGCAATGCGGTCGCCAACCTCAGCGGTCTTGATCGGGCCACTACCGCGAGTAGCCATGTCAGCTTCCACAGCAGCCTCGATGCGCTGAGCGTCTTCCTCACGACCCAGGTGGCGCAGCATCATGGCACCCGACAGAATGGCTGCGGTCGGGTCAGCGATCCCCTTGCCAGCAATGTCGGGAGCGGAGCCGTGAACGGGCTCAAACATGGACGGGTTGGTATTAGAGGCGTCAATGTTGCCGGACGCCGCCAGGCCGATACCGCCCGACACTGCACCAGCCTCATCAGTAATGATGTCGCCGAAGAGGTTGTCGGTGACGATGACGTCGAAACGCGAAGGATTAGTGACGAGGTAGATTGTCGCAGCGTCGATGTGCGAGTAATCGACATCTACCTCTGGGTATTCCTTAGCGACCTCATCGACCGTGCGCTGCCACATACCGCCACCGTGCACCAACACATTGGTCTTGTGGACAAGGGTCAGCTTCTTACGACGGGTCATAGCCAGCTCGAAGGCGTAGCGAACAACGCGCTCAGCACCGAAGCGGGTATTGACGGAGGTCTCGTTGGCAACCTCGTGTGGCGTGCCGACGCGAATCGCACCGCCGTTACCGGTGTAAGCACCTTCGGTTCCCTCGCGGACGACCACGAAATCAATTTCGCCCGGGTTCTTCAGCGGTGACTCGACACCCGGGAAGAGCTTGGAAGGACGCAGGTTGACGTGGTGATCCAGCGCGAAGCGCATCTTCAGCAACAGGCCGCGCTCGAGAACACCCGGAGGAACGTTCGCCGGGTCACCGATAGCACCGAGCAGAATAGCGTCGTGCTCACGCAGGGAGTCGAGATCGGCGTCGGTAAGCAGTTCGCCATTGCGCAAGTAGCGACGCGAGCCGAGGTCGTACTCGGTGGTGTCGAACTCGCCGATAGCAGCCTTGAGCACCTTCAGTGCCTCTGCCGTAACTTCCGTGCCGATGCCATCACCCGGGATGACGGCGATCTTCAGCTTTCCTGCCTCAGTCATTTTTTGAGATACCCTTCTCACTATATGGACACAAATGAGTGTAGCAGAACCTAGCGCTCACCCCCGTCACTGTCTGCGCGATTTTTACCATCTCCATCGTTTTCACAATCCACCCCGCCTACTGCTCTCTCCTTTTCCATATCCCGCCGCACCTTATCCACTAGGCCGCGGAGATTGTCATGCAATTTGCGACGTTTCTCATTGTGCTCAGCCAGCGCAGCGGTCTTCTTTTCAGTCTGCGAGGCAAAGGTGTAACGACCATGCCCAGTGTGCTCTTTTTCCGACTGCGCAAACGGCCCTTCATCACAAGAGAGGAACGTCCAAGCTTCGATCCCATCATCACCTCGAACAACTCGCCACATACCGGCAGTTTTGAGGTTGTGGTGCCTTCGACAGAGACAATGGAGATTATCTGTGTGCGTGACCCCTTCCTTTTGCCGCTCACCACCGGAAAGGCTGTGATCAAATTCCACAATATGGTCGATATCGCACTTTTCCGCGGGGACATCGCATCCAGGAAAACTACACACACCGTCACGGGCACGCACGAATGCACGCTGAGACTCGGAGGGCCGATACCCCTCAACCGCACTATCCCCCAGCACCCGCAATGTCGATACCCGCTTCAGCCAAGACTCGGCCACCAGCGAAGAAAGCCAACCTGCGCCAGCGAGCCACACTGGAGTGTTTTCCGGTTCGCCATCCTCCCCGGGAGAGAGCACTCGGAAGAGTTCCAGATTCACCTCCACCTCACAAGTACCGCGTAACGCATGCATGAAAGCTGCCGCGCGACTCACTTTCATCTTCTTAGCCACTGCGTCGATAATTGCAAGGGCTTCCACTGCATGATGCCGCTCGAGTACAGTAGTCAGTGTCGTAACTCCAGCGTCACCATGTTCATCAACTGCGATAAACTCCTTAGCCGTCATACGATCGCCGAAGTAGTCGAGAGCCGCAGCTTGAACCTCCCGTACCTCCTCCGACTCCACGGGATTATCCGCCGACCCTCCATCCGCCTCGACCTGGTATGCCGCCGCATCAATTGCAGCATCTACGGTCGCCTCCACATTCCGGGCCAGGACCCTATCAGCCTGCAACCCAGCGACATCCACATCACGTGGCCGCACTTCCGGAGCACACTCACCAATCACTCGCTGCACCCGCGTTGCCATCGCACGCACGCCACGGAGTGCCTCCCCGTCGCGCCTAGGCTTAACGACGTCCACGAGACCCGACTCCACTGCGTCAACCTTGTCATCGGCTACAGGTCGGGTATGTTTACCAAGCATTGCTAAATGCCTCATCGACAAATGCCCGCGCTCCTGACACATTTCCGCTAGTTGCGGCATACGTCCAAGCATGTAGCCAATTTCCATATATTTGTTCACTTCGGCGCGTGAGATTCCAAGCACCACCGACCAATAAGCCAAATGAGCTTCGACATCGCCATCATCTGGTGGTGCGACCCGCTGAGCGATAACCATCTCCAGACGATTAATCTCGCGCATCACTTCAGCGAGCGAATGAGCCCTCACCTCATGGCTGAACCGAAATTCCCCACACGATTCCAACTCTGACATTGCACTGTCCCCTCCCTAACGAGGTCCTCTAACGAACAGTTCTTTATCAATTCGCCCACACCATATCCCCCACCCCGGATTCAAACCGCTGCGCACCCCAAAAATCTCCACATTACTCGAACACTATTTCGAACTAAAGCCGAAAGAAAATCCCGCCCTACGACGCAAACTTCGTCGTAAAGCGGGAACCGCACTAGAAACCTAGTCGACCGGCTTCATGGAACCGTTTTCGAGGAAACGACGGTGGAAGTCATAAGAAGTACCCAGGTCATGCGGAGTATGCAGGTACGGGGTGACCCTCTCAGCACGCTCAACGTATTCGAGCAGCGCCTCCTTGTACATCGGGTGCGCACACTTCTCAATGACAACACGGGAACGCTGACGCGGCGCCAGCCCACGGAGGTCAGCCAGACCCTGCTCAGTGATGATGACCATCACGTCATGCTCAGTGTGGTCAACGTGAGAGACCATCGGCACGATTGCGGAAATGTCGCCATTCTTAGCCAGCGACGGGGACACAAACGTAGAGATGTAGGCGTTTCGGGTGAAGTCACCGGAACCGCCAATGCCGTTCATCATGCGGGAGCCAGCCACGTGAGTGGAGTTGACGTTGCCGTAGATGTCAGCCTCAATCATGCCGTTGGTGGTAATCAGCCCCATGCGGCGGACCAGACCCGGGTTGTTGGAGATGTCCTGCGGACGCAGAACAATCTTCTCGCGGTAGTCAGCAGCATTCTCATTCATACGAGCTGCGTACTCCGGGGACAGCGAGAATGCGGTACCGGAAGCCACGGTCAGCTTGCCAGCATCCATCAGGTCGACCATGCCGTCCTGGATAACCTCAGTGAAGGAGGTCAGGTTCTCATACTTGGAGTCGAGCAGGCCTGCGAGCACAGCGTTCGGAATGTTACCGACACCCGACTGCATCGGCAGCAGGTTCTCCGGCAGACGACCGGCCTTGACCTCCCCATCGAGGAAGTCGAGCAGGTAGCCGGCAATGGCCTTAGAGTCATCGTCCAGCGGCTTGAACGGCGAGTTACGGTCCTCGGCGTTCGTCTCGACGACAGCGACAACCTTATCGACATCGATCTGAACATCCGGAGTGCCGATGCGGTCCCCCGGGTTCACAATCGGAATCTCCTTACGGTTCGGAGGCAGCCCAACACTGTAGATGTCGTGCATACCCTCGAGATCCTCGGACTGCCAGGAGTTGACCTCAATAATGATCTTCTCTGCAGCATTCAAGTAAGAAATGCTGTTACCAACCGAAGAGGAAAGAATCAGGGATCCATCGGCCTTAATGCGAACAGCTTCGACCACAGCAACATTGACCGGGCCAAAGAAGCCCTGCTCAGTCATCGGGCCAGAGTGCGACAGGTGAATATCACTATAGAAGGCATCGCCTGCATTAATACGGTTACGCATTCCCGGGTCGGACTGGTACGGCATACGCCACTCAACACCATTGGCCTTCGCCAGCGCACCATCAAGTTCCGGAGCGGTAGACGCGCCGGTCAAGACCTTAATCTTGAACTCGTCGCCACGCTCGTGAGCGGCCTCCATGCGCTCAGCGAGAGCCGGCGGGACAACCTTCGGGTAGCCAGCACCGGTAAATCCGGCAAAGCCCACCATGTCTCCGTGGTTAATGAACTGCGCCGCCTCCTGCGCGGTCATCACCTTGGATTTGAGACCAGCATGGGCAATACGATCTGACATGAATTCACCTTTCTATATCCCCCAACGCGACTATCGGGGTAGTGCCTCGAACACCAAAGCACACCCCCAACCCTATCAACGAAGCGGTTAGTGCCTTTCATTCAGATGCCCGAAAGCGCCCCCATTTTAGGCACACTTCACGCGACACTAAAGCCGACTACAACACCGTTTTATGCCCTACGTCACAACTGTCTGACAATAAGCCGTACGACACATTTACGACCCCTCGCCTAGCTCAATTCGCGCAGTAGTTATTGATAATCATTTTCAGTACGCTAATCTTGTCGGGTGACTTCTACCGAATTTTCTGATAGCACCACCGAGACCACTCCCGTCACCGTCCTGTCCGGATTCCTGGGCGCCGGCAAGACCACCCTCCTCAACAACCTCCTGGCAAACTCACAGGGGCGCAAAATCGCGGTCATCGTCAACGACTTCTCGGAAGTCAACGTCGACGCCGCCCTCATCGAGCAAGGCACATATCTCGAGCGCGGCGAGGACCGTTTCATCGAAATGTCCAACGGCTGCATCTGCTGCACGCTGCGAGATGACCTCGTTGAAAACGTCGGCAAGCTCGCGCGCAGCGGCAAGTTCGAGCACATCGTCATCGAATCCACCGGCATCTCCGAGCCCATGCCAGTCGCCGCTACCTTCGAGTGGGAATTCGACGATGGCCGTCGCCTCGCCGACATCGCCCCCATCGACACGATGGTCACGCTCGTCGACGCCTCTACATTCCTCGACAGTCTCCGCCAGGGACGCGCACTGCCTGACGACGAACGCACGGTCGCTGACCTCCTTGTCGACCAGGTGGAATTCGCCGATCTCATCCTCATCACCAAATCCGACCTCGCCGGCGAAAAGCTCACCGGCGGCACCGAGGAAACAATCCGCGCCATGAACCCCCGCGCACGCATCGTCCGCGTGACTAACGGCGAAATCGCCACCTCTGCCATTCTCGACGCATCGCTTTACGACGAAGGTACCGCGGCCACTTTCCACGGATATGCAGAAGAACTTGCGAATCCCCACACGCCGGAGACTGAAGAATACGGCATTTCTTCGGTTGTTTTCCGAGGCAACCGCCCCTTCGACCGCGAACGACTGATTAAGGCTCTCCGCGGCACAAAGGGGCTCGTACGATCCAAGGGGCACTGCTGGATTTCCGACCGCCTCGAAGTCGCCCACGTGTGGAGTCAGGCGGGGCCGAACCTGAAGATCACCCCTGCCGTCATGTGGGCGCAGACCGATGTCCCACCATCCAATGAGGTCGTACTCATCGGTGTGAAATTTAACCCAGAGGCCACACTGCAGGCATTCGAGGATGCCATGCTGACTGACGAAGAAGTGCGGGAATTGCTGTAACAAAGCCCCTGGAAGAGCGCCGATAAACGACCCGCTGAAGCGATCAGAGTGTCATAAATCACTTCTCAACCTGCGGGTGTGGCAACACACTGTTAGCGCATGCTAGGTTAGGCGACAAAACTAAAGTCGAACAGTCTATCTAGGAGATGACATGTCTGATCGCATCGCACATGCCGGTTTGCGCGGCAAGGTAATGACCGCCGACGAGGCTGCACAGTTTATCAATCATGGTGATGCCCTCGGCATCTCTGGCTTCACCGGTGCTGGCTACCCGAAGGCCCTGCCGACTGCGCTGGCAAACCGTGGCAAGGAACTTCACGCCAAGGGTGAAGAGTTCGCTGTCGACATCTACACAGGCGCTTCCACTGCCCCAGACTGTGACGGCGTGATGGCAGAAGCTGACATCATTCGCTACCGCATGCCGTACCAGGGCGATCCGGCACTGCGTAAGTCCATCAACTCCGGCAAGGCGAAGTACCAGGACATCCACCTCTCCCACTCCGCGCTGTACATCGAGCAGGGCTTCCTGCCGATTGACGCCGCAATTGTTGAGGTCACTCGTATTACGGAAGATGGACACCTCGTTCCGTCGTCAAGCGTTGGCAACAACGTCGAGTGGATGGACAACGCTGACAAGATCATCATCGAGGTCAACTCGTGGCAGTCCGAGGAACTCGAGGGCATGCACGACATCTACCGCATTCAGCACCTGCCTAACCGCACGCCGGTGCCGATCAACGCCCCGGGTGACCGCATTGGTACCCCTTACATCGACATCAACCTGGACAAGGTTGTCGCAGTTGTCGAGACCAACGCGCCGGACCGCAACTCCCCGTTCAAGCCGTTGGATGAGACCTCGAAGGCTATTGCCGGCCATTTCCTCGACTTCCTCGAGGGCGAAGTTCGCGCGGGTCGCCTGGCTTACGACCAGTACATCATGCAGTCGGGCGTCGGTAACGTTCCGAACGCCGTGATGGCGGGTCTGTTGGACTCCAAGTTTGAGAACATCAAGGCCTACACCGAGGTTATTCAGGACGGCATGATTGACCTGATTGACGCAGGTAAGATGACCGTCGCTTCGGCTACCTCCTTCTCCCTGTCTCCGGAAGCGGCCGAGCGTATGAACAACGAGGCTGCTCGCTACCGCGAGAACATCATTCTGCGCCCGCAGCAGATTTCTAACCACCCGGAGGTTGTCCGTCGCGTCGGCCTAATCGCCACCAACGGCATGATTGAGGCCGACATCTACGGCAACGTCAACTCCACCCACATCAACGGCAGCCGCATGATGAACGGCATCGGTGGTTCCGGTGACTTCACCCGTAACGCCTTCGTTTCCTCGTTCATCTCGCCGTCGCTGGCGAAGGACGGTGCGATTTCGACTATCGTTCCGTTCGCTTCGCACATTGACCACACCGAGCACGACGCCATGGTCATCATCACCGAGCGTGGATTCGCTGACCTGCGTGGCCTGGCACCGCGTGACCGCGTGGCGAAGATGATTTCCGTTGCACACCCGGAGTACCAGCCACTGTTGGAGGAGTACTACGAGCGCGCGCTGAAGACCGCTCCGGGCATGTCTACCCCGCACGACCTGCGTACTGCCTTCGACTTCCACGTCAACATGATTGAGAAGGGCTCGATGAAGGGCTAGGCAGTAGGGCTACGGCTGCATAGATCAGCTGGGAAACAAAAATCCCCTCCATGCGGAGGGGATTTTTTCATGCAGTAGAAGCTGCGCTAGAGACTAGCTCTAAAACGCCTAGGCGCTCAGAACTAGTCCAGCTCGAGCTGCAGAGCGTGGGTAGCGGAGATCTCCTCGGTAATCTTTCCGACGAGCTCCTCCGGAACCTCCTTGGAAACGCGCAGCACCAGGATGGCAGTCTGATCTGCTTCCTGCGGAGACAGAGCAGCAGCCTCGATGTTGATGCCGGACTCACCCAGGGTGGTAGCAACGCGACCCAGAGCGCCCGGAACGTCGTTGTACAGCAGGAAGAGGTTACGGCCCTGAGCGCGCATGTCGATGCCGCGGCCATTGATACGGACAATCTTCTCGACGCGGTTCAGGCCAGTGAGAGCACCAACGACGGTAGCGGTGGAGCCATCAGCACCGATGACCTTGACCTCGAGTACGGAGCGGTGGGAGACGGACTCCGGCTCGGTCTCGACAGTGAAGGTCACACCACGCTCTTCTGCGATACGCGGAGCGTTGACGAAAGTGACCGGTTCTTCCACCATGAGAGAGAACAGTCCACGGATTGCTGCCATACCCAGAACGTTAACGTCCTCAGTGTGCAGCTCACCGCGAGCGGTGACCTCAACAGCAGCCGGAGCGCCCTCGAGCAGACCGCCAGCAACCAGACCCAGCTCACGAGCCAGCTCGAGCCACAGGGCCACCTCTTCGCCGACAGCGCCACCGGAAACGTTGACTGCATCCGGGACGAACTCGCCAGCCAGGGCCAGCAGTACGGACTTAGCGACATCGGTACCTGCACGGTCCTGCGCCTCGACGGTGGAGGCACCCAGGTGCGGAGCACAAACAGTTTCCGGCAGGCCAAACAGCGGGGAATCCGTGCACGGCTCGGTCGCGTACACGTCGAAGCCAGCACCGCGGATGTTGCCAGCCTTGATTGCGTCGGCAAGCGCCTGCTCGTCGACGAGACCGCCGCGGGCAGCGTTGATGATGATCTGGCCCTTCTTGGCCTTGCCCAGGAGCTCAGCATCGAACATGCCGGCGGTTTCCTTGGTCTTCGGCAGGTGGATGGTCACGAAATCAGCGCGAGCCATCAGGTCTTCCAGCTCAACCAGCTCAACACCGAGCTGAGCAGCACGGGCCGGGTTCGCGTACGGATCGTACGCAATGATGTTGGTCTCGAAAGCAGCGAGACGCTGCGCAAACAGCTGACCGATGTGACCGAAACCGACGATACCGACGGTCTTGCCGAAGATTTCGACACCCTTGAAGGAAGAGCGCTTCCACTCCCCTTCACGCAGGGACGCGTCCGCAGCCGGCAGCTGGCGAGCGGTGGCCAGCAGCAGTGCGATTGCGTGCTCACATGCAGAGTGAATATTGGAGGTCGGAGCGTTGACAACCATGACGCCGCGCTTGGTAGCGGTATCGATGTCGACGTTATCCAGGCCAACGCCGGCGCGACCGACGATCTTCAGATTCGGAGCAGCCTCGAGGACTTCCTGATCCACGGTGGTAGCGGAGCGGACGAGAAGTGCGTCAGCATCACCAACCGCAGCCAGGAGCTCAGCGCGGTTCGGGCCATCTACCCAACGGACCTCAACGGAATCCCCCAATGCGTCCACAGTGGACTGTGCCAGCTTGTCGGCGATGAGGACAACGGGGCGAGCGTTCTGGCTCACAAGCATCTCCTGGTTTGTCTCGAAAAGTTTATGCAGTATGTGCGGTGTCACTTAAGAAAACTACTAAAGCGTGCACGCGCATTACGTCTCATCATAAACTCTGGGGGTGAGACACGGGGGGACTTACCTAAGCAAAACGGCGCTTACTACCCTTTGTTTAGGGAGTAAGCGCCGTTGCCCCCGACATTCAAGTCGGCAAATATTTCGCGTTATATTTTTATTTCTGCTGGTCTATAACCTACTGGTACGTAACCAACCACGGACGCGGCTCGATGTTCATGGTCTCCTCAGGAGTAAACATCGGCTGATCCTCGTCGATGAAGTTCTTCCACGCCTCGAAAATCTCCGGCTGCAAATCCTGCAGCATGACGTTCCAGGTCTCAAACTTCTCCTGCGCGGTGCCATGGCCGTCGGCATGCAGAACGAATGCGAGCTCCGGGTGCGACAGATCCAGCGTCTCACGGTCGCGAATCATCTGTAGCTGGAACTGGTGCAGCATCAGCATCTTCTGCGGAAGGTTGTTCTTACGAGTCAGCTCAGCCAGCCAATCAGCAACGCGGTTGACTTCTTCAGCCTTAACGTGACCAACCTGGGTCGCCGGAACCTGCCCCGGTTCCATCTTCCACTCCGGGTCCAGCGCCAGACCGACGTTTGGCATCTTCAGCAGTTCTTCGTAGAACTTGGCCTGGTCCAGGAAGTCTGCACTACCCGGCTGCAGGTCGATGATGACGTAGCCGCCGGCCTTGGTCATGGCCTCGACGTACGGCTTCAGAGTCTCAACCGGAGCCGGCTCGGAGTAGTCACCGCGTGGCCCCGGGTCAGCCTGCGCGACCGAAGCGATAATCTCGAAGGCCGGCAGTACCGGGTCATCAGCGAACTTCTCGTACTGCTTGACGTAGTCCTTCGCACGTGCGACGGCATCCTCCGGATCATCCTCGCCCATCACGCCCAATGGAGCGACACCTGGGTGACCATACGTTGCAATCAGATGACGACCGGGGAACAGCAGTGTGCCTCCACCTGGCAGCTCCTTAACCTTGTCATCTTTGGCAAGCTCGATGGACTGATCAAACTTGTCCTTATCGCCAAAAACCTTACCCAGAGCAATCAGGGACTCGCCGTCGCGAGCAGCGGAAATCGACTCAGAGGTAGCACGCGCGTCGCCCACCGGCAACCAACTGACCTTCAGGCCAGCGGCACGGGCCGTAGCAATGGAGGCCAAACCGGTACCCGGTGCGGCCAGTGCCAATGTGTCCTTGACCTCCTTCGGAGATCCCTTCGGCAGGGTGACGCTCTCCTGTCCCTTGTCGTCCTGCCCATCGCTGGCGCGATCCTGAGCCTCCTGGTTGGCTGCCCCATCCTTCGTTGCATCGCCCTCGACGACAGTTGGCTTCTCCGGATCCATCTCAACGACAGCGCGAGTCGGCTTCGACTCCGTCTCCTTGAGAACCTTAAACTCGGTACCGACGAGCTCCTTAAGGCCATCGGTCGTACCCGGATCCGCAATGATCTGACGGCCCTCTTCCCCAGTCAGGTCAACTGCCCCCACAGTAAGGACTGTCTTTGCGCCCAGGCGGTCAATCTCTTTTTCCACATCGGCGATATCGGCGCCGGTATCACGGCCACGAGCATCCTTCTTCGGGCTCTTGGCGGTACTGTCATCTTCCGCATCTTCGGCAGAACCAGCCACTAGCATCGGCAGACCAGCAGCAACCGCGATGCCTGCCGCCCTACGCTGCTCAGCAGAGCCTGCCGAGGAAACGACAACCGCTTCCGAACTGTCGATCAGGCTTTCCGACGCTGCGATGTCGTCGCTAAGCACCGTCGATTCAGCGTCCACCTTCTTCGTGGAAACAGCGCTGTCGGAATTTCCACACGCGACCAAGGCGCTTGACCCCAACGCCAGGCTGACCGTCAGGGCAACGGTTGCCGTCACGCGCCGCGTCATTGCGGATACTCGCACATTTACCTCCGTGAAATGATTTGATTTCAACGATTAGACTATCGAACGTCTTTGTTGAGGGAGACCTTTCAACCCAGATTAGAACCCCGGATAGGACTGGGGCTACACCCGTTTGGCAGTAGTTGCTTTTGGCTCAGACGTTTATTCCACACGTCTACCCCACACGGTTCAGTGAAAGAATACTAGTGAGAGAGATACGAAAAGGGCCTCATCACGGCGGTGAAGCTCAGTGATGAAGCCCTACTTCGCGAACAAGCGAGGGATTCGCTTAAGCAACAAACTTAGGCAGTCTCAGCGCGAGCGTCGACCTTAACCCAGCTCATCAGGTCGCGCAGCTTGGAGCCGACCTCTTCAATCTGGTGGTTGTTGTAGGAAGCGCGCAGGTCCTCGAGCTCCTTGTTGCCGCCCTCGACGTTGGCAATCAGGCGCTTGGTGAAGGTGCCGTCCTGAATGTCAGACAGAATCTCGCGCATGTGCTGCTTGGTATCAGCGGTAATAACGCGCGGGCCAGACAGGTAGCCACCGAACTCAGCGGTGTCGGAGACCGAGTAGTTCATGTTGGCAATACCGCCCTCGAACATCAGGTCAACAATCAGCTTCAGCTCGTGCAGGCACTCGAAGTATGCCATCTCCGGCTCGTAGCCAGCTTCAACCAGAACCTCGAAACCGACCTTGACCAGTTCCTCGGTGCCACCACAGAGAACAGCCTGCTCACCGAAGAGGTCGGTCACAGTCTCTGCCTCGAAGGTGGTCGGGATAACGCCAGCGCGGGCGCCACCGATAGCTGCAGCGTAGGACAGAGCCAGGTCGCGGCCCTCGCCCTTCGGGTCCTGGTCAACGGCAATCAGGCACGGAACGCCCTTGCCATCGACGAACTGACGACGAACCAGGTGACCCGGGCCCTTCGGAGCAACCATACCGACGGTGATGTTGTCAGCCGGCTTGATGAGGTCGAAGTGGATGTTCAGACCGTGGCCGAAGAACAGCGCGTCGCCGTCCTTCAAGTTCGGCTCGATGTCCTCGCTGTAAACCCTTGCCTGGGTGGTGTCCGGAACCAGCACCATAATGACGTCTGCCCATGCAGCGGCATCTGCGTTGGACTTAACCTCGAAGCCAGCTTCCCGAGCCTTCACAGCGGACTTGGAGCCTTCACGCAGACCGATAACAACCTCGACACCGGACTCGCGCAGGTTCTGAGCGTGAGCGTGGCCCTGGGAACCGTAGCCCAGGATGGCAACCTTACGTCCCTGGATGATGGACAGATCAGCATCGTCGTCGTACAGCAGTTCAATAGCCATTAAAGTTAGCCTCTTTTCGAATCGGATTCGTTAAAAATCTTAGCGTTTAGTTGTTAGCGGGCCTGGAGCATCGGCTTCGGCCCACGTGCCATTGCGACGGTACCGGACTGAATGAGCTCACGGATACCAAACGGCTCGAGGACCTCCAGCAGGGCTACAAGCTTCGAGCGCTCACCCGTCGCCTCAATGATGACAGACTCTTGAGAAACGTCCACCACACGGGCACGGAAGAGATTGGCGGCATCGACTACCTGCGGACGATTGGTGTTGTCGCAGGAAACCTTCACCATCAGCAGTCCGCGCGACACCATGGTCTCTGGGGGCTGGCGGACCACTTTCAGCACGGGCACCAGCTTGTTCAGCTGCTTAGTGATCTGTTCGATCGGCAGCGTCTCCGTCTCAACCACGACGGTGATGCGGTTGACTCCCTCGGTCTCAGTTTCACCCGAGGTAACCGACTGGATGCTGAAACCTCGACGGGTGAACATGCCCGCAATGCGGACCAGAATACCCGGCTCATCGAGGGTCAACACGGATAGAGTGTGCAGTTCAGCCATTTTGGGACTCACTTCCTGTTGCTTCGGATCCCGATTAGCGGGTCTTCATGGACGGGTGGTTAGCGTCGGGCTGCTTCGCGGCGTCCTCGGCGTTGTCCACAACAGTGCCGTGGATGTCAGCCGGGGCCTCAGCTGCTGAATTCTCATCGTTGAACAGCGGGCGCAGACCGCGGGCGTATTCGACCTCATCATTGGACTTGCCAGCTGCCACCATCGGCCACACCTGAGCATCCTCACCGACAATGAAGTCAATAACCACCGGTCGGTCATTAATCTCGCGTGCCTTCTTAATCGCCGCCGCGACATCTTCCTTCTTGGTCACGCGGATCGCCACGCAGCCAAGCCCCTCGGAGAGCTGGACGAAGTCCGGCAGGTAGGAGTTATCCTCCGGGCGCAGCTTGGTGTTGGAGTAGCGCTGATCGTAGAACAGCGTCTGCCACTGACGAACCATGCCCAGATTACCGTTGTTAATCAAGGCAACCTTGATGGGAAAACCTTCCATTGCACAGGTGGTCAGCTCTTGATTGGTCATCTGGAAGCAACCATCACCGTCGATGGCCCAGACTTCCTTTTCTGGAGCAGCCGCCTTGGCACCCATCGCAGCCGGGATTGAGTAGCCCATCGTGCCGGCACCACCGGAGTTAAGCCAGGTGCGCGGGTTCTCGTACTGGACGAACTGCGCTGCCCACATCTGGTGCTGGCCGACGCCAGCGGCATAGATGGCCTCTGGACCAACGATGTCGGACAGAGTCTGAATTACAAACTGCGGAGCGATTGCACCATCAGCGGGCTCTTCCCACCCGAGGGGGAACTCGTCGCGGAGACCGTCGAGAAGCTTCAGCCAGTCGGCAATCTGCGGGCGACTAAGACCGAGCTTGGTGTAGGACTCGCTAAGTGCGGCAAGGACCTCGCGGGCATCGCCGACGATGGGAACATCAACTTCGCGGAGCTTGCCAATCTCTGCCGGGTCAATGTCGGCGTGGATTACCTTCGCGTTCGGCGCGAAGGAATTCAGATCACCGGTAACACGGTCGTCGAAACGCGCGCCAATAGTGATGAGCAGGTCGGACTTCTGCAGAGCAGCGACGGCTGACACCTTGCCGTGCATGCCCGGCATACCCATGTGCAGCGGGTGCGAGTCCGGGAATGCGCCGCGAGCCATCAGCGTGGTCACGACCGGAACCCCAGTCTGCTCGGCGAACTCGACCAGCCCCTTGGAAGCATCGGCCTTAATGACGCCACCACCGATGTAGAGCACCGGACGCTTTGCCGCAGCAATCATCTCAGCGGCTTCGTCGATCTGTCGCTGGTGCGGGGTTGTCACCGGACGGTAACCCGGCAGGTTGATCTCCGGTGGCCAGGTGAAGTCGATCATCGTGTTCTGGAGGTCCTTCGGGACATCGACCAGAACCGGACCTGGACGACCAGAAGAAGCCAGGTGGAATGCCTCAGCGAGCGCGCGCGGGATGTCCTCAGCTTCGGTGACCATGAAGTTGTGCTTCGTAATCGGCATGGTCACACCGCGGATGTCAGCCTCCTGGAAAGCGTCAGTACCCAGCAGCGGGCGACCGACCTGACCAGTGATAGCGACAACCGGAACGGAGTCCATCTGAGCATCCGCGAGCGGGGTCACCAGGTTAGTAGCACCCGGGCCGGAAGTCGCGATACAGACACCAACCTTGCCGGAAACCTGCGCGTAACCAGTGGCAGCGTGGCCAGCTCCCTGCTCGTGACGCACGAGGACGTGACGGAGCTTTTCCGAGTCATAAATCGGATCGTAGAGCGGAAGCACTGCACCACCGGGAATACCGAAGGCTACCTCGACACCAAGCTCTTCAAGGGATCGGACAATGGCTTGTGCACCAGAAATTCGCTCGGGGGCGCTGGTGCGCGCCTTAGCCGCGAATTGGGCGGGCGATGGGGTGTGCTGCTCGTGCGCGTTCACGATTTCGCTCCTGGATCATGGTGGGCAACTACTCAACACACATTCACGCAAAGAAGCTACGAATGTGGCGTTGGCTACAACCCTAACGTCCACATAGTGAGAAGTCAATCCCGTCAATTGGACACGCCGTCCGTATCACACCCCGAGCACCCACCCGATTCCAACGAGAACCCCGCCCCAACTTTGGGAATCACTCTACCCAGAAACTCCCCGACCACGACCCCGGGGACACCCAAGCCTGCACACCCGAGCCCTACACGCCCGAGCCCCGCAAGCCCCAAGTCCAAAGCTCGTCTTTATGCGTAATTCTTTACCTTTAAACTCAGCGCATATTAAGGCGAACGACCTACGGTGGATGGCATGGAATTCTTGCAATACATGTTGTTACGGACATGGCAATGGGTGGCCAATAACGGCCTTGCCATCGCATGTCTGGCCATTCTGCTAATTCTTGTTCCCCGTATCCGACGTTTCGTTCTGGCAATTGCGGACGGAAACATCTCCTCTTCAGAGGAGCAGTCCAAGGGACGGCGCGCACTGATTGGCGCTGTGGTTTACATCGTCGAAGTCATTGCATACTTCGTCTTAATCATCGCGATTCTGTCGAAATTCGGAATCTCACTGACCGCCGCCGCTATCCCCGCGACGGTTGTTTCCGCCGCTGTTGGTTTTGGCGCACAGGGAGTCATCGCCGACTTCCTTGGCGGACTGTTCATCATCGCCGAGAAGCAGTACGGCATCGGAGACTGGGTAGAGTTTCACTCCCCTTCGGGCACTGTCCAAGGTGACGTAGTCAATATGACATTGCGCGCCACCACGATCCGAACCCTCAACGGCGAGGAAATCATCGTGCCGAACTCCGAGGCACGCATGTGTATCAACTACTCCTCACAGTGGTCCCGTGCTGTTGTTGAAGTTCCCGTACCGATGACCGCCGGTGGCTCCATTAAGGACCTGGAAGAGCGCACTGTCGCCGCCGCCAAGAGTGCCATCGCACTGGACTCCGTCAAGGATGCAGTTCTCTCCGAGATCAAGCTGCAGTCCTCCACGGAGCTCAATCCGCCGACGGTTATGGGCCTGCCGTGGACCGTCACTATGCGCTTGATTGTCGACTGCAAACCGGGCGACCAATGGCTCATCGAGCGCGCCATCCGCGCCGCAGTCATCGACACTTGGTGGGATGACTACGGCGAGCGCGCCCAACAGACCCCGTTTGCTCCCGCCGAAGAAATCACCGGTCATGTCCGCGATGACACGATGATCGAACAGCTCAGGCAGGCCGATGCTAAGCAAGAGAAAAAACAACAGCTTGACGACGGCGACAGCGCTCCAACCGAAGTTGTCGAAGCGGTAGCGGACACTACTGCCCAGCCGGATACCGCAGAAACCAAACTGATGGAAACTCAGACCGTCGATAAGCAAGACGGGAACGAGCGATCCGACCTGCCGCATGCGGGTGCTGACCTCGATGATGCTCGACGCGAGCAAGAGGACAGCGGAAGCAACAACGCCATCCGCAAGCTGGTTAGCCACCCTGACTGGAAGACGCTCACGACGCGCCAGAAAATCCGGCGAATCCTCTCTGCAGGTGGACGTGCTCGCGTTTCGACAATCATGCTCTTGGCAACCCTAATTGTCCTCGGCGTTTTGAATCTCATGACGGTCGAGACCGAGGGCGGCCCATCCGGATGGCTAGCACCGAGCAGGTGGAGCGATCGGGTAACGACACAGGAAGAGGACTCGGAAGAGTCGTCAGCTCCGCAGTCATCGAAGCAGCCGACTAGCACCACACAGAGTGTGCAGCCCACCGAGACTTCACAGCAGACTCAGACATCACAGAATCAGCCGTCCGAGACTTCACAGCAGCCTCAGAGCACGCAGAACCGCGCACCTTCGACCGCCACCTCCACCGAGCCAGACTCTACTCAGAGCAACACCGACAACGAGAACACTGGCGGATCACAGTCGACAGACTCCACTAACAACGCAGAACCAAACTCGGCAGGGACGCAATAACCCGCAACTGCCTACCGCGCATTAGCCAATCCGAAACACCCGCTACAATCAAAGGCCATGACTGACTCGACTCCACAGCTAAAAATTGCGACGCAGCGATTTCGCCCACAGAAGACGCATCTGTTCATCGTTGCGTTCATGCTCGTGCTGTGTGTAATTGCCACCGGTTTTGCCCCGTGGCTGGCCATTACCTTCCTGGCACCGTTGATTTATACGCTTTGGATTTTCCGAGTACGCACCACCGTGGGGCCACGCGGCATCACTGCGGTGTACCTATTGTCCAAGCGCCGTTCGGTGCCCTGGAGCGATTTTGCGGGCATCTTCTTCAACAAGGGCGGCCGCGCCTTTGCGGTAACCAAGTCAGATGAGCGCATCGCCCTGCCGGCCATCTCTTTTAATTCGCTGCCGGAGTTGAAGGAAGCCACTGGCGGTCTGATTCCAGATCCGATCGCTTCGGCTCGTATGGCGGAAAATGACAAGGTCGAGGTTTTCGACCGCGATGGCCACTCCGTAATGAAGAAGGTCAGTGAGGTTGAGGCTGATGCCAAGGCTAAAGGTGACGCCTCTGCCGAGTAACATATAAGCAGTCCACAAAGCCCCTAAATCTCATTATGCGGACACCAGTGACCACGAAATGAGACATTAGGGGCTTTTTGTGATTAATATGGATAATTAATTACCTTGCACCCTATCTAGGAAGGGCAGCCCCCATGATTCCCCTTCGCTCTAAAGTCACCACTGCCGGCCGTAATGCTGCAGGTGCGCGTTCGCTATGGCGCGCAACTGGCATGACCGATAACGACTTCGGCAAGCCGATTATCGCAATTGCCAACTCTTACACTCAGTTCGTTCCCGGTCACGTGCACCTGAAGGACGTTGGCGACATCGTCGCAGAAGCTGTAACCGCAGCCGGTGGCGTCCCCCGTGAGTTCAACACCATTGCTGTCGACGACGGAATTGCGATGGGCCACGACGGCATGCTCTACTCGCTGCCGTCCCGTGAGATTATTGCTGACTCTGTCGAGTACATGGTCAACGCTCACACCGCTGACGCATTGGTCTGTATTTCCAACTGTGACAAGATCACGCCGGGCATGCTCAATGCGGCTCTGCGTCTGAATATCCCGGTGGTCTTCGTTTCCGGCGGGCCGATGGAATCGGGATCGTCGATTGTTATCGATGGCGTCGTCAAGCCCGGCTCTGACCTCGTCTCGGCTATTTCTGCATCCGCGAACGACAAGGTCGATGACAAGAACCTGCTCGACATCGAGCGCTCGGCATGCCCGACCTGCGGATCGTGCTCGGGCATGTTCACTGCAAACTCGATGAACTGCCTGACCGAGGCCCTCGGCCTGTCCCTGCCGGGTAACGGTTCTACCCTGGCAACTCAGCAGGCGCGTCGCGATTTGTTCACGCGCGCCGGTGAACTGATTGTGGACCTGGCGAAGAGCTACTACCACGATGGTGACGAGTCCGTGCTGCCGCGCAACATCGCCAACCGCGACGCGTTTGTCAACGCAATGACGCTCGACGTTGCCATGGGCGGTTCCACCAACACGGTGCTGCATATTCTCGCTGCCGCCCAGGAGGGCGAGATCGACTTCGACCTCTCCGACATCGACGCGATTTCCCGCCGCGTGCCTTGTCTGTCCAAGGTGGCACCGAACTCGGACTACTACATGGAGGACGTCCACCGCGCCGGTGGTATTCCAGCCATCCTCGGCGAACTGCGCCGCGCGGGCCTGCTGCAAATGAATGTCCGCTCCGTTCACTCCCCATCTCTGGAGGAGCACCTGGACAACTGGGATATCCGCGGCGGCAAGGCCACTGACGAAGCGATTGAACTGTTCCACGCAGCCCCTGGCGGCGTGCGCACCACCGAGCCGTTCTCCACATCCAACCGCTGGGAGAGCCTGGATACGGACTCCGAAAATGGCTGCATCCGCGACTTCGACCACGCCTACACGAAGGAAGGCGGTCTGTGTGTCCTGCGCGGCAACATCGCCGAGGACGGCGCTATCCTGAAGACCGCCGGTATCGGCGAGGATCAGTTCCACTTCGAGGGCACCGCTCGCGTCGTAGAAAGCCAGGAAGAGGCTGTCTCGGTCATCTTGAACCGCACCTTGCAGCCGGGCGAAGTTCTCTTTGTCATCTACGAGGGTCCTTCCGGCGGCCCGGGCATGCAGGAGATGCTGCACCCGACCGCATTCATCAAGGGCGCTGGCCTGGGTAAGGTCTGTGCACTGGTCACCGATGGTCGCTTCTCCGGGGGTTCCTCCGGACTGTCTATCGGCCACGTTTCCCCGGAGGCCGCTGCCGGCGGCGCAATCGGTCTCGTCCGCAACGGCGACCCGGTGTACATCGATGTCGCTGAACGACGCCTTGAGATTCAGGTGTCCGACGAGGAGCTGGCCGCTCGTCGCGATGAGGAGCTCAAGCGCGATAAGCCATTTACTCCGCACAAGCCGCGTCCGCGCAAGGTCTCCAAGGCGCTGCGCGCATACGCCAAGATGGCGTCCAGTGCGGATAAGGGCGCGATCCGCATTGTCGACTAGCTAGATCAAACCCGTTTAAAGGCCTGTGCTTACCGCACGGGCCTTTGGCGTTTCTAGAGTGGCTTTGCGCCCAGTCTTCTGCGTGGGCTTCACCAAATCCCGGTACTCGACGTCGGCAATCCCCTCAGCGACGTCCTCGGTGTGTGCATATTTGCCGCCCTCGGTAATGGCCGCCATTACATATCCGGGGCCAAAAACAACGGAAGAGTGCCACGAACGCCGGTTGGACCAGCCCATTTTCGCGCCTTCAGAGCCGGGCAGCCCGGCAAGACCAAAATTCTGTCGATAGCCATCGGCAGCAATCGGCGACCAGTGTCGCATCGCCTCGAGCACCTCAGAATTAGGATGCTTCAGACGAAGCTGGGAAATAAAAGACACCACATCTTCCGCGGTGGTCCTCGATACTCCCCACTTTTCTCCGCCGGAAGTGTTGAACAGGCCGTACTCGGTCGCAATGGAATCGACCGATTCCGGGTACTTCCGGTAAAAGTCGGCGGCCAAATCGTCGTCGGAACGCGAAATCATCTTTTCGACGCGCTCGGCATCGTCGGCAGTGCCGTGTTCGAGCACATACTGACCGATATACAACTTAATCAGGGATAGCGCCGGCAGCGGGCGTTGCGATGCCTGGCTGCTGTACCCCACGCCCACCGGCTCGTAGCTCACCGCCATTTGCGTGCGCGGGTCAGTCTCAATCAACCCTTCGGCGTTGAGGTTCATGCGCGGCAGACTCACCTCATGAGTCGGCCAGGCGCTTGCCGACGAGACGGAGGCTGCAACCTCATTGTGCTCGCCGGCAGCGGCTGTCGAAGGTGAGTGAATCGACGTTGTAGCGCCTATCGAAGACATGAAAAAGACCACCGCGAGGGTGGTCTTTAGTACGTGTCTCGACTTTGGCATAGGGGGCATTGTACCCCGGCCCTAACGGAGAACCTAGTTTAGGTCGCTCGACTGTTTGTGCAGCTGCGAGCCGCCTTAGCCAACAAACGGCAGCGTGCCGGTCGTCAGCCACCACAGGCCAATTGCTGCGGCGATGGACAGAATTCCGAAGATCCACGACGATGCCAGTGGTCGACGAGCCCAGCCGCGTCCGAAATCGATGCCGATACGGCCCGGGCCGGTGAACTGCAAGCCAAGCGCCATGGCGGTCATCAACAGCTGTAGTTGGAGGTTACTGGAGTCCTGGCCAACGATATTCACACCATTGGCAGAGGTAGCCACATCAAACATGCTGAGGTAGGCGGACAATGCCAGCGCCAACGCCGCGGCCAGCGGTGTCGCGAGACCCAAGATAAGCAGGGCACCCGCGATAAGCTGAACCGTTGGGATGGCAGTGGCCATTACAGGGCCGAGGGCAAAGTTGTTCTGGCTAAACTGTGTCTCCAGCGCAGTGGTGCCACCGGAGTTGCCCCAGCCGAGCAGCGTTGTCAGACCATGGACCAGCAGTAGCGCACCCAATCCAAGACGCAGCAGCAGGAGGCCGAAGTCAGTGGTACCGCGACGGAACTCCGGTTCGTTGTCGTCGTAGAAGTCCGTGTCTTCATCGTCGTCAGCAGCGGCGGTAGTCGTAGCAGCAGTTGCCCCGGCGGCTCCTACGCCTGCTCCTGCAACACCAGCGGCGCCAGCTGCACCAGCGGTATCGCGGGACGCAGCCGGTTCAGCGAAATCCGATTCATCGAAATACTGAGTCTCAGCTGCGGAATTGCGTGAAGAGTCATAGGTCGGCTCCGCCTCATCGTCGAATGCTGGCTGTGCTTCCGACTTATTTGCAGTAGCTCCCGCTGCGGACGCTCCTGCCGCTTCAGAAGCCGAGAAGGCTTGCGTCGGCTGGCTGAAATCCTCGTCTGAATCAACGCGCTCACTACGAGCCGGCTGCTCAAAGATTTCGGTTGCCTCCGACTCCGGGGCCACCTCCGACTCTTTATCAGCCGCGGGCGCTGACTCAGTTTCAGCCTGTTCATCCCGCGGCGAAGGCTTACCGGCAGGGCTAATCACCTGAGGTGCCGTGCGGCCTGCAGCGGCGTAGGCGTCGTAGCGCTTCTTCGGCTCATCCTGAACTTCAGGCTCCGGTTCCGAGCTCGGCTCAACCTCTGTCTCTGCCACTGTCTCTGATGCAGCGGTAGGTTCCGGAGTCAGGTTTTCTTGGTCTGCCTCCGACTCCTCCGCTACGCGCTTTTCCGGCACACCCGGAAAAACCTGCGTTGCGGTGTTGTCGCTGTCATCACGGTTGGTTTCTTCGTTCATTGGCTCAGCGAGCTTGCGGTAGGTCGGGACGTCGAGATCGTCATCGAATCCGTCCTCCACATTCTCGAGGGCGCGGTCGTTCGGGTACTTCTCTGAGTCGCTCACATCGTCCACATTAAATCTACTGCCTCACTTTTGGTCGCAGGCGTGGCCGTGAAACGAGGCTGTATTGTGTATGCCTATGGGATTCCACCTCGTCCACACCAGCAGTGCACAGGCTCGCGCTCGCGGGCGGCGTCGTCGTGCTGCGCTCGCCGCTGGTGTCATCGGGATGGTCTCTCTTTCCGGCTGCATGAGTGCCTCGAACGCGCTTGAGTTGCCGTTTACGGAAGACAAGTCAGAGCCGACGGGCATTGCCATGCCGAAGTTTTCCTCCCCTGATTTGCCCTCTACCCCGGTCCCAACCACGGAAAGCAAAGCCAAAGACAAAGGTCCCTGCGACCTCGACGATGTCACTCTCGCGGCCTGCCTACCGCTTACCACCGCGCTAGCCTCAACCGGCCCTGGGGAGGCTCTCGTCGCCACCGACGACGGTGCACTCACCGTTGTCGCACCGGGTAAGACACCGCGTGAGGTCGCACGGCTCGGCGCCCCTGCAAAACAACTGCTGCCCAGTCCCTCGGTTGAAGAGGACCGTCAGGTCTTTGTTTTGCGTAACGACGACACCATTGCGCGCGTCACCCTCGTGGAGGGCAGCACCGCTGATGTGCGCGAACTTCCGGACCTCAGCGAGCCCGGCATTCTCGGAATCTATTTTGACCGAACTTCGGACACCCTGTCCCCGCGCAAATTGCTCGTGGGAGATCCAGGCATTGAGTTTCAGCAGTTCTGCCATGGTCCGGACGGAATGCCGCCGTTGGCAACCGCCATTCTCGACGGCACCCCACAGCTGGTTCAGCTCACCGGCCCTGTGATTAACCCCCTCGGCGGTGTGGACCTGAACGATTCCATCGGTGGATGCGCAGTGATGGGTGACCGCGTGGTCATTGCCATCCCAGACGCGCAGAAGGTCATCTCCATGCCGGTGGGTCCGAAGTCAAGTGGGCCCGACGCGGCGTGGGAGGTCAAGGGTTCCCCTGAAGTGCTTGTCGACGGCGACTTCGGCCACATCTCGTATGTAGCGGCTGTCGCAGCGAATCAGGGTATTGAAGTTTGGGGTGCCACGACCAACAAAACCGCCGGGGCACAACCGTCGGAGTCCGACGAACGCGTCGTCAGACTGCCGAGCGATGGTGCCGCCGGCGGTTCCCCGGATTAGCTTTCAGGGAGGCTAGCTCAGCTTCTTCGCAATCAGCTGGTTGACCTGAGCCGGGTCTGCCTTGCCGCGGGTGGCCTTCATGACCTGCCCCACGATGGCACCGACGACCTTCTTGTTGCCAGCTCGGTACTTCTCGACGATGTCCGGGTTAGCAGCCAGTGCATCGTCGACGGCCTTCTCAATAGCACCGTCGTCGCGAACGACCTCCAGGCCACGGGCAGCAACGACCTCATCAACATCGCCCTCGCCTGCGAGCACGCCGTCGACGGCCTTACGGGCCAGCTTGTTGGTCAGCTTGCCCTCTTCAATCAGTGCAATCACACGTGCAACCTGTGCCGGGGTAATCGCGAGCTCAGCCAGCTCCACGCCTGCCTCGTTGGCCTTCTGTGCCAGGTAAGCGACCCACCAGGAACGAGCCTCAGCCGGGCCGGCACCAGCCTCAACGGTGTCGACAATCAGGTCGAGAGCGCCGGCGTTAACCAAGTCGCGCATTTCCTCGTCCTTCAGACCCCACTCTTCCTGAATACGGGCACGACGCACCCACGGCAGCTCCGGCAGAGTTGCGCGGATTTCCTCCACCCACTCACGCGGCGCAATCACAGGTGGCAGATCCGGGTCGTTGAAGTAGCGGTAATCCGACTGCGATTCCTTCGGGCGGCCCTTGGAGGTCGTGCCGTCGGTCTCCTGGTAGTGGCGGGTTTCCTGAACGATCTCCTCGCCATTAGTAATCGCAGCAGCCTGGCGCTGCATCTCGTAGCGAACAGCCTGTTCAACCGACTTCAGGGAGTTGATGTTCTTAGTCTCGGTACGAGTGCCGAACTCCTCCTGGCCGATTGGGCGCAGGGAAACGTTGGAGTCCACACGCATCGAGCCCTGGTCCATGCGGGCATCGGAGACACCGAGGGACTTCACCAGGTCACGCAGCGCAGAAACGTACGCACGAGCAACCTCTGGGGCACGCTCCCCTGCACCGAGAATTGGCTTAGTAACGATCTCAATCAGCGGAATACCTGCGCGGTTGCAGTCCACCAGCGAACGCGTGGCGCCGTGAATACGACCATCGGCACCGCCCAAGTGCGTCAGCTTGCCGGTGTCTTCTTCCATGTGAGCGCGCTCGATTTCGACACGGAACTCCGTGCCGTCGTCAAGCTGAACGTCAAGATATCCGTCGTAGGCGATTGGTTCGTCGTACTGCGAAATCTGGTAGTTCTTCGGCTGGTCCGGGTAGAAGTAGTTCTTGCGCGCGAAGCGGGAGGACTCAGCAATCTCGCAGTTCAGCGCCAGGCCAATCTTGATGGCCCACTCAACGCCCTGACGGTTAACCACAGGCAGCGCGCCAGGTAGGCCGAGGCTGCAGGGATCGACGTTGCTATTCGGCTCGGCACCAAAGTGCGCCGAGGAGGAGGAGAACATCTTGGTATTCGTCGAGAGCTCGACGTGAACCTCCATGCCCATTACCGGGTCAAAACGTTCGAGGACCTCATCAAAGTCCATCAAGTCATCAGCGTATGCAGCGGTCATGTTTGTAGAGTCTACTAGCGATGGCCCCGCACGCGTGCCCTAGGGTATAAGTCGTGCCCGGAGTTAACGAACACCCACCGATTCCACCGACGTCAGCACGCGATACGCCAACGTTCCGCGACGCCGCTGACCGCCACCGCGCAGGCGCTACTTTCGACAACGACCTGCAGGAAAGCGCCGACGGAGCCACGGGCTACCACCGCGTGCGCCCCGGATATCCTCCAACCGTCATCGAAGCGCTTACCCGTCTCGCACCGCACCCACAGGTAGTCGCCGATATCGGCGCCGGCACTGGAAAGCTCACCGCCTCGCTTGCCGACGTCTACCGCGATGCCACCCTGCTGGCACTCGATCCCTCCACCGCGATGCGGCAAGCACTGATGCACAATGTGCCAGCGGCGGAATGCCTGGAAGGCACTGCGGAGCGCACGGGACTGGAGCCCAACAGCGTCGATGTAGCAACATGTGCGCAGACATGGCACTGGGTGGACCCGACAGCTGCAGGTAAAGAACTCACTCGGGTGCTACGCGCGGATGGCGTGGCTATGTTGGTGTGGAACACCTTGGATGTTTCCGTACCGTGGGTGCATCGGCTCAGCCGCATAATGCACGCCGGCGACGTGTTGCGTCCCGGTTTCTACCCCGAGGTTGACCCGGAGCTGGAGCTAATCGATGAGGTGCGTCTGGCCTGGGAGCAGACACTGACCATCGAGGACATCGTGCTGCTGGCACGAACCCGTTCCTATTGGCTTCGTTCCAAGCCCGCCACTCGCGCCAAGGTGGAGGCGAACTTGCATTGGTATCTCCACGAACACTTGGGGCACACATACGAAGAAGGCATCGCCCTTCCCTACCGGTGCGATGCCTTCTATTTTCAAGCTGCCTAAATTTTCGAGCTGCCTAGTCGCGCTAGTTACTTTTCTTTCTTCGGCTTAGGGTGAGCCACGCGCTTGAATGCATTCTTAGTCTGTCCGGCAAGCTTCTTCGGCGCAGTGGCTGTGGCCTCGCCGGGGAAGGAGTCCCTCGCGGTCTCGCGAGGATTGTCATCATCGGAGGCTTCCTCGATTTCGGAAAGTTTCTCCAGGCGCTCATTATCCTTTTCTACGATGCGCTCGGCGTCATCCTCGGTGAATTCAACATTATCGTCGCTGACCAGTTCCTCGACGATGTCGTCGCGGACGCTCTCCTGAAGATCGACGTTGGAAATGTTGGAGTTGGCCAAAGCGCGGTCGAGCTTCTTCTGATCGGCGGTGGTGAACTTCTTGTTCGGATGCATCTTCCGGAGTGCGAGCTTCCGGATACGACCGCGGCGCTTCGACTCCTCCATCAGCTTGTTGCGTCCTGCCAGGTACGCACCGCACAGAATCACGATTAGGGCGATACCGACATAGCCTAGTGCCGGGTAAATGGAGCCAACCAGAGCCTTGAACCCAAAGAAACTTAGGCCAAAGCCAATCAGCACGGTCACGATGAATACCAGGCGGAAACGGTGCGGGGTATTGCGTGTTAGGCGGCGGCCCAGCGCGTAGAACATGCCAATGGCCGTGTTAAAAATCATGGCGTAGATGATGATTGCCATCACGGTACCCAGGACCGGGTGGATGTCATTGACGATTGCCAGGGTCGGCATATCTTCGTGGCCAACATCCTTGACCTTGAAGAAGAGGGCAAAGGTCACCAGCGTCAGCAGACCTGCATAGATGCTCCCGCCCATGAGACCACCGATGCCAGCTTCACGCGGGTTCAGGTAGCTACCGCCGATGACAATCGACATCGATACGGCCACCATCACACAGAAACCGACATAGTTCAGGGCAGAAATAGACCAGTGTGGCAGCGATGTCGACAGTTCATTGGTGTACTGCGCGGCCTCCGACATCGACGTGTCGGTGGTGAACAAAGTGTAGATACCGGCTCCAAGCAGGAACACGATAATGAATGGAGTGATCATGCCAATCACGCGGCTGACCTTGTCGGCATCCAGCATGCCTACACCCAAAGTCAGGGCAACCATGATGACGGCGCCGATCCACACCTCAAGTCCGAACTGCTGGTTCAAGTTCGCACCGGCACCGGCGAACATGACGAAGCCGGTACAGAACAGCGTGATCATCACGGCGATATCCAAAATCTTCGAAACCCAACTGCGGGTGATTACGTCGAAGACCTCGGAGTGCTCATCAGCCTGCAAGTAGCTGGCAATTGACAGCACTGCCAGGCCACTGGCAATCATCACGACGGAGGCAAGTACCACGCCCCACAAGCCGTTAGTGCCAAATGCCACGAAGTACTGCATCATTTCCTGGCCGGATGCGAATCCGGCACCGACAGTTAGGCCGACAAAGGCCATCGCGATTGTTGTGGCTCTTTTCCACATAACGAGAAAATCCTAAATATAAGTCTATTTTTCAAAAACCGGAACCTTACAAAGCATACTGCCCGAGCTGGTGATTGATACACCAGCTCGGGCAGTATGCCTATTTTGTTACGAAGATGTGCCTAAATGTTTAGCAACGCGTGCTTAACCGACGCGTTTAACCAAACAGCGCAGCAGCTGCGCGGTAACGGCCATCCGGCACAACCTTCAACTCAGCAACCGCATCGTCGATGTCGATACGCTCGATGTTCTCACCGTGCAGAGCGACGATCTTGCCGAAGTCCCCCTCGTGTACTGCTCGGGTGGCGTGGACACCGTAGCGGGTAGCAAGCACGCGGTCGTACGCAGTCGGCGTACCGCCACGCTGAATGTGACCCAGCACCGTGGTGCGAACGTCGTACCCGGTGCGCTTCTTAATCTCCGCACCAATAACCTGACCAATGCCGTTGAAGGTTTGGTGGCCGAACTGGTCGACACCGCCCTCTTCGTACTCCATGGTGCCCGGCTTCGGGGTGGCGCCCTCAGCGACGACGATAATGCCGTACTTCTCACCCATCTGGAAACGGCGCTCCATCGACTTCACAATCTCGTTGATGTCGAATGGCTTTTCCGGAATGACAATGTGGTGAGCACCGCCGGCCATACCCGCATGCAAAGCGATCCAGCCCACGTGTCGACCCATGACCTCAACAATCATGACGCGCTGGTGGGATTCCGCAGTGGTGTGCAGACGGTCAACCGCGTCGGTGGCAACAGCCACAGCCGTGTCGAAACCGAAGGTGTAGTCCGTACCGTTGACGTCATTATCAATAGTCTTCGGAACACCGACGACCGGCACCCCATTGTCCGAAAGCCACTTGCCGGCCTTCAGCGTACCTTCGCCACCGATTGGGATCAGGGCATCGATGCCCGCATCAGAGAGATTTTCCTTGATGCGGTCGAGGTTAGACATGAGAATGTCCGGATGCACGCGGCCGGTGCCCAGCATCGTGCCGCCACGCAGCAGCATACGGTCAATCCGCTCATCGTCGTAAAGCTGGACCCTACGGTCTTCCATAAGACCAATCCAACCGTCCTCAAAACCGACGACGGTTGAGCCGTACTCGCTCGAGCTGGTACGGACAATTGCACGGATAACGGCATTCAGACCGGGACAATCTCCACCGGAGGTAAGGGTCGCAATTCGCATGATGCCCACCTTAGTCGCGTTAGTCAGTTCGTGCTTGACGGCCTTGGTCGAAACTACTTCTGCAGGTACTCCTGCCCTGGTAGCTCAGACGGTAGCTCCATCTTCGTCGTCACCTCCGACGCCGGCACAAGACCATATTCCTCGAGCGCCTTGCGCACGTACTCTGCGGCATCGACGTTCAGCGGAGACTCCGTCCACAATGCAATCGGCAGGTTAATAAAGCGGTTCTCCTTGACCGCCTCGAGATCCTTCGTTGCCGGATTCGTGCGCAAAACCTTGATTTTCTCTTCGAAGGTCTGACCTGGGTAGTCCACAAGCGCGATGAAGTCAGGATTCATCTCCGCGACATGCTCCCAGGAGGTCGTAGTCCAAGTGTCCTTAATCGACTCGGTCGCATTGATTGCACCGGCCTTTTCCAGGATGCCCTGCGGTGCGCCAAAGGAACCCGAGGTAAATAGTGCTTCACCGACAGAATCAAAGAGGAAGCCCACTGGCTTCTTATCTCCCTTTGGCGCGGCATCCAGGGCTTGCAGTCGGTTATCAATATCTGCAATAACCTTGTCGCCCTCACCGTCGTGTCCGGTCAAGGTAGCGATATTCTTCAAATCAATTTTGACAGCTTCCCACGGATCCACCAGACCACGAGTATGCCCCGGGTCGCCACTGCCTTCCTTGCCCGCCGAGGCTGCGTCACCAGTACGACAAGATTCCGTCAGGGTGTAGGCACCGATACCGTGCTCGGAAAGCGATTCCGGGGTAATGCCCTTGTCTTCACTAAAGCCATAGCCCCAGCCCGCCAGCATCACATCCGGTTCGGCCGCAATGACCTGCTCCAGATTCGGGTATTCCTTCGCAACTTCTGGCTTCTGCGCAATTGCATCGCCATAAGCTGCGGTCAACACCGGCAGATGCGAGGCCATAGAGCTCACCGCTGTGATCTCATCCGCAGCACCGACAGCCAGCGCCAGCGAAGCAATATTGCCGTCATTAATCAGCAGCTTTTTAGCTACACCCGGGTAGTTGACTTCTTCACCGCAGTTGGTGAGGGTAAGGCCTGACGACGAGGCCTGCGTTCCCTCATCAGAGCCACAGGCGGCGGCTCCGAATGCCAGAGCAGCCACAGCGATACCAGCTGCTGAGGCACGAAGGGGACGTCGGAAAGCATGTGCGTTATTCAAGGGAGTACTCCTAGTTGATGGTGGCAGCATCCAGCTCGCTATCGATTGCGAGGTGGCGGCGGCCAGCGGGGGAATTGAGCTGACAGGATTCAACCTGAAAGATTTGGGCGACAAAGTCGCGGGTAAGCACTTCTGCGGGAATGCCGTCGGCCGCGATACCGCCGTCCGCGACCACGATGACGCGGTCGAAGTGGTTCATCACCAGGTCCAAGTCGTGGATCGCGGCAATGACACACGCTCCGCTGGAGCGGGCCAGACGGAGGACGGATTGTTGATGGCGCACGTCGAGGTGGTTAGTGGGCTCGTCGAGAAGCATGATTGGCGAGTCCTGGGCGATGGCACGCGCCAGACACACGCGACGACGTTGCCCACCCGAGAGTTGCCCACACAGGCGTTGCGCGACCGTTTCCAGACCTACGAGCTCCAGCGCACGGTCGACGTGGGAATTGTCCTCGGCAGTGTTGCCACCAAAAAGGCGCTGGTAGGGCAAGCGCCCCAGGGAGACAAAGTCGCGCACGCGCATTTCGGCGGGTGGAACCTCGTTTTGCGAGACGAAAGCCAAATCGCGGGCGCGGTGCTTCGAGCTGATTGAGCTCATCGATTTGCCGTTAATCTCGACCTCGCCCGTGGCCGGTTTCGTGATTCCACCGAGCGCACGCAGCAACGTGGATTTACCCGCGCCGTTAACACCAATGATGGCGGTCATGGGTTCTGCACCGAAGTTGAGGTTGACTCCGCTGACAATCGTGCGCCCAGCGATATCACAGCGCACATCTTTAGCGGCGAGTACAGATTTTTGTAGAGCGCTCATTTACTCGGCACCTCCGTAGCTGTAGTGCGAGCGGCTCATGAGGTAGAGGAAAAGTGGTGCGCCAACCAATCCCGTGACTACTCCCAGCGGCATTTCCTGGCTTCCACCCACTACGCGCGCGATGATGTCCACCCAGATGAGAAACAGTCCACCCATGAGTGCAGCAACCGGTAGGACAACGCGGTGCGTGGCCCCTACCAAGATGCGGGTCAAGTGTGGAATCACCAGGCCGACAAACCCGATGCCGCCAGAGACCGCAACGAGCGTGCCAACGAGGACAGCCTGGAGCACAAATACCTGTGTGCGTAGCCGAGAAACATCAATACCTACGGCCGCGGCGGTGCTCTCACCAGTTGCCAGCGCGTCCAGATGACGGGCTTTGACCAGGAAAAACAACAGTACTGCGATGAGGACAATGAGCGGGAACAGCGTCTTCAGCCATGTCGCACCGGCAACAGAGCCCAGCATCCAAAACATCACGGACTGCGCGGCCCTCGGGTCTGGCCCAGCGAAGACCATGAAGCTACTCAGCGCGGAAAACGCAGCGGAGAGCACAACGCCAGAGAGCACCAAGCGCAGCGGAGTCAGCCCACCGCCTGCAGTGGCGAAAGCACCGACTGCGAGGGTGGCCATGACTGCACCGAGGAGTGCGCCGAATGTCAGCGGCGCGATGGGGCTACCGGAGAAAGCACCAAAGATAATCACCGCGGTCGCACCGGCACCGGCGCCGGCGGAAATACCTAGCAGATATGGGTCTGCCAACGGGTTACGGACCAATGTCTGCATAGCCACACCGGAGACAGCTAGCCCCGCCCCTACAATCGCTGCGAGAATACCCCGGGGAGCGCGGAGATTCCAGACGATGGTGTCCGAACTGGCGGGCACAGATTCATCGAGCTCAATGCCGAAGATGTGATGCGAAATGACCTGTGTCGTGGTGGACCAGGTGATATCCGCCGAGCCGAAGACCACCGCAGCGACCAGACTGACGGCAATGGCTATGACAATGACCAGCCCATAGATCCAAGGCATAAACCGCGGTGGGTTTTTAAATCTAACTCTCTCCATGTTTGCGTTCCTGCGCATGTATGAAACTCTCCCCGACACGACAACAACCGCCGCTCTCCCACTTCAGTGAGAAAACGACGGTTGCAGAAAACCGACTAAGGCTTATTGAGCGTCTTTATGCAATCGAGCCGCGAACCTTTTCGTAGGCAGCGCCGACCTTGTACAGACGATCGTCACCGTGGCGCGGAGCCATAATCTGCAGGCCTACCGGCAGGCCGGTGTCTTCAGCCAGGCCCGACGGCACGGACATGCCACACATGCCGGCCAGGTTGAGCGGCAGAGTACACAGGTCGAACATGTACATGCTCAGCGGGTCGTCAATCTTCTCGCCCAACTTAAACGCAGTGGTCGGAGTGGTCGGCGAGATCAGGACATCTACCTGTTCGAAGGCCCGCTCGAAGTCCTGCTGAATCAGGGTACGGACGCGCTGTGCCTGGATGTAGTAGGCGTCGTAGTAACCGACCGATAGCGCGTAGGTACCAATGATGATGCGTCGCTTAACCTCATCGCCGAAACCAGCGGCACGGGTCATAGCCATGACCTCATCGGCCGAGTGCGAACCGTCATCACCAACACGCTGGCCGTAACGCATGCCGTCGAAACGAGCCAGGTTGGAGCTGACCTCACACGGCAGAATCAGGTAGTACGCGCTCAGTGCGTGGTCGAAGTTCGGGCAATCGACCTCGACCACCTCTGCGCCAGCTTCCTTAAGCTTGTCGACGGCCTCGTGGAAGCTGTCCAGTACGCCGGCCTGGTAACCCTCGGTGCGGTCGAACTGCTTGACGATGCCGACCTTAACCCCCGTGAGGTCACCGGTAGCACCTTCCTTGGCAGCAGCAACCACATCGGCAATCGGCTGCTCCGTGGAAGTCGAGTCATTCTCGTCGTGACCAGCAATGATTTCGTGCAGCAGCGCGGTGTCCAGAACGGTTCGCGCGGTCGGCCCACCCTGATCCAACGAGGAGGCACAAGCGACCAGGCCATAGCGGGATACCGTGCCATAGGTCGGCTTCACACCGACCGTTGCGGTCAGAGCTGCTGGCTGACGAATCGAGCCACCGGTGTCAGTACCGATAGCCAGCGGAGCCATACCGGAGGCCAGCGCCGCGGAAGAGCCACCACCGGAACCGCCTGCGGTGCGCTCAACATCCCACGGGTTGTGAGTCGGGCCGTAAGCGGAGTTTTCAGTCGACGAGCCCATGGCGAACTCATCCATGTTGGTCTTACCCAGAATTGGGATGCCAGCTGCACGCAGCTTGGCAGTAACCGTTGCGTCGTAAGGACTCATGTAGCCCTCGAGCATCTTGGAAGCGCAGGTGGTCGGCGCATCGGTGGTAGTGAAGACATCCTTCAGCGCCAGCGGAACACCGGCCAGCGCGGAGGCCGGCTCCTCGCCAGCATCCAGCGACTCATCGACCTTGCGAGCTGCAGCCAGGGCCTCTTCGGCACCGACGTGCAGGAATGCGTGAATGTCCTCATCAATTGCCGCGATACGGTCGAGGAACGCCTGGGTGACCTCTACCGAGGTCAGCTCACGAGCGTGAATCTTCTGTGCGAGCTCAAAAGCGCTCAGCCCCAGAATCGGGTCCTCAGCAACAGCGGCATGCAGGTTCGGGTTAGCTGCAATCATTTCTTCCACGTACTCCTACTCGCCGAGAATCTGGGGAACTTCGAAGCGCTGGCGGTCCTGCGACGGCGCCTGGTCCAGCGCCTGCTCCGCAGTCAGCGTCGGCTTGACGACGTCCTCGCGCATCACACCGGACAGCGAAGAGGGGTGACTCATCGGTTCAACATCATCCGCAGCCACCTTTTGAACGGCCTGGACGTGGTTAATAATGCCGTCGATCTGACCGGCGAACTCGTCGAGTTCCGCGTCAGTCAGAGCCAGACGGGACAATCGCGCTAGGTGGGCGACCTCATCGCGTGAGATAGCTGGCACGCTAGTACCCCTTTCATTTCTTCGTACGAAGCTAGTGCACAGAAGTTTAGTTGAAACTGATTTTGAACCGCGCGAGCGGGCTGTACTTGCCAACAGTAGTCGTTGTCGCCAAGTAGTTGTCCGCAGGGTCTTACATTTCAAAGGTTTACCCTGTAGCCTAAATCACTACTTCTATAGTTACACCGCAAGCATCACTATCAATTATTCGAAAGGTTGTGCACACAGCCATGAGTTACCTCCTTCGCATCCAGCTTCCCGACGAACCAGGCGCACTTGGCTACGTCGCGGCTGCCCTGGGCGAAGTAGAAGGTGATATTCGCAGTGTCGATGTCGTAGATTACGGCGCTAATGGCGTTGTTGTCGACGACATCGTGGTTGACCTGCCCATGGGCCTGCTCCCAGACACACTGATTACGGCGGCTCAGTCCATTAGCGGAGTGGAAGTCGATTCAATTAGGCCTTTTTCCGGCTCGGTCGACCGCCGCGGACAGATTGCGCTGCTGGCCAAGTTCTCACAGCACACGAAGAATTTGGATCGTGCCCTCGGAGATGTCGTCGACGGCCTGCCTCAGACTATGACTGCCGGCTGGGCTATCGTCCTCGGCGAACAGAGCGATGGCCGGTGGGTACGTCGCGCTTCCTCTACCGCTGCTCCAGAGGATAACGGCCGGACTCTGCCGGAAGCCCCGATTGACTCGCCACGAAACCTGGATCCGGACGAAGAAACGTGGCTTCCGGAGGACTGGACGGTTATGGACTCCTCCATTGCCGCTACCCCAATGGGCAAGGGCCTCGTTCTCGTTATTGGCCGGCCCGGCGGGCCAGACTTCCTGCCAAGTGAGGTTGAGCACTTGGGACGTATTGGCACGATTGTCGGTGCGATTATCGACTAGCAGCGGCTAGTGGGCTGCTCCCTTCTGTGGGCTGCTCCCTTCTGCTCGAAGCTCTTACCCTATGGCTCCTCCCCTATGGAGCGCAGTGATTCACGCTTAGCGGTAAAGTCTGGAAATGATACCAGTCAATAAGGAGCTTCTTTGATGTCGAACTTGAGTGACCTCGTCGGATCCCACGTGCGTGCCGAATCCGGCCGTGTCCCCCAGTCGTCCACTGAGATGGAATTCTGGTCCGGTCTGTCACGGGTTGTTGTCGATGACCTAGCGGACAACTGGCAGCGCACCACGGAGGCATACGCTGCTACCCGCCAGCAGCACTACTTCTCCGCCGAGTTCCTCATGGGTCGCGCCCTGCTGAATAACCTGCTCAATGCAGGTCTGGTGGATGAGGCCTCTGCTGCCGTGAAAAAGTACGGCAAGAATCTGACAGACGTGCTCGAGGCTGAACACGACGCCGCTCTCGGTAACGGTGGCCTGGGTCGTCTGGCCGCCTGCTTCCTGGATTCCTGTGCCACGCAGAATCTGCCGGTGACCGGTTATGGCATCCTCTACCGCTACGGTCTGTTCAAGCAGACCTTCGAAGATGGCTTCCAGGATGAGCACCCGGACCCGTGGATGGAAGAGGGCTACCCCTTCGTCATTCGTCGCGAGGAACTGTCCAAGATTGTCACCTTTGATGACTTGGTGGTGCGCGCTGTTCCATATGACATGCCAATTACCGGCTACGGCACCGATAACGTCGGCACGCTGCGCCTGTGGCACTCGGAGCCGATGCGTGAGTTCGACTATGACGCCTTCAACTCGCAGCGCTTCACCGACGCCATTGTCGAACGGGAGCGCGTCCATGACCTGTGCCGCGTGCTCTACCCGAATGACTCGACCTATGACGGCAAGGTCCTGCGTGTCCGCCAGCAGTACTTCTTCGTCTCCGCTTCGCTGCAGACGATGATCGATTCTTACATCGAGAATCACGGCGAGGACCTGCGCGATTTCCACAAGTACAACTCCATTCAGCTCAATGACACCCACCCGGTGCTCGCTATCCCAGAGCTGATGCGTCTGCTCCTGGATGAGCACGATATGAGCTGGGACGACGCCTGGAACGTCGTGTCCAACACCTTCGCCTACACCAACCACACCGTTCTGGCAGAAGCGTTGGAGACCTGGGAATACTCCATTTTTGACCGTCTCTTCGGCCGCGTTCTGGAGATCACCCGCGAGATTGACCGCCGCTTCCGCGAAGACCTGGCGGAGCGCGGCTTCGACCAGGGCAAGATTGACTACATGGCGCCGATTTCTCACGGTCGCATCCACATGGCGTGGATCGCCTGCTACGCCGCGTACTCCATCAACGGTGTTGCTGCCCTGCACACGGAGATTATTAAGCGCGAAACGTTGAAGGACTGGCACGATATCTGGCCGGAGCGCTTCAACAACAAGACCAATGGCGTCACCCCGCGCCGCTGGCTCAACCAGTGCAACCCGCGCCTGTCGGCACTGCTGACTCGCCTGTCGGGTTCGGACGCCTGGGTCACTGACTTGGACAAGCTCGCTGAGCTCGAAAAGTTTGCTGACGACGAGGCCGTGTTGCGTGAGATTCTCGACATCAAGCACGAGAACAAGAAGGACTTCGCCACCTGGCTGGAGCACCGCCAGGGTATTTCGGTGAACCCGGACGCCATCTTCGATACCCAGATTAAGCGTCTGCACGAGTACAAGCGCCAGCTTCTCAACGCGCTCTACATCCTCGATCTCTACTACCGCATCAAGGAAGACCCAGCGCTGGACGTGCCACCGCGCGTGTTCATCTTCGGTGCCAAGGCCGCCCCAGGCTACGTTCGCGCGAAGGCCATCATTAAGTTCATCAACGCTATCGCGGACAAGGTCAATAACGATCCGGACATGGACGGTCGCCTGCAGGTCGCTTTCGTTGAGAATTACAACGTCACCCCGGCAGAGCACATCATCCCGGCCACCGACGTCTCCGAGCAGATTTCCACTGCCGGTAAGGAGGCTTCGGGTACCTCGAACATGAAGTTCATGATGAACGGCGCACTGACGCTGGGCACCATGGACGGCGCAAACGTCGAAATCGTCGACGCCGCCGGCGAAGAGAACGCCTACATCTTCGGTGCGCTGGAAGAGGAGCTGCCGGAGCTGCGTCGCACCTACAGCCCGCGTGGCACTTACGAAACGGTGCCGGGTCTCAAGCGCGCGGTCGATTCGCTTGTCGACGGCACTTTTGCTGACGGTGGCAGCGGAATGTTCCACGACCTGCACTTCTCGCTGCTGGAGTCCAACGGGTACGAGCCAGCCGATGTCTACTACGTCCTCGGCGACTTCGCTGACTACCGCGAGACCCGCGACCGCATGGCCGAGGACTACCGCGACGAGCTGGCGTGGGCCAAGAAGTGCTTCCTGAACATCATCCGTTCGGGCCGCTTCTCCTCCGACCGCACTATCCGCGATTACGCCAATGAGGTCTGGAAGCTGGAAGAGACCAAGATTTAGGCCCGGCTGGGTCAAATCCTGGCTGGGCCAAGCCCCAGCTAGGCCTGACCAGTTTCCAGCAATCGCTTGAACCCATCCTCGTCGAGGATGGGCAAGCCCAGCTCCTCGGCCTTTGTGGCCTTGGAACCGGCGTTTTCGCCAACCACCACGTAGTCGGTCTTCTTCGACACCGACCCTGCGGCCTTACCGCCACGGGAGATAACGGCTTCCTTCGCGCTGTCGCGAGTGAAGTCCTCCAAAGAGCCGGTGACTACCACGGTCAATCCCTCTAGCACCTGATCTGGACGATCGGCGACCTCATCGGCCATACGCACACCGGCAGCTTCCCAGCGCTCGACAACCTCGCGGTGCCAGTCCACCTCGAACCAGTCAGCCACGGAATCGCCGATGATCTCGCCAATGCCATCGATGGCCGAAATCTCCTCGCGGCTCGCAGCGCGCAGCGCCTCCATCGAGCCGAACTTCTGTGCCAAGGTCCGCGCCACTGTTGGACCCACATGACGAATGGACAGGCTGACCAATACGCGCCACAGCTCTTTATCCTTAGCTGCCTCGATGTTGGCCAACAGTTTCTTACCATTGGCGTTCAGGGTTTTCCGCGAAGCCGTAGTGTAGACCTCAGTGCCGAGCAAATCTTCCTCGGTGAGGTCGAAGAGGCGGGACTCGTCGGCAAGCACGCCGCGATGAATCAAATCGGCAGCGCCCCTCTCCCCCAGGTTTTCGATATCGAACCCGGAGCGGGAGGCGAGGAATTCAATTCGACGCCGCAGCTGACCTGGACAGTAGCGGGTATTGGGGCAACGCCAATCGGCATCGCTGTCCTTTGCCGGAGCCAAACGAGTACCGCACTCGGGGCAGAGAGTCGGGTAAATGTACTTTCGCTCGCTACCATCTCGGAGATCGGCTACGGGGCCGAGTACCTCTGGAATCACGTCACCGGCCTTGCGGATGGTCACACGGTCCCCGATGAGCACACCCTTTCGGTGCACCTCGGAAGGGTTGTGTAGCGTCGCCATCTCGACAGTTGACCCGGCCACGAAGACCGGCTTCATCACGGCATATGGCGTCGCACGACCAGTTCGGCCGATGGAGACTCGAATGTCCAGCAGGTCCGTGGTGACCTCTTCTGGCGGATACTTGTAGGCAATCGCCCAGCGCGGCGCCCGCGAGGTCGCGCCCAACGCGCGCTGCTCGGAAAGGGAGTCAACCTTGACCACAAGCCCGTCCATCTCGTGGATGGCGTCGTGGCGGTGCTCGCCCCAGTACTGCATCTGCTTAACGACGTCATCCGCGGAATGAACCTGCTTTGTATACGGCGACACGTGGAAACCCCACTCGTCCAAGGCACGATATGCCTCGTGCTGGGACTGTGGACGCCAGCCCTCGATATGACCAATTCCATGGCAAATCATGGACAACCGGCGCTTGGCCACTTCTGCAACATCCTTCTGTCGCAGGGAACCGGCGGCGGCGTTACGGGGGTTGGCAAACGGCTTCTGACCCGCTTCGACGCGATCGGCGTTGATGCGTTCGAACTCTTCCAACGAGATAAAGACTTCACCACGCACCTCGAGCACGTCGGGGATGTTCTCGCCGCTGATTTCATGCGGAATATCTTCGATAGTGCGCGCATTGGCGGTGACGTTCTCCCCCACGCGGCCGTCTCCGCGGGTGGCCGCCCGGACAAGGCGGCCATTCTCATAGACCAGATCGATAGACAGGCCATCGATTTTCAGCTCGGTCAGATACGTGCTGGCCGGGGTGCGGGCCAGCCAGCCGCGCAACTCCTGCTCATCGAAAACATTGTCCAAGCTGTAAAGGCGTTCGAGGTGCTCAACAGGCTCGAACACTTCCCCGTCGGCAGGCGTGTCGACCTGCGCACCGACCTGCTGCGTGGGGCTGTCCGGCACCACCAGATCGGGCCACTGCTCCTCTAACCGCTGCAGTTGACGGAACATCTCGTCGTATTCAGCATCGGAGATAACCGGCTGCGCGGTGTAGTACAGCGCAGCGTTTTCACGAATGCGAGTTGCTAGATCTTGCCACTTCTCCCGGACGTCCGCCGGCGCTGGCTCGGAGGCGGGGGCGCTGGAAAACGAAGACAAATCGGAGGTTGACAGGTCGGAGTTCTCATCGGTCGAGGAAGTCACGTCGCTCATTCTATGTCATTGCCCGGATGCGCCGGAGGACACGGAAATTCTCTTGACCTTGTTCCTGCCCCTCAGCGAATCCGCACTCTCCGCTACAGTTGAGACATGCATAATTTCGATCCGCGACGCATGCTCGCGTTTGATCTGGAGACTACCGGCACGGATCCTCGCACCTGCAAGATTGTCACTTCCGCACTGGTCCGACTGACTGAGCAGGGCAAAGATTCCACCATCATGCTCGCTAATCCCGGTGTCGAAATTCCACAAGCTGCGTCTGATGTGCATGGCATCACCACTGAAAAAGCTCGCGCGGAGGGGCGCCCGCACGATGAAGTGCTAGCGGATACCATTGCCGGCCTTCGAGCTGCCTGGCGCGATGGTCTGACCGTAGTGGCCTATAACGCGGCTTATGATCTGACGGTACTGCGCTCGCAGGATCCCAGTTTTACTGTTGACGGCCTCGTCGTCGACCCCTTTGTGCTGGATAATTACGTCGACCCAGAACGTCGTGAAAAACGCACTTTGACTGATGTCTCCCGCCATTATCAGGTGCGCCTGGACGGGGCACATGATGCCACCGAAGATGCTCTGGCGGCTGCGCGCATCGCATGGGTGATGGCGCGCCACTACCGGGAGCTAACCGAAAAATCAGGGGAAGAGCTGATGGAGCTGCAGGCCGTCGCGTACTACCAGTACAAGAAGAACCTGCAGCAGTACCTGACCGAAAAGGGTAAGGATACGTCGGACTTCACCTTCGGGTGGCCGATGGACTGAGCAGCGACCCCTTCACCCTCCCCGGCTCTCCCAATATCCAGATTTTTGTGATTATCCAACGGAAACCGAATATCCAAATTTCGGCGGGATATCCAAGTTATCCAAGTCGATGTGGATTATCCATTGCTATTATTGATGCGTGACCACTCGCAGCGACAAGGCCATCTCCATCCCACGCAATCCTTTCCACCCCACATTCGGCCGATCCCCGGCCATCATCGGTGGGCGCGATGTCGAGCTGGACTCGTTTGAGCTGGCTCTGGCGGAAGGCCCCGGTAATCCCTGGCGAACCGCGCTAATTTCCGGTACCCGCGGAATCGGCAAGACGGTACTTCTCAACGAGTTTGAAGCCGCAGCAAAGCAACTGGGATGGATTGTGCTGCGTGCTCACATCGGCTCTGAAATGATTTCTGAGCTCACCGATGTCACCATTCCGCGCGCTTTCAGTGCCATTGACAGTGCACCGACGGGCAAGGGCCGTCACCTCACCGGCCTGTCCATCGCCGGCATTGGCGGGTTTAAGACGGAAGTCAGCACTTCTCAGCCCGAGCCCGGCAGGAATCTGCTCAGCCAACTTCAGGATCTCTCGGCTCTCCTCATGCCACAGGGATCCGGCATCTTGCTCACTCTCGACGAGGTGCAAAGTGCAGAACCCGCACAGCTCAACGAAATTGCCCATGCAATCCAGGACCTAAATCGCGACGATGCGGAGATTGCCTTTGTCGCAGCCGGGCTGCCCAGCGGTATCGAAGACTTGCTCCAGCTAGAGGGCGCAACATTCTTACGCCGTGCCGAACGCGTGTCTCTGGGCCGATTGGACGTGGAGACCACCAAGGACATCATTCGCAGAACTGCAGAACTCGGCGAACGCGCGATGACCGAGGATGCCGTCGAGCTGGCCGCTGAACTCAGCCACGGCTACCCGTATCTCATACAGACCATTGGCTCAGTCGCTTGGGCGAAGGCCAGGTTGGCCCACTCGGACACCATTACCGCTCAGCATGTCTCGGATGCCGCAGCGGAATCCATCCGCCGCATCGGGCTGCAAGTTCATGCGCCCAGCCTGCGGAAAGTGTCACCTCGCCAGATTGATTTTCTCAAAGCGATGGCGCGCCTCTCCCCCAATGGAAAGCCCGTGGCCACGAGCGTCATCGCAGAGACCATGGGACGCAAACTCTCTGGCATCTCACAGCTTCGCCATGACCTGATTTACCGTGAGCTGATTGTGTCAGCGTCGACGGGATACGTGGAATTCACACTTCCCTACTTCGCGGACTACCTCAATACGCTGGTGGAATAAGGTCGCTATTCGTCGCGAGCCAAGTCACCGGCTGCCCGACGAAGAAGCTCCGTGGCATTGCGGCCTGCGCCGAGTTGCGCCTGTGCTTCTTCATTGGAGCTGGCAGCAAAGCCGCCCATCGGCGCCAGATTCAGGCTCTCAGCAATCTGTAGGCGCGAATAGCCCAGCTCATCCCAGAACAGCGCTGCTTGCTCAGCGAGTGCTCGAGCCGGTGTCGCCACCGGGACGCCCGTGTGCTCTTCTCGCTCCGTGACCGTCACTGGCACAATACCCAGCTCCAGGGACATATCGGCACCGACCACGGCAGCCGCAAAATCCAGTTGCTGCGTGGTGGTCAGTTCTTTGCGAGGTAGCCACACTCCGGCCGCACCGGAATCCGCCAAGGCCTGAACAGCCAGGCCATCGGGGCTCGACAGCGCGATGGTCACTTCGATTTCGTCGTCACGCAGCGGCCCTGTGACTTCGAGGAAGATCTCCGCGATCTCGCGGTGCCCCTGGGCGGGGAGATAACCCGCGTTGCCCATCAGCATGGACGGGGCCTTGATTTTGCCCTGTACGACTGCGCCGAGTGCGGGTTCTGCCAGAAGTACTTCGATGTCGCTGTCGAAACGCCGACGGACATCGGCGATGTGGGAAGCCAATCCCGCGGCCAACGACTGCGCGAAGTACTTCACGGCGCCGCGGTCAACGGCGATGAGATGGCCTGCGGCATTTTCCACCGAAGTCGCCATCGTCCATGGGCCGAGAGCGGTCAGGCGAATTTTCTGCGGGGTGCGTCCCCACGCTTCCTCGCACGCGTCGATGTCTCGGTGGAGATAATCAGTGGCCAAGGCACTCGCGCGACCACGACGGTCGGCGACTTTCCAGGAGCGCGCTCCCCTGTCGACGACGAGGTCAGCCATGAGGGCGGCCGTGCGACCGACGGCATCGGCGCCGAACCCACGGGCGGGCAACGTCGGTAGCGTGAGGTGACCTTCCAGGCATTCGCCAATGACAATCTCTGCCGCCTCGTGTGGATTGCGGCCCGGCATCGGGCCAAGGCCGACAAAGGAGGTCACGACAAGTCCTCTTCACGGGCGGTCGAGACAATCGTGCCGGAGCCCAGCACGTAGTCGCCCGCAGTGTCAGTGTGGTACAAAACAGCGGCCTGACCAGGCGCGACACCACGAAGCGGATCGCTCAGGTGCAGCCGGAAGGCGCCACCGCGTCCGGTGACGTCATCGTCAGGTCCTGCCAGCACTTCAATGCGGCAGTCGATGGGGCGACCATGCGCACGCACCTGCACCTGCAGCTTGCCGGCCTCCGAGGCAGCGAGTACCTCATCCGGGTTGGCCAGCCAGATGGCACGGTCGGCCTCGAGCACGTTGACATTCAAGTCCGCAGCCGTGCCGATTGTCACCGTGCCGGTCTCTGCATCAATGCCGGTGACATAGCGCGGCTTGCCATCCGGCATCGGCCCCGCCAGGCCAATCCCCTTGCGCTGACCAATGGTGAAACCGTAGACACCGTCGTGCTCAGCGACGGTGTCGCCAGTTTCCTTATCCACAATGGTGCCCGGGCGACGGCCAATCTTCGCGCCCAGGAACGCCTTGGTATTGCCATCCGGGATGAAGCAGATGTCGTAAGAGTCCGGCTTGTTGGCAGTGCCTAGTCCCATCCCGCGGGCTTCTTCACGAATCTCTGGCTTCTCGGTGTTTCCTACCGGGAACATCGAGCGCTGCAGCTGCTCGCGATCCAGCACGCCCAGGACATAGGACTGGTCCTTCTTCGCATCGCGGCCGCGGCGCAACAGGCCGTCGTCGCCAAGCAAAGCGTAGTGCCCCGTGACCACAGCGTCGAAGCCGAGCGCGATGCCGCGCTCTAGTAGAGCGGCGAACTTGATGCGTTCATTGCAGCGCAGGCATGGGTTCGGCGTCTCGCCGCGCTCGTAGGAGTCGTAGAAGTCATCCATGACCTCTTCCTTGAAGCGCTCGGAGAAATCCCAGACGTAGAAAGGAATGCCCAGCTCATCGCAGACGCGGCGGGCATCGCCGGAGTCCTCTAGCGAACAGCAGCCGCGGGATCCAGCGCGAACGGACTGCGGATCTTTCGACAGCGCCAAGTGCACGCCGACGACCTCGTGACCTGCGGCCAATGCACGCGCCGCAGCCACGGAAGAATCCACACCACCGCTCATTGCTGCAAGAACTCGCATTGCGTTGCAACCTTTCCCCTCTAGATTTTGTGCACGTGTCACCGTACCACCACGGGGCAAAAACTAAGCCATGCCCGCACGCCGCGCCCGCTCGACCGTTTCCGGCAGCGCCGAAATGACGGCGTCGACATCCGCCTGCGTCGAGGTGTACCCCAGCGTAAAACGAATCGACGACCGCGCTTCCGGCTCCGAAACGCCCATCGCCATCAGCACGTGCGAGGGACGGTTAACGCCCGCGCTACATGCCGATCCCGTAGAGCAGTCAATTCCCGCCGCATCGAACAGCATGATCAAACTATCGGCCTCCGCGCCCGGGAAGCTAGCGTAGACGTGCCCCGGCAAAGCGAGCTCGCTGGTGTGGATAATCGCACCGTCGATGTGCACGATTGCCCTGATGAGCTGCTGCGTCAGACCGCGGATTCGTTCATTGTCCGTCGCCATCGCGTCCACCGCCGCGCGCAGTCCTGCCGCCATGCCCGCCGCCGACGCCACGTCCTGCGTGCCCGAACGCAGTCCGCGTTCCTGCCCGCCGCCGTTGTTATGCGGGGTAAGTTTCGCTTCACGACGAACAAGCAGCGCCCCAATCCCACGGGGACCGCCGAACTTGTGCGCGGAGATGGCCATTGTAGTGGCGCCACTTGCGTGGAAATCAATTGGCAGATGTCCGGCTGCCTGCACAGCATCGATATGGAAAGGCACGCGAGCCTCCTTCGCCCGCTTGGCAATCTCCTCCACCGGCTGGATAGTGCCGGTCTCATTGTTCGCCCACATGCACGTCACCAGCGCGGTGTTCTGCCGACTCATCGCCGGGAACTGCACCATGTCAACGCGACCATCAGCACCTACAGGAGCCTCAACAATCTTGGCCCAGTGTTCCTTTTCCAGATGGTGGCATGTCTTCAACACTGCATCGTGCTCGATTGGTGGAACCACAATGTCCGAGCCAGAGGCCTTGAAGTACAGGCCTGAAATCGCTAGATTGTCGGCCTCAGTTCCACCGGAAGTAAAAACTACCTCGATGGGATCGGCACCGAGCAGCTCTGCAATTTCCTCTCGGGACTCTTCCAGAACCTTTTTCGCAATGCGTGCGGTGGCGTACTGCCCCGAGGGGTTGGCCAGACCTAGGTTCTCGACCATTGCCGTGCGCGCTTCTGGGCGCAATGGCGTAGTCGCGGCATGATCCACAAAGTGACGGGTCTTCGCAGCAGACTTCATTTCACTCTTCTCGTCCGGAGCGGCAACGATGTGGTCATTAAGCATGCAGGCAGTATAACGCTGCGTGCGGCTTATGCTCACTATCCGCCATAGTTAAACCTCACTGTCTGCACGAACAGATGAGTAGGACCAAAAAAATGCTCGGAGCGGGAACAGACAGGAAATCTGTGCCCACCCCGAGCGGGTAGTTGCTAGCCGAGTTGACTCTCGGCCAGCAGCCTTACGCAACTAGCAGCCTTAAGGCAAGTGCGTATTACTTCAGGTTCTCGATAGCCTGCGGGACAACGTCGAACAGGTCACCGACGACACCGAAGTCAGCAATCTCGAACAGCGGAGCCTCTTCGTCCTTGTTGACCACAACGATGGTCTTGGAGGTCTGCATACCTGCCTTGTGCTGGATAGCACCGGAAATACCCAGAGCAACGTAGAGGTCCGGGGAAACGGTCTTACCGGTCTGGCCAACCTGGAACTGACCCGGGTAGTAGCCAGCGTCAACAGCAGCACGGGAAGCACCAACAGCTGCGCCGAGAACGTCTGCCAGCGGCTCAACAACGTTCTTGAAGCCATCCTCGGATGCGACACCGCGGCCACCGGAAACAACCAGCTTAGCCTCGGTCAGCTCCGGACGGTCGCCGCCCTCAGCCGGCGCAAAGGAAACGATCTCGACAGCGTTGTTGCCGATCTCTGGGAATGCAATCTCGGTAACGTCAGCGGAACCGGACTTCTCCTCCGGGTCAACGGAGCCCGGACGCAGAGCGTAGACCGGGGATGCGCCGTAGCCGACACCGTCAACGATGTACTCGCCACCGAAGATGGAGTACTTAACGGAAGCGTCATCGTTGATAGCAACAACGTCGGACAGCAGACCGGAACCGGTCAGCGCAGCGACGCGGCCAGCGATTTCCTTGCCGGTTGCGGAAGCGGAAACCAGCACCGGAACCTCACGCTCGGAGGCCAGGCCGACGAGAACGTCAACCTCAGGGGTGATCAGGTACTTGTCGGCATCGTCGGACTCAGCAGCGAGAATCTCGCCAGCGCCGTAGGAGGCCAGGGTGTCTGCGAAGCCAGCAGCGGTACCCGGGGTACCCACGACAACTGCGGCCGGGGTGCCGAATGCGGAAGCAGCGGTCAGCAGTTCAGCGGTGGTGTTCTTCAGCTCGCCATTTGCGTGCTCGACGAGAACGAGGACGTCGGTCATAGTGATCTTTCTCCTACTTGTATCTCTATTTGTCTTCTATTCGCGTCAAGCGCCTTAGATGAACTTCTGGGCCTTGAGGTACTCGGCCAGCTTGGCGCCGCCGTCTCCCTCATCGTTAATGCGCTCACCAGCGGTCTTAGCCGGCTTCGGAGTGGAGCCAGTGACACCGGTAGCAGCGTTTTCGAGACCAACCTGCTCTGCCTCAGCAGCAACATCGTCCAGGGTCAGCTCGGTGACCGGCTTCTTCTTAGCGGCCATGATGCCCTTGAAGGATGCGAAGCGCGGGCTGTTTGCCTTCTCAGTGACGGAGACGACTGCCGGCAGGGATGCCTTGAGCTGGTAGATGCCGTCTTCAACCTCGCGCTCACCGGTGATGGAGTCACCGTCGATAGCGACGGAACGCAGGTGAGTCAGAACCGGGAGGTCGCGGTAAACACCGAGGACAGCCGGAACGGAGCCGGTACCACCGTCAGTGGAGGCGTTGCCGGTGATGATGAGGTCAACATCCTCGAGGGTGTCAATGACGTTGGACAGAGCCCATGCAGTCTGGACTGCGTCAGAGCCCTCAAGTGCGTCGTCCGAAAGAATGACGGCATCGTCAGCACCCATGGACAGAGCCTTGCGCAGTGCCTCGATGGCACGATCCGGGCCTACAGTTGCGACGGTAACGTTTCCGCCGTGCTCTTCCTTCAGCTGCAGGGCAGCCTCAACAGCGTTCTCATTAATCTCGTCGAGAACTGCGTCTGCAGACTCACGATCGAGGACAAACTTGTCGTCGGTGAGCTTACGCTCGGACCAGGTGTCCGGAACCTGCTTGACCAGAACCACAATGTTCGGCATTTTTCTGTCGTCCTTACTGGTTGATTACTGGTGAACGTTTATCTGACCTTACTTCGCAAGCCACCTCACAATAAAGTGAACCAGGCCACGCTCTAGGTCGTCTGTGTTGAAGATAACAGAACCTGTCGCCAATGCGAAGGTGATCCAGATAACAATGTCGTTATTTTTTTAAATTTTTTCTCACGTCACGAGCCCACCCCACCCGCTAACATGCCATTTCCGCATGTCAGAGGTTAATAATACGCAACCGATCGCAGTTGCCTCCGTGGTATTCGCCAACAGCAAACACCGATCCCCAACAGGCTACCCCCACCAATTTTCCGTCGTAACGCGGTCCTTAACCGATCTCTCGAGGCTCACAGATAAACGCCGTCGCGCTCCGCCCAATACGCGTGATCACCACCGCCAATGCCCTGGCACCTTTCAGCTTCCACTGCTTGCGCAACACGTCCGGGTTCACGTCCACACCGCGCACGAGAATCTCCGCCGCCCCGCAATCCAACGCCGCCAGCGCCTTGCGAACCTGCTTCAAATTCACTTGCTCAATAACTTCAAACCCGGCAATGCCCTGTGGCAACGCATCACCGCTAAGATGCGCAATCCGTTCATCGAGCTGCCACAGCCCATGTGCCGCCGCAAAATGCCGCACCAGCCCGGCGCGCACGATTGCTCCGTCCGGGTCAATGATGTACCGACCGGCCGCCCGTACGTCGATGTCGTCAGGCATGGTGTCGTCGTATGTCTGCACGTTCACCGCCGACAACTCTAATGGCCTGTGCTTACCGACGGTCTGGACAACCATCGCCGACCGCGTTACGGATTGCCCCTCGGTAACTCTGACCAGCCCCGGCGTATATAGACACGCCTCCTTGACCGCACCGTCGACCGAAGTGACAGCTACTTCCCCGCTCCACTCGCTGAAGTCGAGGCCCGGCGCACATTTGATAGCTAGTTCTTTGTCGGGCCAGGCGGCTATGAGCGCCGACAGTGGCGGAAGCAGGTCCTCCGGGTTGGTGATCCTACGCCCACCGGAACGGCGTGCAGGGTCAGCGACAATGACAGGTGCGTCAAAGGCCGGTTGCAAAGCATCGGCCTGCGCGAAGATGTTCTTGCCGACGTTATGCCGCGCCATGGCCAGCCGTGCAAGGTCGAGATCAGACCCGACGACGGTCAGGCCCTCGTGGTCAATTGCTGCCACTTCAGTACCAATGGAGCAGGTCACATCGGCCACTGCTTCGACACCGAGATCCGCAAGCCTACGGGCGCGAGCCATCGCGACGACAAAGGGCGTGGCCTGTTGCGCTGCTTCGGAAGAGAAGATCCAGTCCCCTGGCAGTTTGCTGACCGCCGAACGCCGAGCTGCCGCAACTTCAATGACCGCGCGACCAAACTCGCCACAGTGTTGGCGTAGATGCGCGGAGTCTGCAATCAGAGACTTTTTAGTGAGCGCGAGCTGGTCGGCCTCATCTAGCCACTCCGGGTGAGCAGCAACAGCGGCCACCTCTGCAGCGGACAGGGACACTCGTTATCTCCTTCCAACTAGGGATCAGCCGGTTAACGGGGGTTGAGTAGTCGGCTAACGGTTCATACGTTTGCGCAAATGCCCCATGTGGGTGGCAACGGCAAAGTACTCATCCATAAAAGGTTCCCCGAGGAAGTCACTACTGGTGCGTCGCACCGGAGTGTTTCTGGCCGCCTCGAGAGCCTCGGCCACAGTACTGACGCCGTCCAAGCGAGTTAGTTGCGCCCAGGTCGGAGGCATGAGGCCAAGTAGCCCACGGCGCCATCCATCCAAAATCGTAGTCGGTCGGAACCAACCTGAAGATGATGCCTCAGAGGTGTCACCGTCGGCCCTTTGACCGTCGGGAAGCGCGGCGAGGAAGAAATAGGTGTCGTAGCGAATGGGGTTGGATTCGGGTGTCACCCAGTTAGCCCAAGGACTGACGAGTTCGGCATCGAGCGCCAGATTTTCATTGCTAAGGAAATCCGTCAATGACAACTCGTGGGCTTCCAACTGTCGTCGCTGACGGTGGAAGCGGTGACCATCTGCGACAATCTCACCGCCAGCATCGCGAACCAACAGAGTGCCTGTTTCCTCAAAGGTCTCACGCACGGCCGCGCAGGTGAGCGCGTGCGCCCGCGCGCAGTCGACGTTAAAAGCCTGCGCGATCCGCGACTCAGGGTCGGCTTCCGACGGCTCGGTCACGGCCATGACCTCATTCGCGACAGCGGGGAAATCACGCTGGTCTACTCCACCGCCGGGGAACACGGTCATGTTGGCCGCAAAGCGCATTGAGGATACGCGTTCTTGAACGTAGACCTCGAGCCCGCAGTGGGTGTCGCGGAGCAGCAACACAGTCGCAGCCAGTTTCGGCGACGCGGGTGTATTCGGGGTTTCAGGTGTCGGAACCGCCATGAGCTTCTACTTCTTCCGGTGCTTTCCAGCAGGCCGTGCCCGGCGCGCAAAGTAGCGATCATCGATGCGATCGACGACGATTTCCTGGTGGAAAGCCTTGGTCAGGTTCTCACTGGTCAGGACGTCGTCAATAAGCCCCTGTGCGATGACATTGCCTTCGTCGAGGAGCATCGCATGGGTGAAGCCGTACGGAATTTCTTCCGGGTGGTGCGTAATCATCACCATCGCCGGCGCATCCGGGTCGAGTGCGAGTTCGCCTAAGTAACCGACGAGGTCCTCGCGACCGCCGAGGTCGAGTCCGGCTCCCGGCTCGTCGAGAAGCAGCAATTCGGGGTTGACCATCATGGCTCGTGCGATGAGTACGCGCTTGCGCTCTCCCTCACTGAGAGTGCCCCAGGTGCGGTCTGCAAGATGCTCAGCACCCATGCGCTCGAGAATCTCGGAGAGCTGTTCGAAATCCATCTCTTCATAGGTCTCACGCCAGCGCCCCAGGACGGAGTAACTGGCGGAAATAACAAGGTCCGCGACCTTTTCGTCATTGGGAATGCGGTGAGCAATCGACGATGATGTCAAACCAATCATGGTGCGCAGATCACGCATGTCGGTGCGCCCAATCTGCTCGCCCATCACATGGGCCACCCCTGAAGACGGGAACTCCTCCGCTGCAGCAATGCGCATCAAAGAAGTTTTGCCTGCACCGTTCGGCCCCATGATGACCCAGCGTTCGTCAAGTTCTACTTGCCAATCGACCGGCCCGACCAGCGTACGGCCACCACGGATGAGGTTTACGTCGCGAAAGTCGAGTAGCAAATCTTCGTTAAAGTCTTCTTCCAATTCAGCCACACATCCATGGTGCCCTAACTTTGCCCAAATGTGCGCTTGGACATTCTCATCTATCCTCGGTAGAGAGCAAATCGAGTTCACTCGAGATGGTTTTGCTTCGATTTTCACCTAGCTCGCCGACAATTAGGAGAACGTCTTTTATGACTGGTCGAATCGGTATTGATGACATCCGTCCTCAAATCAACGGTGGTGCAACTCCATCGAAGGCCGTAGTGGGTGAAGTCGTCCCAACCTTTGCCGTCATTTGGCGAGAAGGCCATGACGCGATGAACGCCACGCTCAACGTCAAGGGGCCGAAGGAATCAGCTTTTGCTTCCCGCTCACAGCGCATTCCAATGCACTTTTCTGACCATGATCCAAATCAGGTCAATGCCACCTTCGTCCCAGACGTTCCGGGGCTGTGGACCATTCGCATTGATGCCTGGTCCGACCCGATGGCAACGTGGCGCAACGCTATCACCAAGAAGTTCGAGGCCGGTCAGAGCGAAGCTGAACTCGCTAATGATCTAGAAATTGGCGCCGCTCTCTTCGACCGCGCCGCCGCTGGTGCCGCTGCTATCCACCGCAACCACCTACGCTCCATCGCCGCAGGTCTGCGCGGCGACGGCGATCTTCGCGCCCGCATTGCAGCCGCGCTTTCCGACGAGACCCGCGCCATTTTGCAGGCGCACCCGGTGCGCGACCTTTTGACCCGCGGAAAGACCCGCAAGATCAAGGTTGACCGCCGCGAAGCCCTGTACTCCTCTTGGTATGAGTTCTTCCCCCGTTCCAACGGTGGTTACGGCGAAAATGGCGAGCTGCTGCACGGCACATTCAAGACTGCGGTTGCACAGCTTGATCGCGCTCAGCGCATGGGCTTCGACACGGTCTATCTGCCCCCGATTCACCCAATCGGTGAAATCAATCGCAAGGGTCGCAACAACACCCTGACCCCGGAACCGGGCGATGTCGGATCTCCGTGGGCTATCGGCTCCGCAGAAGGTGGCCACGACGCCATCCACCCGAGCCTCGGTGACGAAAAGGACTTCAAGGAATTCATCAAGGCTGCTAAGGAGCGCGACCTCGAGGTCGCTATCGACCTAGCGCTCCAGTGTGCACCGGACCACCCCTGGGCTAAGGCTCACCCGGAGTGGTTCACCGTGCTGCCGGACGGCACCATTGCCTACGCCGAGAATCCGCCGAAGAAGTACCAGGACATCTACCCGCTGAACTTCGACAACGATGCCAAGGGCCTGTACGCAGAGGTTCTGCGTGTAGTGAAGTTTTGGGTCAAGCGTGGAGTCAAGGTCTTCCGCGTGGATAACCCCCACACCAAGCCGGGCAACTTCTGGGAATGGCTGATTGAAACCGTTCACGAAACCAACCCGGAGGTCATCTTCCTCGCCGAGGCCTTCACCGCCCCGGCCCGCCTCTACGGCCTGGCCAAGGCTGGCTTCACTCAGTCCTACATCTACTTCCCGTGGAAGACTACGAAGGAAGAGCTGACCGAATTCGGCAAGGAGATTACCCGCCATGCGGACATCGCTCGCCCATCCCTATGGGTCAATACCCCCGATATTCTGCATGACTTCCTGGTCAAGGGCGGCCGTGGCGCCTTCGCCATCCGCGCCGCGCTGGCTTCAACCCTGTCTCCGCTGTGGGGCATGTACTCCGGCTTCGAGCTGTTTGAAAACGTTCCGGTCAAGGAGGGCTCCGAGGAGTACCTCGACAGCGAGAAGTACCAGCTCCGCAGCCGCGATTACGACCAGGCACTGGCCACCGGCAACTCGCTGGAGCCGTTCATTGCGACGCTGAACAAGATTCGTCGGGAGCACCCTGCTCTGCAGCAGCTGCGCAACCTGCACTTCCACGACATCGACAATGACAACCTGCTGGCTTACTCGAAGCTCGATCCGGTCACCGGCGATGCCATCCTCGTTGTTCTCAACCTCGATCCGTGGAATGCCCAGGAAGCTACCGTGCACCTCGACATGGATTGCATCGGGCTCCGCAACCACGACCGCATGGATGTCACTGACCTGATTACCGGCAACCAGTTCAACTGGGGCAAGGACAACTACGTCCGCCTGGCACCGTGGGAAAACGTTGCGCACATCATCAAGCTGCCGGAAATCGACGTCAAGCTCCGCCACAAGTTGGCTTGGCGCGACGTACCCGACTACGAGGGCTAGAACGCTTGCTGGGAACTTTCGGGGTTAGTGGGCCGCTGACCTGACTACTGTCGCAACGATTCGTCGTTAGGCTGGCGGGTGAGTTAGCAGCCCACTGTCCCCTACCTCCCTCTAATTCTTTAGAACTGAACTCAACAACTTCACATTCACCTACCTAGAAACGCTTCGGAAGGACCTTCCATGGGAGCCCACACAGATCCCCGCCTCGCAATTGATTCCGGCGATATGGATCGCCTGCGCTACTGCACCCATCACGATCCGCACAGCATCTACGGCGCACACGTCGTGGACGGTGACACGGTTATTCGCACGAGGGTCTTCGGCGCTCAGGCAGTTACTGTCGTCAGCACGCGCGGCGAGTTTGAAGCGGAGAACCTGGGCGACGGTTTCTTCACCGCCCTCGTCCCCGGCGGCGATGACTTCGACTACCGTCTGCGCATTACGTGGGACTCCGGCGAGACCGTAGAGCGTGCCGACGGCTACCGTTTCCTCCCCACTATCGGCGCTGGTGACCTACACCTAATCGGCGAGGGACGTCATGAGGAACTGTGGAAGGTTCTCGGTGCTCACCTTCGCAGTTACGACACAGAGCTGGGTACGGTCGAAGGCACCTCGTTTACGGTCTGGGCTCCGAACGCACGCGGCGTCGCCGTGGTCGGTGACTTCTGTATGTGGAACGGCGCGCAGTACCCAATGCGCTCTATGGGTGGCGCAGGTATCTGGGAGCTGTTCATCCCGGGTGTGGGTGAGGGCGAAGTCTACAAGTTCGCGATCACGACACCGGAGGGACAGCGCCGCGATAAGGCCGACCCTATGGCGCGTGCTGCTGAGCTCCCACCGGCTACCGGGTCGATTGTTGCGACCTCTGACTACGCCTGGGGTGACCAAGCGTGGATGGAAAAGCGCGCCAACACTGACTGGACCGAAGAGCCCATCTCTATCTACGAGGTCCACTTGGGTTCCTGGAAGCAGGGCCTGAGCTACGAAGTTATGGCGGAGAAGCTGGTGCGCTACGTGGTCGACATGGGCTACACCCACGTGGAGTTCATGCCGGTATGTGAGCACCCGTTCACCGGTTCCTGGGGTTATCAGGTTTCCGGCTACTACGCTCCGACCAGCCGCTTCGGCACCCCAGATCAGTTCCGCGGTCTAGTTGATGCCTTCCACGCCGCTGGCATCGGTGTCATCATGGACTGGGTTCCGGGGCACTTCCCGAAGGACGAGTTCGCACTTGCCCGCTTCGATGGCACGGCTTGCTACGAGCACCCGGACTGGCGCCGCGGCGAGCAGCGCGACTGGGGCACCTACGTTTTCGACTTCGGCCGCAACGAGGTACGCAACTTCCTCTACGCCAACGCACTGTACTGGGCGGAAGAGTTCCACATCGACGGTCTGCGCGTCGACGCAGTGGCTTCCATGCTGTACCTGGACTACTCCCGCAATGAAGGCGAGTGGCTGCCGAACCAGTACGGTGGCCGTGAAAACCTCGATGCTGTTCAGTTCCTGCAGGAATTCAACGCCACGGTACACAAGCACAACCCGGGCTTCCTCACCGTGGCCGAAGAATCCACTTCTTGGCCGGGTGTGACCGCACCTACCGAGCACGGTGGCTTGGGCTTCTCTATGAAGTGGAACATGGGCTGGATGAATGACACGCTGGAGTACTTCAGCAAGGAGCCGATTTACCGCTCCTACCACCACCATGAGCTCACTTTCGCTATGGTCTACGCCTACTCGGAAGAGTTCATTCTGCCGATTAGCCACGACGAGGTCGTGCACGGCAAGGGCTCGCTGTGGGAGCGCATGCCGGGCGGCGATTGGGATAAGGCCGCAGGCCTACGTACTTTCCTGACCTTCATGTGGGCACACCCGGGCAAGCAGCTTCTATTCCAGGGTCAGGATCTTGGCCAGAACCACGAGTGGAACCACGATGAGTCCGTGGCTTGGGACAACCTCGAAGGTTGGAGCGGCGAATTCCACCGCGGCATTCAGCTGCTGGTTAAGGACATCAACGCCATCTACAAGGAAAACCCGGCGTTCTACACCCAGGATGACCGCCCAGAGGGCTTCCAGTGGATTAACGCGGATGATTCCACAAACAATGTTGTGTCCTTTGTCCGTTACGGCACCGATGGATCGGTCGTCGCCTGTGTCTATAACCTGTCGGGAACCACGCAGGAAATCTACAAGATTGGCGTACCGCGCGGTGGTCAATGGACGGAGGTCCTGAACACAAACGCATCGCGTTACGAGGGCTCCGGCTACGGTGAAAACGGTACTGTGACCGCGGTTGAGCACGGTTGGAACGGCCAGGCTCACTCGATTGATTTGGTGCTGCCGGCCAACACCGCCGTTTGGCTGAAGTGGCAGGGCTAGTCCCGAATCAAGCCAAACAAAAGACAATCTCATAGGAATTGCCCGTGCTGCACGGTTTTCAGTGATCTGAGTTTCGGCCTGAAAACCTGACTCACGGGCAATTTTGTTTTAGGGAGCGTATCCAGGTTTTATCCTCGGAACGGATTGAACCAGTCAGGTTCCAAAGATTCGTTGTAATTCGCAGAATCTGAATCATCGGTGTACGCGGATCCATCCATGCTGTCGGTTCCGATGCGATCCGGAATGCCGTCGCCATCCTCATCTGCACTCCACGTCGCAGCCTGCTTAGCACTCAGTGGCTTGCCATCCTCACCAAGGCGATTGTAATCCGGCAGCAGCGGGGCTATTTGGGAACCCAGCTGGCCGAGCAGTCCGTCGGTAAGCTCATTGAGCGGCACCTCATCAAAGCGCGTCGTAATGGCGTAAGCGATGGGTCCGGCTGCGGTGTACAAAATACCGTGGTCATTAACGCCCTCGGCAGTGTCACCGGTCTTCTGGACCGCGGAGCCGACGTACATCACAAACTTCTGCGAACCACCGTAAGTGAGGTAGGTCAATGCAGTTTGTGCCGTGTCCTTGGTAATGAAATTGTGCTTTGAGGTGCCATCGGCCACTTCCTGGAGACGTGCCATGAACAGCGCAGCTTGAGAGGGAGTAAACCAGGACCGATCACCGCTGGGATTGGGGATGTTGAACTTGTTGCCCAGGTGGTAGCGCTTGTCATCAACACCGGCTTCCTTGATGGTTTTGTTGACCTCGTCGAAACCACCGACAGCGTCAATCAACCCATTCGCCGCGGTGTTGTCCGAATACCGCATCACGTACTGCAACAGCCCGTCGAGCGTGTATTGGCCAGGGCCAATCACGCTTCCGCCAACACCATTGTCCCAATCGACCGTCACCGTCTTGTCTAGGTCATCGCCGAATTTCTTCAGCGCAGTAACCACTAACGGAGCCTTGATGGTCGATGCGGAGTACTCCTTCGTATCCTCGCCTACCGACGCCGTGAGCCCTTTGTATGGACCGTCAATGACACGCAAATAGACACCTAAATCAATGCCATAGTTGTCGGAGAAACTCTTAGCCGCAGTATCGAGGACGTCCTGTGCATCAGACCAGGTGACTTCCTCGGAAGCATCCCAACCGTTATCTGGAGCATTAGGTTTTGTGGTAGCAGTGGTGGCCTTGGACCCGGTGGTGCTTGGGACATCGATGGTGCACCCCGCCAACAGAGTCGAGGCCGAAAGCGCAACAATGACCGAGGCGGAAGTAGCGCGAAGGGCTTTGGGGCGAAGTCGCATGCAAAACTCCTGGCTGCAGAAAACTGAAGACCAAAGGCACCTAGCGCAGTATGAACTGTCTGAGGTGAACAGGTGGATGAGATGCAGTGGTAACTGCTGTAAACCACTGAGAACTGTTGGAAGATTACCACCTTCCGAAAAATCTCGTTGCACTGGGGCGCAGCTTTTGTGCAACAATGGATTAAATATAGACATGATTAAAAGAATCAATGTCCAACGGTGCACCCAGGCAGTTGAGCTGCACATTTGATGCTTAATGCTTCAACGATGCCTCGTCCGAGACCGCTGCTAGAAATAGCGCACGGCACCGAAAATCGGAGGAAGTGAATCGCAATGAAGGAAAAGGTACATCGCTTGATGGACCGCATGCAGATTCGCCATGCCCATATGCGCAACACCTGGTATGGGCCGGTACTCTCCCCGGTTCTTCTCGTCGCAGGCTTCGTATTGCTCATTGTTGGCATTATCATTTTGCCAACTCCTGCTCCCGGATGGCTCTGCATCTTTGTTGCACTGGGAATTCTCTCGTTGGTGCATCCGCCGACACGTCGCCTGAACATCTGGTTGGCAGCAAAATTGGACGCCTTTTACGCCTGGTATGCGGAGCGTCATGTGGCAATGAAAGCAACACTTTTCCTGTTGCTAATGGCGTTTATGGCCGCTGTAATGGGCAGCGTCTACTACTTCATGGCTCCGGATGACTGGCCATACACCGACGCTTCAAGCTAGGAGCCTGAGCGCTTTCCAGGCTCCTAGTACAGTGCCCCTAGTCCAGTACTCCTAGTACAGTGCGCTAGCCATCCTCCGGCGTGCATCCAATGCCACTGGATCTGCGGTATCGAATAGCACAAGCAGCTCTAGTAGACGCGACTTGATGGCCTCACGGTCATCGCCAAACACCTGCGGGAGCAACTTCAACAAACGATCGAGCGCCTTCGCTGGATCGTCGACAAGCATCGTGACATCCGCGGCATCGAGGGCGAGCGCGACGTCCTTCGGCGCAGCGTCGGCCTTTGCAATTGGATCTGCGCTGCGATCGATTTTGGCAGCGCGGGCGAAGAAGGACACATTCGCGTGAGCGCGCTTCAGCCCCTGATTTGCGGGCTCGGACTGCAGCATAGCGTCATACAGCTCCAACGCTCCGTCGAAATCGCCCTCCTCGAGCAACTCTTCAGCCTGCTCCAAACGCGGGTCATCGGTGGGTACGGGATTGCCGAAGAAGTCAGTCGGCTCCGGAGCCTCCGGCCCGCTGCCCTCCCCAGCCATACGAGTTCCCGCCGGCAACCCCTTGAGACGACCCCGAGTGGCCTCCATAACCTGCGCCAGCCACTGCTCCAGCCAATCCCTGGTTTTCTCGCCGACAAACATGCCAATGGGACTGCCCATAGCCACAGCCGTGACTGTCGGCACTGCCTGCACACCGAATGCCTGGGCCAGCTGCGGATGCTCCTCAGCATCTGCCCACGCCAGGATCCAGTTCAAGTTAGCCTCACGGGCCATGCCTTCTAGCTCAGCCCGAAGACGCAACGAATCAGCTGCTCCAGCCATGCCGATCAAGACAATAACCGGGACCTGCTCCGAGCGCAGAACGACTTCTGCCTCAAGGGTCTGCGGGACAATCTCAACTACAGGAGGAAGCCCATTTCCCTGATCACTGGTTGCCCGCTCGATCTCCTCTCGGCGCTTACGTTCGGCTTCGGCGCGCTGGTGGAGCTGCTCCAAATCAACCGTGCCGGGTGGTGGCGGCGGAGTCGAGCACTCGCGGTGACCGTGTGCTCCATGCGAGTGACCATGAGAATGGCCATGTGCGTGACCATGTCCAGCTGGCATCGTCAAAGGGGTTCCTCTCCAGTGTCGTCGTAAAGCCTATGTAAAGACCTATGTAGAGCCTACGTGTCCAATCCGAACAAGAGACTAGTCGGTGGCTTTCAGCGCATCCTCGACCGCATCCACTTTCGCACGCAGCTGCCCGGTATATCCGTTGCGAATGTCCGCTTTGATGACCAGAGAAGTACGCGGACTGACACGGCTGACTGCTTCCGTGGCTCGCTTAATGACATCCATCACCTCATCCCATTCGCCTTCAACAAGGGTGAACATGGCATTGGTCTCGTTGGGCAGGCCAGATTCGCGCACAACACGCACGGCTTCAGCAACAGCCTCAGCCATTCCCTGCTCAGGATCGGAGAAAGTGGGGGCAACAGAAAATGCGACAATCATGGCGCCGATAATAGCGAGTACCCTGGGAACTATGAGTGAGACACAGATTCCCGTTCCCCATAAGTACGTAGTCGCTGTTGATCACGTCGGCGTCGCAGTCCCGGATTTTGATGCCGCTATCGAGTGGTACCGCGCAAACCTTGGTTTCATCAACTACCACGATGAAGTCAATGAAGAGCAGGGTGTCCACGAGGCCATGGTCGGCCCGGCCGACAAGGTTGAAGGTGGCACTCTGGTTCAGATTCTCGCGCCACTGAATGACCAGTCCACGATTGCAAAGTACCTGGACAAGAAGGGTCCAGGAATCCAGCAGTACGCAGTTCGTGTCACTGATCTGGAGGCGCTGATGGCGCACCTGAAGGAGCAGGGCACCCGGGTGCTGTATCCGGAGCCGAAGATCGGTACCGCAGGTTCGCGCATCAACTTCATCCACCCGAAGGATGCCGGTGGCGTCCTGCTGGAGCTCGTTGAGCCGGCTAAGTAAATCTATCCCCAGCGGCGCGTGATAGTGCGGTGAGCTCTGTTGCGCCAGCAGTTAGTGTGCCAATGGCGCCGGTCATCGGCGCCTGCACCATAATCCTGCGGCCAAGCTACGATGTGCGAGGTCCCGGGCATGATTTCCTGGTCGCACCCTGGACAGCGATAAACCTTGTTCGACTGTCCAGCGCTGATGTTACGCACCGCAAAGTCCACGTCCTGCCAACCAGCAGGCCCAGATTCAGTGCGGGTGTTTTGGAAAGAACTGCCAAATGTGGGCAGGCTGCCGCGATTCTGGCCGTGGTTATTACGCCCGCCGCGTTGGTTGCCTCGTTGATTACCGCGCCGCTTGTGGTTTCGCCTAGGCATGGCTAGAACAACCGCAATTCATTGGACTCCAGGCCACGCAGGGCGTCGTAATCCACGGTCACACAGCGAATCCCACGATCCTCTGCCAGAGTCTTGGCCTGTGGCTTAATCTCCTGGGCAGCAAAAATCCCTTCCACCGGTGCCAGCAGCTCATCGCGGTTCAGCATCTCCAAGTAACGGGTTAGCTGCTCAACGCCATCGATACCGCCCCGACGCTTAACCTCGACTGCAACGGTGGCGCCGTTTTCATCGCGGCCAAGCAGGTCCACCGGTCCGATCGGGGTTGGGTATTCGCGCCTAATCAGGGTGTAGCCCTCGCCAAACGTTGTGAACTGATCTGCAAGCAGTTCCTGTAGATGCGCTTCTACCCCGTCCTTCTCCAGGCCAGGGTCCTCTCCCAGTTCGTACGTGCTATCAGCCAGCACCTTGCCGATAGTGATACGAAGTTGCTCGCCCTTCTTATTCTCAACGACCCAGAGCTTTTCACCAGTGTCTTCCCCCGACTCGTCGAGAATATCCTTCTCCGTCAGCGTGCACGGCGGTGTCATCCAGTTCAGAGGCTTATATGCACGGTCGTCGGCATGCACAGAAACTGACCCATCTGCTTTCACCAACAGCAAGCGCGGGGCATGAGGCAGATGGGCATTCAAGCGACCGACATAGTCAACGGTGCATTCAGCAATCACAAGGCGCATTCCCCTACCCTAACGTGACTGCCGCGCGGGAGAAAACAATACCCACTAGAGCCTTAGCAATAGCCTGTCGTAAGAGACTAGTACTGACTTCCCCGGCCACGGTTATAAGCCGAACGGAGGCGTCGCTCAATATCTGTAGGAAACTCACGAGTCTGGCGTGACGACGGCTTCGACTCCACCCACGCCACCAGCGCAGTGTCCGAGGACGAGTCCACGGCAAACTCCCATTCGGTATTTTTCCCCGTTTTAATCCTGACTACCCGAAGCCCGGGCGCGAAAAAACCCGCCTCGATGTCAGTCGGATCTCGGCGATCCACAATAGTGACATCGTGACGGGCAAATTCGGCATCACAGCCAGGACGCAGCGAACGTAGCTTGTACATCTTCAACGTCGACTCTGAATAAACAATGACACCATGGCGCCAATGACTGCCATCACCTGCAGGAAGGCGACGAGCAATAACAGGAGTACCTTTTGCATGCAGGCTGGCGAAACGCCACAGGGCAAGGACCCCGCCGACGATCAACATCGCACCGATAATCATGAACATGATTGACATCATGGTTACGCTTGAAAACACTATCTGCCAGCCTCGCATCCGGATGAATAGACGACGAACCTTGGTTCAAAAGCGCTTTAGAGGCTTTTTACAAACCCTACCCGATTGTTGCACTGACATGAAAAATAACTAAGAAAAACGGGGCGGGAAGCTGGCAAGATTTCTCTTGCGAGCTCCCCGCCCCGTTTAAAGAAGCAGGAAGAATACGGTCGTGCGACCGGATGTTCAGGCGAAAAGACTAGTTGGTGGAAGCGCGACGAGCCGCGCGGACCTCCGACTCAGCCTGTGCCTTTACTGCAGGGTCATCCGAAGTCAGGTTGGACTCGGCCTCGGAGAGGTTAACCTCGTCAGCCCAGATTGCCTTATCCGCGAGGATCGAAACCTTCGAGGTAGACACGGAAATGAACCCACCCTGTACCGAAGCGACAAGAACCTTGCCGTCTGCGGTCTTGATGGTCACCGTGCCGTTGTTGACCAGCTGGCCAAGCAACGGCTGGTGTCCGGGCAGCACGCCGATCTCACCCTCGGTGGTCTGGGCAGAGACCACGGTGGCCTTGCCCTTCCAGAGCGGTCGCTCAACGGCAACCAGTTCAGCGGTGATTTCAGCCATGAGGATGCCCCTTACTTCTTCTGCATTTCAGCGTACTTCTTCTCGACATCGTCGAGGCCACCCAGGCCGTCGAAGGCCATCTCCGGGTAGTTGTCGAAGTCGCCCTTGCAGATGCGGTCGAAGGCAACAATGGTGTCCTTCAGCGGGACGTACGAACCAGGCAGACCCGTGAACTTCTCAGCAACGAAGAAGTTCTGACCCAAGAATCGCTGGATACGACGTGCACGCTGCACGGTCACCTTGTCCTCCTCAGACAGCTCGTCCATACCGAGGATGGCGATGATGTCCTGGAGTTCCTTGTTCTTCTGCAGGATGTTAATAACCTGCTGAGCAACTCGGTAGTGCTCCTCACCGACGATCGACGGCTCGAGGATACGAGAAGTCGAAGTCAGCGGGTTCACTGCCGGGTAAATACCCTTCGATGCAATCGAGCGGTCGAGCTCGGTGGTTGCATCGAGGTGGGCGAAGGTCGTTGCCGGAGCCGGGTCGGTGTAGTCATCGGCAGGCACGTAGACGGCCTGCAGAGAGGTAATCGAACGGCCCTTGGTGGACGTAATGCGCTCCTGCAGAACACCCATCTCGTCAGCCAGGGTCGGCTGGTAACCCACGGCGGAAGGCATACGACCCAGCAGGGTCGAAACCTCAGAACCGGCCTGGGTGAAACGGAAGATGTTGTCAATGAAGAGCAGCACGTCCTGGTGCTGAACATCGCGGAAGTACTCTGCCATGGTCAGACCCGACAGCGCGACGCGCATACGGACTCCCGGAGGCTCGTCCATCTGGCCGAAGACGAGGGCGGTGTCCTGGAGAACGCCCATCTCTTCCATTTCCAGGAAGAGGTCGGTGCCCTCACGGGTACGCTCACCAACACCGGCGAAGACCGAAGTACCGGAGAACTCGCGTGCAATACGAGTAATCATCTCCTGAATCAGAACGGTCTTACCGACACCGGCACCACCGAACAGACCAATCTTGCCGCCCTTAACGTACGGGGTCAGCAGGTCGATGACCTTAATACCGGTTTCCAGAATCTCGGTCTTGCCCTCGAGCTGGTCGAAGGCCGGAGGCTCACGGTGGATGCCCCACTGCTCACCATCGCGACCCAGGCCCGGCTCATCCAGGCAGTCGCCCATTGCGTTAAAGACGTGACCCTTGACGACGTCACCAACCGGAACCGAAATCGGCTTTCCGGTGTCCTTGACCTCTGCACCGCGGACCAGGCCGTCGGTCGGAGCCATAGCAATGGTACGAACCATGTTGTCACCGAGGTGCTGTGCAGTCTCGAGGACAATGGTCTTGGCGACCGAAGGAAGGGTAACTTCCACGGTCAGCGCGTTGTAAAGTGCCGGCAGTTCGTTACGCGGGAACTCCACGTCGACGACGGCACCGATGACACGCACAACACGGCCCACAGCCGTGGTGGTGTTCTGCTCACTTAGAGCTGTGCTCATATCTAGTCACTTTCTCCGCTGTCGTCGAGCGCACCGGCGCCACCGACGATTTCTGTGATTTCCTGGGTAATCTGTGCCTGACGTGCCTGGTTAGCAACACGCGAGAGGTCCTTGACCAGCTCGGTAGCGTTGTCCGTCGCGGACTTCATAGCGTTACGACGGGCAGCGGACTCAGAGGCAGCGGCCTCGAGCATCACTGCGAACAGAGTGCGGGACACGTACTGCGGCAGAAGCTCTGCCAACAGGGTGTCTGCATCAGGCTCGAATTCATAGTCCGGCTTGAGGTCATCTGATCCATCGGACAGCATGTCCTCGCCCTGAGCAATCTCGACATCCTCGTACACAGGCTCAATCGGGAGCATCTGGTGTGCACGCGGAATCTGAGAAAGCATGGACACGAATTCCGTGTAGACAACGTGGACCTGGTCGAAGCCCTGAACGGCCTCGCCGTTGGTGCCACGCAGGCCTTCGCGGTACTTGGCAGTGCCCTCGGCCGTAGCGTTGAAACCATCAATGAGGTGACGACGCACGTCGTGGGTTGCGGCGTAGTCCGGATCCTGGGAGAAGCCCTCCCACGTACCGGCGAGCTCGACACCACGGAAGTCGTAGTAGTCGGTGCCCTTACGGCCAGTCACGTAGAGAACGACCTCATGCCCCTGCTCTTCCAGAGCGGTACGCAGTTCTGCAGCCTTCTTCAGGACGTTGTGGTTGTAGCCGCCACACATGCCGCGGTCACTGGTGACAACCAGGACTGCAACACGCTGGTTACCCTCACGCTTTACGAGCATCGGGTGATCCAACGACGAAGCCGATGCGAGACGTCCGATGACCTTCTCGATTTCGTCGGCGTACGGCTGGGAGTCTGCTACGCGACGCTGCGCCTTAGTAATGCGCGAGGTTGCGATAAGCTCCTGGGCCTTGGTGATCTTCTTGGTCGAGTTCACCGACTTGATTCGGGCTCGAAGTTCACGAAGATTCGCCATGTCCTATTCCCTCCCTTCAATTGCGAAAACGGTCATTGAGTAGCTCAACCTGCCTAGTTCTGGGCAGTCTTGCGGGAGACCGTAATCTGCTGCTTCTTGAGCTCGCCCTCGTCGAGTGCCTCGACCGGAGCCTCGGAAGCCAGCGGTGCGCCCTCAGAAGTCTGGAAGGACTTCTTGAAGTTAGCGGTAGCGGACTTCAGAGCAGCCTTGGACTCGTCAGAGAAGGCGACGCCGCCGTCAATCTGCTCGAAGACTGCAGGCTGAGTGTCCTGCAGGTGCTCAAGCAGCTCGGCCTCGAAGCGACGGACGTCCTCAACCGGGACATCGTCGAATTCGCCCTCGCCAGCGAGGTAGATGGAGGTCATCTGGTACTCGACCGGCTGCGGGTGGTTTTCCTTCTGCTTCAGCAGCTCAACCAGACGCTGACCGCGCTCCAGCTGACGCTTGGAGGCATCGTCCAGGTCGGATGCGAACATTGCGAATGCTTCCAGGTCGCGGTAGGACGCGAGGTCCAGACGCAGGTTACCGGAAACCTTCTTCATGCCCTTGGTCTGTGCGGCACCACCAACACGGGAAACCGACACACCGACGTTAATAGCCGGGCGGACACCCTGGTTGAACAGGTCGGACTCGAGGAAGACCTGGCCGTCGGTAATGGAAATGACGTTGGTCGGAATGAAGGCCGACACGTCGTTTGCCTTGGTCTCGATGATCGGCAGTGCGGTCAGCGAGCCTGCACCCATGTCGTCGGAGAGCTTCGCAGCACGCTCCAGCAGACGGGAGTGGAGGTAGAAGACGTCACCCGGGTAAGCTTCGCGTCCCGGCGGGCGACGCAGCAGCAGCGAGATGGCACGGTATGCCTCTGCCTGCTTAGTCAGATCATCGTAAATGACCAGGACGTGCTTGCCCTGGTACATCCAGTGCTGACCCAGTGCGGCGCCTGCGAATGGTGCAAGCCACTTGAAGCCTGCGGCATCCGACGCCGGGGCAGCAACGATAGTGGTGTACTCGAGTGCGCCCTGCTCCTCGAGGGTCTGGCGCACACCAGCAATGGTGGAGCCCTTCTGACCGATAGCAACGTAGATGCATCGCACCTGCTTGCTCGGGTCACCGGACTCCCAGTTAGCCTTCTGGTTCAAGATGGTGTCCAGGCAGACCGCGGTCTTACCGGTCTTACGGTCACCAATGATCAACTGACGCTGACCACGACCAATTGGGGTCATTGCGTCGATGGCCTTAATACCAGTAGCCATCGGCTCTTCAACCGGCTGACGCTGCAGCACGGTCGGTGCCTGCAGCTCGAGGACGCGGTCCTCTTCAGCCTCAATGTCGCCCAGGCCGTCAATCGGCTGGCCCAGGGGGTTAATTACGCGACCGAGGAACTTGTCCCCGACCGGAATCGAAAGGACGTCACCCGTCCGCTTTACCTCGTCACCCTCTTTAAGCGACTCGAAGTTACCCAGCACCACAACGCCGACCTTGTCGGTGTCGAGGTTCTGAGCGACGCCAATAACGCCGCCCGGGAACTCCAGAAGCTCATTCGTCATGACCGACGGCATTCCCGAAACCTGGGCGATACCATCAGCTGCACTGATAACAACGCCAACCTCCTCGCGGGAGGCCTCCGGGGAGTAGCTCGAGGTGTAGTTCGCAATCGCGCTACGGATCTCGTCGGAGGAGATCGTCAGCTCCGCCATGTTCTTCCTGCTCTCGGTAATATTCTTCCAGTGATTAATCGTCTAAACCATCCGTCAGCCGAGGCCGACGCGCAGCTTCTCAAGCTTTGTTGAAAGGCTACCGTCGATGACCTCGTCGCCAACCCGGATGACCAGTCCACCGAGAATCGACTTATCGATCACGGTGTGGATGGACATCGCCTTGCCGTAGACTCGGCCGAGCTTGTCCGCCAGTGCTCGCTCTTGCTCGTCAGAGACGGCCGTGGCACTGGTCACGCGAGCGACGACGTGGTTCCGCAGGCCGGCGGCTAGCCGGGACAGGGAGTCAATGTCGTCCGCGGGGCGCTTGGATGGGCGGCCAACAGCCTGCAGTGCGAGGGTTTCGGTCACGGAAGTGACCTTGCCGTACAGCACAGAGGCGAGGAGCCCACGCTTGGCTTCGGGGGTTGCGGCCTTGTCGGCCAGCAGCTGTTCAAGCTGCGACTGCTCAGCCAGGATGTGTCCCAGTTGGAACAGCTCAGACTCAACAGTCTCAAGCTGTCCCTGGCCTTCGGCAGAGCGAAGGAGGGCTCGACGGCCCAGCTCTACCAAACCCTCACGCATTTCACGCGGGGTGGACCATACCTGCGCGGCAGCATCCACGACGAGGTTAAGAGTCGTCTCAGATACCTTGCCCGCGAACAGGCTCCGGACAAGGCCGGAACGCTGTTCCGCAGTCGCCGAGGTGTCGGCGACAGCGACACGCAGGCCGCGGTCGGAGTCCAGGACCTCGACGATGTCGAAAAGCTCGGAACCAGTCTGAGCAGCCTGAGCAACAGCGACATTGTCGCCACTGATAGCGGCGTCCAGTCGCTGGCTAAGGGCTGCCAGGGATTCGCGGCTTGCTGCGTGCATGTCGCCTACTTTCCGGCCGGGGCCACGGTGTCAAGGTTGGACAAGAAGTTGTCAATCGTCGACGAGTTACGAACGTCGTCGGAAAGCTGCTCGCCCAGAAGGCGCTCAGCGAGATTGATGGAGTTCTGGCCCATTTCCTTGCGCAGCTCTGCGACTACCTGCTCACGCTGGGCAGCGAGCTGCTTCTCACCGGACTCGATGATTCGTGCGCTCTCGTCATTAGCCTTGGTCGTAGCGTCTGCAATGATGCGCTGACCCTGTGCACGGGCTTCGTCGCGAATCTTTGCTGCTTCAGTACGGGCCTCTGCGAGCTGACTGTTGTACTTTTCCAGAGCGGCTTTGGCTTCAGCCTGTGCAGCTTCAGCGCGTTCAATGCCGCCCTCAATCCGGTCCTCCCGCTCGGTCAGGACCTCCTGGAACTTCGGAAGAACGAGCTTCCAGAAGAGAACCAGGATAACTACCAGCGGGACAACGGACCAGACGATGTCATAGGTCTTTGGCAGCAGCGGGTTAATGGACTCTCCCATCGGGAGGTCACCCGCCGCTAGCAAAAAGGTGAAATCTGTCATGGTTTACGTGTTCTCCGCTTGAAGGTCCGGACTTAGAAAACGAAGCCTGCGACCAGGCCGATCAGGGCGAGAGCCTCAGTGAAGGCGATACCCAGGAACATGGTGGTACGCAGCTGGCCGGCCATCTCAGGCTGGCGTGCCATACCCTCAACGGTCTTGCCGGCGACGATGCCGATACCGAGGCCCGGGCCCAGGGTGGACAGACCGTAACCGATGGTCTTCAGGCCAGCGTTGGTGTCGACAGCCTGGACAGCGTCCTGGGCGGAGAGGATGACGTCGTTCATTATGAACCGTTCCCTTTCTTAAAGGATGGCCCCGGATTAAAGATTGTTCTAAGTAGGCCCGGGGCTTTTGTGGGTCAAGTGGGTCTTGCTATTAAATTTGCGAGGCCTTGTTGCCGAAGTTGCGGCCTCATTAGTTATGGGTTAGTGCTCGTCTGCGTGCAGCGACAGTTCGATGTAGACGGCGCTCAGCAGGGCAAAGATGTATGCCTGCAGGAAAATCACCAGCATCTCGAACAGCGTGAATGCTACCGCAGCGACAAGGGTCAACCCGGACAGGGCGGTCCAACCATTCAGCTGCCAGAAGAAGAAGTTCGTGGCACCGAAAAGCAGGACTAGAACCATGTGGCCCGCCAGCATGTTGGCCATCAGACGGATGGTCAGCGTAACTGGGCGGAGAACGAAGTTGGAGAAAATCTCGATCGGCACCACGATGAGGTGGAGTACCGGTGGCAAGTTCGGAATAACGACTGCCGACTTCACAAACTTGAAGAAGCCCATCTTCTTCGAGCCCGCGTAAATGAAGGCAACGTATGCGAACAGGGCCAGAACCAGTGGCATACCGATTCGGGCGTTCGGCGAAATATTGAGGCCAGGAATAATAGCCGCAATATTCATCGAGATAACAAGGAAGAAGATGGTGGCCAGAACCGGAAGGAAACGACGCCCCTCCTTCTTACCCAGAATCTCCTCCGCGATGTGGATGCGGACGAAGTCCAGCATCAACTCCGCAACGTTCTGCAGACCAGTCGGCACGAGCTTCGGACGACGCATTGCGACGACGAAGAACACGGCGACGATCACGGCCATCAAAAGACGAACAATCATCAGGCGGTCCATGGCGTACCAGTCGCCACTGCCACCTAGAATGAAGTCGCCAAATTGTTCACCCGGGAAATACTCCTCCTGCAAGTTGGGTGAGTGAAACTCACCCCGCATCTCGGCAAGTGTTGTAACGCTCAGCGTTCTCTCCCGTGATTGGGCCGCTAGAACTATTGTCAAGCGGTGCGAAGGACGTCATTTAACGTGTCGCGCCGCGGATTCCATTCGCTCATCAGCACGGCGCTCACGGGGACCGTACCTGTGGAAATGATAGTTATTTCGCTACAGGCCGTCTTACCCGAAACTCAGGATAACAGTTCTGACTCATTTTCCCCACCCGGTACACCCCCGCGTTTCCGACCCCGAATCCAACAAAGAGGCCGACCCCCTCTGTGGGTTTCGGCCTCTATTTGTGGCATCTTCTGCACAAACTGGACAATATGCTTATTACCTGCGGTTTTAGAAGCGTATTGCAGCCTCTCAGCAGGTCAACAAGTTATTAACGAGCTATTCGTCCTTCATTGGTTGCACATAAGTGAGGTTAGATTGCGACATTCCCCACACTTCTGCACCGAGTGTCACCATCAGAGTGAGTACAACAGTGACGAAGAAAGTCATGTTGTCATAAAACTCAAGATTTCTAATAACAACCAGGACACCGATTAGTACGACAATCTTCAACAACCAACCACCCAGTACAACGGCAAGCGTAACGGACGGCGAAGTTCGAGCAGTAAAGAGGATGCCTAGAACGGTAAGCAATACGAAGCTTCCGCTAATGCCCGCTCCAAGGAGTACGCCCCAGACACCGGGCATACCGTTTTTGCCACCCCAGACCAGCAGCGAAAGCACGGTAATCACAGCGAGCGCGATTGCGCCCGAGCGAGCAGCAGCCAGCAGCGGTCGCCGCGAATCATCGTATTTAGACTCGGGCTCCGGAGTTGTTTTTTCAGTCACGGTCGAAGATTGTACCTTCTGCGTCCACGTCGACGTCTTATAACCTGCCGGACCCCACTTCCACTTCTGGGACGCGCTCCCCTTGAACGGTCGTCGGCAAGCGCATTGCGACGACGGAGGGTGAAGACAACCGCGATGATAAGCAGGACCCCGAAGGTGAGAGCGACGAATTCAAAGGGGAAAATGGTGGTGGCAACGGCGGCGTACGCGACGACCGACACCCATAGGTAAAGCACTAGCACCACGCGGCGATGACTGTGCCCCATCGACAAGAGGCGGTGGTGAATATGCATTTTGTCGGGTGAGAAAGGTGACTTGCCCTGACTGACGCGGCGAACGACAGCGAGAAGTAGGTCTAGCATTGGCACGCTAATTGCTGCGATGACGACCACAATCGGCGAGATTAGAGCGATGACGTCAGCGGTGCCGTACATGGAGGGCGCGATGCGTCCCGACGCCGACACCGATGCCGCTGCGAGCAGCAAGCCGATCATCATGGCACCGGAATCGCCCATGAAAATGCGTGCGGGCTCGAAGTTGTGCGGCAAGAAGCCCAGGCAAGCGCCGAGGAGGCACGCGGAGATCATCGCGGGTGGATAGGCAGACACGGTTCCGCCTTGGTCGTGAAGCAGGACCATCGAATAGACAAGGATTGCAGCTGCGGCAATCATGCCGAGTCCAGCTGCGAGACCATCAATTCCGTCAACAAAATTGAAGGCGTTAATCAATGCCACAGTAAATAGGACAGTCAAGACTGTGGACATGATTGGATCGAGAATGAGAGTGGCGCCGCCACTGAACGGGATATAGAGCAGATACCAATTGACGCCCATAAATGACATCAACAGTGCCGCCGCGACCTGCCCCACCAACTTCGTAAGGGCATCTAAGTCAAAGAGGTCATCCCAAATACCGACGATTAGCAAGAGCGACGCGGCCGCCACAACTGCCCTCATATCTGGAGTCATAGGTGGAAAACCACGGTTGAGGGCCGGCATAACCGAGGCAAGGGCGATAGCTGCGACCACCCCAGAGTACATCGCCACGCCTCCGAGCCTGGGCTTCGGAATATCGTGGACATCGCGCGTGCGGGGCGCATCCAACCAGCCCGAGCGAACCAGCACAAAACGCACTACTCCAGTGAGCAAATAACTGACAGCAGCGGAAACTAAAACGAGCATGGCGAGCTCGCGGATGGGCACACCTGCCCCACCCGACTGGGCTGCCAATAAGCTCATGTCCGCCACTAGGTACTACTCACCCACACAATCGCTGCAGATATTAAACAGGAAAAACCTTAGGTAGCCAAGACTACTGCCCCAGCAGTCGCTCGGGCGTCGTACTCAAAACCTCAGCAACCGCCGCTGCTGACACAGCGCCTTCGCGCAGAATCCGCGGCACTGGAGTCGAGATATCGACAATCGTCGATGGGGTGCCAATCGTGGCTTCGCCGCCGTCGACGTAGACAGCCGCTTCCCCACCCAACATCTGCTTGGCACGCACGGCATTGGTGGCCGGTGCCTGGCCGGAGATGTTCGCACTGGACACGGCCATCGGACCGGTGCGGCGCAGAATCTCGATAGCAATTGGGTGCAGCGGCATGCGCAGCATGACCGTACCCGCGGTATCACCAAGGTTCCATGGCAAGCTCGGCGCCTGGTTCACAACCAGCGACAGTCCGCCCGGCCAGAAAGCCTCCACCAGCGTGCGAGCAGCTGGCGAGTATTCGCGGACGAGCCCCTCAATCGTGTTCCAGGAACCCACGAGCACCGGTACCGGCATATCCGGGCCGCGGTGCTTGGCACGCAGCAAGGAGGCAACGGCCTGGTTATCAAAGGCATCGCAGCCAAGGCCGTAGACGGTATCGGTAGGCATAACGACCAGCCGTCCTGCCTTCACTGCATCTACTGCTGCTGCAATTGCGCGTTCGCGGTTTTCATCTGTGCTGCAGTCCATAATCCTGCTCATCAGATATTTGCTCCTGCTTCAAAGTTTGCTTTTAAGATTAATTTTTGCGTCCCACCGTAAAACGATCACGGCCTGCAAAGTCACGGCGGATCTCTACATCAGCGTAATCCCAGGTGTCCTTCAGCAGTGAACTGACATCGTCTCCTGAAGAGTCATCGTGCTCGATGCCGATGACTCCACCCGGCCGCACCAGCGCATCCACTAGGTTCATCATAGGTCGAATGACATCTAGCCCATCGTCGCCGCCGAAGACCGCAGAGTGCGGATCAGCTCTCACTTCGGGCGCAACCTCGGTGTCTTCGGGCACATATGGAGGGTTGGACACAACAATGTCGGTCTCATCTACCCAATCTGCGAGTTCACCGCCAGCATCAATCAGCTGTATATCCGTGACATCGCCAGCAATCAGACGCACACGCCCATCGCCGTACGTCTCGATATTCTTCGCAGCCCACGCCCGTGCCCGCTCAGAGAGCTCCACAGCCACCACGTCCGCTTCGGGTACGGCATCGGCAATCGCCAACGCAAGCGCACCAGATCCGGTACACAAGTCAACGATTTTCGGCTTGACGACGCCACTTGCGACCAGTTCACGGGCTCGATCGATTGCCCACTGCGCAAGCAGTTCCGTCTCCGGCCGGGGTACAAAAACACCGGGCCCAACCTGTAGTTCCAGGCTCATCATCGGCGCCGTACCGAGGATGTGCTGCAGTGGCTCACGAGCCACTCTGCGGGCCAGTACCTCGGCCAGATACTTGCGACCGTCCTCATCGGTGTACGGTTCGTCTCCGCGGAAGATGATGTCTGCCGGTCCCGCATTGATAGCAGCTGCAATTAGCGCCCGCGCGTCGGCATCCGGAGAAGCCAGCGCCGCGTCGTCAAGCGTGCGACGCGCATAGCGAAACAGCTCGCCGAGGGTACGGACGGAATCCGGTAACGTCGGCGAGCTATTTTCTGCGGGCGTGGGGCTACTCGGCTTCAAGACGCTCAGCGCGCTCCGCGTCGTGGAGGGCCTTGAGCAGGTCATCCATGTCGCCGCCCAGCACCGAGTCCAGGTTGTGAGCCTTGTAACCGATGCGGTGATCGGAAACGCGGTTCTCCGGGAAGTTGTAAGTGCGGATGCGCTCGGAGCGATCCATGTTGCGCACCTGAGACTTACGCTGGTCAGAGGCGGCCTCGGCAATCTCCTCTTCCTTCATCTGCTGCAGTCGAGCAGCAAGGACCTGCATAGCGCGGGCCTTGTTCTGAATCTGCGAGCGTTCCTTCTGACAGGTAACAACGAGACCAGTCGGCAGGTGCGTCAGGCGAACGGCGGAGTCAGTGGTGTTAACACCCTGACCGCCCTTACCGGAGGAGCGGTAGACGTCGACACGCAGATCCTTTTCATCAATCTGAATGTCTTCGACCTCGTCGGGCTCCGGGTAGACCAGCACACCAGCGGCGGACGTCTGAATACGGCCCTGAGATTCGGTAACCGGCACGCGCTGCACGCGGTGAACGCCACCTTCAAACTTGAACACGCTCCACGCACCGTCACGGGACGGAGTCTTAGCTCGGATGGACATAGTCATGTCCTTCACGCCGCCGAGATCAGACTCGGACAGCCCGAGAATCTCGGTGGTAAAGCCGTGCTTTTCTGCATAGCGCTGGTACATACGAGCGAGCTCACCTGCGAAGAGCGCTGCCTCCTCACCGCCGGCACCGGACTTGAGCTCCATAACGATGTCATCGCTGTCGTGCGGATCGCGCGGAGCCAGCAGGTCGGCGAGCTTTTCCTCGAGCTCCTCTGCCTCGACAGCGAGACGCTCAGCCTCAGCTGCGAATTCGGAGTCCTCGTATGCCATCTCGCGAGCTGCCTCCAGGTCATCCTGGACCTCAGTCAACTTCTTGTGAGTCTGAATGACCGGCTGCAACTCATTGAAGCGCTTGCCGACCTTACGGGCAGCCTTCGGGTCGTTGTGCAGCTCGGGGTCTGCCAGCTGCGCCTCAAGGCCGTGGTATTCGGAGAGGATGTCGTCAACTGCGGAAACCTGATTAGCCATTGAATATTCCTTCAGATTGTGATGGGTGAAATGCTAGTAGGTGCTGTGGTTTGCGGCTAACCCCAGCTAAAGCATGTCGTCCACATCAACGTCGGCGGCCATTGGTGCAGAAGAAGCCACCTGCATCAGGAATTCCTTATTGTTCCGGGTCTTCTTCAGCTGCTTAATCAACAGGTCAATAGCAGCCTGCGACTCTAGCGCGGAGAGGATGCGGCGCAGCTTGTGCATAATGCGAGCCTCCTCCGTGCTGAGCAGCAGCTCATCCTTACGAGTACCCGACGGGTTGACATCCACTGCCGGGAACACGCGGCGCTCGGAGATTTTACGGTCGAGCTTCAGCTCGGCGTTACCGGTGCCCTTGAACTCCTCGAAGATGACGGTATCGCCTGCGGAGCCGGTCTCCACCATCGCGGTGGCGATGATGGTGAGGCTGCCGCCTTCCTCGATGTTTCGGGCAGCACCCAAGAAGCGCTTCGGTGGGTACAGAGCGTTGGAGTCCACACCACCGGAGAGGATTCGTCCCGATGCCGGCGAAGAGTTGTTGTACGCACGGCCAAGGCGGGTAATGGAGTCCAGCAGTACGACGACGTCCTGCCCCTGTTCCACCAGACGCTTTGCACGCTCAATAGCCAACTCGGCCACTGCCGTGTGATCTGACGGCGGGCGGTCGAAAGTGGAGGCAATGACCTCGCCACGGACACTGCGCTGCATGTCGGTGACTTCCTCCGGGCGCTCGTCGACAAGCACGACCATCATGTAGCACTCGGGGTTGTTCGTCGCGATAGCGTTCGCGATGTTCTGCAGGATCGTGGTCTTACCGGCCTTCGGCGGCGAAACGATGAGCGCACGCTGACCCTTACCAATCGGCATAATCAGGTCGATGACGCGAGTGGTGAGGATCTTCTGCTCGGTCTCCAGACGCAGGCGACGGTTCGGGTACAGCGGGGTGAGCTTAGCGAAGTTCGGCCGCTGCTTTGCCTGCTCCGGATCGATGCCGTTTACAGTTTCGACCTTGACCAGCGGGTTGTACTTGCGGCGATTACGGCCGTTGCCATGAGTGACCTGGCCCGAGCCATTCTCACGCGGCATGCGGACCTGACCGGTGACGGCGTCGCCCTTGCGCAGGCCGTACTTACGAACCATTTGCGCGGACACCAGCACATCGTTAGAGCCCGGCAGGTATCCGGACGTGCGCACGAATGCGGTCTTGTTATCTAGCACATCGACGATGCCAGCCACCGGCTGGAGAACGTCATCCTCGCGGATCTCGTCCTGGCCGCCGTGTCCCCCACCGTTGTTATCGCGTCCGCGACGGTCGCGGCGATTGCGACGGTTGCGGCGGTTACGGTTGCCACGACCGTCATCGTCATGGTTATTGCGATTGTTGTTGCGACCGCGGCGGTTGTTGCGGTTGCCGCGGCCTTCATCATCGTTGTCTCGATCGTGGTTGTTGCGATCGTTGCGGTTATTACGGTCGTTGCGATCACCGCGGTCATTACGATCATTACGATCGTTGCGATTGTCGTTACGCTCACCGCGGTCGTTGCCGTTATCGGAATCGTCGCGGCTATCGTTGCTGCGATCGTCCTGATTCTCCTGCTCGCGCTGACGAGCACGGTTACGACGATTTCGACGCTGCTGAGAACGGGACATCTCCTCGCGGCCATCCGCGTTGGCGTCGTCACGCTTGTCGTTGCCCTTGTCGCTCTTGTCGGCGCTCTTATTGGAACCCTTATCCGCTCTTTCCGACGGCGATTCCTTGGCATCCTTCGCCTTGGAGCCGGTATCCGCAGCCCCAGCCACAGCCTTCTTCGCGCGGGATTTCCGAGCGGGAGCGGAACCAGCAGCCGGGGCACCATTCTTAATGGCCTCAATCAGCTCATGCTTGCGCATGGCGGAGATGCCGCGAATGCCCTTGCTGGAAGCGATTTCACGCAGTTCTGCCATTCGGAGGGCCGCAAGATTCTCTGGGCCGCCTGCCGTGGCAGTGGTGTCCGTATCGGTCACGGATGTCCTTTCATCGACCTTCCCTGTAGTCACTCTCTACAGGGGGCTATGTCATTGACACTTTTTCGCTCTTACTGCCCGCCACCGCGTGTGCTCCGTCGTCGAACCTTTACCACGTGCGGAAAAGTAGCCGCAGCTGACGGGAAATTATCGAAAAAGCCAGGCAAAAGACCTCGACGTTGAAACTAAACCGAGGCATCTTGCCTACATTATTTCCGCATCTCAAACCCGAGCGTCCGGGCTGAAGATGGTTAGGAAATTTTAGGTCCACAGCACCGCAAGACTATGTAGTCGCACTACTGATTTATGTGTTTTCAATGTCACGTTGCGCCATCGCGTTGTGTGAACAACTGCGAAGGTCAACGGCATGCGGAGTACATGAAGAAGTACGTATCTATCCGCGTATTGAAAACGACCTATTGACCAAGGATAGTCACCAAATAGTCAGGTAGCAACACTAGTTCTCACCTGCGTTTCGCTAGGTCGCGGGGCTGCGAGTCGGTACTGTAGAGCTCATGCGCAGTACGATGCCTCATATTCCTCTCAATATCGCTCAGATTGTGGAATACGGTCGCACCATTCACGGTCGGACTCCGGTGACCTCCTGGAACAGTGACGGACCTGAGACCACCACTTTTTCCGCCATCGCCGCGCGCGCTAGTGCGCTGGCACATGCACTTCGCGATGAGCTCGGCATCGACGGTGACCAGCGCATCGCTACCCTGATGTACAACTGCACCGAACACTTCGAGGTCTTCCTCGGCGTCGCCTCCATGGGCGCGGTATTCCAGCCGCTGAACAAGCAGCTCATGCCGGATCAGATTGTGCACATTATCAATCACGCCGATGACCAGGTCATCATCGCAGACCCGACCGAGATTGAGCTGCTCGCCGAGGTTCTTCCGCACTGCCCGCGCGTCCGCGCCGTTATCATTATCGGTATTGGTGATCTGTCGGATGTGGCTGAGCAACTGCCGGCTGGCATCCCGTGGTACTCCTACGAATCACTCATCGACGGACGCCCCAGCCGCTTCGACTGGCCTGAGCTCGACGAAAACTCCGGTGCAGCCATGTGCTATTCGACGGGCACCGAGGGCGCACCTAAAGGTGTCGTCTACAGCCACCGTTCGCTGTACTTGCACAGCCTGAATATGCGCACCACTGACTCCTTTGCCATTTCGCATGGAAACCCGTGGCTTTGCTGTGTGCCCATTTACCACGTCCTGTCCTGGGGCGTGCCGCTGGCCTCCTTCATGTGCGGGGCATCGCTGATCTTCCCCGGCGCGGACCTGTCCGCACCGCGTCTGGCAGAAATCATCGAAACCTCAATGCCGCGCGTAGCTCAGGGCGTGCCGACGCTGTGGATTAACCTCATGGCGCACTACCTCAGCAATCCTCCGAAGCGCATGAGTCTGCAGGAGATTTTCTCGGGCGGTTCCCCTGTCCCACCTGCACTGATTCGGCTATGGGAAGAGCGCTACGGTGTCGATGTCATCCACTTCTGGGGCATGACCGAGACTTCGCCTATCGGTACCGTGGCACGACCTCCGTACGGCGCCTCCGGTGAGGCCCGCGAACGCTACCGTGTCAGCCAAGGACGTTTCCCGGACATCATGCAGTTCCGCATTGTTGATGACAACGACCGCGTGCTCGACCTGCATGACCGCAACCAGGGTGAGCTGCAGGTGCGCGGCAACACGGTCACCGGAGGCTACTACAGCTCTCCGGAGGCTCAAGATGGAGGCACCGCGCACTTCTTCCGCGGTGCGGAGGTCGACGAGGCTAGCGAACAGTTCACCGAGGACGGGTGGCTCCGCACTGGCGATGTCGGCTCGATTACTCACGACGGCTACCTGACTATTCATGACCGTGCTCGCGATGTCATTCGTTCCGGTGGTGAGTGGATCTACTCCGCTCAGCTGGAAAACTTCGTAATGGAAAGCCCACAGGTACTCGAGTGCGCGATTATCGGCATGCCAGATAAAAAGTGGGGTGAGCGCCCACTGGCCATTACGGTGCTGATGCCGGAAGTTGAACAGAGCAAGGAGACCGCTGAAATGCTCCGCGATGAACTGCGGCCAAAGCTGCCAAAGTGGATGCTGCCGGAGTACTGGGCCTTCGTGGACTCAATCGATAAGACCTCAGTGGGCAAGTTCGACAAGAAAGACCTGCGCTCGCACTTGAGCGCAGGTCAGTACAGCATCGTGAAACTGAAGGGGCCGGGCGAAAAGTAGGTAGCAGGCTAAGCCACTGGCCCGGCACCTGGCCGCAGCTGCGGCTTAGCCGTCGACCACGACCTTAACCGGCTCACCGATTCCCAGCTCCATGACCTTGATGCCAGCCTCGCGGGCATCGTCCAAGATCTTCTCATCTACTGCAGTAGTTCCCAGAACCATACAGGTCGGACCAGCACCCGAGAGGAATGCCGCGTAGCCACGGTTGCGCAGGCGGTTGACCCACTCTGCGGTCACCGGCAGCACGTCGGAGCGGTACGGCTGGTGCAGGCGATCTCGCGTTCCCTCCCACAGCAGTTCCGGGTGGGACTGCAGCGCTGCGGTCATAACCGCAGTACGGGAGACATTGAAACGAGCGTCGACATGCGAAACATCGCTCGGCAGCACCTGACGGACTGCATTCGTGGAGGCGTGGAATGCCGGTACGAGTGCGGTCGCCTGAATGGACTCATGCACCGGAATGCTCACTGCTCGGTACTGAGGTGCGGTGCGACCATCGACAGGCTTGTCAGTCCAGCTGACCACTGCCCCGCCGAGAACGGATGCGCCAGCGTTATCCGGGTGGCCTTCGAATACCGAGGATTCTTGGATTACCTGGTCATCGGTAAGCGGGAAGCCCGCCAGACCGTTAGCGGCAGCGACACCAGCAACGGCGGCGGCTGCGGAAGAGCCTAGACCGCGCGACTGCGGAATGGTGTTGTGGCAAATAACCTTCAGCCCCGGTGCCTCGACTCCTGCGGCGCGAAGGCCCGCGCGAATCGCGCGCAAAACCAGATTAGATTCGTTGCGCGGCAGGTCGACTTCGCCCTCGCCGTGAATTTCAACGACGACACCGGACTCGATGACCTCGACCTCGACGATGTCGTAGAGCGCAACTGCCAACCCCAGGGTGTCGAAGCCCGGGCCCAAGTTCGCTGACGAACCTGCAACCGTGACGGTGACCTTCTGACCCGGGAAAAGCTCCTGTGCCATTTAGATATCCATTCCTTCGATACGAATGACGTTGTTGACGGCCAAAACCGCGTCGTTGGCGCGCAATTCATCGACCGTTGCTTCCAAATCCTTCTCCAGTGCCTTGTGGGTCACGATGACCAGGCGAGCGCCGTTGGCGCCCTCTTCCTGGCGGACGGTGCGCAGGGAGATGTTGTGATCAGAGAAGGTACGAGCGACATCGGCAAGCACTCCGACGCGATCGTCGACGTGCAGGTCGATGTGGTAGCGGGTGCGAACGTCACCGAAGTCGAGAATCGGCAGGTTAGCGTAGGTGGAATCTCCCGGTGCGCGACCACCGTGGACAATGTTGCGAGCAGCTGCAACGAGGTCACCGAGCACTGCGGAGGCGGTCGGATTACCACCAGCGCCGTTGCCGTAGAACATCAGGCGACCAGCGGCCTCGGCCTCAATGAAGACAGCGTTGAAAGACTCACGCACAGTTGCCAGCGGGTGACGACGTGGAATCAGCGCTGGGTACACGCGGGCGGAAATGGACTCCTTGCCATTTTCGTCCGTAACCCGCTCACAGGTAGCCAGCAGCTTAATGGTGCAGTCTGCGCTCTTGGCGGCTGCGATGTCGTCAGCGGTGATCTCGGTAATACCCTCGCAGTGAACATCATCAGCAGTCACGCGGGTGTGGAATGCCAGGCTGGCCAGAATAGCTGCCTTGGAAGCGGCATCGTGGCCCTCGACGTCTGCAGTCGGGTCGGCCTCGGCGTAACCCAGGCGGGTGGCCTCTGCCAGCATCTCGTCGTAGTCCGCACCAGTGGAGTCCATCGCATCAAGGATGAAGTTGGTAGTGCCGTTGACAATACCCATGACCTTATTGACAGTGTCACCGGCCAGCGAACGGCGCAGCGGCCCGACGACCGGGATAGCTGCAGCCACAGCTGCCTCGAAGAAAAGGTCGACACCCGAGGAATCGGCAGCCTCAGAGAGCTCCTCGCCGTGAGCGGCGACGAGTGCCTTGTTGGCGGTCACGACCGACTTGCCGGCACGCAGTGCCTCCAGCACAACGCGACGTGGGTAATCAATGCCGCCGATGACCTCGACTACCAGGTCAACGTCATCGCGCTGAACCAGCGAAAAAGCATCGTCGGTAAGAAGATCCTGATCCACATTCGGACGCGGCTTGGTCTTGTCGCTCACAGCAATACCAACGACCTCGACCGGTCCGCCGATGCGGCGCTCGAAGTCCTCAGCCTTCTCGTTGAGCAGGCGGTAAACCTCAGTACCGACTGTGCCAAGACCTAAAATAGCGACACCAACTTTGTGGCCCTCGCCCTTTCCAGGATTATTCGTTGCGGCAGTCATCGTGGCGTTTCACACTCCAGGCTTAGTAAGTCTTGTACAGTTTCTCGTCTTAATATTTGGGTCACTTGACCATCGCACACCGACACTACTGGTGGTCGCGTCAGCATGTTGTAGCGGCTGGCCATTGCGTAACAGTATGCCCCAGTAGCAGCGAGCGCGAACAGATCACCCTCGACAATGTCGTTCGGGTAGTTCGCATCGTTAATCAGAATGTCTCCCGATTCACAGTGCTTTCCGACGACGCGGGTGGGAATCCTGGAACCGGACACCTCGCGATTAACGACGCGACCATCATAGTTCGAGCCGTAAAGCGCCGGACGAATATTGTCGCTCATTCCGCCATCGACCGATACGTAACGACGGGTCATGCCATCATCGATGGTCACATCCTTCAAAGTGCCCACTTCGTACACCGTGACCATGGACGGGCCAACAATGGCACGACCTGGTTCAACAGCCACTGCCGGAGTCGCAATGCCGATACGCTGCGCAAGCTTGTCTACGGCAGTGAGGATCTCGTCGGCAAGCGGAGCAACGTCGAGGGGCTGCTCGCCTGCGGTGTAGGCGATACCAAAACCGCCACCAAGGTCGAGAGTGTTGAAGTGTTCCGAGATTTCAGTGCCGTGGCGTTCGACCAGCTTTTCCACCAGTGAGAACACGCGCTCGGCGGCGAGAATGAAACCGTCGGAATCGACAATCTGGGAACCGATGTGGCAATGCAGGCCAATCAGGCGCAGGTTGTCGTCATCCTCTACTACGCTCGCAGCTTCCAGCGCAGAACCGGACGCGAGGGAAAAGCCGAACTTCTGATCTTCATGCGCAGTAGCAATGAACTCGTGGGTGTGCGCTTCCACACCGGGCTTCACGCGAACGAGCACGTCCTGCACCACGCCTGCTTCAGCCGCCACCTGGGACAGGCGACGCAGCTCCGAACGGGAGTCAAGCACAATCTTGCCCACGCCGGCGGAGATAGCATCACGCAGCTCAGCGGTGGACTTGTTGTTGCCGTGGAAGGTCATGTCCTTGGCTGGGAATCCCGCCGCCATAGCGATAGCCATCTCGTTGCCCGAGGCGACATCGAGATGCAGCCCCTCCTCCATTACCCAGCGGGCAATGGTCTTCGACAGGAAAGCCTTGGATGCGTAGTGGACATTCTCCGCACCGCGGAAGGCCTTGGCCATCGAGCGGCAGCGGGAGCGGAAGTCCTGCTCATCGACGACAAAAGCTGGAGTGCCAAATTCCTTGGCAATGTCGACCAGGCTCACGCCGCCAATTTCCACCGAGCCGGGGTTATCTTCGTCATCGCCCCGACGACGGGCGGTAGTTGGCCAGACATGCGCTGGTAGTTCATTAAATTGGGTGGAATCGGGTCGGGTGTAGCCACCCAGTTCGAAACCATTGCCGTCGATAGGCACGAAACAGCTCTCTTTCTCCGTTACCCGGGCGGAGCAACGGGGTGTAGTTTTACGGGCGCGTTCGACTACATGCGCTCAGGTGCAGTAACACCGAGCAGCTGCAGAGCATTGGCCAGCGTCTGGCGGGTAGCCTCAGCCAGGCCGAGACGAGCACGGTGCTGCTCGGATACCTCTTCGTCTGCCTTTGGCAGGATCTGGCAGGTGTCGTAGAAGCGGTGGAAGACACCGGCAAGCTGCTCAGCGTAACGGGCAATGCGGTGTGGTTCCCGCAGGTCAGCAGCAGACTTGATGATGGCCGGGAACTCACCGATAGTGCGGATGAGCTCACCTTCGCGGTCCTCTACCAGCAGGGAGAAGTCAGCGCCTTCGCTGGTCACACCGGCCTCTTCGGCACGGCGACCGATTGAGCACAGACGAGCGTGACCGTACTGGACGTAGTAGACCGGGTTGTCGCTGGACTGCGAAGCCCACAGCCCCAGGTCGATATCCAGGCTGGAGTCCACGGAGGAACGGATTAGCGAGTAGCGAGCAGCATCGACGCCGATTGCCTCAACCAGGTCGTCCAAGGTGACCACTGTGCCCGCACGCTTGGACATCCGGACAGCCTTGCCGTCGCGAAGCAAGTTGACCATCTGACCGATGAGCACCTCGACGCCATCGGCGTTGTAGCCGAGCGCTGCAGCGGCCGCGCGCAGACGTGCGATGTAGCCGTGGTGATCGGCACCCAGCATGTAGATGCACAGGTTGTGGCCGCGGTCGAACTTGTTCTTAACGTAGGCGATGTCACCTGCGATGTAGGCTGCGTCGCCGTCGGACTTGATGACCACGCGGTCCTTGTCGTCACCGTAATCGGTGGACTTCAGCCACCATGCGCCGTCAGCTTCGTAGAGCTTGCCGTTTTCCTTCAGGGAATTGACAGCTGCTTCCACCTGACCGGACTCGAACAGCGAGTTTTCGTGGAAGTAAACGTCGAAATCGGTGCCGAACTCGTGCAGAGACTTCTTGATGTGCTCGAACATCATGTCCACGCCGATGGCGCGGAAGTGCTCCTGGACCTCTTCCTCAGAGCCCTCGAGTGCCTGCGGGTTCTTCTCCAGCACAGCAGCGGCGATGTCCTGGATGTACTCTCCGCCGTAGCCATCTTCCGGAGTCGGCTCGTTGCGAGCGGCTGCAACCAAGGAGTCGGAGAAGCGGTCAATCTGGCGACCGTGGTCATTGAAGTAGTACTCGCGGGTGACCTTGGCACCGGTGGCAGACAGGACACGACCGAGAGCGTCACCGACTGCTGCCCAGCGAGTACCACCCAGGTGAATCGGCCCGGTCGGATTTGCGGAGACAAACTCCAGGTTCACGTCGAGGTTGGAGTTGAAGTCGGCATGGCCCCACTTCTCCCCCGCTGCCAGGACGTCCTCGACGATCTTGCCCTGGGCATCGGAGGCCAGGCGGATGTTAATAAAGCCCGGGCCTGCGATGGTTGCTTCATCGATGCCCTCAGAAGCGCCGAGCGCTGTGGCAATTTCAGTTGCCAAGTCACGCGGCACCATGCCGACGCGCTTGCCCAGCTGCATGGCGATATTGGTTGCGTAGTCGCCGTGCTCAGGGTTACGCGGACGCTCGACGGTCGGGTTTTCCGGCACGATAGAGACATCGGCATCGTGGGCAGTCAAAACCTCGACGGTGACTTTTCGGACTAGTACAGCAAGATCAGCAGGATTCACGATTGCCTATCCTATTAGGTCAATCGCAGTCGTGGAAACATCAGCCACCAAAAGATTGATTTGAGGGGTATCTGCAGGCCACCGCCTCCGGCTGTCCTGCGCCCCTTTCACGATCCAGCCGAATTCAGGTTGAGAACAGATTTAATCCGGGGCTAGGCGTAGCATTCAGGTAGGAAATTATTGCCTTACCCCTCAACCCTTTTTGGAGCGACCGTGAAAGTAGCACTTTTCGCGACCTGCATCGGGGACATGATGTTTCCAGATGCAGTGAGTGCGACCGCCAGAGTTCTCACGCGCCTAGGATGCGATGTGGTCTTTCCACCACAACAAACCTGCTGCGGCCAAATGCACGTCAACACCGGGTACCAGAAGGAAGTCCTTCCTCAGCTGGACACCTACGCTGATGCTTTTGCAGATTCCTCGATTGATTACGTTGTCGCCCCGTCCGGTTCCTGCGCCGGCGCCGTTCGCCACCAGCATCCGATGATTGCGGGCCGCTACGGTACCCGTGCCCAAGTCCACGCGGCACAGGCCTGCGCGAACAAGACGCTGGATCTCTCCGAGTTCATCACCGATGTCGCTGGTGTGACTGACGTCGGTGCTTACTTCCCCCACTCAGTGACCTACCACTCCACCTGCCACAGCTTGCGGGTACTCAAGGTGGGCGACCGTCCGTGGCGGCTGCTCAGTGCAGTCGATGGAATCGATCTGCGCGAGCTGCCTGGCGCGGCGGAGTGCTGCGGTTTTGGCGGCACCTTCTCGGTGAAGAATGCGGAGACCTCCGCTGCAATGGTTGCCGACAAGACAGCCAATATTCGCGCTACGGAAGCGGAGTTCGTCACCGCTGGCGATGCTTCCTGCTTGCTCAATATCGGTGGCGCGCTGCGTCGCCAGGACTCTGGCGTGCACGCCATCCATATGGCCGAGATTCTGGCCTCCACCAAGGAGACCCCGTTTGATGTGCACAACCGCCAAGAAGCTTCCCTGCGAGGTGAACAGTAATGGTCGCAGTTAACGTCGGCATGCCAGCCCTTCCTCCCCGCGCGCCGCACAACGTCGGGCATCTGCGCGGTACGCGCGGGTTCACGGCCGCAGCGCACGAGGAGCTCAAGAACACTCGCATGCGCGAAAATGTCGGTCATGCCACGCGTTCGATTCGTCAGAAGCGCGCGCATGTCGTAGCCGAGAAGAATGACTGGGAGCAGCTGCGGCTCGCGGGCAGCCACATCAAGCGCGATGTTATGGCGCGTCTGCCGGAACTGCTGGAGCAGTTTGAAGAGTCAGTTACGAATGCCGGCGGTCACGTCCACTGGGCGCGCGATGCCGCCGAGGCAAACCGCATCATCACGGACTTGGTGAAAGAGACCGGCGAAGAAAAGGTCGTCAAGATTAAGTCGATGGCCACACAGGAAATCGGCTTGAATGAAGCGCTTGCCGATGCCGGCATCACCGCCCGCGAAACCGACCTGGCGGAACTCATCGTTCAGCTTGCCGACGACATGCCGAGCCACATCCTGGTTCCTGCTATCCACCGCAATCGCGAGGATATCCGCGAGATCTTCCTCAATGGAATCCCAGGAGTCGACCCGGATTTGAAAGCCAATCCGGCCGATCTGGCCGAGGCATCCCGTAAGTTTCTGCGCGAGCAGTTTATGGAGGCCAAGGTTGCGATTTCCGGCGCCAACTTCGGTGTGGCCGAAACCGGTACTGTGGCCGTCGTCGAGTCAGAGGGCAACGGCCGTATGTGTCTCACGCTGCCGGAAACACTGATTTCGGTGATGGGTATTGAGAAGCTGCTTCCCACCTTCCAGGATCTGGAAGTGTTCTTGCAGCTACTGCCACGGTCGTCGACAGGCGAGCGTATGAATCCCTACACCTCTCTGTGGACGGGAACGACCGACGGCGACGGCCCGAAGAATTTCCACATTGTGTTGCTGGACAATGGGCGCTCGGCCACTCTTGCAGATCCGATTGGGCGTGAAGCGCTGAAGTGCATTCGCTGCTCGGCATGCCTGAATATCTGCCCTGTTTATGAGCACGTGGGCGGTCACGCTTACGGTTCGGTCTACCCGGGCCCGATTGGTGCGATTTTGTCCCCGCAGCTCACTGGCATGGATTCCTACGATGATCCGAATGCTTCGCTGCCCTATGCGTCTTCGCTGTGCGGGGCTTGCTTTGAGGTCTGCCCGGTGCGAATTGACATCCCTGCGGCACTGCTGGAGCTGCGTCACCGTAAGGTCACGGAGCACCGCCCGCCGGTGGAGGGCAAGCTGTTTGCCACGCTCGGGTTCATCATGGGCAATCAGAAGCTCTGGAACATGAGCGCAAAGATGGCCTCCCTCGCCCGCGTACTCGGTTTGAAGGACGGCGAGATTCACGCCCTGCCGCTCTTCCTCAGCGGGTGGTCGGATGTGCGAGATACGCCGGTTCCGCCGAAGAAGCCGTTCCGCTCACTGTGGGGTTCGAAGGATTTCTCGGCGCAGCTGACCCGCGAATCGACCAATCAGGTTCCGACGAAGATTAATGGGCTGTCGAGTTCTGATCAATCTGACTCGTCCGACACATCCGGCAAGGAGGCCTAGCGATGTCCCACTCCTCAGCATCCGCAAACATTGCCAAGAGCGAAATCCTCGAGCGTATCCGCAATGCTCAGAAAATCGCCTTCGAAGGCCGTGACTTGGCCTCTGACGTGGGCATCATCCCTGGCGAGCCCGGCGCGCATTTCGACATCCCCCGCGACTACGAGCGCTCCTCCGACCTGACGGCCAAAGAGATCATTTCGCTTGCCGACGAGCGCATCGCCGATTACAAGGCCGACGTGCGCCACTGTGGCAGCTCGGCAACCGACATCAATGAGGCTGTGAAGAAGGCAATTGCTGATGTCGGGGCCTCGTTGATTGGTATTCCCGAAGGTCTAGACCGCGAGTGGGTTGCGGGGTTGGAGTCTGGTGGAGGTAAGGCCACCACCGAGATTCGCGTCGATACCGGTTTCACCGCCGAAGAGCTGGACGAGCTCGATGCGATTGTCACCAGCTCTGCTGTCACCTGCGCCGAGACCGGCACCATTTTCCTGGACGGTTCGGCCACTTCTGGCCGCCGCGCGCTGACCTTGGTGCCGGATATTCACATCTGCGTTGTGCCCGCTTCCACGGTCGTCTACGGCATTCCGGAGGCATTTTCCCGTCTACGCGAGAGTGATCCCACTGCTCCAATCACTATGATTTCGGGGCCTTCTGCGACCTCGGACATCGAGCTCACCCGAGTCGAAGGTGTCCACGGGCCGCGCACGCTGATTGTGATTATTGCTGAGTAGAGACAGTCGGGTCGGTTCTTGGCTAGCATTTTGATTGACACGCCAACATTTTGTTGTGGATGATGAATTTAGCTAGCCAAAGGAGCCTGTCATGAGCGCAATCATTCAAAAATTCTCCGTAGCCGATAATCCGCAGCTTCCAGGTATGGACCCATTCCTGTTTGCCGTCCACCACTATGACCTATATCCACAGGCCAAGGGCCAAACTATGGCTCCCGATGCCTCTCTGCTCGGCCGTAATATCGGCATGGACTTTTCCGGCAAGGACGGCTGGTCCATGTACCACGGCACAACCGTCCCCGGCTTCCCCTCCCACCCACACCGCGGCTTTGAAACCATCTCGATCGTCGAGGAAGGCTTTGTTGACCACACCGACGCCGAGGGCGCACAGGCTCGTTACGGCGAGGGCGACACGCAGTGGCTGACCACCGGCGCAGGCACTGCGCATGCTGAAATGTTCCCGCTTCTGCATAACGACGGCCCCAATCCTCACCACATGTTTCAGATTTGGCTGAACCTGCCGCCCGAAGGCAAGGGGGCAAAGCCGCACTTCCAGATGTTCTGGGCAGAAGACACTCCGCATGTCACCGGCACTGATGACAATGGCCACGGCTACGACATAAAGGTCATCGCGGGCGCATTCGGCGATACTCAGCCGCTTGCTCCACCACCGGAATCCTGGGCCGCTGCACCAGATTCCGATGTAGCCGTGTGGGTGCTGCGTTTGCAGCCGAACGCACAGCTAACGTTGCCACCAACCAATTATGCCGAGACAATTCGGACTCTCTACTCTCTACGCGGCAGCCTCACTATCGAGGGCGAAACGCTGGTGCAAGAGGGCGCAGTGCTGCGCTCAACCGAGGCACTGGACATTTCTGCAGGTGACGAGGGGGCCTTCGCGCTCATCCTCCAAGGCCGACCGATTGGCGCTCCCGTGTATCAGCATGGCCCGTTTGTCGCGAATAGCCGCGAAGAGCTCGTTGAAGCATTCGATGCCTACCAGCGTGGCGAGTTCGGCGCATGGCGGTTTGATTCCAACGATCCGGTTGCACCCTTTGAAGAGGGGCGCTTTGCCCGCTATCCGGACGGTACGGTTCGTCGCCCGGTCAACTAACCGGGATCCCCCGGCGGGCTGCACATGTGAAACTGTGTGAGTTTATGACACTTTCAGGCCATTTTTTGGGTCATTTTTGTCATAAACGCAGTCAGTAACTCGGATTGGCCCGTTTCCGCCAGGTACACCCGAAACAAAAATCCCTCAAGCAACCAGGCGAATCTAATCGAACCTAACCGCTTAAGGGATAAGACGTGCCCCCGAGAGGAGTCGAACCTCCGACCTTCGGTACCGGAAACCGGCGCTCTATCCACTGAGCTACGGGGGCGTGTGGCACAAGCACAACAAGTGCAACGAGAAAAGATGTTACCACTTGGCTGGGGCGATTAGCGAAATGCCCCGCACCCCAGCCAAATCCGCACTATGCGGCCTCAGAAACCTGGTCTTCCTCAATAGGACACACCACAGGAACGCCTCCATCATTAAGCACGCGGGCTCGAATTCCATAGACGCGGGCCAAAAGATCCGGTGTGAGAACGTCAGCAGGACTCCCCTGGGCAACCACGTGGCCGTCGTGAAGCATGACAAGCTCATCGCAGTAGCGGGCTGCGAGATTGAGATCGTGGATTGCGACGAGCGCCAAGGAGCTCCGTGAGGAGACTTCCGCGCGGACGAGTTTTAGGAGTTCCACCTGGTGGCGCAGGTCGAGGGCGGAGGTGGGTTCGTCGAGAAGCATGACCTCGGGATCGCGGACAAACATCTGCGCGACGGCGACGAGCTGACGCTGACCGCCGGAGAGCTCGCCGACGAAGCGGTCGGCAAGGTGCTCAATACCAACCTTCCGGAGAACCTCCGCCGTGTGCTCAATCTCGGAGCCGCGCACGCGCAGACGCCCGGCGCGCCGACCAGAGACCAGTACCGATTCGAATGCGGTCAGCGAGGCGCTAGCCGGCAGATCCTGCGGCACGTAGCCCACCACATCGCGCAGTTCGGAGCCGATGACCCGCTCATTGTCACGGGTCAGTGCAATCTCCCCGGACATGGGCTTTCGAATCCCCGCCAGAGTGGTCATCAGTGTGGATTTGCCCGCAGCGTTTGGCCCGAGCAAACCCGTCACCGTACCGGGCTTCAGCGTGCGTACTGAGGCCCCGCGCAGCACCTTCCGCTTGCCATAGCCTGCAGCTACTTCGTTGACATCGAGAAATACGCCCATTAGTTCCACACCGTCCTCTTACGCAGGAAAACCAAGCCAACAAAAAATGGGACACCGACGATTGCGGTAATGATGCCAATCGGCACTGCCACACCCGGCACCACCGTGATGGATACCGCATGAGCTGCCGCCAGCAGCGCCGCGCCTGCCGCCATCGATGCCGGGGCAAAGAAGCGCTGTTCTTCACCGACCAGCATGCGCGCAATGTGTGGACCGACCAGTCCGATGAAGCCGATGATGCCGGCAAAGGCCACTGCGGTTGCCGCCAGCAGCGAGGCTACAATCAGCGTCGCAATGCGCAGCCTATCCACATTGATGCCCACGGCTTTTGCGCGGGCATCGCCAAGTCGCAGCACCGTCAGCGCCCACGCATAGCGAATGGTGAACGGAATGGCGATCAGCAGTGCCGCCGCAATAATGCCGTTGGCCACCCAGTTCGCGCGCTGGAGCGAGCCCATCGTCCAGAACACAATCTGCTGGAGCGCCTCGGTAGTCGCGCGGTATTGCAACAGCGACAACAGCGCTTGGAATAGAAACACCAGACCAATACCCAGCAGAATCATCGATTCCTTACCCGAGCCGCGCCATACCGACGCCGCCGCCACAATCGCCACCGCGATGACGGATGATACCCAGGCCACGGCCGCCAGGTTGAACTGCGCATGCGGAATGATCACCCAGCCCAGCACAATCGATGCCGCCCCACCGAACGCCGCTGCAGCCGAAATACCGAGGGTAAACGGCTCCGCCAGTGGGTTGTCGAGGATTGTCTGCATCTGTGCACCGGCAAGCGACAGCGCTGCACCAATCAGCACTGCCATCACTGATGCAGGCAGGCGCAGCTTCCACAGCACCGTACGAGTGGTTTCGTCAACATCATTCGGGCTCACGATGCCCCGGACGACATCCCCCACACTCAGTGACATCGGCCCCACGATCGTCGCTACTACAAACGCGCACACGGCCAGCCCCACCAGCACCGCAATAACGGCAATCTTCCGGGCGGAGCGTCGTCGGTACTGTCGCGCAGAGTCGTAGGTCGTGCTTGACGACGGACACTCGTGCTGTTCGGTGGCGGGCTGCGACTCTTGACCGCCACTGTCGTTGGTGGAGGTGGGCTCGCGGGGTTCGTCGTCAAGCCCTGACGCGGGAGCGTGCAGATTGGTGTAAGTCATCGGATTCCTTCTTCGATGGTGGAAGATGGGTTACTTGGTCGGCTCCAGCGCGGTGAAGAAGGTGCCGCTGAGTTCGAAGGGCAGGTAGTCCTTGTGGAACTTGGCGAAGTCAGCGACCGGGTCGAGGTCAGCGAACTCCTCTGGGTGAATCCACTTGGCGAATTGCTCGAGCGCGAAGACGTTGTACGGCGAGTCGTAGAACTGGTGGAAGGCGGCGTACAGATCACCCTTCTTCGGCGCGGTCAGGGTGTCAAAACCCGGAGTCTTCAGCAGGCCTTCCAGAGTGCGCTGTGCGGTCTCTGGGGTGGCGGTGTAGCCGAGTTCGACGTGTGGCAGCACTTCCGGCTTCTTCGGATCGAGCGCCCAAGAACCACCGGTGGCGATGATCTTCTCCGGCTGGACGGACAGGACCTTCTCTGCGGTCACGTCGCCCGATTCGGTGTCGAGGAGGCTGTCTCCGAGGTTCTCACCGCCGGCTGCTGTGACAAGGTCACCGAGGTTGGACTTGTTGACGGTCGAGCAGCAATCCTTGAGACCGGCTGCTCGCCAGACGAAGGTCTTTGGCTTGTCTTCGAGCTTGGCGGCACGTTCGGTGATCTCGTTGACGCGCTTTGTGTAGAAGTCGGTGAACTTCTTGGCATTGTCCTGCTCATCGACGATCTGGCCGAGGAGCTCGACGGACTTGGCGGTATTCTCCAGGGGCTTTTGCCGGAAGTCGGTGAATACGTACTTCAGACCTGCCTGATCGAGCTTGGTGAGGAAACCGGACTGCTCCGCGGCCTTCTTGTGGTCAAGGGTCATGACGACCACGTCTGGGTCGTGGGAGATGAGGTTTTCAACTGTGACATCGCCCTTGGCGATATTGCCGATGGTCGGCATGTCTTTCAGCTCGGGGTTCGTCTCGAAAAGCTTGGTTTCAAACGACGGTGCGCCCGAATGCAAATCGCTGCCCATGGCGACAACGTGGTCACCCGGGTTTTCTTGGTCAAGCATCGCGGTGACAAACATGGCGCGGCCTTCACCGAGCACGACTCGTTCTGGCTGCTTGTCGAAGGTCACAGTGCGACCTGCGACATCAGTGACAGTGAGTTCTCCTTTGTTGTCGGCAGCCTCGTTCGACTCTGCGTCCGCACCGCATGCTGTAGCGACGAAGCTCAGCGCTGCACACCCGATTGCGGCCAGAGTTTTGGTCTTTGGCGCGGTTTTAGCCTTGGCGAAAATATTGACTCTCATGCGTTTCAGTTTCTGCCTTGTTTATTTCTGCGTAATTTTTGGTACTTAGGGTGCACAAAGAGAAGTGAACAGTCACCCCTTTGCTTTAGGCACGCCTTACCTTACAGCTTGAAACGTAGAGAAAAAGCGCCCTGCTAGTGGTGGTTTTACTAGCAGGGCGTGGAAGTCTTACTTCCTTTCGAGAACCGACTGGAAGCACCTCAGCATCACTTCGCGGTCTTCATTAGCAAGTGGTGAAATAACTTCCTGGCGAACAGTGTCTACATAATCCGGCGCCGCCTCGGCAAACACGTGCCGACCAACGCCTGTTAAGACGACGACATAATCCGAGTCCGGGTCTTCGCCGTGGTCTTCGGTGTGAATAAATCCGCGCTTTTCCAACCTGTTGGTATGCAGCAGCGCGCGGGGATGGTTCCACTTCAGTCGATCACAAATCTTGTCAACATGCAGAATCCCATCCTCCACCTCATGCAAAGCGATGAGCAGGGTAAAGTCAGCGAACGTCAGCCCGGTGCGAGTGCGTAGGCTCCGCTCAATATTGCGCTCTACCTCGCGAAAAGCAGCTACCATCGACTGCCAAAAGAGCTGTTCATCATCACTCAGCCATTCAAATGAGTTCATACTGCTCTAGGCTAATGGTGAGAGCCTCGAAGCGGAGACAAATGAGAAAACACTCACAGAAAAACTTTTGACTACTCTGCTTTTCCGTCGACGGAATCGGTGACCGCAGCATTGGCGGTCGCTGCAATCTTATCGAGCACAGCGGAAATCCCCTGATAGTCGATATTTTCACCGAGCACGTCAAACACGACATGACGTACAAGCTTCACATGGTTCGGCGCCGCCTTCTCAATCACGGTTCGACCGTGTTCAGTAAGCGTGACATCGATACCACGGTTATCGCAGGCGCAGCGTTCCTTAGTTACTAGTCCGCGTCGCTCCATGCGAGTAATTTGGTGCGACATTCGGCTGCGGTCCCATTCCAGGGACTCACACAGGGTGCGCATGCGGACAACATTGTCTTCAGCCTCGGAGAGAGCAACCAGAACCGAAAAATCTGCAGTGGAAATATCGAGAGAATCTTGCAGCTGAAGGTCGATTGACCTGTCAACGGCCCGTTTAGCGTTCAGAATTGAGCGCCATAACCGCTGCTCTTCATCACTTAACCACGGAACATCTTGCATATGTACAGAGCCTACTATCTTGAAACCAAATCCTGAATTTTCATAAACTCCGCTCCTGTCACACGATCAAACCGAGCTTCATCGCACGTCAGGACTAATACCTGCATATCGCGCCCCGCTTTGGCAAGAGCATTATTCATCCGCCGCAAACGGTGTTCGTCTGAATAACCTAACGCATCATCAATAATCACCGGGGCGCCTTGGCCGCCCTCCATGACACCGGCAACGGCCAAGCGCAGCAGAATGTCCAGCTGCTCTTGCGCTCCACCAGATAGTTCATCGACATCGAACTTGCCATCGGCATTAGACCGTGACTCAATCTGCAAGTCCTCATTCATCGTGAACTGGGTTCCCGCACCGAACACACCGCCGCCGTACTCTTCGAGCTTGCGGAGCAAGGGGTCAGCCAGCGCATTCCGCGATGCCGCACGTGCCTGTGTCATTACCTCCATAAGAGTCTTGGCGGCGGCTGCACGGCGACGCATCGAGTCCCGATCTCGCTGTGTTCGCTCCACTACCCCCTCAGCAGCTGCCAGCTTCTCATTCGCGCTGTCGAAATAGTCCAAGTGCACCCGAATCTCTTGCCGGCGCTTTTCCAGCTCAGCCAGGCGATTCTCAACTGCATCCCGTCGCTGCTTAGCGCCCGCGAGCGATGCTTCCACGTCGTCGGCATCCCGCTGCGCCAGCTCTTTCAGAGCCGCAGCCAGTTGCTCTTCTGCCGCCTCATAGTCCTTGCCTCGGTTTTCCACCGCAGCAAAAATCTCGGCATCCGAGGCTTTTTCTCGCGCCGTCGTAAGCGAATCTTCGCGGACCTTCAGGACGGACCGAGCCCCTTCAAGCTCGCTGCTGGCCTTCGTATAGTTGGCGTGTGCAGGTCGCTTTTCCAGCTTCGACAAGCGTATATCGGCGTTGTCACGCTCCGACTCGGCATCCCTACGCCCCCCTGCAGCTTTTTCCAGCCGCGACTTTGCCGACACCAAGTCAATCTCCGTCGGCGCATCCTCGCCCGCAAGTTCCCGATACCGCTCGCCCTGTACTCGTGCTTCTTCCTTCGCATCGTCCAACTCTGCGGTCAGCTGGTGATACTCCACACCGTCGGACACCGCAGTTATGGATGTCTCCACCTGGAATCTTGCTTTTTCCGCTTCACGACGTCGTGTGTGTGCCTCTTGTGCTTCCGCGACGGAATCAGCGCCTGCCGCCTCAAGCTGTTCCTTGAGCGATATCTCTGCTTTTTCTAGCTTGCGCTGCTGCGAATCTGAGCCGTCTCCGGGCTGGATAGCAACCGTGACGTCGCCAACTTCGATGGCCAACGGCTTAGTAACCGCACGTTGAACTGTCTCAGCCTCCGGAGCTAGCCCCACTTTCTCGCCGTCGACCGTGACCTCCTGCGCACTACTAGCCGAGAGCTGCACACTCGGGCTCGATGCCTCCAGCACAGCGGTGGCTGTTACAACTTCGCGTTCGCAGGTCAACAGTTTTTCCAGTACCTCCTCGGTAACGGAATTTCGTGCAATTACCTCCTTGTGCTCTGCCAATTGTGCACGGAGCTCATCGAGCTTCTCCACTCGCTTCGACAGAGCTTCGACCAAGCCGCGCTTCTCCCCCAATGCGACTTCAGCTGCAGCCAGCTCTTCTACTTTTCGAGCTTCGCGGTACGCGGTCACAACTGCATCGCGATCCTCCTGCGCCTTCTTTAAAGCTGCGACCTCCTTATCGAACGCTTCCTTAAGTTCAGCAACTTTCTTCTCTGCGACGGAATGCTGATCCCTGGCATCTTGTGCCTGCTGAATGAAGGTTTCGCGCTCTTGCTGAGCCTGTTTAGCTAAGTCCAGCTGCTGCTTCGCCGCTGCAGAGACCTCCTGTGCCTGGGACACGGCAACCCTGAACTTTTCGAGTTCTTCGAGTGCCTGCGCCCAATGCTCGACTTCGTTTTTGGCTTCTGGCAACGATGCCCGCTGCGTGTGTTGGCTTTCTTCATTACGAGCAGCTTCCTCATTGAGCGCTTCGAATTCTCGGACCTTTTTCGCCGCTTCGTCGCGCACCCGCTGGGCTTCCGCCAGCTCCTTGTCTACGTCGGTAAGCTGCTTGCGCTCTTTGCCATTTTTTTGGAAATAGTTGCCGTATTCAGCTTCAACGGCTTCAAACAGACCTACCTCTTCTGCGGTTTCCGCGCGCTGCCCCGATGCCGACTGCAGTGCGCTTGTGACCTGCGCATAACCGCCCAAGGAGAGTGTCTTTTGCGCTTGCCCCTGTTCAGCAACGAAAACCTGCCACAGGTTCTTGGTGTCAGCATTGTGCATTCGTGCGGCCAGCCACTCTTCCGCCTGGTCATCTTTAAGAACCTCGGCTGTCGGAGAGTGGACGGTGACGATTGTGCCGGTGTCCTTGGTGCTACCAAAGATCTTGTCCAGCGTAAATTCGTAGCCGTCAAGCTCCAGCCGGAGCTTAACCTGCGGCTTTTCCTGGCTGGAGTGACTGTTCAGACTAAGCGCTTCGCTTGACCTGGACTTCCATTTTGTCGTCAGCGCAACGTGAATAGCTTTGGCGATTGTCGTCTTACCCGACTCGTTTTCACCGGAAATCACTACCACGCCCCGCTCGGCTAGCCCTGTGATTGAGAGTGAATCAATCGCACGTACATTGTGTAATTCGATGTCGTGAAAACGCATGATTTATTCCTTCTCTCCGGCCAGGCGCGCCAGCAAGCGAAGCGCATCGGCTGCTGCGGTGGTTTCAGATTCTGATAGGGGGCTGCCGCTCTCGGTTCGCCCTTTGCTCAAGACCGTTAGTTTTTCTGCAGCTATGAGCGGATAACCGGTGAGATTGAGATTAGAGATATCCCCCTCGGACGGAACCACCGTCAAATCGGAGCCACTTTCCCGGCGATAAAGTGCAGCGAAAAGCTGTTGATACTGCTCAAGTCGATTTTCAAAGGTAGTCGACTCCGACAGTGTCACGGTTCCTCGCAATGAATACTTCACCGCTGTGTCTGTCTTCGCCTCGATACCGTCCAGTTCAGCAAAGAACTCATCGAGGTCTTCCGCACCAGTGATATCCATGTCGATGGCATGAAAAGCCCACTGCCCCACTCGGTGGGAGGCCACGGTAACTGAGTCCTTTTCGGGGCCGCTCTCTACAATGTCGACGACGAGTGCATTGCCGGAATCCCGTTCTTTGTCGTCGTACGCTGTGGTTTCGTGTGCGCCGGAGAAATAAACTCTGCCAGCATGATCGAGTTGGCTCGTGGAGTGGGAATCCCCCAGCGCAACATAGTGCAACGCCCCGCGGTCAATAGCTTGTTCCAAGCTGGTCAGATCAATGGTGGCTCCTGCATCAGCACCAAAGCCTTCTACTTGGCCGTGTGCGACCATCACTCGGATTCCATCGGCGGGCTCAAGCTCCGTGGCTATTTCCGCCACGATGTCGTCTGCCGAATACTTGCCGCGCACTGGCACACCGATGAGTTCCACCCCGTCACGGATTGCAATGGGCGCGCTGTCGCGAATTACGTAAACTCCTCGGTCTTCCAAAGATTCGAAAGCACTACGTCGATAAATGGAAGAAGCATCAAGCGCATCATGGTTGCCGGGTAGGAAATACACCGGCACGGGTAGCTTGGCGATTCGCTCAAGAGCCCGCAAAAACACCTTGTCCGGCAATGTGTTGGAATCGAACACGTCTCCAGCGACGACAATGAACTCAGCGCCTTCGCTAATCGCCAACTCGCCGATGCGATCGATGGCGTTGAGTCGACTTTCGTGGAACCTAGCTTGGGCTTCACCGCCGTCGAGCTCTAGGAACCACCGAGTCATTCCCAGTTGCCAATCTGAGGTGTGAATGAATTTCATGACTAGCGCTCCTTTTGTCCCAGGCTCAGCGATTCCTGCAGATGTTGCCAACAATCTTCCAAATCAGCGACTGCACGAATGGTCTCTCTCGAAATTACGCAGGTTGGCTGCAATGCTTCATGCAGCAAACTGCGGTCGGTAACTGTTAGTGGGTCAATAACCTCGAGCGAAGGAACACTGACTCGTTCCAAATCATTGCCCCAGTAGTCGGCTTCGACAGCGAAAAGTTCGGCAACCTTCTTCTGCTCGTTGTCACCGCTATCTTTTCCACCAGCGTCATTCGACTTCTGGGCGGTTTTATTGGGATTCTCCCGAACCGCGCCACCAAGCCCGAGGCGCTTCGGCGCAGTCCGGTTTCGCAGCTGTGTTAGTTCCTGAAGCCGGCGTTGCAATTCGCGCTGCGGATAATCGCGCAGCTGTAGTAGCGACAGCGGATCGCGGTCGATATCAGCGACAAGTTGAGCGGCAACTGCAACGGTGTGCTTACACACAGGTGCCGGGTCCGGGCAGGTGCATTCGCTGTAAATGTGCTCTTCGCCATCGCACAACAGCATTTCCATCTGCTCATACGGCAACTCGCCGTGCTCAAACTCTGTGAAGGCCGACGGATTGTTCACCAACCACCGCAGTACGTCGTCAGTTTGTTTCTGCTCCCGCCGTGGGAACCGAATAAAGACTGAAAATGGTTCCGGCTGGCTGCCCTGCACTTCACCGATGATGTAGCCATCCGCGATTCGAAGCCCCAGCACATTGCCGTCGAACCTGTACTTCTCACCTCTGTGAACACGACCCGAATCAGCGCCACGGATGATGAACTCCCACACCCACCGGGCAAAAGTAGTACGTGGCTCGACCGCCACGCGCGCTGCGGTTCCACGTCGCTGCTGTCCGGTAAATGCACCAGCCCAGTCCTGGGTGGCCAGGAGCTTTTCAATCGTCGAGCTGGTTGCTGGCGCGCTTCGCGCCGTAGTCCTTTTACGACCACGCTTTCCAGAGGGCCCCTTGCCAAACTCGGCAAAGATGACATTGTCGCCCCATGTCACGTCTCCGTCACCGGCCATCAGTACCACCTCTTCTGGACCCTAAACGGGGTCACATTGTTGGGAATCGAATCGTCATCCGAGATTGTGGAGTCCGATGCCGTGCCCTCCGGGTTCACCCCATCGGTCACCGTCCCACCGGACTTTGACTCCGCTGCGTCCATCGATTCACGCAGTGACTGAATCTTGTCCTTGTCCAATTGCCACAGAGACCGCAAACGGTGAAAGTCCATCTCCGTCAGCTTGGTTTCACCAGCGCGCACAACCGCATCCGCCAATTCTGCCTTCTCGAAAATCAGCTCGTCGATACGCTCTTCAAGCGTTCCCACACTGACCAGCTTGTGCACGTGTACGTCTTTACGCTGACCGATGCGGTAAGAGCGGTCCGTGGCCTGGTTTTCAACTGCTGGATTCCACCACCTGTCAATGTGAATGACGTGGTTGGCGGCAACCAGGTTGATGCCAACACCTGCCGCGAGAGTAGACAGCAAAATGATTGGTGGGCCGTCCGGGGCATTAAACTCTGCCACTACTTTCTCGCGCTGTGCCGGAGTCATTGCCCCTTGGATAAACGGAATGTCCACGCCCAGGCGCTTGCTGAAATGAGGGGCGAGCATCTTGCCGAACTCCACGAACTGCGTGAACACAAGCGCGCGTTCACCGTTTTGGACAATCTCATCGACGAGCTCTTCCAGCCGTGCAACCTTGCCCGAGCGATGCTGCCCATGATTAAGCAGCCCTGAGCCGTCGTGCTGGTAGTGCGCTGGGTGGTTGCAAATCTGCTTCAACTTCATGATGCCGCCGAGGATGATGCTCTTTCGCCCGAAGTTGCCAGAGCGATTCCGCTTCGAGCGCTTGAGCTTGTCCTCGATGTCCTTCACAGCTTCCTGATACAAGAAAGCCTGCTCCGTCGTGAGAGGAACCATCTCCACCTGCTCATTCTTCTTGGGCAGGTCCGGCGCAATAGCTGGATCCGACTTGAGTCGGCGCAGAATAAAAGGTGCTGTAATCGACTGCAATTGCAGTAGCATTTCCGCATTCCCATCACGCTCGATGGGAATCGCAAACTTGTTGCGAAATGCATTCGCCGACCCCAGCATGCCTGGATTACAGAAATCCATGATGGTGCGCAGCTCGCCCAAGTCGTTTTCCACCGGAGTACCAGTCATGGCGATGTTGTGCCGCGAGCCCAGGCTCCGCAGCGCTCTGGATACCTGGGCGTTGGGGTTCTTAATTGCCTGTGCTTCGTCAGCAATCACATGATCCCACTGCACTTGGGCGAGTTCGTTCACATCGCGGGTAGCAACACCATAGGTCGTCACAACAACATCGTGTTTTCCGATAAATTCTTGTAGTTCCCCACCATGAGGGCGGTTTGAACCATGCAGCAGCCCAACCTTAAGCTCTGGAGTGAACTTTGCCGCTTCTGCTGCCCAGTTGCGCAACACACCTGTCGGAACCACCAGCAGCGAAGTCTTGTGCCCTTGAGCCGTAGCATCTGCTTTCCGACGGCAGCGCTCATACTCCAACAGCGCCAGAATTTGCACAGTCTTACCGAGCCCCATGTCATCCGCGAGAATGACACCAAAGCCGCGGTTGGACATATCCGCCAGCCACTCCACACCGCGCTGTTGATACTCCCGCAGCTCACCGACAAAACTCGGTGGCACCTCGACCGACTCTGCGAGGGCCGTGGAACCGTCTGAGTACTTCGACACCAACGCCTTGAGCCAAGAGGGGTCCCTGGGGGCGACTGGCACTGCTGCTGGAGCTTGCGACTCTAAGCCACCGTCGAAGACCAGCTCTTTCAGGGTGGCTTGCCCCTTACCGGTTTCCTCCCCGGCCTTGGTCTGCTCCACCAAAAACTTCAGGGCTTCCCTAGCTACCTCTGGGTTCGCGTGCACCCAATGGTCTCGCAGATGCACTAGCCCCGTACTCGATGCAGCGAGCTCACGCATTTCCGCTTCCGTCAGTACGGCATCCCCCACGGCCAGCTTCCACTCGTAATCAACCAGTTGGTCAAATCCGAGTTTCGGTTCCGAACGGCGCCCAGCAGGCCCCGTCGGATCTAACTGGACGACTTCAGTGTGCAACTGCAGGGTGGTCTCCACTGACTTCCAGTTCGGCGGCAGCATCACATCGATATCAACCTTTGCCAGCTGCGAGATGCCATCAGTCATAAGCTCTATCAGCTGCTCTGAGGTCAGCAGCAGATCCAAGCCCGGGTGTCCCGCTGCTTTCGCATATTTGAGCGTTGGGAATGCCTCCTGTGCCGCCAATAGCTGCGGGCGAAGCAGCGACAGCACGGACCGGCGACACATTTCTGGATTCAGGCGCTCCGGAGCTGCGACGCCGATGCGGTAGTACATCCGCAATGGCCATAGAGTCTCATGTTCCACCGCAGCTGAACGAGGATTGAAGCGAGTTACTGAGCCGCCTTCTTCATCCGCTCGATTCCGCAACTCCAACAGCTGCGGAAGATCCACATCCGGCAAGTCTTCCAGCTGGCCTTCAAAACCAACAGGTTCCTGCACCATTAGCTGCAGACGAACATCCTCACCATCGGCCGACAGCCTCCACTTTGCCAGTGACTGCGCCACCCCCGGCGTCGCACGCCCCAGGGACTGAGACTGCAACAACGACCGCACGAAACTCTGCCGCTGTTCTGCCGGTTCATCCAGATCGGCCAGAAGCGCGTTGGTGACCCAATGAAACATCCGATTGATGAAATCCTCAGCCACCGTGGCGCCTCCGTTATCAATCAATACCGGTGGTGTACGAGAAATGACCTGACTCTGCCAAGCAATCTCACTCAGCCCCTCCGACATCCGCCACGTCGGCCACCACTCATTGTCTTCCCACGTCAGCGCCACCAATGCCCGCCCAGAGCGTGCGAAAGCATCCAATCCCTGTACAACATCCACAAAGAACCGAAGATCCGGTGCCATCGCCGCCGAGGAAACTTCCTCCTGCAATTGCACCAGTGCCGTCACCGCAGCCCATGGCGGGAACACCCATGTGGGTACCGCTTTCTCTACTGCCCGCCCCTTCGGTGTGCGCAGTTTTAGCGTCAGTTGCGCTCGACTCCCCTGGTCCAGCACTGCAAAAAGCCGACGCTGATGCGCCGGGACTTCCAGCAAATCCACGTCCGCAATAATCCGGTGCCCCTCTGGCCGCTCCACCCATAGGTGAAGACCCGAATCATCTTTCCAGACCGCGTGCAGCAGCAACGGCACCGCTGACTTAGCAACTTGGTCCATTACTTCCTCCCCACTGCTTGCTCAGTCATCACCGTCTAATCACCCGGCGACTTCGCCACCAGATATTTGTTCAATGAAGATTCTGCCACGCACCCCGGATCAGCTTTTCCACCACACCACAACATTAGCACGCATGTTCGAATTATGTATCTTGCAAAAATTACTCCTCCTCTACCCAAATACCCCTTTTCCCAGGTAATTTGTCGCACTTAACCGATTTTTAAAAGCTTTTTCAACGCTTTTTATCTTGCAATGCAGCGCATCACATGAAAACGTCGTAGAGGCCACAAGAATTAAAAATGTGTGACTCGTGCAATAGTTCTGCCATGGTTCGCATGTGCCAGTAGGCTCCGCTGACTGTCGAAGATAGTCCGGAAGCTGAAGCTGTGCTGAATCGCGAACCGCAGGTTCCACCGTGGACGTCGGCCACTTTTTGGCTCGATGCTGCCGCGGCGCTGTGAACGTCGTCAAGCAGACTTGATTAAGCGAAATTGAGTTGTGCGCCGAAAATGCTTTTTGGTGCGCTAGGCAGTGCGTGAGTCCGACTGTACGCCTAATAAATAATGAGGAGTTGCCCTGTGGACCAACAAACATGGTTCATCATCGCACTAGTCATTTATCTGCTGTTGATGGTCTACATCGGTTGGACCGGATGGAAAAAGACCGCAGAGTATGACGAATACATGATTGGCGGTCGCGGTCTGCATCCGTTCGTCGCAGCACTGTCAGCGGGTGCATCGGACATGTCCGGCTGGCTGCTGATGGGTCTGCCCGGCGCGATTTACCTTTCAGGCCTGAATCAGACCTGGATTGCAATCGGCCTGGTCGCAGGCGCATGGCTGAACTGGAAGTTCACCGCACCGCGCCTGCGTAGTTACACCAAGATTGCTCGTAACTCGATTACCGTGCCGTCGTTCCTGGAGAATCGTCTGCACGATACGTCGAAGGTGCTGCGCGTTGCCGCAGGCCTGATTATTCTGCTGTTCTTCACCTTCTACGTCTCCTCGGGCATGGTCGCAGGTGGCCGCTACTGGGAGTCGACGTTCGGTGGCAGCTACCTCGTCGGCATGCTGCTGGTTGCGGGGATCACTGTCGCATATACCCTGTTCGGCGGCTTCCTTGCTGTCTCCTACACGGACGCGGTGCAGGGCATCATCATGTTCATTGCGCTGCTGACGGTTCCGACTGTCGGCATCATCTACCTGATTAACAACGGCAACTCCTTCTCGGACATCTTCAGCTTTGCTGCTAACAACCCGTACCCGGGCAGCGAGGGACAGCCGGTTGAGACCTTCTTCGATCCGTTCGCTGGTATTCCGCTAATTACGATTATCGGTCTGCTCGGCTGGGGTCTGGGCTACTTTGGCCAGCCGCATATTATCGTTCGCTTCATGGCTTTGCGTAGTGCAAAGGACGCAACTGAGGGTCGCCGCTGGGGCGTTGGCTGGCAGGCACTGTGCATGCTCGGCTCGGTCCTCGTGGCCCTGACCGCAACTGTTTTCTTCGCTACGAACCCAGATGCTTCGGTCACTGATGCGTCTTCCTACGAGACCATCTTCCTGGACATGACCCGCATCCTGTTCCACCCGCTGATTGCAGGCCTGATTCTGACTGCAGTGCTGGCAGCAATCATGTCCACCATTTCTTCGCAGCTGCTGGTGTCTTCCTCCGCGCTGATTGAGGACCTGTTCAAGGCAACGGTCAACAAGTCCCTGCGTCCGAAGACCTACATGACGCTCTCCCGCGTCGCCGTTGCGCTGATCGCCATCATCGCCGCAATCATCGCTGCTAACCCGAACAGCTCCATTCTGGATCTGGTTGGCTTCGCATGGGCTGGCTTCGGCTCAGCATTCGGCCCGGTGCTGCTGGCCGCCCTCTATTGGTCGCGTCTGAACACCCCTGGTGCTGCTGCCGGCATGATCACCGGTGCGGTTGTCTCCTTCGCATGGGGCATGAGCTCGCTCAGCGACACTCTCTACGAGATCGTCCCGGGCTTCGCCGCTGCAACTGTCGTGATGATCATTGTCACGCTGCTTACCAAGGAGCCGAACGAGAAGATCAAGGAAGAGTTCGACCACGCAGCAAAGCAGGCTCTGGTCTAACGCTTTGATCTAGGCTTGGCCTCCGCTAGCCCCGCAAGCTAGCCCCGGCGCATACCTACAAGGGAACCGAAAAAGTATTTTTCGCGCCCAACTAGGTATGCGCCCTTTGTTATTTGCCATCCTGGCCGCCCTGACGGCCACCTTTGTCTCATCCTTTGCGCTTACGCGAGTTCTCGTCACCTCCTCCCCTGCGGGCTCGGAGACGGAAGCCGTCGTCAAGCAACTGCGCACCGTGCGCGTCGTCGCCGACCGCCCCACCGTCACCGGATACAAACGCGAGCGCTTTGACGTCTGGACAGGTTCTGCCGATTGCAATACACGCCATAAAGTGTTGGCGGCCTGGTTCGGGGGCTCTGCGTGTTCGCTTGACGACGGCTCCCCGCGCGAAATCCCCGACCCTTACACGGGTGACCCGGTTGGTGCGCATGAGGTCGATATCGACCACATTTATCCGTTGGCAGCGGCGTGGGATTTCGGAGCCTACGCCTGGGATTCCGAGAGGCGTCGGCAATTTGGCAACGATATCGAGACCAACCTCGTGCCCACACGAAGCGCGGTCAACCGGGATAAAGGAGATGCCAGCCCGGCCGAATGGCTTCCCGAGGATGCAAAGGCGTGTGACTACTCGCATCGTTACTTAGCGGTGGCCATTAAATGGGACCTGCCCGTATCCTCGGCAGACTGGAAGGCGATGGCAGCTGCGTGTGGAATCCGCGCGAGGAAAGGCACGAAATAGAGAAAATAGTGCGAGCACGTTAAGTTAAGGACTGGTCTTAATAAAGAAATATCCAGGCCACTCCTCGCTTGAACGCGAGGCCTACATTCAGTCGTGGAAAGGTAATACGTGCAAAACGTAGTTCTTATGGTTCACGTCCTGGCGGCAATCCTGCTGCTTGGACCGGTGACTGTCGCAATTTCGATGTTCCCGAAGCTCGCGCTTGCAGCCCGCGGCGGAGAGGCAGGAACGGTCGGCGCCGCGCGCACCATGCACGCCATTTCGCGCACCTACGGCATGTGGTCGCTGCTCGTGCCGCTGCTCGGCTTCGGTGTCATGTTCACCGATGTGTCTACCTACATGAAGTCCGGGGCAATGCACGCCGCAATCCTGCTGGCTATCATCGCTTGGGCACTCCTGTTCTTCCTGGTCATTCCGCGTCAGCGTCTGATGATGGCCGGCCTCGGCATCGCTGACGAAGACGAGGATGCTGACGATCCGGAGTTCATCGAGCGTCGCAAGAAGGCTGAAGAGCTCGACTGGGACAAGCAGAAGAGCCAGCTGGCTATGTTCTCCGGCGTCTTCTCCCTGCTGTGGGTTGTCGCCGGCATCCTGATGTTCTTCATCTAGAGCTCACGCTCAGACACAATAAAACTGCCGGTGCGTCTGTACGTTTCGGCCCGACTAATCGGGTTTGAAAGTACATGCGTACCGGCAGTTTTTTATTTTCTAGGTCAGCGCCAAGGGCGGTCGTCGGTTGTCGCCTGACGACGACCACCCAGCTCACCCCACCTAGCAGGTTTAGCGGCGTCCGCCTCGGTAACCACCGCGACGGTCATCACGGTCACCACGGTAGCCACCGCGACCGCGACCGCCACCACGACGGTCATCGCGACCGCGACCACGGCCACCGAAATCGTCACCGTCATCGAAGTTGCCACGGTAGCCACCACGGCCACGGCCACCACCACGACGGTCATCGCGACCGCGACCACCACGGTATCCTCCGCGACCGCGGCCGCCATCACGCCGATCGCCACGGTAGCCACCACGGCCACCGCGGTAGTCATCGCTGTCGTCGACCGAGGTGCCGTCGTCAAGCTTCAGCCCAATGAGCTGGCCGGAAATGCGGGTATCGGAGAGGTTGTTGATGACTTCTTGCGGCAGGTTGGCCGGCAGTTCGACCAGAGTGTGATCGCCACGGATGTCGATGTGTCCGAAGTCCTTGGAGGACAGGCCACCCTCGTTGGCGATGGCACCGACGATGGCACCCGGGCGGACGTGCTGGCGACGACCGACGCTGATGCGGTAGGTTGCGGTGCCCTCGCGTTCGAATTCGACCAGGTCAGCGCGCTTGCCCTGACCGCGCTCACCGCGGGAGCGACCATCGCGGCCACGGTTGCGGTCGCGGTCGAAACGATCACGGTCACGATCATGACGACGGCCACGCGGTGGCTCCTTCATCAGGAAGTCGCCCGACTGTGCCTGCGCAGCGATAGCAGCGGCGATATCGACCAGCGGAGTGTCGTGCTCTTCTGCGTACTCCTCGATGAGCTCGCGGAAGACCGGAACCTGCGAATCGGCAAGTGCCTCAGTCAAATCATCAGCGAACTTCTGCTTACGGGAGTCGTTGACCTCATCGACGGTCGGCAGCTTCATCTCGTGCAGCTGGGACTTGGTCGCACGCTCAATCGAGCGCAGCAGGCGCCCCTCACGCGGGGTGACAAAGAGCAGCGCCTCGCCGGAGCGGCCAGCGCGGCCGGTACGACCGATGCGGTGGACGTAGGACTCGGTGTCGTGCGGAATGTCGTAGTTGACCACGTGGGAAATGCGGTCAACGTCCAGGCCACGAGCAGCCACATCGGTTGCCACCAGGATGTCCAGGCGACCGTCCTTGAGCTGATCAATCGTGCGCTCACGGAGAGTCTGCGGGATGTCGCCGTTGATGGCAGCAGCGGAGAATCCGCGGGCACGCAGCTTCTCGGCGAGCTCCTCGGTCTCGTGCTTGGTGCGCACGAACATGATCATCGCTTCGAATTCCTCGACCTCGAGGATGCGGGTCAGCGCGTCCAGCTTGTTGCGGTGGCTGACCATCAGGAAGCGCTGGCGAATGTTGTCCGCAGTGCGAGTCTGGGACTTGACGGTAATCTCTTCCGGCTCCGTCAGGTACTGCTTGGACAGGCGACGAATCGCAGCCGGCATGGTAGCCGAGAACAGCGCGACCTGCTTGTCATCCGGGGTGTCGGCAAGAATGCGCTCGACATCCTCCTGGAAGCCCATCTGCAGCATCTCATCGGCCTCGTCCAGCACCAGGAAACGCAGGTCGGAAATGTCCAGCGAGCCCTTCTCCAGGTGGTCGATGACACGACCAGGCGTGCCGACGATAATCTGCGCACCTCGGCGCAGACCCGACAGCTGCACTCCATAGGACTGACCACCGTAGATTGGCAGGACCTGAATCTTGCCCAGGTGATCAGCAAACGACTGGAAGGAGTCCGCAACCTGCAGCGCCAGCTCACGGGTCGGAGCAAGCACCAGAGCCTGAGGTGCGCGGACGGAGCGATCAATGCGAGCCAGAATCGGCAGCGCAAACGCCGCGGTCTTACCGGTACCAGTCTGAGCCAGGCCGACGACGTCGCGGCCGCTCATCAGAGTCGGGATAGTAGCAGCCTGAATTGGGGACGGAGTCTCAAACCCAACCTTGCGAACTGCATTGACAATGTCATCCGGCAGCTCAAGCTCATCGAAGCCGACGGTGTCGTCGTTGTCGTCTTTGTTCTTTTCGGCCTTCTTCTCAGCCTTTTCGGACTTTTCCTTGACCTCGGCCTTTTCGGTCTTTTCCTCAGCGGCCTTCTCTTCGACCACCGGTGCTTCCCCGGCCACTACATCCTCGGCCTTCACAATTGCGTCCTCGCGGTTTTCGCGCTGATCCTCGCGGTTTTCCTCGACGCTGCCATTCATTTCATTATTAGCCATTTGGGGCTCTTCCTGGGCCTTTTCGCCCGCACACTCAATATTCAACAGTTGATTACTCACAGTTGGGTCGCACATACATGACCCGCCCAATTTACGTTCTTGTTTTTCAGTGCTCTCACGTCGGAATTGCGATGACATCGCTTCTCTTGCACATACTTCGAAAAATTGCGCCCAAACCCAATTCAGCTTTTACTTCCGGGGAGGGGCGCCCATCATGCACTATGCACTTTCAAGCGTTTCACCAGCGAATTTATACCGCTGCCAGATTCTCTGCGACATTGTCGTCAGGATTTCACACCGATTGCCCAGACTACGCCACCGTCGGTCAAAAAACCATTTCCTGTCCGCAAGGTCACAACACTAGGCGGTCGATTTCTTGGATGAGGCCCCGGCGCTGGGGCCGTCGTTAAGCGAGCGCATTTCACCCACTTCGGGGTGCCTATTTTGTAATTTCCTGGGGTGAGGTGGCTAACATTTTCCCTACAAGTTTGTACACATATCAGCTATGTTCCGCCGTGGAACACCCACCGTTCGGCGGACTTTTGCAACTACACAACGTATAAACCCAAGGTCGCTCGAAAATGCCCAGCAATAGTAATTCATCTGAACCGCAGCCGTCATCGCCCCGGCAGTCCCCGCTAAAACCACATTATCCCGACGAGTTTTCTGGGAATGGCGGGCAGCCGGATACACAGCCGTCGAAGCTCTCGGCAATGATTGAAGTTCTCGGGTTTCCGGGCTTTATTTTGGCGGGTTCGGCGCTGGCATTCTTCTTCCCCGCCCCGTTTACTCCGCTGACGGATTACATCACGTACTTCCTGATGATCATCATGTTCGCGATGGGCCTCACCCTGACCATCCCGGACTTTAAGCAGGTCGCTAAGCGCCCGTTGGCGATTCTCTTCGGCGTCATTGCGCAGTTTGTCATCATGCCGCTGCTGGCGATTGCCGTGGCTGAAGCCCTCGGACTCAACCCGGCACTCGCCGTCGGCCTGCTGATGCTGGGCTCCGTCCCAGGCGGCACCTCATCGAACGTTATCGCTTACTTGGCACGCGGTGATGTCGCGCTGTCCGTCGCTATGACCAGCGTGTCGACGCTAGTTTCGCCAATCATGACGCCGTTTCTCATGCTCGTGCTTGCCGACGCGCACACGGAGGTCGACGGCCTCGGGATGGCCTGGAGCCTCTGTCAGACAGTCCTCCTGCCAGTGATTGGCGGTCTGATTATCCGCTTTGTGGCCGATACCTTTATTAACAAGATCCTCCCAATCCTGCCGTGGATTTCTATTCTCGGTATCGGTGGCGTGGTCTTCGGTGCCGTGGCCAAGAACGCTGAGAGCCTGGCGAACATTGGCCTGATTGTGTTTGTGGCTGTGATCATCCACAACGTTCTGGGCTACGTGCTCGGCTTCTTTGCAGGCCAGCTGGTGGGGATGCCGACTGCGGGCAAGCGCACGGTGGCCGTGGAGGTCGGCACACAGTCCGCTGGCCTGTCCTCCGGTATGGCAGCGAAGTTCTTTACCCCGGAGGCAGCGCTTCCCGGCGCGGTGGCCGCTGTGGTGCATAACATTACTGGCGCTATCTATGTGGCTATTTGCCGAAAGGTCGATGAAGGCAAGGAAACTAGCAAATCCGCTTCTGCTTAAGCTGTTTTTGCTTCGGCTTCTTTGGCTCCGCTGTTCGACGAGTGGGCTGGTAGAGTCTCTCGCCCGAAGATCCAGCCCACCATTGCGACCAGCGAAATGACACCGCAAACAAAGAAACCGGCCTTGAACCCTGCGGCATCCACAATTGCGCCGACAATCAGCGGGCCAGAGATCGCTCCGAAGTCCTGAGCCATCTGGAAATTGGCCAGCACCTTTCCACCTTGGCGGTTGGCGCCGATGACGTCGGCAAGCACGGCCTGCTGCGATGGATTGATCATGCCAGCGCCGAAACCCGCGAGGACGGAGAGAATCAGTAGCGGAATGGCACCGCTGCTAAATCCGATAGCGCCCGTGAACACGCCGTTGATGAACAGGCCCGTGATGAGCAGAGGGCGACGGCCGATGCGGTCGGAGAGACGGCCGGAAAACTGCAGTGCCGTGACATTGCCGAGCGCGAAGGCCGTCAGCGCGAAACCAGCTGTGGCAGTGGCGGCTACTGCCCCATCGCTGCCCGGTTCTGGGGTGCCAACATGGGAAAACGTTGCCGCGGCGAACAGCGGGACAATCGCGACGCGCACACCGAAGTTCGACCAACCGTTGGCGAAGGCTCCGACTAGTGCGCTCCGATATGCCGAGTCACGGATTGCCTCGGAGAACCTCAGCACCGGGGTCGTGCGCTTGGGCACTACATGGCGAAGATGCTCCGCACTCAGCGACATGCCGACCACAATCGTTGCCACGATCAGCGCCCCACCGTAGATGAAAAACGGCATCCGCATGCCCCATGCGCCCATTGCAGCACCAATGATCGGGCCAAAGACATTGCCCAACAGGAAGGCTGTGCCGTAGGCGGCCGAGCTCTTACCGCGGATCTCCGGCGGTGAAATCCGCACAATCAGCCCCATTGCCGAGACCGTAAACATCGTCGAACCGATGCCTCCGAGCGCACGAAACGCCAGCAGTTGCCAATATGTCTGCGCAATACCGACAAGCAAAGTCGAGAACGCGACAATACTGATGCCGGTTAGGTACGTGCGTCGATATCCGAGCTTCTCTACCAGTGAGCCCGATGCCGGCGCGAAGATTAGCCGGAAAATGGAGAACGAACTGACCACGAAGCTGGCCGCGAACACCCCCACATCGAAGCTGCGCGCGTACTGCGGCAAGATCGGTGCAATCAGACCGAAGCCCAGCGCAATGATGAACGCAGCGCTGACCAGAATCCAAATCTCTCGCGGAATCGGCTGTTTAGTCCCGTCTAATTCACCCTGCCAAGAATCCCGACCTTGTGGTTTGCTTCCCACCTCCGATGCGATATCCGGCTGAGATTCGCACTTTGCTTTACGACGAAGCAGGTCGCGCGAACGGGAAGCTGACAAGGTAACGGTCCTTTCTAAAACCTCTAGTCAGAGTCGCCCATTTCACTTTCAATTCGCCGGGCCAACTCTTTGCCAATCAAATGAGGAATTCCAACTACTAGTGCATTACCCATGCAAAAGGCACGATGGCCGTCGGTCATTCCTGTGTCCGTCCATCCCTTAGGGAATCCTTGCAGAGCATCCAGTTCATCTGGAACTAGACGACGCAGTCTTCCATCCACCTTAACCACATGCTTGAAACGGGAGGCCGATTTTCCGCCTTCACCAGTCAAAATCGTTCGGGAGGGCTTTTCCGTCGAGTCCGGGAAGGACATACTCCCCTCACTGTACAAATACGTAAAACCAGTCTTTTTATTGACTCGTTCTTCGCGCTTTGAACCCTTCAGATACTCCCACTTATGAACTTCATCCGCGTGAATAACGAAAGAATCTGGAACAGCAGACTCATCAACAAGGACATCCCCAAGAACTTGTCGAGGCCCATCATAGGACTCAACCACAGAAAATGTCAGCGCCTTGAAGTTCTGCATTATGCCTCCAGTTTCGAATGGAGACTTCTTGGCACCTAGTGAAAACGTCTTTGTTGCTTCATATGGATCCTCTGGAATCACAACTTCTGTGAAATGCAGAGGTTCCTCAATTGGTAAAGCCGCGGCCATGATGCCATCCTTAGCGCGCTGCTCTAATTCCCAGGTGCCGGGATTCTTAACTGCATAGATGTAGACCCGCTTACGTCGCTGCGGAAAACCATACTCAGCACTATTAATCACCCTCCACTCGACGGAGTAGCCGAGGTCACCGAAGCACGACAACATAATTGCAAAGTCGCGACCTCGCTGAGTAGCAGGGCTCTTCAGCAATCGATCAACGTTTTCCAACAAGACATACTTGGGGCTCTTTAGCTTAAGGAACCTGTAGATATCCCACCAGAGGACACCTTTTTTCCCTTCAATCCCACCTGCTTGCGATAGCGGTTTGGCAACTGAGTAGTCCTGGCACGGAAACCCTCCCACAACCATGTCTACATCGGGAATTTCGAACAGCCCGGCTTCCGCATTGTCGAGAACAACGTTGATGTCTTCATTCACACAGCTGTTCTCCCCGAACCTGTTTACATAACAGCGCCATGCAAACTGGCGAGCTGGAGTTCCTGGTGGTTCCCACTGGTTAGCCCACACGGTCTCAAATGGTCCTGCCGCCGGAAGAGATGCTATACCGTCGCTTTGATCCTGATAGCCGTCTAAGCCGAGGCGAAAGCCACCTACTCCCGCGAACAATTCGGCTACGCGAATGGTTTTATCAGACACGTTTCTCCAATCGCTACTGTGTTCTGATACGTCAGAGTGATTCTAACCATGACACAGAGGCCGGATCAAACTGGCCGATAGTTAACCAAAACCGCCGCCTTATTCGAACACTATTTCTAAATCTCTAGGAATTTAGAACCCGACTGATCTCATCACCCACGTACCCCGCGTTCAACCAAAAGGACTTTTTGACCACAGTTTCACCTCGCGGAGTAACAGCTGTATCTGCCTTGTTTCGAGCCTTCGGCCGAACGTGACAGCAACGGTTCTCCGTACTCTTAACCGACTCGCTAGCGCGCCCGTCGATTACACGCTCCCGCATCAGGTCGTAACATGCACGTGCCTCTACCAAGTCAGAGTCAGGCATCTGCCAAAACAGTACGTCCGCTAGTCGAAACTCTCCAAGATTCGACTCATCTTCGCAGAAGACAACAAAAAGGTACTTCTGCGCCAACTGCTCACTGAACTCGCTTTGCTCGAAATCTTGCTCCACCAAATCACGGTAGGAAAACCTTGGAAAAGATAGGGATTCCTTGGGCTTTCCATTTCTCTTCAAACGGATAACCTTAGGGACGATCCCAGCTTTTACAAACTCAGCAATTTCAGATTCCTTGTCCACACCGAGAATACTCTTAACAATAAGACTGCCAATATGCTTAGGAAGGCGGGTGTTACTGTAACCCAAGCCTTCAGCCAAGCTAGTAAGGGTACGATTCATATACGGCGCGAATCGCTTCTTTACCAGCCCAAGCAAATCCATATCTGCTTCTGATTGCTTTCGTTCAATCTCTTGAGCATTAAGCATGCCGTTGAGAATGACATCAATATAACTCCGCTTAAAGGCCCATGCCCGAGGCTTCGCCGGCTCATCCGAGAATGGCTGCTTCCGCGTAATCGTGCTATTCGCTGCCTTAGTACAGGCTTCCAGGTACATCGTGTCACCAGATGAAATGGTGTGCGCTTGTCCTCGTCGGACCTTCTCCTGAATCAATTCCCAGTCACTGCGAAGCTGGACAATGTCATCCTGCGACAGTTCCCAAAGCTTCGCGAGAAGAACCTGGTAATCGACAGGATTCTTATCCTTTTCAAAAAGGTATGCCACTAATAGCATGCGGCTAATCTTGGCCAGCAGATGCGACTCAACCCACTGTTCCTCAGGGAGTGAAAAGTAGTCAATCATCGAAAGGACAAGACGTTCCTTTGCGGAATAATCACCTTTTTTAGTCAATTTCATCGGCGTACTTTTTAGTTCGACGCCTATTTTTGTAAAGTCTGCTTCTGCATTACTGTTAGCCGGAATCTTGAAATAGAGTGTCTCTAACGCGGAACCGAATGCCCCTCGCTTTACCCTCGGATCATCCAAATCCTCGACACCAAGTGCCTCTCGAAGAGATTTTCCGACTATCTTTTCGGCGTAGTTTACAACTGACTCCACATCAGAATCGTCATAGCCTAGCTCAGTCGAAAAGCTCTTCATAGCAAAAAATGTCCCATCACTCGATTCCTGCATATCTCTTTTCGTATGCTGGTGCGTTTAGCTTATATAATTTTGCGGCCAAAATACGAAAGCCAAACCCCTACCCCGCCACTGTGGCGGAATAGGGGGTTGAACGGAGCGTCGTAAAGCGAACGCCCTATCTACGAGACTGCGGTGACCTGATTAGAACAGGCTCGGCAGGTTCGCCTGCGAGGAAATGTTGCTGACAGACTGCGTTGCCTGAGCGGTCGCACCCGACAGCTCCGGAATCGGCAGCTCCGGGAGAGACGGGCTCTCCGAGATGATGTCGGCAATCTCCGGCGGGACCTCGACGCCCTCTGGGAGCAGCTCGCCAATCGGGCCCAGCTCCGGCTCTTCCTGTGGGACGTGCTGCTTGGTGTACTGGGAGTCCTCGTCAATCGTGCGGAACTCGGACTGCGGTTCAGTGGAGGTCTCTACCTTGAAGCGCTCGTTGACCTGGCCGTCCGGGATGTCGTACTGCTCTTCAAGAGCAACGTCAATCGGCTGGAAGCGACTCAGCGGGCCGATGCCCATGGAGTTAACGCCAATGGCCTCGCGAGTCTCCGGGTTGAAAGCGTTTCCGCCCGAATCGCCGTGGTCAATCGGAGCGATAGCCCAGACACCATTGCGGACTCGGAAGACCTGGAAGCCGCAGCCACGGCCGGTACGGGAACCGTCGGTGCACACGGGCTCACCGAGGTTGTCGAAGGAAATCTCCATCGGCTCGAGAGTGCGCTTGTCCTCGATACCGACGATCTGAACCGGCTCGCCGTGGACGTTGCCGAACTCATCAACAGAGTGGGACATAGAGGTGGTCTTGATGTCGTCCTGAACCTCAATGATGCCGTAGTCACCGCTATTGAAGAGGTCGTTGAAGAACTCCGGCATAGTGGTGTTTTCGTCGAAGTCACCCTCTTCCGGCATGACATCGGTGCCCATGTAGTCCTTGTTGACCAGCTTGTCGCCATCCTTGGTTGGGATGAAGAACTGGCCGGTGACCTCTTCGCCGGTTTCAGTATCCTTCGCCACAACACAGTGGCCGGCAGTCATGATGACACGATGCGAAACGCCATTCTGATCCACAACGGTGCCAGGAACTCCCAGAGAGCACATCGGGGACTGAACATGACGTCCATCGATGTTCTTGCTGCTCGGGAACGGCATTCGCAACGGCGAGCCCGGGCCGATGACAACATCCGAGTTTGCCGGTGCAGCCTCAGCTACCGCGATTCCGGGCACAAAGCCACCTGCAGCTACCGACAGTGCAGCCGTAAGTGTGGCGACCTTCTTCGAACTGACCATAGTGTGCGATACTCCATTTCTGTACAGAAAACTTGTCCCACTCAGTGTATTGGGGACACCTTTACAAAGCTCTCCAAAAATGGAACCTAGGGTGAAATTCTCAGTCGAGGAACCGTTCAATCGCCTTCACGGCACGCGCATTACACATCAAAAGGTTTGTTCAACAGCAATGCAAGAGCCAGAACCATCCGCCTTGGATGATTCTGGCTCTCTTAACGGTTCGGGGGTGATTTTTGTCAGATTCTCAGACTGGTGCTAGCCCTCAAAGCTTGGAAGCTGAATTTCTGCCAACTGAGGCAGCTCAAACGGCTGTGACGATTGTGACAATTGGGGCGATTGTGGCAGCTCAGGCAGTTGCGGCGATTGCGGCAACTGGTCCACAAGATCAGTTAACTGCGGTACAGAACCTTCCTGAGAATCCTGCGAATTCTGCGTCCGGGCGTACTCCTGATCCGCCGCCATATCCTCGTTGAGGGTGCGATAGGTGGAGTCGCGCTGAGCCGTGGAATCCGATACCTCAAAGTGGTCGTTTACCTGGCCGTCGGGAATGCCGTAGGCCTCCTGAATGGCGATATCTGCGGGCATCACACGCGAGACCGGACCGAAGGTCATCGAATTTACGCCAATAACTTCGTTAGTGGTCGGATCATAGGCATTTCCGCCGGAGTCACCATGGTCAACGCCAATACCAACCGTCCAAATGCCGTTTCGAGCCCGGAATACCTGATAGCCACAGGCACGTCCGGTACGCATGCCGTCCTTACAGATAGGTTTGCCAAAATTATCGAAGGAGACTTCGCCACGCGGCAGGTCTTCATTGTCTTGAATGCCAGTCATCGCTACAGGCTCCCCGTAGCTCTGACCATTTTCATCGATGGAGTAACTTGCGCCGGTAGTTTCTACGTCCGGATCAAGGTTGATTACTCCATAGTCTGCACCATTAAAGGCCGCCGGCAACGACTCCAGTCCGGCATCTTCCTGCGGCACTTCCCAACGGTGAGCACCTGTCGTACCAATGCGCTTATCGCCTTCGGTGGTTGGCACATACACCTCACCGGTAACGATTGGCAGCCCCACATCCGGAGCATCATTCACGCAGTGCCCTGCGGTCAACATGACCCGATGCTTTTCCCCATTGCGGTCCGTCACCGTCCCAGGAACACCCGCCGAACACATCGGCGAGTTGATATTTCGATGCCCATCCCACGGGCTTCCCTCCATGGGAGTTCGAATCGGGTCACCCGGACCAACCACGACAGCATGTGCCGCGACCGGGGCTGCCAAGGACAAAAGTGCTGCGAAAGCCGATACCGCCATTCGACTTCTTGCGTGCTTCATTGAGACGAATCTTTCAAATTTTTAGTTTTCCTTTAGGACCATCCCCTACACTAATCCACCACCCCACCCCCAGAAATAGCGTTTTCTCAGACTCTTGGACTTTTACAAAAGTCGTTATCGAATCGTTTCCACAACCCCACGTGTCCCTGCAATAACACCAGATACCTAGCCAATTGACTACCCCCACTTGGGTTACCCATTGATGCTAAACATATCTCGAACATGCGTTCTATATGTTCGAAAAAATGAGTCCGGGGCGTTCGATAACTTGTGAGCCATGAACACAGCAGACGAGTTTCCCATTCATCGCCGCCTAGCTCTTCCCCCACTATCCGCTACCTACCGTGCAGAATGTTTCGAAGACCTCGACCTCATCCGCACAATCCTCTGCCACCCCACCATCGCCCGTAGGCATTCGCCCGGCGCGCTAGATCACACCTTCTCGCTTCCCGACGGGCCTGTGGTCACCGTCCGCGCATCACGGATAGCGCTTCCTCGCGCACTGGTCTCTCAGCTTGCCGACGTGCACGCGGAATACTTCATCCTGAAGGATGAGCCCATGTTCATGTACTCCGTTTCCGTCAAGGTGGAATCCTCATCGGAGGTAGTCCTCCGCGGAATTGGCGGTTCGAATCGGACGCGGGAAGAAAACCGCCGACGTACTCGGGCTGTGGCTGAGGCTCTCCATCGTGCGCAGGACTGCAGCAAGATACACGAAAACGGCACTGACCTCGCACTCCCCGGGCGCCGTTATAGCTGGATTGGCACCAGGGACGCGCGGCCACTGCCGTGTCCTAACGAACTCTTTTCTTCTAGCCCATCAGCGGCTTAGCACTGGTCACAGCACTGCCGCAGTACGGCTACTCGCTGTCGTCGCCTTCTTCGTCGTCCTCGTCGTCCTCGTCGTCATAGTCGCCATCGTCGTAGAGGTCATCATCGTCCTCGTCGTCATCATCCTCGTCCAAGGAGGCAACGTGATCAGAGTAGATGTACTCCGCATACCCGTCATCGACGGGTGCCAGCTGATCTTCCCATTCCTCTGCGCGGTCTACCACGAGCGCAAGGACATCCATCAACTTGTCAAAGTCCTTGAAGGTGCCCAGCGTCAGAACCTCATTGCGCAAGGTTTGGATGTCAGAGTAGAGGTCAGCGAACATCTTGCGACGGTCATCATCGGTGAGAACCGTTTCAGTGTCCGAGTCCCAGAACTCCGCGATGGCCTGGTCGACGATGTCGTCCAAGTTTGCGTCCTGGGAGATGAAGCGGACGTGTGCGCTGGGCTCGTTGTTGTGGGCAGTTACCAAAACCTGAATCAACGAGGAGGTACCAACTTCGGAGGTGACCAGGGTTGCCTCTTCGGGGTCCTGTTCAAACTCCAGGTCAGCAATGCGGTCATCATCGCCATCGAGCAGAGTGCGCAGCAGGCCAACAACCTGGTCAGTAGCTACATGGTGGGCGACTGCCGCGACGGCGTCTTCGACGGAGAATACAGCGGAGACCAGAACAGCTTCGAACTCGTCGTCCTCATCATCCACATCGGCAGCGGCTACGTAAACTTCGGCAGCCGGGATGTCCTCATCAATGGTGACGAACTGAACCTCCAGGTCAGAGGTAATGGGGACGAAGAGGGTGTCATCGTTGACACGGCTTTCAATGCCCTCGCGGTCCAGTGCCGCAGCAATCTGCTCGAAAAAGCTCATGGGTGGAATCCTCCCTTGAAAGATAATTGGCCTCTACCCGCAGCCAATCGTAGCGACAAACGCGCAATCATGGGGTGGCTCATGCCCCCGGCAATTGCTGCGAAAGATCACGCCGGCAGCGTGCGTGCTGCTGCAAAGCCGCCAACGCGGTCGGTTGAGGAGCAGGCCGCCAGCTGTCGATTCTCGAAAACAGAGCGCTCAGTAGCGTGCCCAGAGTTGATGGCGTTCCTCACGAGAACGTTTTGGACAGGAGACACACAGATCGGCATCTGGGCTGTGATAAATCATGCAGCAAGTAGCTCTCTCCAGGTGAGTAACTACATCGAAGTCCGGTTCTTCTCCCGATTCAGCAGCGGCTTCATCCCAGGGGCGCACCTCGCCTCCGCAGGAATCCATGAAACGAGGAAGAGGGACCCGATGTACTCGCTGTATTCCCTCAACGACATGTTTGCCAATAAGCGCTCCGCGCCAGGGCTCCATCAGCTCATTACCGGCGGATATTGCGGCGTTAGCTACGGAGTCGGCAGCCACGGCCCAAAGAGGGGCAGGTTTGATTTCCCCGACTTCTCCAACAACCTGAGCCAACGGCTCCAAGAAATGAGCCAGTGCTTCGCCGGAATCCTTCAGCTCATCCGCATCCTCAGCGGAAATGCTTTCAAACTGTTGAGCTTGGAAACCAACCCAATAGTCATCTCGAAGAAATGTGAGCCAAGAAGACCACTGCCACACTGGAACTCGATCGGACACCAACACGCATGCCAGCGATGGCCCTACCAATGCTCCGCACATGGACCACCACCACAACTGGGCCTGGAAACGGGTATCCACCTCAACCTCGGGCATGGGAAACAGCTTTCTCCCAGCCTCAATTCCGGCGGCTACAGCTTCGGTAGAAAGGTGCCACTCCGCAGCGCCGTCGTGAGGCGTGACATCTGCGGAAAACCGAGGAAAGTCCGCCAAAAGCTGGGAGTACTCGGGAGGCAATGCGGCACCCCGCGTGACATCGTTCACCAGTCTCATCCTTCTATCGACTGTGTTAATCGCCGTACACCTGTCTATTTTTCCACCGACTACGGAATTTCCCCACAGCTCAGTAGTGTTTATATGGGCATATGGCTCTCAACGGACCCGTTTAGGAGGTCTACTACTTTGTTCCAAAAGACGAAGAAGGATTCAACTCGCACAGTAACTGATGCGGTGAACTCAACCCCCGAAGCGATCGAACGTGATGCCGGAAAACTGGGAACCCTTCTTATCCAAACCCTGGATAAGACCATGAGCTGGCAGTCGTCTGCCATCACCGGGTACGTCAGTTCCCTACACAAGCGCAAAAAAGATGAAACTCCGGCGCAGGTACAGGAACGTATTGATTCCCACTACCTCAACCTGGTCACTGGCACCGGTGGTGCCGCCGGCGGCAGTGCGGTTCTTCCCGGCGTCGGCATGATCACGGGCTTGGCTGCGGTTACCGGTGAATCACTGCTGTTCCTGGAAGCATCAGCCTGGTACACACTGGCCTCAGCAACCCTGCGCAATATTGACATCACCAATCCGCAACGCCGTCGCACGCTGATTCTTGCGGCCATGAGTGGTTCTGAGGGGACAGCTATTATGGCCTCTCTGCTTGGCGAGGAATCGCTGCGGAAGCAGACCAAAACTTCCGTGAATTCTCTACTGCCACGGCTTGGTGTTCCGCAGCTGGGTGCAGCAAACCGCCTGCTGATTCGCGAGGCACGCAAGCGCTTGATGAAGAACGCTCGTCTGGCCATCATCGGTAAGATTTTGCCATTTGGAATTGGCGCCGTGGTTGGGGCCTCCGCAAATCGCAAGCTCGGTGGCATTCTTATCAGCTCCACTCGCGCATCTCTGGGCCCACTTCCCCAGGATTGGTCGGACTTTGAGCGAAAGCTACCGGCTAAATCCAACACCTCTGAGGACTCGAAGAAGGACTCAAAGTCATCTAGGTTCTCTATTCCCTCGGCGCTGAAGTGGCCGAAGAAAAAGAAGAATAAGTAGTTCCTCTTACCCGATTACCCTTCAGCGACTTACCCTTCAGCGACGTTTTTCAATGGAAGAGCGGTACCCACCATGGCCCAGAGCAAACCCCTCAGAACCTCTCCCATGAAGTTCTTGTGGAAACAGTCTCTTCACAGGCCACTACCGCTCTATGGCGTCGTTGTCGCAGCGCTAATCGTTGTCGGGCTGGAGTCCGTACTTCCGCTTCTCACTAGAGATGCCATTGATGTGGCAACGGGCTCTTCCGATGGCGGTGTCCCCGCGCGCCTACTGCCTTCCCTAACTCCCCTGCAGGCAGTCATTTCCGTCTTTCTGGCCATCGCGTTAGTACGCTTCGTCGCCCAGGTGGGGCGCAGATTCTTCTCCGGCAAACTCTCCATTGATGTTCAGCACGACCTGCGACTAAAGATCCTTCGCTCCCTACAAAACCTCGATGGTCCAGCACAAGACCGAGTCAACACCGGCCAGGTTGTATCGCGGTCAATTTCCGACCTCCAGGCAGTGTCCGGACTACTGGCGATGTTGCCGTTGACACTGGGATCCGTCGTCAAGCTGTTCATCACAATCGGCATCATGCTCGCCCTCTCGCTGCCCCTGACACTGGTCGGCCTCGCCGTGGTGCCAGCGATTGTCTACATTGCAGTGAATTCTCGTGACAAACTCCATGCCGCAACCTGGGCTGCCCAACAGCAAGCAGGCGAGATCGCCGGACAAGTCGAGGAAACCGTTTCCGGCATCCGCGTTGTTAAGGCGTTTGCGCAGGGTGACAACGAAGTTGCGAAGATGGAGCGTAACTCGTCGCTCCTCTATTCCCTACGCCTGCGAGCGGCAAAACTCAGCGCTCGATTCCAACCGGCGCTACAGTCGTTGCCGCAACTGTCCCTCGTCGGAAATATCGCGGTCGGTGGCTGGCTCGCGATTAACGGACACATCACCCTAGGCACGTTCGTAGCTTTTGCCACGTATCTCACCAGCCTGACTGCCCTGTCGCGTCTGGTCTCCAACATGGTCATCTCGATACAGCTGACGTCGGCAAGCATCGACCGCATTTCCGATGTCATCGACGCCCGACCAGACAACCCCGAACCCACCGACGCGCTTCCTCTCCCCGACGGCCCTGTTGGCATCACCTTCAACCACGTCACTCACAGCCGTGGCGGACGCACGCTTATCGACGATGTCTCATTCTCCGTCGCGCCAGGGGCGACCTTAGCGTTGATTGGCCCACCGGGGTCCGGAAAGACTATCGCCACGGAGTTACTCGGCCGTCACTATCTGCCGGATTCGGGAACTATCACTATCGATGCGCCCAGCCACGGCACATCCACAGATACCGCGCGCATTCTCTCCAGCGACGTATATGACGCTATTACTGTCGTTCCGGACACTCCTTATCTATTTGCGGGCACATTGCGTGAGAACATCGCATTCGCCAATCCCGCGGCGTCCCAGGAAGAGATTGTCGCCGCAGCGACCACCGCCCAGGTCAACTTCGTCGACGACCTGCCTCAGGGGTGGGACACAGCCATCGGCGAGCGCGGGCATAATCTCTCCGGCGGACAAGCTCAACGCGTCGCGTTAGCACGGGCATTCCTCGCCCGTCCTCGAGTTTTGGTTCTCGACGACGCGACCTCAGCAATCGATGCTGCAACAGAGTTGGAAATCTTCAACGCGCTAACCTCGCAGCTGGCGGATACGACTATCGTCATCGTGGCGCATCGATCTTCTACTCTCGAGCAGGCGGACCACATCGCCATTTTCGAAGACGGTGCCATCACTGGCATTGGTACCAAGGCCGAACTGATTTCTTCTCATCCGCGCTTCACCGAGCTGATGGACATCGACCAGAGCGCCTACCCCGAAATCGAAAACCTTGTTCTCGACCCCATCGACAGTGAAGACCCCAGCCCTGAGGAACTCTGGCCCGACGAAACCGCTCCAACCGCCGACGACTCCACATCAGACACCTCTTCCCGCCGTCTCGGAGGTGCCACTTCTCAAATGAGCCGCGGGGTTGGCCGAGCCGGAGGCGGTCCAGGTGGACCTGGTGGTCCAGGTGGCCGCGGCGGTGGTCGTGGTGGCATGGGGGCGGCTCTCGCCAATGCTCCTGCGACGCCTGAGCTTCTCGAGCGCGTGCGAAACCTCCCACCCGCTACCGAAAAACCGCGTGTGCCCGCTGCGGCACTCGACAACTCCGAGCTTTTTTCTCTGCGCCGGCTGCTCTCCTATGTCCGTGGCCTATTTATAAGTGTCATTGCGCTGCTCGCCCTCATTGCCGTCGCCGATCTGGCGTTCCCCATGCTCGTGCGCTACGCCATTGACCACGGCATCAGTGAGCACAATGAGGCCGTGCTGTGGGCCTGCGCCGCAGGTGGCTTGGCGACGGTCCTCATCAGTTGGCTTGCCGTAGCCACAAATGCTGTTATTACTGCGCGCACTGGTGAGCGGCTGCTCTATGCCCTGCGTGTGCGCTGCTACCGTCACCTGCAGTCGCTTGGCATTAACTACTTCGAGGCCAATCGCTCGGGCGCCATCATGACGAGGATGACAACCGACATCGATGCGCTCTCCTCTTTCCTGCAAACGGGACTGGCAGAAGGGGCAATCGCCGCGTTTACTCTGCTCGGTGTCACAGCACTGTTGCTTGCCACACAGGTGTCACTCGCCGCGGTGGCGTTGGCATCGCTTCCCATCATTGTGGTGGCCACCCTGGTATTCCGCCGAATCTCCTCGCGCCTATACAAGTCTGCACGCGAGCAGCTCTCCTTGGTCAACGCTAATTTTCAGGAGACCATTGGTGGGCTTCGCGAGATTCAGATGTACCACCGCGTCGCCGATATCGAATCTTCCTTTGCCGAGGAATCCAACAAGTACCGCGCAATCCGTCAGCGAGCGCAGCTGGCTGTGGCTCTATTCTTCCCCGGCATCAACTTCGTCTCTGAGTTGGCAACGGCCGCGGTATTGGCTGTCGGTGCCCAACAGGTTGCCTCGGGAACTACGACGCCCGGCGTACTCGTCGCCTTCACGCTGTACCTGGGAATGCTCTTTGGCCCGATTCAGCAGCTGTCCCATGTTTTCGACGGCTACCAGCAGGCGAAGGTCGGCCTCAATCGCATTGATGACCTCCTACAGACCGCCCCCATGCCAGATCACGGCACTACTGACGGCGCGTCCCGCGCAGCTGCTGGCGACTTGCGCTTAGACAAGGTGACTTTCTCCTACCCCGCCGCCAACTCTGAGCACGAACGCCCGCAGGTTCTCGATGCTCTCGATTTACAGATTCCTGCCGGAGAAACAGTCGCAATTGTCGGATCCACCGGCGCCGGAAAATCGACAATCATTAAGTTGTTTGCCCGTTTCTACGACCCAGTTGGCGGCGTGGTGCGAGCCTCCGAAACTGACATCCGCGACTTCCCTCTTAACGATTGGCGACGAACCCTCGGCTATGTCCCCCAAGAATCACACCTGTTTTCGGGGACAGTAGCAACAAATATTTCCTACGGTCGGCCAGACAGCAGTCATGCTGAAATTCAGCAGGCCGCGAAAAACGTCGGTGCCCTCAGCACCATTGCCAGCCTGCCCGGTGGCTTCCACCACCCCGTCGGCCCAGATGGCCGAGGGCTCTCCTCCGGACAGCGTCAGCTCATCGCACTCGCTCGTGCCGAAATGATGCGTCCTGAACTGCTGCTTCTCGACGAAGCCACCGCGACACTCGACCCTGCAACAGAGTCGGCAATCCTTGAAGCCACTGACCGTGCGTCGCGTCAACGCTCGGCAATTATTGTGGCCCACCGCCTGGCTACAGCGGCTCGGGCCAACCGGATTTTGGTACTTGACCACGGGCGTATTGTCGAAGACGGCTCCCATGATGAGCTTCTAGCGGCGGGTGGCCAATACGCAGAGCTCTGGAGCAAGTACCATATGGGGAGCGCGACGGTGTAGTAATTCAGAATTTTCGTTATCCTTGAATGACACTTTGACGCTTGCGCTAATTAGAATAAACGTGAGTTAGTAAAACTAAGACGAAAAGAGGCGAGTACCTGCCGTGAGCAGCGACATGAGCTTCGGCCAGAACGAATGGCTGGTCGACGAGATGTACCAGCAATTCCAGAAGGATCCACAGTCTGTGGGTCAGGAATGGCGCGAATTCTTCGCAACCCACACCCCGTCCCAAAAGGGCGAGGACCTTTCCAATATGGCAAAGCCAGCAGCAGCCACGAAGGAGGAAGCTAAGGCAACCGGACGTCGTGAATCCAAGGGAGTCGAACCCACTAAGACCCCGAACAAGCCGGCGTCCCCGAAGCCAAAGAAGTCCCCAATGGATGCAGCAGCCAAGGTTTCGGCTGTTGAATCCGGCGAGGAGCCTCTGAAGGGCGTCGCACGGGCTATCGCTAAGAACATGGATGTCTCCCTGGAGATGCCGACCGCTACGTCGGTTCGCGATATGCCGGCACGTCTGATGTTTGAAAACCGCACCCTGGTTAACAATCATCTGGCACGCGCCCGCGGCGGCAAGATCTCCTTCACCCACATCATTGGTTACGCCATGGTGAAGGCTGTCATGCTCCACCCGGACATGAACAACAACTACAAGGTGGTTGACGGCAAGCCAGTTCTGGTTACCCCGGAGCACATTAACCTCGGCCTGGCCATTGATATGCCAGCTAAGGACGGCTCTCGTTCGCTCGTAGTTGCTGCTATCCGCGAGTGTGAAACCCTGACCTTCAAGCAGTTCGTCGACGCCTACGAGGACATCGTCGTTCGTGCTCGCCACGGCAAGCTGACCGGTAAGGACTTCCAGGGCGTCACCATTTCCCTGACCAACCCGGGCGGTATCGGTACTCGCCACTCCGTCCCGCGCCTTACCAAGGGGCAGGGCGCGATTATCGGTGTCGGCTCCATGGATTACCCGGCTGAGTTCGCCGGTGCTTCCGCGGACCGTCTGGCAGAGATGGGCATCGGCAAGCTGGTGACCATCACCTCTACTTACGATCACCGCATCATCCAGGGTGCAGAGTCCGGTGAGTTCCTGCGCACGATGAGCAATCTGCTTGTCGACGACAAGTTCTGGGACCACATCTTCCAGACCATGCATGTTCCTTACACCCCAATCCGTTGGGCGCAGGATCTGCCGAACACGGGTATTGACAAGAACACCCGCGTCATGCGTCTGATTGAGGCCTACCGTTCCCGCGGTCACTTGCTGGCTGACATTGACCCGCTGCGTTCTGACCAGCCAAATACTTCTGCTCCGAACCACGCTGACCTCGATATTGAGGAACACGGTCTGACCCTGTGGGATCTGGACCGTACCTTCAACGTCGGTGGTTTCGGCGGCAAGGAGACGATGACGCTGCGCGAGGTTCTCTCTCGCCTTCGCAACGCATACTGCCTCAAGGTCGGTTCCGAGTACGCTCACATCCTCGACCGCGAAGAGCGCGAGTGGCTGGAAGAGCGCATTGAGGGCGGCCAGCCAAAGCCGTCCCACGCTGAGCAGAAGTACATCCTGCAGAAGCTAAACGCCGCAGAGGCATTCGAGAACTTCCTGCAGACCAAGTACGTCGGTCAGAAGCGCTTCTCCCTTGAGGGCGCAGAGTCGCTGATTCCGCTGATGGACTCCGCCATCGACACCGCTGCTGGTGCTGGTCTGGATGAGGTCGTCATCGGTATGCCACACCGCGGTCGACTGAATGTGCTCGCAAACATCGTCGGCAAGCCACTGCGCCAGATCTTCACCGAGTTCGAAGGCAACATCGACCCGGCACAGGTCGGCGGTTCTGGTGACGTCAAGTACCACCTGGGTACTACTGGCCGTCACATCCAGATGTTCGGCGAGGGCGAGATTGACGTCACCCTGACTGCGAACCCGTCCCACCTCGAGGCCGTCAACCCGGTCGTTGAGGGTCTTGCTCGTGCACGCCAGGACAAGATCAACAAGGGCGAAGAGGGCTACTCCGTCATGCCGCTGCTGCTGCACGGTGACGCATCCTTCGCCGGCCTGGGCATTGTCCAGGAGACCCTGAACCTCATGTCCCTGCGTGGTTACAAGGTCGGCGGTACCGTCCACATCGTGGTGAACAACCAGATCGGCTTCACCACTTCGCCGGACTCCGGTCGCTCCTCCTACTACGCAACCGACATCGCCAAGGCATACGGCTGCCCGGTCTTCCACGTCAACGGTGACGACCCGGAGGCTGTCGTCTGGGTCGGCCAGCTGGCTGTTGAGTACCGTAACCGCTACGGCAAGGACGTCTTCATCGACCTGGTTTGCTACCGCAAGCGCGGCCACAACGAGGCCGATGACCCGTCCATGACTCAGCCGCTGATGTACAAGGTCATCGACGAAAAGGAAAGCGTCCGCGCTCAGTACACCGAGGACCTGATTGGTCGCGGTGACATTTCCGAGGAAGAGTACGAGGCAGTTCGCCGAGACTTCCACGACCAGATGGAAGCTGTCTTCAACGAGGTCCGCGCAGCACAGGACGCAAAGCCGGGCGAACAGTCCGGTATTGCAGGCTCTCAGCCGCTGCCGCATGGTCTGAAGACCGGCATCGAGAAGGCTGAAATCGTCGAGATTGGTCAGTCTTACGTCAACCTCCCTGAGGGCTTCAAGATTCACCCGCGTGTTGCGCCGGTCGCTAAGAAGCGCGCGGAGATGACTCAGGAAGGTGGCATCGACTGGGGTATGGCCGAGCTGCTGGCAATCGGCTCCTTCACCGGTGCTGGCATCGACGTCCGCTTCGCAGGTGAGGATGTCCGCCGCGGTACCTTTACCTCTCGCCACGCAGTTCTGATTGACTCCGAGGACGGTTCGGAATACAACCCGATCGACGCCTACGGTAAGTCCAAGAACGGTGGTCGCTTCATGATTTACAACTCGGCTCTGACCGAGTACGCAGGCATGGGCTTCGAGTACGGCTACACCCTGGGTAACCCGGACGCAGCAGTGTTCTGGGAAGCACAGTTCGGTGACTTCGCCAACGGCGCTCAGACCACCATTGACCAGTACGTTTCCTCCGGCGAGGCCAAGTGGGGTCAGACCTCCAAGCTGATTCTGCTGCTACCGCACGGCTACGAGGGCATGGGCCCGGACCACTCTTCGGCACGTATCGAGCGCTTCCTGCAGCTCGCAGCCGAGGGCTCCTACACCGTTGCTCAGCCGTCCGAGCCGGCTAACTACTTCCACCTGCTGCGTCGCCACGTCCTGTCCGACCTGCACCGTCCGCTGGTTGTGTTCTCGCCGAAGTCGATGCTGCGCAACAAGATGGCAGCGTCTGCTGTCGAGGACTTCACCAACCCGAACAAGTTCCGCTCGGTCATCGATGACCCGAACTTCGAGTCCAAGGACAAGTCCGGCATCAAGACCCTGCTGCTCTGCTCCGGCAAGATCTACTGGGAGCTGGAGAAGAAGCGTAAGAAGGACAAGCGCGACGATCTTGCAATCGCTCGCCTGGAGATGCTGCACCCGCTGCCGCACAACCGCCTCCGCGACATCTTCGAGTCCTACCCGGATCTTGAGGAAGTCCGCTGGGTTCAGGATGAGCCGGCTAACCAGGGTCCGTGGCCGTTCCTGGCACTGAACCTCCCAGAGGTTCTGCCGGATATGCCGAAGCTGACCCGCGTTTCCCGCCGTGCACAGTCCTCCACCGCAACTGGTGTGGCTAAGGTCCACCAGATTGAGGAGAAGGCTCTGCTGGAAGAGGCTCTCAAGTAGGTCTCATTGACTGGTCTTCGCCAGTTGGCGTGTAAACGCTAAGGGGCTCCACCCGAACGGTTGGAGCCCCTTTCTTGTTGCTTGGGCGATCGTTGCCAGGCATCAAGGGCGAATAGTCAAAAAGCGTGTCCGGTCGGCGTGCCACCGGGTCGGCACCATTTACTACTTAGTCCTCAATGCGAGTTACTGACTACGTTTATGACAAAAATGTCCCGAAAAATGGCATGAAAGTGTCATAAACTCGCACAGTTTCACATTTGCAGCCCGCATTCATGGGTTAATCAACAAACTTGGCGGCAGCCAACAGCAGATACACGTCCGATACCGCCACAACTAGCCCCCGCCACCCCGACTACGCCTTATCCAGCCACTCCTGAGCGACCAACTCAGGGCTGGCGCCACCAGCCACAGCCCGGGTCATCAGCTTTAAGTCCTCAGTGCTCAGCGAACCCGCAATTTCATTGAGCACGCGGACTCGATCATCTCGGTCCAGCGCTGGCTTGACGTAGAAAGGCACAAGCCATTGCGGCAAGTCAGCCCCAGCATTGTCAGCTGACACATCTGCGCAGCCCTGTGCCATGCCCGCGTCGGTGGCCATTACTTCGCCCGGCAGCGACCGCGAAAATGCGTCGTACACGCGGTCGCGCCACTCTCCGCTGAACTGCTTGTCCGGGGTGGAGTCGTCGGCGTATTCCTCCGCCAGTGAAGCCGCCGACGCAGGGTCGCTCAGGCCGAGTAGCTCACCTGTGCATCCGAAGGAGACCAGGACCGCTTCATTGCGTACGGCCCGCAACCGGTCGTCAGCATTGCGAATGCCAACGACCTCCGCTTGCCGACCTATCCTCTCAAAGCTCTGCGCATACACGTACGCAAGAGCTGCTTGCTCAGGGTTGCGTAGGTCTGCCCCGACAGTCACTACCGCCTCCTGCTCGGGAGGAACGGGCATCTGCGGATCCAAATCAGAACATGCGGCAAGACCGAACCCCGCCACCCCAGTGACCAACGCCAGGGCGGTAAAAGTGCACGCAGTAGCCGTGGAGCTACCCTTGCACCCCATTGAGCGGATGCGAAAGTGGAACCCGGCGTTCGCACGTCTAAAATCAATCATCGACACCAGCGTAACCTACGAACGGATTGTGAGGTCACCCAGAATGGGCGAAGAGAAAAGCCGCAACATCAGCGCTTCGGCGAAGGCTCGCAATCCGCGAACTAGCTCGGCCGGTCAAAGCCAAAAACCGTCGGCCACAGCAAAACCCGGTAAAACCGCTCGGGCGACGAATGCGGCTAAATCCGCAGCGAAGTCGGCTGTCTCGAAGGTGACGCGCACCAACGGCTCGTCGTCAAGCACAGGAACAGGACAGTCGAGGGCGGTGCGCGATGCCCTGCGCGATTGCGGCGTCTACATCGGCGGCAAGCGGTTGCCCGGCACCTACGACCACTTCTCCGGGCTGTCCGAGGTACGGAATTTTGGTGAGGGCTTCACGTGGCTGTCGTTGTCGCGCCCCAACGCGACACAGATGGATGCCATCGCTGAGCTTTACGGGCTGGATGAGCTGACGGTGGAGGACGCACTGACTAACCGCCAGCGTCCCAAGATTGAGATCCACGATGATCACGTAGTTTTTGTTATTCGCTCGATTCACTACTCCCCGGAAGGTCTCGCGGATGACGAAAATGAGATCATTCGCTCTGGCCAGCTGATGATTGTCATCGGCCCGGAGTACGTCATCACCATTCGCATGGGCATGCCGAGCTCGGATATGCAGCGCATTAGCGCACGCGTGGAGAACACCACCGACGCCATCGACTACGGCCCCGCGGGCGTGCTGTGGGCGCTGACGGACAACCTCGTCGACGCGTACCTGCGCATCGCGATGCAGCTGGAAGATCGCGTGGAGATCATGGAAGACGAAGTCTTCGAGCCGAACTTGGATTCGGATATTGAGGACATTTACATCCTCAAACGAGAGATCCTGGAGATGCGCCACGCGATCGATCCGCTGACACCGGCGCTGCGCTCCCTGATGAATCTGCGGGAAGACATCATGCCTAAGGACGTCAGCCGTTATCTTTCCGATGTTCTCGACCACCAGCTCGCCGCCGCGGACCTCGTCTCCGGACTCGACGAACGACTCTCCGCCCTCATCGACGCCGCCGCCGTGAAAATCCAGCTGCAGCAGAACCAGGATATGCGTACCATCTCGGCGTACGCGGCTATTCTCGCCGTCCCGACCGCCCTGGCCGGCATCTACGGCATGAACTTTGACCACATGCCCGAGCTGCACTGGGAGTACGGCTACTTCATCGTCCTGGCCATCATGTTTGCCATCGTGGCGTTTTTGGTGTGGGTCCTGCGCCGCAACAAGTGGCTGTAGACACTGCTTCTGGCAGGCATCGCTTTACGACGGATACAGCAACCTACCCGCGGTTCCCACCGAGAGCCCGCTGCGCCAGCAGGTCACGGGCCCGCTCGGCATTGCGGGGATTGCACAGGACATCGTAGCGACGAGCAACAATCTCCGTAGTGCTAGAGAAATCCCGCTTGCCGTTTTGCATTGCGTACGGAACTGCGGCCAGCACAATGCCGAAGATGGCGCCCATGCCGAGGCCAACAATCAGCGGACTGGCCCAATCCTCTTGGAAAAGGCCCAGAATCAGGCCAAAGAACAGGCCCATCCACAGGCCGTACAGCGCGCCGCCACCGAGCACCTTCGGCCAAGTCAGCCTGCCGACCACGCGCTCCACCTGCATCAGGTCAACACCGACGATGGTGAGGTCGGAAACCGGGAACTCATCGCGATCACTGAGCGAATCCACCGCCGCCTGCGCGTCGGAGTAGTTGGTGAAACTGCCCACCGGCCACCCCTCGGGCACCTGGCGCTGAGGCAACCGGGACTTCATGCTCTGTTCCCGGCCGCTCCCCCAACCGCTGCCCGCTTCCCCATTTGCCATCGGTACTCTCACCGTTCCCTTGCAGTTGTTGTCACAGTAAAAGGTGACTCAGTTGCTAAAAATATTGCTAAAACTATCGCTATAAAGCGTTCTATCAAGGACAACGTCAGACGGTTGGCAATTGTTCCACCGCCTGGTCCGCCGCCCGTTCCACCGCCACCGCGCTTGCCGGAGGGGTGGTCGCTGTGACCGTCGTGAAGCGGCAAACTACTGATTTTGTCAGTAGTTCTTTGTCTTGCGGGGTCTCACGATAAGATTCACTACATAATGTCTACGATTACTGAAGCTGAAGTTCGCACCGCCCTGGCGCAGGTCGAAGATCCTGAGGTACGTCGCCCGATTACCGAGATTGGCATGGTCAAGTCCATCTCGGTGGCGGACAACAATGACGTGGCCGTGGAGATTTACCTCACCATTGCCGGTTGCCCCATGAAAAACACCATCATCGAGCGCACCGAAGAGGCGCTGAACGGTATCGAGGGCGTTGGCAACGTCACCGTCACCACCGATGTGATGAATGACGAGCAGCGCCGCGAGTTCCGCAACGCCGTCCGCGGCACCGCCTCCGAGCCGGTGATCCCATTCGCCCAGCCGGACTCCCGCACCCGCGTGTTCGCCGTCGCCTCCGGTAAGGGTGGCGTCGGTAAGTCCTCCGTGACCGTGAACCTCGCCGCCGCGCTGGCCGCGAAGGGCCTGTCTGTCGGTGTCCTCGATGCCGACGTCTACGGACACTCCATTCCGCACATGATGGGCTCCGAGGAAAAGCCACACCAGGTCGACGACATGATCATGCCTCCGCAGGCGCACGGCGTGTCACTGATTTCTATCGGACACTTCGTCGACGACAACGCACCGGTTGTCTGGCGTGGGCCAATGCTGCACCGCGCTATCCAGCAGTTCCTCGCGGACGTGTTCTGGGGCGACCTGGACGTCCTGCTTTTCGACCTGCCCCCGGGAACCGGCGACATCGCCATCTCCGTGGCGCAGCTCGTGCCGAACGCTGAGCTGCTGATTGTTACTACCCCGCAGATGGCCGCCGCCGAGGTCGCAGAGCGCGCCGGCACCATTTCGCTGCAGACCCGCCAGCGCATCGCCGGTGTCATCGAGAACATGAGCTGGATGGAGATGCCGGACGGCTCCAAGATGGAGGTCTTCGGCGCAGGTGGCGGCGAGACCGTTGCCCGTCGTCTTACCCAGATCACCGGCGGAAAGGTCGAGCTGCTCGGCCAGGTGCCGCTGGACACAGAGCTACGCGAAGGCGGCGACAAGGGCACCCCGATTGTCCTGTCCAAGCCGGATTCGGGCGCGGGCGAGGCCCTGAACGCTATCGCTGACAAGCTGGTTGTTCGTCGCGAGTCGCTCGCAGGCAAGTCGCTCGGCTTGGGCGTAACTCCGAAGTAGGCCTTCGCTTTACGACGATCACAGCGACGCCCCCTCCCCGGTATTTTCGGTGCCGGGAAGGGGGCGTCTGCTTTTGCGGCTGCGGTGTCTGGGGCGTATGTGTTGTGGGCGCTTTCGGTGGTGCATCCATCAAAGCGGCTGCGTGCACTTACTGACTAGGTTTATGACACTTTCGTGGCAAAATTTGTGCTCAAAGTGTCATAAACCTAGTCAGTAACTTGCGGTCGGGAACGGTTTGCAACCTCTATAGGTTGTCGTCGTCGACCCAGGCCTGCACCCCACGGGGCTGCTGAGGTTGTTGCGGCTGCTGTGGTGTTTGCTGTGCTTGCTGTTGGCGGGCCTGGGCAACTGGATCCTGCCACGTCCCCGGCTGCGGGAGCGGCTGCTGCGACGGAGCCGGCTGCACTGGCTGGTTCGTATTGGACTGCTGGTACTGCTGACCCGCAGGCCCGGCCGCTCCTGCAGCTCCGGCTGCACCAGTTCCGCCACCACCCGCTGCGGGCTTACCGGAGAGCATGTCCAGGTAGGTGTCATCGCCGTCGAAAAGCGTCCTGGTGATGGCGGTCTTCGGGTTGAGACGACGGAGATCGTTGAGCTCCTGCAGCGGCTTGCGAAGATCGTCGAAGTCTTCGCCGAACTCGTCCGAGAGGTTATCGCGTGCGTCATTGATTGCGGTGCGCGCAGCCAAGAGCAATGCGCGGACGTCCTCAATTACCTTCGGCAACCGCTCAGGTCCGATGAGAATTAGTCCGAGGATAAAGAGGACAAGAATCTCGCCCCAGCCAACATTAGAAAACACGTTATACCACCTTAGTTACAGTGCACCTCGCATGCAGCATTGCGTGGCCAAATCCACCAAATCTGCTAAATCCGCAGAAACCAGCGCCCCCTACTCCGGCGTGATCTTCGCCTCCAGCTCGGCTCCGTGGCGAACGATCTTCAATACCGCCTCATTACCAGCGCCAACAGTCCACAGCGCCACCGTGAGCTCATCTGCGGACGATACCGCGCGGTCTCCCACAGCCGTAATCACATCGCCTTCCTGCAGGCCTTCCCGGTCGGCAACGCCTCCCGGCAGGATGCTGGCAATCTCGGCACCAGTCAGTGCGCCATTGGAAACCGTGCGCGCTGTCACGCCAATCCCCGGATGAACCGGCTGCTCACCGGCGATGAGCTGCTCCGCGATGGCAACGGCTGAATTGATTGGAATCGCAAAGCCCAACCCCTGTGAGCCACCCGAACTACTGAAAATCACCGTATTAATACCGATAATGGCACCGCGGATATCCACCAGTGGACCACCCGAGTTACCCGGGTTGATGGAGGCATCGGTCTGAATCGCATCGGCGTAACCGTCCGTGTCGGTCCCCTCAGCAGCCAGGCGCACCGGGCGATTGAGCGCCGAGACAATGCCCGAGGTCACCGTGCCGCCAAGCCCCTGCGGCGAGCCCATCGCAATCACTGTGTCACCGACCGCAACCGCGTTGGAATCACCAAGCTGCGCCACAGTCAGCCCCGCAACATCTTCGACCTTAATCACAGCGAGGTCGGTCTTCGGGTCGCGGCCAATAATCTTGGCCGGCACTTCCTTCAGCTTTCCGCCGTCCCAAAACGTTACGGAGACCTGCATATCCTGCCGGTCCGCCACCGCCGAAACGACGTGGTTATTCGTCAAAATATGACCGTCACCATCAATGACAAACCCCGAGCCCACGCCCGAGACCTCACCGGCACTGACCACAATCGACACCACCGCGGGACGAAGAGCCTCCGCCACCTTGCCGATTTCAGTCAAATCACCGTTGCCCGGCCGCCCCTCGATCTGCTGCAGCTCCACACGCTGGTAGTCCGAGCGGAAAGACTTGCCAGCCCAACCGCCAACAAAGCCGCCAACACCGCCAATGAGCAGCACCACGGCCGACGATGCCGCAATCACACGCCACGGCACCTCGCGGCCAAAAATCACTTCCCGCGCGCTGACGCGGGGAGCCGTCTTCGGGCGAGGCTTCTTTTTCGCTTCGGGTTTGCGGGCTGGACGCCCCGTCGTCATGCGTGACGACGAATCCTGCCACGGCGAATACTCTTGGGCGGTCGCACTGGTGTCGTCGTCAAGCTTCTGCCCTGGAGCACGCTGTAACCCGCCAGTTGCGGCGGCACGATCGGAGTCCGGGGCGAACGCGGAATCATCGAAAGAGCGATGTTTGCCCACTAGTGACTACCACCTTTACGAAAACCGCGAACGATCTGCTCCAACGCGGCACTCAGCGACTCCGGCGGACGGTGCGTGAGATGCCGCGCCGACCGATGGGGCTCTGAGTCCTCGCAACTGCCTGCGAAATCAGCAATACGAGCGCGCAGCTCAGCTGGAATGTGCAAGGGCGCACTATCACGCAGACGCTTGGCTGCCTGCCGCTGCTTCGCGACCTCCCGGCGACACTCCGGGCATGCCATCAGGTGCGCCTGCGCACGACGCTCAGCTACGACCGACAACTCGCCGTCAACAAAAGCGGCAATCGCCTCGGTGCCGAGATGCTCCGTTGACAAAAAACGCTTGTCATCGCCCTGCTGAATCACAGACTGCAGCACCTCCAGAAATCGCACCTATTTAACTAGCCCCACAATAGCCGCTCCCGCGGATTGAGTGCGGGAAATCTAGCCTGCGGTGACCGACTCCGGCAGCTCCTGTCGTTCCTTCTCCAGGCGCTCCAACGTCGCCCGCAAGCTGGAACGTGCCCGGTGAATACGCGAACGCACAGTGCCCATCTTGAGCCCAAGGGTGCTGGCAATTTCCTCGTAGGTCAGCCCCACCACATCACAGAGGACAACCACCGCGCGATAGTCCGGCTGCAGCTCAGCCAGCGCGATTTCCAAATCCGGGTCGAGCATCGCGTCATCGACGGCCTGCTCCGGGGTCTTCAGCGTACCCGGGACGCGGTCGTAGTTCTCCGGCAACGCCTCCATCCGGATGACCTGCCGATGCCGGACCATATCCAAAAACAGGTTAGTGGTAATCCGATGCAGCCAGCCTTCAAAAGTGCCGGGACGGTATGACTTCAGCGAGCGGAACACACGCATGAATGTCTCCTGCGTCAGGTCTTCCGCGTCCTGCTGGTTACCAGTCAACCGATATGCGAGCCCATAAACACTATCCGCGTGGGCCTGGACCAGCTCCGACCACGACGGCATCTCCCCCACACCTGCGTCAAAAGCCGCGGTGCCGGACAGTTGCTCAGTTACGTCAGCGGACGCGGCGTCCTCGCGGCTGGCGCCTACGCTGACTCGTTCGGACTTGACTCGTTCGGGCATGAGGTTCAGTGTTCCTTACCAACCTTAGGTTTGTAGTGACCTTACCCTGAAAATAGTTTGAGAGTCCAGACAAACTTGAGGCTTGTTTACCCACCTAGTCCGGCACTGACCGGCGCGCCCCGCTGCCCTGCCCGAAGTTTTTTCCTACGCTATAGAACGTGTCCGAAACGAGTTCTTCTGCTACCCCGCTATCCGCACGTGACGCTATTGCACAGCACGTCAACAACACGACCGTAGTCTCCGAGGCCCTTGAAAGCGCCCGAGAGAGCGCTCGCGAATACGGAGTTGCCGTCCCCGATACGATGACCGGCGCCGCTTTGACCTCGCTCATGGCTCTGACCAGTGCCCGCCGCGACGGTCACCCCGCCGCTGTCATCGCATCGCCTGCGGCAGGCGTAGTCGGTTTGCACCTGGCCGCCGGCCTCGGCGATGACGGCGTTCTCACCTGCATCGACCCGGAGCTCGAGCACCAGTCTCTGGCAAAGTCCGCTTTCCGAGCCGCAGGCATCCGCCCCAACCGACAGCGCTTCCTGCCTTCGCAGCCGCTGGAGGTCATGGATCGACTGGCCGCCGACTCCTACGACTTGGTCTACTTGGACGTCGCCCCGGCGATCCTCCGCGCCGCCCAGGAAAAGGCCTGGCCGCTGCTTCGCTCCGGTGGCGCGCTCGTCCTGACCGGCGCGCTCCTCGACGGCACTGTCGCTGACTCGTCACGCACTGACCGTGACACCGTCGCTGCCCGCGAAGCCGACGAATATATGCTCCAGCTTGACGACGCTTACGTGATGCGCCTACCTCTAGCAGCTGGCACCACTGTGCTGGTGAAGAAGTAGTTTTCTACTGTTGGCCGGCCGGCTAGCGGCAGCGGTGGGCCACTGCGACTTACTGACTGCGTTTATGACAAAAATGGCCCGAAAAATGGCTTGAAAGTGTCATAAACTCACACAGTTTCACATTTGCAGCCCATGCCCGTATTCACATGCGCACCCCATATTCACAGGTGCAGCCCGCAACTTTTAGGGCTGCCAGTTTTGGGGCTAGGTAGCAACTAGGTAGCAAAAAGGGTTAAAGGCAAAAGGCACGTACCCCACGGTACGTGCCTTTTCAGCCGGTCGGACTCAGACAGTCTAGATAACCTGGTTCTTACCAACGGCCACAACGCCACCAGCGCTGACCTTGAAGCGCTCTGCGTCCTTCTCCGGATCGACACCGATAATGGCGCCGTCGGAAACTACAACGTTCTTGTCCAAAATCGCATGGCGAACCACTGCTCCGCGGCCGACGCGAACGCCTGGGAAGAGAACCGAGCCCTCCACCGTCGCGCCATCCTCGACCACAACGTTGGTGCTAATCACCGAGTTGCGGACCGTACCACCGGAGACAATCGAACCAGCACCGACCATCGAAGCCTGAGCAATACCGCCCTGGACAAACTTGGCCGGAGGCAGGTTCTCCTCTGAGAAGGTGTGGATTGGCCACTTCTTGTTGTAGAGGTTAAACACCGGGTGGACGGAAATCAGGTCCATGTTGGCCTCGTAGAAGGCATCGATGGTACCGACATCACGCCAGTAGCCCTTGTCACGTTCGGTCTCACCCGGAACGTAGCTGTCCTTGAAGTCCCAGACGAAAGCTTCGCCCTCCTCTACCAGCATCGGAATAATGTTTCCGCCCATATCATGGTCGGAGTTTTCATCTTCCGAGTCACGCTTAATAGCGTCGATAAGCGCGGAGGTAGTGAAGATGTAGTTACCCATCGACGCGAACGTCGAGTTCGGGTCATCCGGGGTGCCGGGCGGATCAGCCGGCTTCTCCAGGAACTCGGTGATTCGGTTGTTGTCATCGGCATCGATGACACCGAATGCGCTGGCCTCAGAACGCGGGACGCGGATACCAGCGACCGTCACGCCAGCGCCAGACTCGATGTGGGCCTCCAGCATCTGCTGCGGATCCATGCGATAGACGTGGTCGGCACCGAAGACGATGACGTACTCCGGATCCTCGTCGTAAACCAAGTTCAGCGACTGCAGAATCGCGTCCGCCGAACCGGTGAACCAGCGCTTACCCAGACGCTGCTGAGCCGGCACCGGGGTGACGTACTGGCCGGTGATGCCAGACAGCTGCCACGCTTGCGAAATGTGACGGTCGAGCGAGTGGGACTTGTACTGGGTCAGCACACAGATCTTCAAGAAACCTGCGTTGACCAGGTTCGACAGCACGAAGTCGATAAGCCGATAGCTACCGCCGAAAGGCACGGCGGGCTTAGCGCGGTCTTCCGTCAGCGGGAAGAGACGCTTGCCTTCGCCACCGGCAAGGACAATGGACAAAACATGTGGTTGACTCCTCACACCAACCAACCTATATGCGATTTACGTTCCTCGCTGCCAGTCTCCCCTCCCCGCTACCCACACCCAGGCATATCAAGCGACGGAAATTGTCAAATCTGGTTACGCTGGAACTATGCGTGTTGCCATGATGACCAAGGAATACCCTCCGGAGATTTACGGCGGAGCAGGTGTTCACGTAACTGAACTGACTCGTTTCATGCGCGGCCTCGACGGCGTTGACGTCGATGTGCACTGCATGGGTGCTCCTCGCGATGAGGCGGATGTATATGTCCACGGCGTTGACCCGGAGTTGAAGGATGCCAACGCCTCGATTAAGACGCTGTCCACGGGGTTGCGCATGGCAAATGCCGCCGCGGCAACCGACATTGATGTCGTCCACTCTCACACGTGGTACTCGGGCCTGGGCGGTCACCTCACTGGTCTGCTCAAGGGCATTCCGCATGTGGCAACCGCGCACTCACTGGAGCCGCACCGCCCATGGAAGCGCGAGCAGCTTGGCGGCGGTTACGACGTTTCCAGCTGGTCCGAGCGCAATGCTATGGAGTACGCAGACGCTGTCATTGCTGTTTCCGCGCGCATGAAGGACGCCATCCTGGATGCCTACCCGCGTATCTCCCCCGACAAGGTCCACGTTGTCCTGAACGGTATCGACACCGAGCTGTGGTACCCGCGCCCGACGTGGGAAGAGTCCAAGGAACAGAACGGCTGGTCTGTCCTGGAGGAGCTCGGCGTTGACCCGTCTCGCCCGATGGTCGCGTTCGTCGGCCGCATCACCCGTCAGAAGGGTGTCGCTCATTTGGTCAAGGCCGCATCGCTTTTCGACGACGGTGTGCAGCTCGTTCTGTGCGCCGGCGCTCCGGACACCCCGGAAATCGCGAAGGAGACTGAGCAGCTCGTCCATGACCTCCAGGAGAAGCGCGATGGCATTTTCTGGGTGCAGGACATGCTGCCGAAGGAGAAGATCCAGGAGATTCTGACGGCCGCGGATTCCTTCGTCTGCCCGTCCATCTACGAGCCGCTGGGCATCGTTAACCTCGAGGCTATGGCCTGTGGCACCGCCGTTGTCGCCTCTGATGTCGGCGGTATTCCGGAGGTTGTCGTCGATGGTGAAACCGGCACTCTGGTTCACTACGACGAGTCCGATCCGGAGGGCTTCGAACGAGGCATCGCTGCCGCTGTCAACAACATGGTCGCCGACCGCGACCGCGCTGCCAAGGTTGGCCAGGCGGGTAAGAAGCGCGCTGAAGATGTGTTTAGCTGGGAGAACATCGCTCAGCAGACCGTCGAGGTCTATAAGTCTTTGATGTAGCTGGCTGTCTGCGAGACGCCACGGATGCGCGGCGAACGGAGTCTCCTCATAAGGCCCATCGCTTCCGAGAAGGAAGCGGTGGGCCTTTTTTAGCCTTTTTACTAACCCCGTTCAGGACATTTACTTATGCCTTTGCCCACTTTCCTAAACCTAATTTAAGTTTTGGCTGAATTTATCATTCCTGGTCAATAGCATACTGAGTATGAGATTCACTAAGAAGGTGGCAGCAGTTGGTGCCGCCATTGCCATAGCGCTAGCGGGTGCAGTACCGCATCAGGCGCTCGCTACAGAAGTAGCCCCATCCCCTAGTACCGCTACCATCACCGAGCGTGGTCCCCTTGGACAGTCCGGTCGCTGGTTTACCGACGGTGACGGCCGTGCTTTCCTCACTCAGGGATCGAACATCGTCTACAAGCACGATCCTTACACCCCAGAGGCCGGAGGCTTTAACGAGGACGATGCTGACTGGCTCGTGCAGCAGGGCTTCGACTCCATGCGAGTCGGCATTATCTGGAAAGCAGTAGAGCCAAAGCCCGGCGAGTACAACGACGAATACCTGGATTCCATTGCCCGCACTATCTCCATGCTCACTGAGCGTGGAATCGCGGTCTTGGTCGATGCCCACCAGGACATGTACAACGAGAAGTTCGAAGGCGAATTTGCCCCGGATTGGGCTGTCATTGACGACGGGGTTCCCAGCCTCTTAAAGGTTGGCTTCCCCGCTAACCAGGCTCTCAATATCGGACTCATTAGGGCATACGACAACTTCCTGAATAACCGCGAAGGGCCAGGCGGCGTTGGGTTGCAGGAGCGTTACGCAGCCATGTGGGGCCATGTCGCCAAACGCCTTGGCGACATGCCGGGACTGATGGGCTACGACATCATAAATGAACCGTGGCCAGGCTCCGCATACCCACTGTGCTATCTGGCTCTCGGCGACTGCGGCCCGGCTAAGGAAAAGCTCGATGAACTGCACCAGAAGGCTGCCAATCAGATTGTCGACAAGGACCCGGACGCTATTGTCCACTACGAGCCCTACTCCATGTGGAACACCGGATTGAACACGAATCCGGCAGCCCCGGAGGTTCCTGAAACCGCTGGTACGGCCCTCAGCTGGCATGTCTACTGCACCACGAATGCCCTGTTCAACACCTACACGGGCTGTGACTTCTTCGATGGTCGTACCTTCGACAATGCGGAAATCGTCTCATCCGGTAACGGCTCGGCCACACTGCTGTCCGAGTTCGGTGCGACCGACGATGCCGATACCCTCAATGGCGTAATTTCGCTTGCCCGCCGCCACATGGTCGGCTGGCAGTACTGGTCCTACTGCGGATGCAACGACCCGACGACGCAGAACCAGAAGGAACAGGGCATGGTCTTCGACCCTACTGTTCCAGGACCTGTAGGTGCCGATGCCTTCAACCGCGACAAGATGACCATCCTCGCCGCTCCACACCTGCGAGCGGTCGCAGGCACCCCGCAAGCTACCGACTGGAACCGCGACACCCGTGTCTACCAGGCCAGCTGGAACAATAACCGCGTCGACGGCACCGGAGTTTTCGCACCTGGTTCCACCAGCGAGCTCGTTGTGCCCTCGATCAACTTCCCGAATGGGTTCACAGTGAATGTCGAAGGCGGTCACGCCACTGTCGCTGCCGATGGCCAGACCGTTCATATCGTCTCCACTGCTGACCAAGTGACAGTCACCATCCAGCCGAAGTAGAACCAACCGCTCGATTCACCAAATCGCGCCCTGTGGATTTTTCCGCAGGGCGTTTTTCTTGCCACGATTTCCTTACCCACAAGCCGATCGGACATCTAACAGACGACCCGCCCCAGCTTGGGCTACAAATATCGCGAATATAATGGCTTCCATGACCACTCACGAGAATTTTCCAACGGTCCGACACACAATTTTCCAAAACTCACTGATGTCCGCACTGCTCGATGGCATCTACGACGGCGAGATGACCATTGGCGAAATCCTTGGTCATGGAAACTTCGGCATCGGTACCTTCGACGGCCTCGATGGCGAAATGGTAATCCTCGACGGGGTCTGCTGGCAGGTGCGTCACGACGGCTCCGCGACCCGGGCCACCATGGATCAGCGCAGCCCCTACACGGTGGTGACCAACTTCGTCCCGCACACGGTGATGGATGCGCCGGAAAACCTGACTCGCAAGGAAATTAGCCCCATCATCGATTCCCTGGTGCCGAGCCAAAACTTTATGTACGCACTGCGGATTACCGGCGAATTTGAGTGGGTGAAGACTCGAACCGTCGTAAAGCAGGAAAAGCCGTACCAGAAGATGGTTGATGCGACGGAAGAAGACGCCTCGGTTGATTTTGAGAACCTGCAGGGCACGATTGCGGGCTTCCGCACGCCGGTCTATGAGAAGGGAATTTCGGTGCCCGGCTGTCACGTGCACTTCCTCGCGGAAGGCGGCACCGGCGGCGGGCATGTGCTGGACTTTAAGCTGCGCTCGGGCACTATCGAACTGTGCCCGGGCACTGACCTGCAGCTTCGCCTTCCGCTAACGGCGGAATTCTCGGATGCTGACCTGGATCCGGAAGACCTGGATGAGCAGATTCACAAAACCGAGGTCAAGGAGTAGGCGCTAGTCGCCCGGGCGCCCCAGACGGGTGACGTAGGCACGGGCGGTGACGTACATCTCTGCAGGTAGCGCTGCAATGCGTTCCTGCAGCACCTCCGGGTGAATATGGCGTGCCGACGGGCTCATACCGATCTGCGCGGCGATTGCACTCTGGTTGAGGTTCATACCGAACTCCACCAGCTCCGGGTCGCCAACAGGCACGAGGTGCCCCTCGGCCTGGGAAATCATGCGCTCGACCTTGCCGCGCTCGACATCGATGATGCCCAGTGGCTCACGAAGCTCGCCCAGATGACCAGTAGTGGCCGTCAGAACCACAACCTGGCCGCCCGGCTTGAGCACGCGAGCGAACTCCTCCGCGTTGCGAGGTGCGAAGACAACCGTAAGCGCATCGATGGAACCATCACGCAGCGGCAAACGCGCCCACGCATCGGCCACAACCGCACCGAGTCGCGGATGACTCTTGGCCAGGTGCTTGGCGGCCGGCACAGACACATCAATGCCTACACCACGGGAATTGGGAATGCTGTCCAGCGTGTGTGCGAGGTAGTAACCAGTGCCCGCACCGACTTCGCAGATGACTGGCCTGGCGGCCTCGGACACGTTGGCGTCGTCAAGCACATCCTGGACGTTGCCTGTAACTGCCTCAACGAATGGAGCATAGTGGCCACCAGAGAGGAACTCCTCGCGGGCGGTAATCATCTTGGCGTCATCGCCGGTGTAGCGCAGACCAGCCCCACCGGCGAGCGTAACGTAACCCTGGCGGGCGACATCATAGCTATGTCCGGATTCGGACTTCAGAGTCATTCGTTCGGCATCACCAAACTTCAAATCAGTGCCATCGATGGGGTCAGCAAGCACATCAATGATGTCAGCTAGCACGTCGGTCACTCCTCAAACTGAGCTAGAAAAATAATTTTCACTATCTTAGCCCGTGACGAGCTCAGCCAAGTAACTCCAATGCGAGTTACTGACTACGTTTATGACAAAAATTGCCCGAAAACTGGCTTGAAAGTGTCATAAACTCCCACAGTTTCACATTTGCAGCCCGTACTTTTTGTTCATAACCCCTCCATTCGAGCCGTTATCACCTGAAGAAGAAAAGGCGACCTACACCACCTGTGTAGGTCGCCGCTGGGTCAAAACCGGACAGGCTCGCCTCTACCCGGCCTCTACCCGATACCCCACTACTCTGCTACTCCACTACTGCTACAAGCTCTGCACCGAGCTCCTTGGCTTCCTCCGGGGACAGTTCCACCACCAGGCGCCCACCACCATCTGCGGGGACGCGCATTACAATCTTCTTGCCCTCTTTAACTGCCTCCAGCGGACCATCACCGGTACGCGGCTTCATTGCTGCCATGTGAACTCCTTCGTTCTAAGACAATGTCGATGCAGGAGACGACCAGCCACCCCAGCTCGGCTGTGGTAGCCAGGAGATTGACAATCCCGGTTCAAGACCTCGGTCTACGACCCCGGCTCAAGATCCCGGTTTAGAATCCCTGTCGGCATTTTCGACTACTTCTCTTCATCATAGTCCTTTGTTTCACGCAGCGGCATGGGTGAAGCGCCTCAAACTACGCCCCTTACACCAGCCCACGCACCGGATGCAGTGGCGCAAAATCACCGGAAATAGCCAGAGTCATACGGCAAACATCAAGGGTTTCGGACACCTGATGCGAACGGAACACCGCAACGCCGGCAGCTGCCGCATGGGCGGTCGCAGCCAAGGTGCCGGGCACACGCTGCTCGACCGGGCGGTCCAAAGTCTCACCGACGAAGTCCTTATTCGACAGCGCCATGAGCACCGGCCATCCTGTAGCCACGAGCTCATTGCAGCGCCGCAGAAGTTCGAGGCCGTGGTAGGTGTTCTTGCCGAAGTCGTGGGTGGGATCGATGAGGATGCGGTCCTCCGGCACGCCAGCGTCCACTGCCCTCTGGGCGAGCTTGCCGGTTTCTGAGATGACATCGTCCACGACGTCGTCGTAACGCACGCGAACCGGATTGGTGCGTGGCAGTGCTCCACCGGTGTGTGAGCAGACGTAACCCATCCCGTGGGCGCCAGCGACTTCCAGCAGCTCCGGGTCATGGCCTGCCCAAGTGTCGTTGATGAGGTTGGCGCCAGCTTTGATGGCGGCCTCCCCGACTTCGGCGCGCCAGGTGTCGACGCTGATGTGCAGGTCAGGATAGCGCTCGCGGACCTTCGCGATGGTCGGCACCACGCGCTCAATCTCCTCGGCAACAGTTACTTCCGCACCGATACCAGCCTTGACGCCGCCAATATCGACAATGCCTGCGCCGGTAGCTACAACTTCGTCGACGCGAGCAAGCGCGGCCTCCTCCGCAGCCGTTGCGCCACGGTCATAGAAGGAATCCGGGGTGCGATTGACGATGGCCATCACCGTCGGCACCGCGGAGTCCTGATAAAAACTCCGCACAGCGTCTTACCTCTCGCTGAAGCGACGGACTCGGCGGAGCTTTTCGGGAACGTCAGAGGTCGGCTCGCACTCTTCCATCAACTTTTCGTGCGCGGCCTCGATGTACTCGACCGCTTCTTCAATGGAGTCGGTGACCAGGAAAAGGTCCATATCAGTCGGAGAAATCAGCTCCATGGCCACCAGTTTCTCGCGCATCCAATCGACCAGCCCCGACCAGAACTCAGTGCCCAGCAGCACGATTGGGTGATTTTCCACCTTCTCGGTCTGCACCATCACCAGTGACTCAAAGAGTTCATCGAGCGTGCCGAATCCACCCGGCAGACAGATAAACGCCTGCGAGTACTTCAGGAACATGGTCTTGCGAACGAAGAAGTAGCGGAAGTTCATGCCCAGGTCGACCCAGTCATTCAAGTGCTGCTCGTGCGGCAGCTCAATGCCCAGCCCAATGGAAAGGCCGTCGGCGTCGTAACAGCCGCGGTTGGCGGCTTCCATGATGCCCGGGCCGCCACCAGTGATGGTCGCGTAACCCGCCTCCGCCAGTGCTTTGCCCAGGTCGAAGCCCCACTGGTAGTACGGGCTGTCCTCTGGCAAACGCGCCGAACCATACACCGTCACCGCCGGCGGAATCTCCGCCAACGCACCAAAGCCGTCAACGAATTCCGATTGAATGCGCAGCACACGCCAGGTGTCGTTGTGCAGCCAGTCCGTGTTCGGATTGTGTGACAACAGCCTGCGGTCGGTCGTAGACGCCTGCGGTTCGCCCGCCTGTCGAATCGCGATTGGGCCGCGGAGTGCGCGGCGCTTAGCTGGGGACGGAGTACGTACAGGTTTCATAACCTCACAATGTATGCCAGCAATGACATACGCGCACCCGCTCAGCGAGGGCAGGGTGTGATTCTAGGCTCACCCAGCCACCGGCGCGGTGGTCAAGTACCGCCGCAGGTCCTCCCACAGTGCCGTAATGCACTCGACCGGAATCTGCTCATCCTTCTTGTGGCAGTACGCCGGATCACCCGGGCCAAAGTTCACTGCAGGAATGCCGAGCGCGGAAAAACGCGCCACATCGGTCCACCCAAACTTGGGCTTTACGACGTCGCCTGCGACCGCAACCAACTCCTTCGCAGCAGCCGCATGCAGTCCCGGTAGTGCCCCAGGGCTCACATCCTCGACATCGACGGTGAGGTCCTCGGCCGCAAACTCGTCGAGTCCCAGCACCTCGCGGAAGTGTGCCATGGCCTCATCGGCGCTGCGGTTGGGCGCGAATCGGAAGTTGACTCGCAGCACCGCCTCGTCGGGAAGCGTATTGGTGGCAACCCCGGCCTCCAGCCAGACGACGTTGAGCCCTTCGCGGTAGGCCAAGCCGTCGATATCCACGGTCTGCGGTTCATAGGCGGCAATGCGTGACAGCACCGGTGCTAACTTGTGCACGGCGTTGTCGCCGAGCCACGCCCGAGCCGAGTGTGCACGTGTGCCGTGAGCGGTCAGACGCAGGCGAATAGAGCCCTGGCAGCCGGCTTCGATGACATTGCCGCTGGGCTCGCCCAGCAAAGCGACATCGCCAGCCAGGAGCTCCGGATGCGACTCACTCAAGTGCCGCAACCCGTTGAACTCCGCGGCGATTTCTTCGCATTCGTACATGATGAGTGTCAGGTCGCGCTGCAACTCCTGGCTTGCCGCCAGCGTCGCAAAAGCATGCAGGTAGACTGCGTCACCGCTTTTCATATCCACAGTTCCACACCCAAACAGTGTGTCTCGCCCCTGCGCGTCTACCCCACGCGTCGAGGGCACATTGTCCGCAGTCGGCACCGTATCCAGGTGTCCTGCCAAAATCACGCGCTGCGGCAACCCCCGATGGGTCCGCGCAATCACGTTGTTGTCAATGCGCAGGACCTCAATCGACTCATTTGCCTGCGCGACCTCACGCAATGCCGCCTCGACGGCATCCGCAATCGCGGTCTCATTGTGGGACACCGATTCGATGTCCACCAGTGCCGCCGTGAGGTCTACAGGATCTTGGAGCAGATTTAACTTCGATTTCACATCAATTAAGCGTACAAACCATTGTGCGCCAGCGAAACCAGAATTTTGTGATGAATATGCGCCGCACGACCATTGATCGCATCCCCATTGGCGGGCGCGCCACCACCGAGGAACAACGCCAGCTCATGCGGTTCGGCGGAGGTCACACCAATTCTCCCCTCCGCCGAGCGCTTAAGCCCATCAGCCACCTCAAAGACCAGGGTTTTCGCTCCTTCCGGGAGAGTTTGGGCAATGATTGCCTCCGGAGTTTCGCTTGTCGACGACCCCGGCGCCCGCTCCTCCCCCGCAGAATCGGTCGCCTCTCCGTTTCCGCCATCCTCCTCGACAACGCCCGCGCCGGGACCATAGACCACAGCTACACGGGAGCCATAGACCGCAATCACCGGACGCAGCTCATTCGTGCTGACAATCACCGTAGAACCGGCCAGCGGCTTACAGACGGCCGCGACAATCTTGGCCGTTGCGTGTGGCAGCTGCACTGGAGTGGGATCGATGTCTCGTCGATAAGCAGGACGAAGCGTTTCGGCGACATCGCCCAGCTCATCGCGCTCCCACATCGGCAGGGCATCGATGCGTGCCTGCTGATCGCGGTTCTTGCGCTCCAGCAGAAGACGGGCGATCATGCCACCGCCGAGCCCCACTGCGATGGCAACTGCGATAACCAGCACAAGACGGTTCGGCGCGATGAGCGCAACCACTGCGGCAATAGCCACACCGACTGCGCCAATTGGCATTGCTCGCGGCGGCAAAACGAAACCAAAGAAGCTGGCTACGGCGAGAATCCAAGCACTCAGCAGTGCGAATCCGACATAGAAGACCACCGGCAGGGACAGGACGAAGCCGAGTCCGAGCACACTGACAGCAATGATGAGGCTAACTAAGAACCACTGCTTCATTTTCTGTGTGCTTTCAAGGCCAGCTAGGGGCATAGTTCATCCTTCCGCGAAGATTCCTTAAAGGGATACTAATATTAAGAATCATGATTACATCTGGTGCTGTCGCTACGGGAATCGCCAATATCGCAATGGACGGTACAGTTCTCGATACTTGGTTTCCCGCACCTCAGTTAAGCGATGAGGTCGTAGAATCGAGCACTCACCGGCTCGGCGCCGCTGATCTGACCCCACAGTTGCTTCGTCAGGTGATTTTGGACGAGGATCGCCGCGTGGAGCAGGTGGCAGTGCGCACGTCCATTGAGGATTTGTCCAAGCCTGCTGTCGACCCGCACGATGCCTACCTGCGCCTGCATTTGCTCTCCCACCGCCTGGTCAAGCCGCACCAGCTAAACACCAAGGGGCTCTACGAGCTACTCCATGTGGTGGCGTGGACCAACAAGGGGCCATGTCTGCCGGACAACTTCGAGCAACTGCGCACCCACTTGCGCGTCCGCGGTCTGATTCACGTTTACGCCATCGACCGCATGCCGCGCATGGTCGATTATGTGCTGCCCGCCGGTGTGCGCATTGCAGAGGCCGAGCGCGTGCGGTTGGGCGCTTACTTGGCACCGGGTACGTCCGTACTGCGCGAGGGATTTGTCTCGCTGAACTCGGGCACTCTGGGCCCATGCAAGATTGAGGGACGTCTATCCTCCGGTGTCGTCATTGGCGCGCACACGAAGGTGGGACTGTCAGCCTCCATCATTGCCGCTCATGACGATTCCGGTCAGCGTAAGCCGCTCACGGTTGGCGAGCGCTGCCACATCGATATCGCGGCCGGCACCGTCGGCGTCAGCCTCGGTAATGACTGCATTATTGACCGAAGCATCCTCATTGCCCCCGATACGCCCATCGATGTCCCCGCGGAGAACCGCCGTATTCAGGCATGGGAAATTTCGGGCCGCGACAACATGCACTTCTACCATCACCCGGACCACTCGGCGGTGTGCGTCCGCCGCACGGAACGCCCGGGCAATGACGAAGGTGCCGCTGCTTTCGCTCAGCTTGCCGACGTGCCGGATGAGCTGGCCGGATAACCTACTTTCGGTGCTCGTGAAGGCACATTAGTTGACCCCAAAACGGTGAATGGGGGTAAACCCGTAATACGGTTATTGCCCCTGTTATCAGCGAGGTAATGTTTGCGACATGACCGAATCGCAAATTACCTCCACCTCCGGCGAGACAGCTCAGCTGGGCAAGGGGCTGCAGGTTCGACACCTGACCATGATGGGTCTTGGCTCCGCAATCGGTGCCGGTCTTTTCCTTGGTACGGGCGTCGGCATTAAGGCAGCTGGCCCGGGTGTTCTAGTTTCCTATGTCATCGCTGGCTTCATTGTCGTCCTCGTCATGCAGATGCTCGGCGAGATGGCCGCTGCCCGCCCGACACCGGGTAGCTTCTCCACCTATGCCGAGATGGCCTTTGGTTCCTCGGCTGGCTTTGTCCTCGGCTGGCTCTACTGGTTCATGCTCATCATGGTGCTCGGCGCTGAAATTACCGGTGCCGGTGCCATCATGGGTGCGTGGTTCGGTATTCCGGGCTGGATTCCAGGCCTGATCTGTGTTGTCTTCTTCGCTGTAGTGAATTTGGCGAATGTGCGCGGTTTCGGCGAGTTTGAGTTCTGGTTCGCGTTCATCAAGGTCGCGGTGATTATCGCGTTCCTGGTCATTGGCGTTCTTCTTTTCTTCGGTCTGCTGCCAGGCACCAGCTTCGTCGGTACGACGCATATTGCCGAGTCCGGATTCCTCCCGAATGGCGTGTCCGGCATTGCCGCTGGTCTGTTGGCCGTGGCCTTCGCCTTCGGCGGTATCGAGATTGTCACAATTGCCGCTGCTGAGGCTGAAGATCCGCAGCGCTCCATCGCTGCTGCTGTCCGCTCGGTAATCTTCCGCATCTCTGTGTTCTACCTGGGCTGCGTGACCGTCATCATCCTGCTGTTGCCGTACTCCCAGATTGACGGCGCTGACTCCGCAGCTGAGTCGCCGTTCACCCAGGTTCTGAAGCAGGCGAACATTCCGGGTGCCGTTGGCTTCATGGAGGCCATTATCGTTCTGGCGCTGCTGTCCGCGTTCAACGCTCAGATTTACGCAACCTCTCGCCTGGTCTACTCGATGTCCACCCGCGGTGAGGCACCGCGCTTCTTCGCCCACACCAATGAAGGCGCAGTTCCGAACCGTGCGGTCATCATGTCGATGGTCTTCGCCTTCGTCTCCGTGGGCCTGCAGGTTGTCTTCGACGGCTCGAGTGTCCTGGTCTTCCTACTGAACGCTGTCGGCGGCTGCTTGCTGGTGATCTGGCTGGTCATCGCCCTGTCTGAGATTAAGCTGCGCCCGCAGATGGAGGCCAACAACGAGCTTTCCGTTCGCATGTGGGCCTACCCGGCACTGTCCTGGGTAGCGGTCATCCTGATTCTGGGCCTCGCTGTTGGCATGCTCACCGATTCTGGTGCTCGCCAGCAGGTTATCGCCGTTGTGTGTGTCACTGCGTTCCTCGCGGTGCTCGCTGCACTGACTAAGAAGAGCCGCACCGCGGCCCGCGAGGCTCTCGAGTCCAGCGATAGCAACTAGCCGTTAGCAACTGGCTGCAGGGCCTAACCACCCTGCTACCCCTATCCGAACATTTCCTTGCTACACATTTGCGGAACACTTTTCATAGATAGGGATATGCCGGTAGCCTGTTTTCCATGAAATTTGGAGCACAAGCTACCGGCATTGCCACTTTTAACAACGATACTGTTCTCGACGTCTGGTTCCCCGCCCCCAAGCTCATCGAAGAGGGCGTGGCAACCTCCACCACGACCGGAACCATCGACGCCGACGCACTGCCCGAAGATTTCACCTACCTCACAGATCTGGCCGTAGCCGATGCGGACCGTGGCACCACCCGCCGTCTGGTCACAGCTACCATCGCTTCACTCGATGACGCACCAGTCGACACCATCGATGCCTACCTGCGTCTCCATCTGCTGTCCCACCGCCTGGCCACCCCCAACAGCATCAACCTGGACGGCATCTTCGGCAAGCTCAACAATGTGGTGTGGACGAATTTTGGCCCCTGTGCTGTCGAAGGCTTCGAGGTAACCCGAGCCAAGCTGTCACGCCGCGGGCCTGTCACCGTCTACTCCATCGATAAATTCCCCCGCATGGTCGACTACGTCACTCCCACCGGAGTCCGCATCGGTGACGCTGACCGCGTGCGCCTTGGAGCCCATCTCGCAGAGGGCACCACAGTCATGCACGAGGGCTTCGTCAACTTCAACGCAGGCACGCTTGGACACTCCATGGTGGAAGGCCGTATCTCTCAGGGGGTCGTCGTCGACGACGGCTCCGATATCGGCGGTGGTGCGTCCATCATGGGCACACTATCCGGTGGAGGTAAGGAAGTTGTGTCCGTCGGCAAGCGATGCCTACTCGGTGCGAACGCTGGACTCGGAATCTCGCTCGGCGATGACTGCGTACTCGAAGCCGGGCTCTACATCACTGCCGGCACCAAGTGCCTCGTTGCCCTAGACGGTGTGAAGAAGACGCTCAAGGCCCGCGAGCTCTCGGGCGGATCGAATATGCTCTTCCGCCGCAACTCGCTCTCTGGTGCAGTCGAGGTTGTGCCATGGGCTGCCGAAAAGGTGAAGCTCAGCGCGGAGCTGCACGCTAACTAAGGGGTGGTCGGCACGTCTGCCGGGGCCGCGATATTCCGCGCGCTCCGGTAGACACGTCGCTCACCAGTGACGGGGTCGACAAAGGCCAGCGCGGTTGCCGTCAATCGCAGCTGCGGCGTGTACTTTGGCGCGCTGCCCGCGCTTGCCGACGGCCCCTGCGCCCCCGCTTTCCGGCCATAGGTGTCCTCACCGAGAATGGGATAGCCTAGCCAGTCCATCGTCGCCCGCAGCTGATGCGTGCGGCCCGTATGGGGCTGTAGCCGCCAGCGCCCCACCTGCATGCGACTCCCGCAATGCCCACAACCACAGCCGACTGCGTGCAGCGGAATGCTGGTGCTGGTCGCACCACCGCCATGGCTGTTCGCCAGCACATCGCCGATGTCCGCGGCTACTCGGCCGAGGAAGGTCACGGTTGTGCGTGCGAGCTTGAACTTGGGATTCTTCGCGGCAGCGCGAGCGAAATCGTCGGTCTCCACGACTTTTACTCCGCGCCCCGCCGGGTTGGGATCGAGCAGAAGCGTGACATCCCTGGTTTCCCCCACATGCCAATCATCGGGCATCACGGTGAGGCATTCGTATTCTTTGGTGATTTCCTGGTTTTGGAAAAGCTGCTGGTAGCGCGCACGGGTAGCCGGATTCCGGGAAAGCAACAGCAGCCCACTGGTCAGAAAATCCAGGCGGTGAACGGCCACTATCTCCGGTTCCTCAAGACTACGTCGCAGTCGCTCCTGCACGGTATTGGCCACGATGCGGCCGTTGGGAGTCGCCGGCAGAAAAGGTGGCTTGTCTACGACCAGAAACTCATCGGTGTCGGCCACAATTGCCGGCTCAAAGGGGATGTACTCCTCGCACTCGTGAGCGGCGGCATCGACTTGCGCAGTCTTACGGTTCTTCTCGAGGCCCCACCACGCATCTCGGTTGCCTGCGGCACGTCCCACGGCACACTCCCTTTTTTTATGATTTGGTCTATGCCGATGTCGGCACCGTTTGCAGCATTCGGCCTGCTAGAGCCAGCACATCTGGCCGGGGCTAGCCGCGAATACGCGCCGCCGCCACTTCGATGTCGCTGAGCGTCGCTGTGAGCCCCACCCGTACGTGCTGCGCACCCTTGGGCCCGTAGAAGCTACCCGGTGCGACCAGGATGCCGCGTTCAGCCAGCCAATCAACCGTCTGCCAGCAGTCTTCCCCGCGAGTAGCCCACAGATAGAGCCCGCCCTCGGAGTCATCGATACGAAAACCTGCGGCTACCAGTGCATCATGCAGAATCTCACGGCGGTCACTGTAGCGCTGCTTTTGTTCAGCCTCGTGGGAGTCGTCGTTAAGCGCGGCGATCGTGGCGTGCTGGATGGGTCCCGGCATCATCAGCCCCATGTGACGGCGCACGGAAACCAGCTCGGCGATGAGGTCCGCGTCGCCAGCGAACCAGCCGGTGCGGTACGACGCCATGTTCGACGTCTTGGACAGCGAGTGAATAGCCAGCAGGTTGGTGAAATCACCGTCGCACACTCGCGGGTCGAGAATACTGACTGGCTGTTCAGTCCAACCGAGCCCCAGGTAGCACTCGTCAGAGGCGACAATGACTTCCCGAGCACGCGCCCACTCAACCACCTTGCGCAGGTGTTCAACACCGAGGACCTTGCCGTTGGGGTTGCCCGGGGAATTGATGAACATCAGCGTCGGCGAGGCGGGGCCGATTTGCGTCAGCGAGTCCGCACGCAGCAGCTCAGCGCCTGCGATGCGAACGCCGACCTCGTAGGTGGGATATGCCAGCTCGGGGATGACGACGGTATGCCCCGCGCCTACGCCGAGGAGGAAGGGAAGCCAGCCAATCGCTTCCTTGGTGCCGATGACCGGAAGCACATTGCCGCCATTGACCGCTGACTCCAGTCCCGTCACGCCGTAGCGCCGCGCCATCGCTGCAACAATCGCCGCGCGTAGCTCAGGCGTGCCGACGGTCTGTGGGTAACCCGGTGCGGCAGCACCTTCGGTAAGGCCCTTCCGGATTATCGGAGCGACTTCATCGACTGGTGTGCCGACCGAGAGATTCACCATGCCCTCTTCATGCGCAGCCGCAGTGGCTTTCGCCTGCGTGAGAGAATCCCACGGAAACTGAGGTAAAAGAGAACCGGGAGTTACGCGCTTGCGGGCAGCTGACATGGGCGGTGATGAAGTCCTTCCCGGGAAAGAAATAGCTTTAGTCCTCTGTGGTTTTAGTCTTCTGCCTGCGGCGGCAGAGCTGCCACGAATGGCACATCGAAGTCCTGGGGGCCGAGCTTGGCGGCACCTCCCGGGGAACCCAGCTCATCGAACCAGTCGACATTGGCATCGATGAATTCAACCCACTCATCCGGAACATCGTCCTCGTAGAAGATGGCCTCGACTGGGCAGACCGGTTCACAAGCGCCGCAGTCCACGCACTCATCAGGGTGAATGTAAAGCATGCGCTTGCCCTCGTAAATGCAGTCAACCGGGCACTCTTCAACACAGGCACGGTCGAGGACGTCAACACATGGCTGGGCAATGATGTAAGTCATGGTTTTAGGTTTAAGAACCTTTCTCACAAGATATGGGATGAGGCTTTCGCTATCTGTCGATTATGCCGTTCCGACGAGAAACAGAGCAAAATAGACAGAGCGGTATATTCAGATTGGAGTCTACACCCAACGTGGGTGTTGTTTTCAACTGGCTCCAGAAAGAGCCACATTGATGCGGGCCTGCCCTGTATCAATTCCTCACCGTCTCCTGCAGTATCCGCTGCGGTTTTCGCTAGAGTGCCCGCAGATGGCGCAGTGGCCAGGCACCGCCCAGCACACCGCAAACAAGCAGCAGCACTGTTCGCAACCACTGCCCCATTGCCAAGTCCCCACCGAAGGGCAGCACTGCCCACAGCAGAATGCCTGCAAAGCCCAGCACCCAGATGACAGTCGGAATTGCAGCTTTGGAGCGATCACGAGTCCACAGCAACGCTGTGTTGGTAATGATCAGATTGGCAATATAGGCCAGCGGAATGGTCCACGGCAACGGAATAGCAACCGAGCCGATGGTAATCCACGCTCCGAGGAAAACTACTTCAATCACCAACGCTGCCAACGCAGCCAGCGACAGCCAGACCAGCGCTACCGTGACCTCGCCCTGATGGAAATTCTCGCGCGGCTGCGAACGTTCCGGATTCCCCCAATAGCGCTCATCCCCGAATGTGCGCTTTTCAATACTCAAGCGCTCGTTCTTCAACTTTCCGCCAGCAGCGTTAATCAAGTCTTCGCTTTCGTGAGGCTGAGGGTTACTCATCGTCCGCACTCCCCTCCGCTTCCAAATCCACACTCGGTACAGAATCGACGCTCGCTACCGGCTCTGGCAGTAATTGGATATTCACCAGCTCCCCCAGCTCTTCCAGGGACGCAGCGGTCGCCGTACCAAAACGGTATGCCTCAGTCGGTGTAACCGGCTGACACAGCAAATTGGAAAACGCCCAGACGGCTCGCGCACGACCAGAGCCGTCGGTCTGCCCATAGACAGCATCCGGATTAACCTCGCTGACGGAACCATCGGCGAACCACACTTGTGTCGCATGCGCGCGCATGGCCTCAACCTTGGCCGCCACAGCGGCATCATCCAGCTGAACCTCGAAATGGCCGGTCACGGTAGCGAAGTCGTCGACATCGCACGCCTGCCAGGTCTCCGGCACCACGGTAATGGCATCCAGTCCCGCCGCCATTGCCTCACGATCGGTGACCGCCCACAGCGTCGGAAAGCGATTTCCGCACGCCGCGACAGTGATATCGTGTGCGCGAATGTGGTCCGGGTGCCCATAGCCACCATCGGCATCGTAAGTAATGACCAGATCTGGCTGCAGCTCATCGAGGATGGTGCGAAGCTGGGCTACCGCCTCATCACCTGAGTTCACGAACGCACGGGGATGCTCATTGCCCTTGTCCCCTGCCATACCGGAGTCACGCCAACGCCCGGCACCACCGAGGAAATGCGGCACATTGTCCGGACCATTGGCTCCCAGCGCACGCAGCGCCGAGCGCAACTCGGCGACGCGGAAACCTCCCAACTGATCAGCTTCGTCAGCAACTAGCCCTTGGTACGGCGCGCCGATGACCTCTCCCAGCTCGCCCATCGTGCAGGTCACTACGCTTACCGACGCTCCGGAGCGCGCGGCAGCCGCAATCAAACCACCTGTCCAAATGGACTCGTCATCTGGATGTGCGTGAACAAAAAGTAACTTCACGGGCTTTCTTACTTCCCCTTGTTCTCCTGGCCGGCGTTATCGCGGACTTCTTGGTTCTGACCCGAACCGTCCTGCTCAGTATCTTCGCGCGGATTATCTCCCGGTTGAGAATTCTCCGACGATTCTCGAGTCCCGCTTTGCGTCGCGACTCGGCGAATCTCACCCAGAACACCGAGGCGGCCCAACACTGGGTCATCGGTCCACTGCGAAGAGTCCTTCCGCCCAGTAATTGTAATTTCCGGGCTGACGACCGTCAGCAAGCCGTCTTTCACCAAGGTCAGCTCGATACTGTGGCCAGCAATGATATCGGCGAGTTCAGCGGGCAACGCAGAACTGTCGGGAGCGAGCAGCTCATCAACCTGCGGGTCACAAAGGCCGGAAAGATTCTCGCTCCGAGCAGCCGATCTCGGAGCGACAGGTACTCCATTTAGGTCAGCCGGTTCCGCTGAGGTAGAAGATGTGGACCGTTCAGACGGTGTCGTCCCGTCCAGCGAGCTCTGCTCTTCAGCGCTCTTTCCCCGGTCTTCACTTGGTGCAGGTTTTGTCGAACTGTCAACGCCCTCTGACTCAGACTCGGTAGCCGACTCTGCGCCTGCTTCATCCAAGTCCTTCGGCGGTAGCGAACTGATCGAGCCTTCCGTACACGCATAGCGTTCCCGGGCCGCCTGGACGGAATTGGGCTGCTCTGCCCATGCCACCACGGCATCGACGGTTCCGTAGGGCAACGAAGACCGCAGCATGTCCGCCGGAGAATACGAAACAACGGTGGCGGGGATACCAGCTGCAGTCAACTGGTCAGCGACCGCAAAAGCCGCAGCGCGTGCCGCTATACCGTCGCTAATGATGCCGATTCGTAGCGGATTGTCCTCGGTAAATCCGGCCTGAGGTGCCTCGGATTTCTCCTGTTCACCACCGTCACCAGAACCACCCGCGATTCGGCGTCCGGTGGCCACCTCTGAGACCTGTGCAACGTTGATGGTGCGCAGAATGGCCCGGCGGACGGACTCGTCGGCAAGCCTGCTCGACGCGAGGTTGGTACTGAAAACCAGTTCCCGGTTGGGCTCATGGAAGAACTCAGCAACACCGGGGACTAGACCGTACGTCAGCTCAGACGTCTCCGTCGGACGGACCTGCACGGCCTGGATCTGCTTCGAACGCAGTTGCTCCGCACCATCGATGGCACTACGCATGGCACGCAGCGTAATAACCTCCGAGGCTGCTGGCTGCTCACCCCAGTAGCGGTCATTTCGAACCAGTCGAATGATGTTGCGGCCGACATCCATCGACTCGACGGTGTACTGCCCACCGGAGGCCGGGAAACGGCTGGCCAGCCCTTCGGAAAAACCATCAGTGTTCGACCGCATCAAATGCGCTGGCAAGAGATGTGCAAACAGGCGCTGCCAATGCGTAATCGGCTGAGTGAACGTCACATCAATCTGACGGCCACCGTCGGAGACATCAATGGATTTAATCAGCTCATAAGTCGCCGTATCCAACGATCCTGGCGTGGACGTGACTTGGGAAAATAGGTAGCGGAAGTCCTCGCCACTGATTGGCGTGCCATCGCTCCACTGCGCCCCTTTTCGAATGCGGTAGCGGACATGCTCTGCCGCTACCGTCGGATCCGTGATGTCAACATCGGCCGCTTTCCCGTTTCCAGCTCCGTTTCTGGCGTCACCGTCTTTGCTGTCATCACTCTCGATGACCTGCACGGAATCCAGCAAGTCGGAGTTGAGCAGCCACTGGGGAGCTCCTGCCGAGCGAGCATTGGCAGCGTTATCCACCACTCCGGGAGCTTGCGCGGAGGCACTAGCGTCACCAGCCTCGCCCTCTACCGGCGCAGGGGTGAAAACACTAGGCAGTGTCAGTCGCGCTACCAGGCTGGTCACCGGGGAGACGTCGGCAAGCAAATGCGGATTGAAGCCTTCGACAAACTCGTCGACACCGACCGTGACTTCACGCATCTTTTTGGCCTGGTCAGCGGTGTCTTCCTGTTGCACCGGCGCTTCCTGCTGCCCGGGCACAGTCGGAGCGTCCGACGGGCGAGCCATGCACGAAGACGCCAAAGCCGCCGTCACGCAGAGTGTCGATGCTACGAAAAATCGACGAGAAGCTGCGTGACGACGGCTGCGAATAAACATATTCACGAGATTACTCGACACCTGGTCGAGTCAGTTACCCCGAGACTGGTTTTTCAGGTGGTCCAGTCCCCTAGCAACCCGAATTACTTCTTATTCATGGCCTTCGCGCGGGAACGAGCGCGAGCGCGATCGGTAGCGCTGAGGATCTGCTTGCGTACGCGGATACCCTCCGGAGTGACCTCAACACACTCGTCAGCGCCACAGAACTCCATAGCCTCATCGAGGGAAAGCTTGTGCGCCTTCTCCAGAGTCACGGTCGCATCAGCCGAGGCTGCGCGCATATTGGTCAGCTTCTTTTCCTTGGTGATGTTGATGTCCATGTCCTCATCACGCGGATTCTGGCCAACGACCATGCCCTCGTAAGCCTGGTCACCCGGCTCGACGAAGAAGGTACCGCGGTCAGAAAGCTGAATCAGCGCGTAAGCGGTGATCTGGCCAGTACGGTCAGCGACCAACGATCCTGTCGGACGATCCTTAATCTCGCCTGCCCACTCGCCGTAACCGGCCGAGTAGTGATTGGCGATACCGGTGCCCTTGGTCTCCGTCATGAAAGTAGTGCGGAAGCCAATCAGACCGCGGGACGGAATGAGGAACTCCATGCGCACCCAACCGGTGCCCTGGTTACCCATCTGCTCCATGCGCCCCTTACGAGCCGCCATCAGCTGAGTGACAGCACCCAGGTGCTCTTCTGGAACATCGATGGTCAGGTGCTCGTACGGCTCCTGAACCTTGCCGTCGACGGTCTTGGTAACAACCTGCGGCTTACCGACGGTCAGCTCAAAGCCCTCACGACGCATAGTTTCAACCAGAACGGACAGCGCCATTTCACCACGGCCCTGCACCTCCCAGGCATCCGGGCGCTCGGTCGGCAGCACGCGCAGTGAGACGTTACCAATCAGCTCCTGGTCCAGGCGGGCCTTGACCATACGAGCAGTCAGCTTATCGCCACCACCCTGGCCTGCCAGTGGCGAGGTGTTCACACCGATGGTCATGGAAATAGCCGGCTCATCGACCAGGATGCGCGGCAGCGGGTCCGGGTGCTCGACATCACAGAGAGAGTCACCGATCATGACCTCGTCGATACCGGAGATAGCGGCGATGTCACCTGCAATGGCCTCTTCAGCAGGAACGCGGGTCACGCCGACGGTACGCAGCAGCTCTGCAACCTTCGCGTTCTTGACATGCTCATTGCCCTCGGAATCGTAGTGAATCCACGAAATCTGCTGTCCCTTGCGGATACGGCCCTTGTGGATACGAATCAGACCAATTCGACCAAGGAAGGAGCTGGAGTCCAGGTTGGTCACCTGCGCCTGCAGCGGGGCATCGATCTCAGCGGACGGCTCCGGGAGCACCTCGGTGATGACGTCGAACAGCGGCTGCAGGTTCTCGGACTCCGGCAGGTTGCCGTTACCCGGGTTCTCGGTCGAAGCCTTACCGGCACGACCAGAGGCATAGAGAACCGGCAGCTCAAGGTTGCGCTCAGCGACCTCTGCAGCTTCCGGGTCTTCCAGGGTGGAGGCTAGCTCTAGCAGCAGATCCTGTGCTTCCTCGACAACCTCGTCGATACGCGCATCTGGGCGGTCAGTCTTATTGACCACAATAATCACCGGCATGCAGGCAGCAAGCGCCTTGCCCAGGACGAAGCGGGTCTGCGGCAGCGGACCTTCAGAGGAGTCGATCAACAGCACGACGCCGTCAACCATGGACAGTGCGCGCTCCACCTCGCCACCAAAGTCGGCGTGACCAGGGGTGTCAATGACGTTGATGATGAGGTCTTCGCCGTTCTTGCCCTCACCTTTTCGGCGAATAGCGGTGTTCTTCGCCAAGATGGTGATGCCCTTTTCCTTTTCAAGGTCACCAGAGTCCATCACTCGGTCTGCAACTTCTTCGTGGTCGCTGAAAACGCCGGACTGCTCCAGCATGGCGTTCACGAGAGTGGTCTTGCCATGGTCGACGTGTGCGACAATGGCGACATTACGGAACTCGGTATCGCTCACAGGCGGATAGCTCCTAACAAGCTAAGAGGACTAAAAGAAAAAGATACGGCCTTGCTCTAAAGGACTGTCTTTACGACTGCCTTTAACGCCCCGCATCAACGCGTAATAAAGCGTTCTACAGTGTACTCCTTCTTAATGCCCCTGCACATCTGGCAGAGATTCTCGCAACCCCGAGCACCTATCCGTCATGCAAAGTGGCACTGCCGCGCCACCCTTAGGGATAAATTACCCCCTTACTGCACCCCCGCTTTACCGACAGCCATAACGGCATATCCGCCAGCGCCACAACGCTTCACGACGGCAATCTCTCAGCCCACCATGTGATAGATGTGACCAAATGCCATAGTTGTAACCCCACGGGATGAGACTTGACTTCACCCGCTTACACACTGCGAAACACCATTAACCCCATACATACACATTTCGCCTCAATTTTCACAATCATCTCGTTCTACATCAAAAATCACTCTAATTAACTTGCGACACACGGGAATCCGTGCGTTAATCTCCTGAGAAGATTCTGAACATTTCTTTTTCAAATCTTTCCATTTCACGTTGGAGTCGTTCTAAGATGAGCAACGATTCCGAAATTTTGATTCCGACTCCAATAGCCCACGAATGAGAGGTTCTTCACCGTGGTTTCGACTGGACGCTCCTTCCTGCGCCGTGCCGCAGCGACCTTGGGTGCAGCTGCAATTCTCACTGCGGGCATGACTCCCGCCGCTTCTGCTTCCCCGTCGCTGGACTCCCTGAACATCGCTTCGCCGAATCTCTACGGCAACGCGCGCGACATCATTAACTCCCCAGGCGTTCCTGAGGAAATTTCCAGCGCACTGAACAAGGGAATTGACTTCCTGACTGGTGAGGGCGAGGGCGAGCCGGGCTTCAAGGTTCCGGAAGGTGCCCCGAAGACCAACCAGTTCCTGCTGCCTACTGTTGCCGACAAGTGCATCGGCGGCGAAGGTCGTTCCTTCGGCCTGGCCACTACCGTTCCGGGCCCGGCAGACCTGCCTCTGCCAGGTGTTCCAGAAAACCAGCTTGGCTTCATTTTCACTGGCCTGGGCACCAAGCAGCTGGCTAAGCAGCAGGACACAGAGATGAATGTCTACTGGGTCAACGTTGCTAACGGCAAGTACGGCAAGACCACCCTGGAGAACAACGGCATCAACGCCGAGGAGGGCCCGGGCGCTGTCAACGGCACCGCTGACACGGGCAAGGGCGTGGTCATCGCTGTCATGCAGGGCGGTATCACCACTCAGGAAGAGCCTGGTCCGACCAACTGCAGCTACACTCCGACCGCCGGTGTCTTCCCGGTCGGCCTGAACTAAGTTTTTCTAGTTCTCCCCTAGCCCTTTTTGCATCACGTATGCAGAAAGGGCTTTTCTATGCCCAAAAAGGCAACCCCTACACGTTAAGGTATTCGCATGTCCACTTCACCGGCCACTTCGGCTTCGACCGCGGCAGCTCCTGCACTCTCCCCAATTCGCTCGAGTCAGGACACACATCCTCCGAAAGTCGAGACCTTTGACCTACGTGAAATGGTCAACACCGACCCCAAGGGCTTTCGGCGCAATGTCGACGAGTTCCGAACTCTCACTCCCAGCCGCCTTTATATGCGCCGTGGGATGGATCATCCAAAGTTTGGATATCTTGAGTCATTCCTGCTTGCCGACGAGGGGTTGCGCATCAGCATTTATCACTTCCGCCCGGGCGTGAAGGTGGAACACCAACGCTACGTCGATATTGTCAGCATCGACCGGACTGATCCGCAGTGCTGGCGTATGACCGATTTGTATCTCGACATCCTGCAGGCACCGACCGATCCTGAGGCCATAGCTCCCCTACCTGTCGATGCGACCACACAGATTCGCGTTGAAGATGTCGACGAGCTCGTCGCGGCCCACACTCAAGGGCTGATTAGCGATGAACTCACCGAATTCGCTATCGAGACCACGCTGACTGCACGCGCCGCAATCGCTGCACACGGTGACAACATTGATACGTGGATGCAGACTTTGAACCTCGATGCGACGTGGGCTGATGCTGTTGAGCTTTCGCCCGCAACCTAAAATGACCACCTCAACAAGGAGTACCGCCCGTGTTCGATAACTTAACCGGCCCCATTCCTCCCGCCGGCCCTGATAGCAATGCGATCATCAAAGCCGTCCGAGCAGCATTTACCTCCTACTTTGAAGAGTCCAAACCCGGCGAAGCCCAGCTGACCTTCCTTGGCTCTGCGCCACTGAAGATGCTGCGCTTCGGACCTGACACAGACCGGATTGTCACCTATGCAACACTCGGCTGCAGTGCCGAGGCGATGCAGGATCCGTCCGCAATGGTGGTGGACACCAACTCTGGCCCGCGCGCCGAGCTCATCTTGCCTATTCGTGGTGGACTGGACGAAGTCATCCGCCCGCTGGGTATTCTTGCCGCTTCCCCAAGCATCGAAGGCCTCATCCTCACCGAGGGGGCACTAATCGACTTCGGCCAGCCACTGTGGGATCAGTCGCGCTTCACCGGTTTTGTGCTGCTCAAGGCAGAAATCCCGCCGGTCGCGATAGAGGAAACCGAAGTCACAATCTTCCAGCCGGTCCCCGCCACGACCAACGAATTTGCCCTTGCTCGCGCTAAGGGCGTTGACGAACTGCGTCGCGTGTGGGAAACCCAAGGTGTCGACTTCACCGACCCGCACCGCACCAGCGCTGTATAAAAGTTAGCTTTTGTGGTGGTTGCCGGTTATCTGCTCGTCGGCAAGCGATAAGTTCAACCTAGCAGTGACGTTTCGCGCCGCGACAGCGTGGTTTAGAGTATGGAATTATGGCAGTCAATTCGGCTAAAGACGTTCCTTTCCATGCGGCGCAGTCCTTTAGGTGGTGGCGGCTCGCGGTATATGTTTACGTCCCAGCGCTAATCCTCACCGTGGTCAGTTCCCTATTGAAATGGGACGCGACTGTTACGGAAGCGGCAAAGGCCAACAACATCGAGGTTTCTGCTGCGCAGACCAGCTTGGCCGTGAGCTTCGCGTTCGCGATTATCGCGCAGACGGCAACGGCGATTGCGTGCTGGTGGCTTGCCGGCAAACTCCTTGAAGGATCGACTGCAGCGCGCACGGTGCTGTCCGTGGCGGCGGCAGTTTTTGTCATTAATGCATCAATGACGCTGGTCGGAACGATTTCCCAGGTACGCTCCGGAGACTCGTCGGTGCTCGGTTTGATTACAGCTGGCCTGCTGATCGTTGCCTCTATCATCGCCGCAACTGCAACCGCCCAGTCCTACCGCGGCGAGCGTAACCAGAAGTTCTTTGTGACGACGTAGGCAGCTCTTAGAGGTTTGGGGCGGGACGGGGATGCCTTCCAGGGCCTCCACCGTCCGCTTTAGGTCGGCGTACATTTTAGGTATGCGCACTAATACTGAGAGCGCCAGAAAGATTCTGAATGGTCTCGCGTCCACCCAGTCCCAGCGCGAGGAACTGTACAAGTATTTCCACCAGCACCCTGAGCTTTCCATGCAGGAGCACAGCACTGCGGACCGGATTATTCAGGAGCTCGAATCTTCGGGTATTTCCACACATCGCGTCGGAGGCACCGGCGTCGTTGCCATTATTGAGAACGGTGCCGGGCCGATTGTGGCTATGCGCGCAGACATTGATGCGCTACCGGTGAAGGAGACTTCCGGCAAAGATTACGCCTCCACGGCAACGCAGATTGATGAAAAGACCGGCACAGAGGTCCCCGTCGCCCACGCTTGTGGCCACGACTTCCACCTGATGTCTTTGCTCACAGCGCTGCAGGCTTTCAACGAAAACCTTGATCAGTGGTCTGGCACATTCATCGGTATCTTCCAACCCGCTGAAGAAACCGCCGAAGGTGCACGCGCAATGCTGGCGGCAGATCTGGAGAAGGCTATTCCGCGTCCCGATGTTTATCTCGGTCAACACGTACTAGCTAGCTTGCCCGGCGGCTATGTGGGCACTCGCCGCGGGCCAGTTCTCTCCTCTGCATTCTCGGTCAAAGTCACTGTGCACGGTAATGGCTCCCATGGATCCATGCCGGAGCTCAGTGTCGATCCCGTTGTCTTGGCATCCACCATTGTGATGCGCCTTCAGACGATTGTCTCGCGTGAGGTAGCAGCCACCGAGACCGCAGTGGTGACCGTTGGCGCGATTCAGGCGGGAACTAAGTCCAACATCATCCCTGACTCCGCAGAGCTGCTCATCAACACTCGTGCCTACAACAGCGCCGTGACCGAACACCTCAAAGAGGCAATCGAGCGCATTGTACGAGCAGAGTGCGTTGCTGCCCGCAGCCCTCAAGACCCGCAGTTCACTTACTACGACCGCTATCCCCTCACGAACAATGACGGGGACGCCACGAATACTGTGCGCGAGGCATTCGACGCGTACTTCGGTGATGAAGTCTCCGACTTGGACGCAGTGCCCGCCTCTGAAGATTTCTCAATCATCCCCGATGCGCTTGGCGTGCCATATACGTACTGGGGGCTCGGCGGCTTCGCGGATGAGAGCAGCGCTGTTGGCAACCACAACCCAGCTTTTGCCCCTGACCTCCAACCCACTCTTGACCGGGGCGCAGAAGCAATCGTTGTAGCTGCCTGTGCTTGGTTGGCGAAATGAGGGTGTGATTAGCGAGGCTGATGCGTGCGGCTGCAGGCGAGCTGGTGGATGGTGTAGTGCCGGACTCGTGCGGGGCTGGAGTGCCGGACTCGTGCGGTGCTCGTGCGGGACGGCCGAAAAACCGGGGGTTAAGAGAAAAGTAGACCCCGGTGCACGCCGATTGGACACGCTTCTTGCTACTTAACGCAAAATTTACGGGCTGCAAATGTGAAACTGTGTGAGTTTATGACACTTTGAAGCCGTTTTTCGGGCCATTTCTGTCATAAACGCAGTCAGTAACTCGCATCGCCCCACCGCCGCCGACCATAAACGCAGTCACTAGCGCGCGTTGGGGTTAAGAGACAAATTCTGAGTGATGTGGCAGCATGAAAAAGCCCCCGCCATTTCAGCGAGGGCTTAGAGTTTGCGCTGGTGATTAGCGCTTCTGTGCGTCTGCGAGAATCTGGCGACCTGCGACCATGCGGCAAATCTGGTTGGTGCCCTCGTAGATCTGGGTGATCTTGGCGTCACGCATCATGCGCTCAACCGGGAAGTCACGGGTGAAGCCGTAACCGCCGAGCAGCTGCACGGCATCGGTGGTGACCTGCATAGCAACGTCAGAGGCGAAGGTCTTGGCGTTTGCGGCCATCAGACCCAGGCGAGCGCCGCCCTCAGCAGTGCCACGCTCAGCGTTAGCGGCTGCGGTGTAGACCATGAGACGAGCAGCGTCAATCTTCATACGCATGTCAGCCAGCATGAACTGGGTGTTCTGGAAAGCAGCGATCGGCTTGCCGAACTGCTGGCGCTCCTGCACGTAACCAACAGCGTAGTCGTATGCACCCTGCGCGATGCCCAGTGCCTGTGCACCAATAGTCGGGCGGGTGTGGTCCAGGGTCTCCAGGGCAGTCTTGAAACCGGTGCCCTCTTCGCCGATGATGCGGTCAGCCGGGATGCGGCAGTTTTCGAAGTACAGCTCCGCGGTCGGGGAACCCTTGATACCCAGCTTGTGCTCCAGGCCACCGACGCGGAAACCCTCGTCGTCCTTGTGGACCATGAATGCAGAGATGCCGTTGGCACCCTTCTCCGGGTCGGTGACAGCCATGACGGTGTACCAGGTGGAGCGGCCACCGTTAGTGATGAAGCACTTGGAGCCGTTGAGGACCCACTCATCGCCCTCACGGACCGCGCGGGTCTTCATGGAACCGGCATCCGAACCGGCCTCACGCTCAGTCAGTGCGTAGGAAGCCATTTCACCGTTGGCGATGTCCGGCAGGACCTTGCTCTTCAGCTCGTCGGAGCCCTTGAGGATCAAGCCCATGGTGCCCAGCTTGTTCACAGCCGGGATAAGAGAAGCCGAGCCACAGACACGAGCAACTTCCTCAATGACAATGCAGGCCGCAACCGAGTCCGCACCCTGACCACCGAACTGCTCCGGCACGTGGACGGCGTTGAATCCAGCCTCGTTGAGAGCCTTCAGGGCCTCCTCCGGGAAACGCTCGTTCTCATCGACGTCCGCTGCGTACGGAGCAATCTGCTTCTCCGCCAGATCACGGATAACGGCGCGGAGCTCCTGGTGCTCCTCTGGCAGCTGGAACAGGTCGAATCCTGGGGTCAAAGCCATGTGGGTGTTCCTCCCGATTTAATGATTCCGATGTCGTGTTCGATATCGCGCTCTACGCATTTCTACGCAGCACTATCACCGCACGACGTATTTATCTTCGTTCGATACTAGTGGCTAACGCTTCGCTCTACCCGCGAAATTCGTAAAATTCTCGCGTTGCCGCTCGGCGCCCACAGAATAAACTGCGCGAGGAATTCCCGCAGCAGCGATGTCGCCCAGTACCTCAACGGCGTATAGGCGCCGACGACACACCAGGGTTCCAGCCCCCGTTCGCGCATGAGCTTCGCTACCCGTGGCGCATGAAAATCACTGGTCACAACAACCGTTCCAGCGCTCAACGCACCGTCCATGCCGCGCATCAATTCGCACGCATAGTCAATGTTTTCCGACGTATTCGTCGATTGGTCCTCGGGGATCAACTCGATGTCGCCGCGCTTTACGACGTCCCCAGCGTTCGCCTCCAACCACTCCACCATGGCGTCCGCTTCGGAGCAGGTGGCATCTGTCACCGCTTCACTGCCGACCCCACCGGAGCAGATGATTCGCTCGGTACGCTCATCACACGCTGAGACTGCTCGCTGTAATCTTCTGGCCAGCAGGGCCGAGGGCCGATTGTTCTTCAATCCGCATCCCAGTACAACCACGGTGTGTGGCGGCAGAGTTGGTTTTTGGGCTGCACATCGAAGGCGAACGGCCTCGAAAACGATCGCTGCGGCTCCTGGTACTGCGAGGCCGGCGAGCAGGGGCGTCGTCAAGCGATGCGATGCGCGAGCGTAGTAGGCGCGGCAGCTGGCCAGTGTCCACGCGGCACCTACTGTGGGAAGAACCCACCGCGGAGGTCTGCGATTGGGCAGGCGTGGTGGGCGTAGCTCCGAATTAGCGGCGACGCGTAGTCCGCCGACGAGGAGCATGGAACCGAAGCCTGCACCGAGGCACGCGAGTGTTTTTCTCATCAGAGCTTCCACGCTAACTGTTCTGGGACGTTGATGGTCCAGTCGACGAGCTGTTGCGGATTGTGCTTCGCCATATGCTGGGATTCCTGCTCGGCCCACATGTCCCAGTGTTCCTCGAAGTGGTCGTCGCGAGCCATGGCACGGGCAAATCGAGTCTGTGTGTCCAGCTCTACCCAGACTCCCCAGGCGTTGCCGTCGCCGATGGCGCGGGCAGCGGCAAGGTTAGCTTCAGTGACAGCGCCGCAGCCTTCGACGATGAGCGAGGAGTCCGGTGGCGTGGGGACCCACTCGGCGAATTCACTGGCGTACCAGTCCCACCGGCGATACCCGCGCTCATCGGCCGGTAGAGCGGGGTTCAAAATGGTCTCCGCAACTGCGGCCGATGCTTTCTGCAGACCGGACCAGCCCGGATATACATCCTCCAAGTGGATAACTGGCCAACCGAGGATACTGTGCAACTTTGCCGAAAAGGTGGTTTTGCCACTGCCGGAACGGCCATCGATAAGCAGAATCATCGTGATCGAAACGCCTTTGCTACGCCACACCCAGGAAGCGGAACTCCCCGGCCCACACGGAAATACCGATTGCTGCGACGGCGATGGCAAGGCAGGCGGCCATGGTGACATAGTCACGCGCGGCCAATGTCGAGGTGTGCCACCACGTACGCTTAATCGGTGCGCCAAAGCCGCGGGCTTCCATGGCTGTAGCCAGTTTGGTGCCGCGGCGCAGCGCGAACACCAGCAGAGCGAACACCTGAGAAATAGTGCGGCGGATTGCGCCGTGGTCACCCAAACCGCGTGCTCGACGGGCTCGGGTCAGCGCCTGCCAATCGCTGATGAATAGGCCGACGAGCCGCAAACTCGCCACCGTTGCCAGCACAAACCGGCTGGGCAGCTTGAGAATCTGCGCCAGCCCATTGCCCAGATCGGTGGGGTCGATATTGGCTGTCAACACGACAACTGGAGTACCGATAGCCAGCACACGCAACATGATCGCGATGGCCAGGGAAATGGAATTATCCGTCACATGCGCAAGCAGGAAGGAGAAATACTCTTTGCCCTCCGGGTTGCCGTAGAGCGCCATCGAGATGCCCGAGATGGGCGCGGCGATAAGAAGTGGCAGGCTGCGTCCTAGAAAACGACGAAAACCCAAACCCGACAGCGGCACCAAGAAAAGCGTGCAGACAAGCGCAACCACTGCGGAGACCCAGTCGATGGAAATCAGCAGCGGTGTGGTGAGCAAGAATAGGCCCAGTACTCTCGCCACCGGGTTGACCGTCGCGAGGAAAGGCTGCTTACTCGAAATGGCGCTCTGCGTACCTTCAGCCGTACCGGCGGAACCGACTTCAGTCACGATTTCCCTCCTGCTTCGCCCTGGCCGCGCGCACCGCTAGTGCGGCTCGGACCGGCCTGCTCCCCTGAACCACGCTGTCCCGGCGCCGCACGGCCTGACCGCTCCGGATGAAACGAATCCATGTCGATGACGTAGTCCCCCATCGCTTGTACCACCAATGGATCGTGGGTAATCGAGATAACAGTTCGGCCGTCGTCAGCAAGCTGGCGAAGCAAAGTGAGCAGCTCGGTGAATGTCCGGCGGTCTTGGCCGAACGTCGGTTCGTCGAGAAGCACAATATCCGGCGCTGTCGCCAGCATTGTCGCCACCGACAGACGTCGCTTCTCACCGCCGGACAGCGAGAACGGATTCGCCTTGGTCAGAGCCGTTAGCCGCAGCCGCTCAAGTAATTCCTCGATGCGCTGATCAGCGTTGACACCGACAAGCTTGGGGCCAAGCTGCAACTCTTCCAGCACTGTGCCAGTGACAAATTGATGCTCGGGGTCCTGGAACACCGTGCCAATCCGAGTAGCCAACTTCTTCGACGGCCATTTCCACGGCGCACTACCGCTGCCGGCCACTTGGACCGTGCCCGCCATCGGCTCAAGCAGGCCGCCGAGCGTCAGCGCTAACGTGGACTTCCCGCTGCCATTGTGACCAACAATGCAGGTGGAAGCTTCAGATGGAATAGAAACGGATACATCGCGAGCAATCGGATCAACATTTTCGCCACCGCGGAACCACGACTTCTTCGCGCCATAGCCGATGTCCAGCCCACGGGTTTCGATCGCGATGTCACCGCTAGGGTGCCCGTCCTGGTCGCGGGCAACTGAACGCGCGTCCGGCAGCGCAGGCGGAGCTCCCGGAATCCACACCCCAGCATCCGTCAGAGCTTGCCCGTGGTCTTCCAAGACCCGATGCGGTGCACCATCGGCAATCACACCTCCGCGGCCCAGCACGATGATGCGGTCGACCACATCGACCCACGCATCCACTCGATGCTCGACCACAATCAGTGCCGCACCGGTCCTCTCCGCCGCGGTAATCGCAGCATCGCGTAGTACCGGCACACCGGCCGGGTCGATGTTGGCCGTCGGCTCGTCCAAACAAATGACCCGTGCGCCCATTGCCAGCACACCTGCCAATGCGAGGCGCTGCTTCTGCCCACCCGAAAGTCTGTGCGTGGGATGATCCAGCGGCAAATCCAGCCCCACCAAATCCAGGCTGGCGCGCACTCGGTTGCCAATCTCAGCTGGGGCAACGCCCAGGTTTTCCGCACCAAAGGCAACATCGTCGCCAACGCGAGCACTAATCGTCTGCGAGTCAGGGTCTTGCAGCACCAAGCCCACCGAACCCCGTGCGGAAGCAGGAGTACGACCTTCAATCAGGAGCTTTCCGGTGGCTTCGCCATCGGAGTCGTCGCCAAGCACGCCAGCAATAGCGGCGAGCAGCGTCGACTTCCCCATCCCCGACGCGCCGAGCAACAGCACCTTTTCACCGCGCTCGATGTCCAGCGTGATGTCGTTCAGTACCGCAGCTTTGCGCCCCGCGTGCCGATATCCGAACCCCCGCGCGCTCACCGCAGGGACATTTCCGCTTGACGACGGCCCCCGCGTCAACGCCTCATCTGTCATCGATTTTCCTAGACGTCGTCGTGCCGCTCTCGCCCGATGGCAAAACGATCCAGCGCTCCAGTTGCCGCCAGTGCCTTAGCCAGGAAGTAAGCCAGCAGACCGGCGAGGACGGCACCCGACAGCGCCGTGGAGATCAGGTAGATGACGTTGAATTCGAAAGTCTTGGCCAGGTTGCCGGTGAAAAGCTCAAAAGTCCACGCGCCGACACCTGCCATGAGACCCGAGATAACCACGGTGACCAGGTTGTAGCTCTTATACGCCAAAATGAGGAACACCAGCTCCGCGCCGAGCCCCTGCGCCAAACCTGAGTACAGGGTGGAGATACCCCACTGGTTACCGATCAGTGCTGAAACCGTCGCTGCGATTACCTCGACGAAGATAGCGGCACCCGGCTTGCGAATGATGTACGCGCCGAGCGGACCACCGAGGAACCACATACCAGCGACCAAACCGCCAAGACCAGGAGTAAGCGCGTTGACTGCTTCATAGCCCGCACCGCCGATGATGTTCCAGATAACAAAAATCAGGCCAACGGCCACGCCGATAACAGCTGCAATGATGATGTCAATATTGCGCCACGAGAAGTTAGCGCGCGCTGCACTCGCCGATTGCGTCATCCCACTTGCTCCTATTTTTCTTTAACTCGAGCGGTATTGCTCAAACATTATTGATGTATTCATTAGCGGCGTATGAAGCCTGTGTCGACACGCCCTAAGCACTAACTTTTGCCTACCCTACCGCGCCCAGCAGATGGCCTAGATAACATAAGGAACCATGACTAAAGCCGAGCGGTCATCTACAGGAGATACCCCAACTGCCCAAACCCCTCATACGCCGACAGTGGGCGATGAGGGGACAGTCGCGGATTCCGCAGTGAAAACTGCCGAGGCCCCTGGTGCTGACAACACCGCTGAGCAGGAAAGTTCTCGCCCATACTACATGCCCACATTGACGTGGGGCGAGAGACTTGACCTGTCTGCGAAGCAATGGTGGCCTCTCATCGGAGTTGTTATTGCGATACAGCTTGTCGCTCGCATTCTGGTGCTGACTAGCCATGTTTTTTACTGGGATGACTTCATCATTGTTGGCCACCTTTACGACACCCCACTGCTGAGCAAGGACTACCTGCTTCAGGATCACGACGGGCACCTTGCACCACTGGCCTTCTTGGTGCAAGGCCTCTATCACCTCATCGCGCCGTGGAACTGGTGGCTACCGGCTATCACCATGGCCGTGATGTCGGTAGTGCTGACATACGCCACAGCTAAACTCTTTGAGCTTCTCACCGGCCGCACGCTGGTATCGCTCTTCCTCATCACGGTCGTCGCCTGGACTCCGCTGATGCTTCCGGGCGACACCTGGTGGTCGGCCGCGGCCAATTCCCAGCCGTTCCACCTAGCATTCGTGGTTTTCATGATTGTCGCCATTCGCACCACTATGCGTCGTTCCTTCGGCCCCCGCCCGTGGGAAGCCGTAGGCCTGTTCGTGCTGCTGGCAGTGGCGCTGGGATTCTTTGAGAAGTCCCTGGCTATCGCACCGATCTCCATGCTGGTTGTCGTCACTTTGGCTTACATGGAGCGCAGAAATATCCTGCAGGTTCTCCGCCGTGGCCTCGTCATCTGGATCCCATCGATGCTGCTGACCGGCGCCTGGGCACTGTGGTACTACTTCGGCCCCGCCGAAACCACTGGCTTCATTTCCGACAAGCTACAGCCCGAACTGTTCTTCAACGGCCTCGGCCAGATTTTTGCCGGCATCATCGGCGGACCAACAAGCTGGGAACGCTGGGCTCCGGGACAGCCGTTTGCCTCCGCTTCGTCTCAGCTGATTACTCTCGGCGGCATTATCCTGTTGATTCTGTCCGCCACCCTCATCGGCCGCGATTACCGTGGCTGGGCTCCGTGGACGCTATCGGTGGCGTACATGTTCACCACCTTGTTCGCCATCACCCTGTTCCGCTCGGGAGAGAACACCTCTGGCGTGCTGGCGCACACTTTGCACTACTACTCTGATGTCGCGCTCGTGATCGTAATCTGCGTCGCGATCTCCCTGGCTGGACTCCCACCGAAGGACGAGGCGCCAGCGCTGCTACCGGCTCGTACGCACATTCTGATTTGGTCGCTGGGCATCGCGCTGGCTGTCACCTCCACGATTTCCGTGGTCACTTACCGCAATGCCTGGTCTGATGACATCGCAATGGAGTGGATCGGCAACACCAAGGCGTCGCTGTCCGCGCTGCGCGAGGAAGCCGATGCCGCTGGCCCCGACAAGGCGATCGACTACAATCTCATCGACCAGCCCGTCCCCTTCGAAGTTCTCGTGCCCGTCGCCGCTCCGATGAACATGTACTCGCGGGTGTTTGATGCGGTCTCCGATCGCCCGCCGTTTGAGCGCGTCACCGGTCACCCGCGCATGTTCAATACAGACGGTTCGCTTATCGACGCCAAGGTCTCCGAGGTCACCCGTGTCACTGACGGCCCTGTCGAGCAGTGTGGCCATCGCATCACAGTTGGCGAGGACGGCACCGCGTCGGAGGACATCAAGTTGGAGAACATCATCAAGCTCGGTGACTGGGTGCTTGAGTTCCCGGCCACCGCCTCCGAGGACATGGATGTGCGCCTGTCGCTCCCCAATCCTTTCGAGACTGAAGAGCAAACCCGCGGTGGTTCCACAGTCGTGAAGATGAACAACGATCTGCGACCGCGCTATGTGTACCTCAACGGTGGCGGAAATACTCTCCATGTCGATGTGGAAAAGGCGACTCCGGGGGCAACCCTATGCATCGGCGCGGGGGCGATTGGCCCCTTGGTTCCCGCAAGCCGTTAAGAATCCTCTAAGATATTGCTTTAAGATAATGTGAGAAAAGTTTATTAGCCCCTTGTAGCTATTGTTTTTCCGACAGAGGAGCCACATCCATGCGTAACCGCATCGCCGGCGCTATCGCCGCATCCGCCATTGCCGCAGCAGCCCTGGTCGCTTGCTCTCCCCCGAATCAGGTTGACTCGGACGTGAAGGTCGGCGACCAGGCCAACCCGTCGGAGACCTTCGAGCAGAAGGCCACCACTCCGGCATCCTCCGACGAGATGACCCCTGCTGAGACCGCAGAGATGTAATCACTGCATCTGCGAAAACAGGGGTAGCCAGCAAACATAAACGCAGTCACTACCCCTTGTGCCCACTCATCGATGGGGCACGAAAGAATTACCGCCTGGACATTGTGTCCGGGCGGTTTTGGTTCTCCGGGGCAGCCTAGAGCCGCCTAGAGAGCCTAGGAAAACTCAAATTCCACGTGGTCACCATCACGGATCACCGCGCTGGTTGCGCCGTTTTCCAGGTTCAGCTCGACAACGAGCGAGGGCATCTCGCCGGAAGCTCCAGCCTCACCCGAGGCTCCGGCAGCATCGTCCACGAGCGCCGCGTCGGTTGCGGTCACGCGGTAGCGAAGAAAACCATTGCGCAATTCATCAGTCTCCACGCGAGCGGAGTGCAACCATGGGAACCGGCGTCGCACCGCAACGAGCTGCTGGTAAGCGCGGTAGAGGTCCTCACCAAGCGCAGAGAGTTCCTCCGGGCTATCCGGGAACACTGGTCGAATCTGGTCGTCACCGCCGATGCGTTCCTCTTTGAGACCGGTGTAACCCTGTTCGTCGCCGTAGTAGACCAGCGGCACACCGGCCACGGTAAACAGCACCGTCGCCGCCAGCACGGCCTTGTCGGCCCCTACCTGCGTCGCAATGCGTGAAACATCGTGGTTGCCCACAAACGTCACCGGCACAAAAGACTCCGCGAAGGTATTATGGCGCTTCAGAGTCCAGTCCAACTCGAAGAAGTTTTCCTCCTTCAGCGCAGACCAGGTCGCTTTCCACAGCTCGTACTCCGTCACCGAGTCCATGCCGGACACCGACACAATCTCCGCATAGTCACCGTGGATGACCTCGCCGTAGATAAAGGCGTGCGGGTGCTCAGCACGCACTCGCGGCAAAACCTTGTGCCAAAGCTGTGGGTCCACTGCGTAGGCCGCATCCAGTCGCCAGCCATCAATCCCCCGCGCCAGCCAGTAATTCATCACGTTGACGACAAAATCAACAGTCGCGTCACTGGTGTGATCGAATTCGACCAAACTCTCATGGCCCTCAAACACCGGCGCGGTCATGTCGCCATCTGAGTGAGTAAACGCAAAGAGCTGTGCTTCTTCAGAGTCAGGGTTTTCCTTCGCGGTCTTCAACGCGGGTGCCTCTGCCCCGATGTGGTTGAAGACGCCGTCGAAAAGCACTTTGATGCCGCGCTCATGGGCAGCTTCGATGACAGCCTTCATGTCCTCTTCGGTACCCAGGCGCGAGTCAATGCGGTAGTAGTCCTCGGTATCGTAGCCGTGGCTAGTCGACTCGAATACTGGAGCCAGCTGCAGGACGTTGAGCCCGAGCTCCTGGACGTACGGAAGCCAGTCAATCAGTTTGCGAATTCGATTGACCGGCGCGGCGCCTCGATCCTTCTCACGGATGGGCGCTCCCACAAACCCCAGTGGATAGACGTGCCATCCAATCGCCCACTTCGACCACTCAGGTGCGGCAGCGAGCGTCTTATTAGGGGCGTTGGGGGTCGTGGACATTGTCCTATGCATCCTCTCTAGGTGCCTGAGGCTGATTGGAATTATCTGATGCCGCCGCCTCAGGACTCGGTGAGGTCTCCCCCGCCGATTCGCTTGACGACGCCCGCGCCTGGCCCGCATGCGACTGTGGCGTGCCAAGGCCTGCCTTCCGCGGCCGTGGAGGCACGGAACCTGCTGCGGGCATGGTCGGAGATGTGGCAGGTCGCTCCGGCGGATGATTCTTCGACGGGTTCAGTGCGTCGAGCGCGATTTGGATTTCCGTGCGCATGCCATTGACCATGGCTCTCTCCACAATTTTAAACTTGGAATTGTGGAGAAAGAAGGGATTACCCGCTTCCGGGCCACCGGTGCCGAGGAACATGTAACAGCCCGGCGCTTCACGAGAAAAATAGGAGAAGTCATCCGAAGGAGCCCACGGATCGGCGGCGAACACCTTGGAGTTGCCAACTGCCTTCGTCGCCGCATGCCAGGCACGATTGACTGCAATGTCGGCGTTGACCACCATCGGGTACGGAATCTGCCAGTCGAAAGTCGCCTGTGCGCCGTGAGCTTGGCAGACGCCGTTGACGACGGCCTCGATACGCTGGCAGACAATCTCCCAGTCGGCCTCATCCACCGAGCGGATGGACACTTCCAGGTTGGCCGTATCCGGAATCACGTTGCCGGCCTCACCTGAATGCAGTGAGCCGACGTTGACGATATTCATGTGCTTTGGATCCACATCGCGGGAGACAATCGTGTTCAGCATGAGAGTCACCTCACTGGCGATGAGCACCGGGTCAATCGACAGCTGTGGGTTCGAGGAGTGACCGCCACGGCCACGAATCGCGATGGAGACAATGCCCGACATGGTTGTCACTCGCCCAGCGCAAATTCCCACATGCCCCACCGGATGCGGCGCGACGTGGAAGGCATAGACCTCATCCAAGTCATCGGCGGCACCCTTGTCGACCAGCTCACGAGCACCGCCCGGCAGCATTTCTTCGGCGTGCTGGAAGATGCACAGCACCTTGCCGTGCAGCTGATCGCGCATTCCAGAGAGCACCTTCGCCGTGCCCAGCAGCATCGCCGTGTGAACATCATGACCACAGGCGTGCATCACACCTGGCGTGCGCGAGGCATACGGCAGTCCCGTTTCCTCCTGAATCGGCAGGGCGTCAATATCCGCGCGGTAGCCAATCACACGGCCAGTGCTGGGGTCGCCCGCTGTTCCCTCGATGACGCCAATTACGGACGTCGGGGTCAACCGGTACGTCGGGATGTCCCACTGATTGAGCAAATCCTCAATCATGTCCGAGGTCCTGTACTCCCGGAAGCTCAGCTCCGGATTCTGGTGCAGTTGGCGACGCCATGCCACCGCCTCTTCGATAGGTACTTCAAGGCGGTGCGACGGCAGGGTGTCGTTAGCATCAGTCATGGTTCATAGCATGACAGAAAATAGGCTCCACGACGAGCAGCTACGGAAATTCCCTCACCCATTTTCGCTTCACGACGGCCACAGCGCCCCGACATCTCCCCTGCTAGAGGAGACTTCAGCGCTGCCAGCGAGCTGCTAGTGTCCGGCACCCCAGAAATCCACGGTGAGTTCGGCCAACCACCATGGGTCAATCGTGCCGCACATCTCACGCGCCGAGTGCATGGAGACCATCGCAGCTCCGATATCGATGGTGTCGATACCCAGTCGCGTTGCAGTGATCGGGCCGATAGTGGAGCCGCATGGCTTGTGGTTCGCAGAGACAAAATACTGCACCGGCACTTCCTGGCCAATGCGCTTGGAGGTTTCCGCTGCGATTCGGACAACCTCCGCCTGACCGGCCGCCGTGGTGGCGTAGCGCTGGTTGGCATTGATCTTCACCACCGGGCCGGCATTGAGTTCCGGCTGGTGCCCCGGCTCGTGTTCGCCTGCATAGTTCGGGTGCACACCGTGTGCGCCGTCAGCAGAGAGACAGATGGAACCGCGGTAGAGCTGCTGAGTGCGTTCCAGGTCAGCGCCCGTGGCCGCTGCGATGCGGGACAGAACGTCGGCAAGCAGTGGCCCTGCAGCGCCCGTGGTGGAGGCGGACCCAACTTCCTCGTGATCGAAAGCGACCATGACGGGGATGGTGGTTGACGTGCTCCAGTTTTGACGGAGCAAGGTCTCGAAGGCGACCAGGGAGGAGTGGACGCTGAGCAGGTTGTCGAGTCGGCCAGAAGCCAGGAACTCATCGTGAGCACCGAAGGTGCGCGGCTGCTGAGTGTCGAAGGAAATGAGGTCCCAGGCGACGATGTCGTCGATAGACAGTCCCGCAGCATTAGCGATGATCTGGTGCACATCGGTGCCGAAGGTATCCAGTCCGATGATTGGTGCAGTGTGATTCTGCCTGTGGAGCTTCAACCCCTCTTCGTTAACCGCACGATTGAGGTGGATAGCCAACTGCGGGATACGCGCGACCGGGCCAGTGCGAGCAAGGTGCTCATGGCCGTTTTTATCAATTACCCGACCAGCGAACTCGATTTCACGGTCGGTCCAGCTTCCCAACAACGCGCCGCCATAGACCTCTACAGCGACCTGCGCATAGCCTGCGGCGGAGGTGCGCGCGTTGGGCTTCACACGAAAACCGGGCGAATCCGTGTGAGAACCCACAATACGGAAACCGGTGAAATCGGCAGCCGGCGTCTCCGGGACGACCCAAGCAACGGCAGCGCCATCGCGACGCAGGACGTAGGCACCGGGCTCGCTTGGCCACTGCTCGTGCTCGTCGACGACCCTGGCACCGGCTGCACTCAGACGGTCAACGACCTGTTGTGCCGCATGAAATGAGCTTGGCGACGCAGCCACAAAATCTATTAAATCCTCAACGTGACTGAGCGCTGCCGCCGGAACGCTGCGCGATGCCGCGTCCGAGGTATCCGCTGAATCCGGGGACTCAGGGGTGGGTGCCGAAGAAATAGCCATAACCAAACTCCTACTTCACATTTGATTCCGGATTTCATTGTATTGGAGCCCACAACTGACCGTGACCGAGCATTAAGCCGGTCCACAGTGTGATGCAGCTTTCATGTTGGGAACGGTATCCACTTAGTCACTTTTGCCCGTTTTAACTCGATATCGGGCATATTCAGACATATAGTGGCAACCGCATCAAAGAAAACCATTTGAATACAGAAACTCTCAAACCGGAATCCTGACCGGATTCCGACCACAGAAAGGGTTTATACCGTGAGCCTTGAAAACCTGTTCCCCCGTTCTTTCACTACCAAGCGCGCCTTCTTCTCTCAGCCGCTGCGCGAAGCTCTTACCCGCGACACCAGCAGTGACGCTAACGCAGTCCACTTCGGCCACCAGGTTAAGAGCGCCCGGAACGAGATTTACAGCGACATGTCTGCCCGTGACATCGTCTCTATGCTGAGCCGCTAAATCTAGCGCTTCCTCAAGTCGAATAAGACCATTGGCTCTGGCTGAGGAAATTTTAATGTCTCCGCGGCAGCTAATTCACTGCCAAAACCAGCTCCAACCTCGCCTGCATCACCATCGCCGTACCGATGTACCGCAAACGCGTGGCAGCCACCAATAATGAGCATCAATGCCAGCGTCAAGAGCATCGCAGTAATCCCCGAGTACACAAATCCGCCGGTATACGGCGTAGCAGCAATCGGGTTTGTCACAGGGAACGTCAGCAGGACCACTAGCAACGCAATACCGATATACGGCCACTGTCTGGTCAATCGGGTCCGCGCCATGGCGGCCAAACCGAACACAGGCGTGACCAGCATCAACATGTAGTGGGTCCAAAGAATCGATGAGAATGTGGCTGCAATAAGCCACGCGCCGGTGATTAGAACCTCAAACCGGTAGACCGGGTTCAACCACGCAACTGCCGTGACCATCAACACCACGCCAAGCGCAATACACAGTGGAATCGTTTTCACGTGACTCGGATAATCACGAACCACTGTTACTAATAAATCAGGATTGCCCAGATCTGTGGCTAAAGTCGACGCCAACGACTGATTCGCACCACCGACCAAGACCGACGCACCAATGTCGTCGATTCGATCAATCCAGTCCGAAATAACCGGTATGTCAATGCGGATAAACATCCAGACCGCCAGTACCGCCGTGGTGGCCAGCGACCAGAGGGCTGCGCGCCGTCGATAAGCGAAAAAGAGCATCACGGCGATGAGCGCATACGGAGTCAATTTAATGGATGCGACGATGCCGAGGACGATGCCCGCGAGCCAAGGACGAGTGCGCGAGGCGGCAAGCCCATAGGCGACGCCCGCGACAATCAGCGGTGTCGTCTGACCAATCCAGAACGAATTAAGAGTGGTCGGCAGGGCGAATACGCATGCGGTAACCAGCGCTGCGATACCCCAGGGCATGGTCGACCGAAACCACAGGTGGTAGGAAGCTGCGACCAGGACCACAACGGCCATTCCGGAAAGAAACAGCAACCAAGCAACCGAGGTTTCAAAGCTCATGACGTGGGATATCGCTCCCAGAGCCTTTGCAAACAAAGGGTTTTGCACAAAGGGATGCGTAAATGGCGCAGACACTTCCTGCGCCAGGCGTGGCCAGACCTCTCCGCTCATGGCGGTGAAATCGATTGGATCGGCATCATAGAGATGGGACTCAAGTCCCCTGTCCATCAGTAGCCCGCCCACCCAGAGCGACGCCCAATCGTCCGGCTGGGTGCGGCCATTCCAGGCCAGCAGCGAGGCAAGACCACCGAGCAGCGAGACCAGCATAAGAGGCCAGCTCATCACAGGCGATTGCGTCAGCGCAGGGGCCTGATTGGGTTTGCGAACCCATATTTTTCGCGAGGCCCGCGACGGAGACTCCGCAACAGCACGTTGCGACTCCGCAACCTGTGACGATGCCCCATCCTGTGACACCGGTCCTTCTGCCCGACTATGCCGTCCCACGTTCCTCCTCATCGCTGGTAAGCGCCTCTATCTAATGTAGTGATTCCAATACGGCAGTGGTTACAACCCCACAAGAACCCGCAAGGTATGACGGCTTACTTTGAACGAAGTGCCAGGTGGACAACAATTGGCGGCCATGATGACCGGAGGGACTACCGGAACTGCGAGATAGTGCCGATGGTCGTGATCAGCTGATCGCCATCACTGTTGACAACAGCGGCTATGGGCATACGCTCCATCTCATCCGGACCGACATCGTAGCCCTGCGAGACCTCTGCCGTAATAATCTTTCCAGTCGGGCCGTCCTCAATGCGCGGATTACGAACGACCACATGAACCAGACTGAACTTCGCGGTGAAGTGAACTTCTCCGCGGTAGCTCTCCCCTTCGGCATCGCTGTTGTCATTGTCGCGGGTGAATGAGACAACACCGTCCTCAGGCTCTAGAGCACCGTTCTTAGCAGTGACTCCGCCACCCAGTGCGCCGAATACCTTCTCCAGCGCAGATACAGAAATTACTAAATCCTCGCTGGAGGGAGCCGGGGCATTCTTGCCCGGAGCATCCGAATAATTCAACGGAATATAGATTTCCTCGGCCTCATTAATAGAGCCGGCTGCCGGATAGACGTAAATACCCCAGTTATCACCAGCTGGGGTCTCTGGCGGGTCAACAACAATGCGGGCTTCAAAACTGCCGTCATCTGTCATCGGGGTAGCCTGACGAGCGATAGAACGCCGCATATCGACGCCCTGGTTCGGTATCGCCTCGAGAGTTCCAGCCGGCGTGACCCAGGCAATGTTGTCGTGCGGATGTTTCCGCGACGAGGACGGAGCACCTTCACTCGGCTTCCACGAGTCCGGGAACGCACTGTAGAGAACGTAAACACCATTGGGCACACCCGGAGGAATTGGCAGCGGGTAACCACCACGGTTGGCCGACGGATTGAAACCACTGCCGCGAACAATAAGAACATCGCCGCGATGAACCGTGGCACCTTCAGCTGGTGTGCCGTCCTCAAAAGTAACGGTAACTTCCGGAGATTCGGCATACTGCGAATCCTGCGGCTGGAAGTTCTCCGCTGGATTAATCACATTGGGAAAATTGTCCGGCACGATTGGCTTCGCAGTGTCAGCCATTGCCGGAGACACAAACGCCGAAAGGACCATGGCGCCGGACAGCGAAACCGCAGTAGCAGCTCTGCGCGCACTCCGCCCCACCGGTCGACGCACGTCTTCTCCAACCGTGGATGATTCAGAGCTGAATGAACGGCGAGTGTTGCGAGTGTTGCGAGCACCTGCGAGATGGCGGTGGGAATTATCGAAAGTCAGGAATCTCAGGCTGTGCATATAAGCAATGTACATCCCACTAGTTAGGGTTCCCTAATCCCTTAATTAAGGCGTGCCTTACCCACCCCCATTTGAGGCTCAACACTGAGGCCGGCAGAAATAGGTGAGATCAAAAGAAAACCGCGGCCAAGCCCAATAGAGCTAGACCGCGGCTTACTTCAGCATCTTCTAAGACAACCAACTACTCCGCGGTAATCGGCAGGTAGACGCGGCTGCCCTGATCAGCGAACTCCTGGGACTTCTCAGCCATGCCGGCCTCGATCGCTTCAACGGAGTCCAGGCCGTGTTCCTTCGCGTAGTCCTGTACGTCCTTGGAAATACGCATGGAGCAGAACTTCGGACCACACATGGAACAGAAATGCGCGGTCTTTGCCGGCTCTGCAGGCAGGGTCTCATCGTGGTAATCCAGCGCAGTGTCCGGATCCAGAGCCAGTGCAAACTGGTCATGCCAACGGAATTCGAAGCGGGCCTTCGACAACGCGTCGTCACGCTCCTGAGCGCGTGGCAGGCCCTTTGCCAGGTCAGCGGCGTGCGCAGAAATCTTGTAAGTAATCACGCCGACCTTGACGTCGTCGCGGTTCGGCAGACCCAGGTGCTCCTTCGGCGTGACGTAGCAAAGCATGGCGGTGCCAGCCTGCGCAATGATGGCCGCACCGATAGCCGAGGTGATGTGGTCATAGCCCGGCGCGATATCGGTTGCCAGCGGGCCGAGGGTGTAGAACGGAGCTTCCTCACACCACTCCTCTTCCCACTTCACGTTGTCGGCGATCTTGTGCATCGGAACGTGGCCTGGACCTTCGATCATGACCTGGCAGCCGCGGGACTTGGCAATCTTGGTCAGCTCACCGAGGGTGCGCAGCTCAGCCAGCTGAGCCTCATCGTTAGCGTCGGCAATGGAGCCCGGACGCAGGCCGTCACCGAGGGAGAACGTGACATCGTACTGCGCCAGAATGTCGCACAGCTCAGCGAAGCGCGTGTAGAGGAAGCTCTCCTGGTGATGCGCGAGGCACCATGCGGCCATGATTGAGCCACCGCGGGAAACAATGCCCGTCACGCGATTGGCGGCCAGCGGCACGTAGCGCAGCAGCACACCCGCGTGAACGGTCATGTAATCCACGCCCTGTTCACACTGCTCAATGATGGTTTCGCGGTAGATTTCCCAGGTCAGCTTGGCCGGGTCACCCTTGACCTTCTCCAGCGCCTGGTAAATCGGCACCGTACCAACCGGCACCGGGGAGTTACGCAGAATCCACTCACGGGTTTCGTGAATGTCCTTACCAGTGGACAGGTCCATGATCGTGTCCGCGCCCCAACGGGTTGCCCACACCATCTTCTCCACCTCTTCAGAGATGGACGAAGTCACGGCCGAGTTGCCGATATTTGCGTTGATCTTGGTGGCAAAACGCTTGCCGATAATCATCGGCTCAGTCTCCGGGTGCTTGTGGTTCGCCGGAATCACGGCACGACCCGCAGCGACCTCTTCGCGCACAACTTCCGGATCCACATCTTCACGAGCAGCAATGAAAGCCATCTCCGGAGTGACAATTCCCGCGCGCGCCCAAGCCAGCTGGGTCTTGACCTTCGGAGCCTCCTCAGAACCCGCAACCGCTGGCACCGCCGGAGCCTTCGGCCACGAGTCACGAGTCTTAGCCAAACCCTCCTTCAGGTTCAGCTCCGGGTTTTCCTCGGTGTAGATACCCGAGGTGTCGTACGCATCGAAGTGAGTACCGTCCGTCAGATTGATCCGACGAACTGGAATCCGCAGGTTCGCCTCACCGAAATCGTTGCTGAACGCAACCTCGTCGTAATGCTTGTTGCTGCGGTAAATCGGGCCAGTTGTAACCTCGCCCTCTTTCGGCGGAGCGGATACAGATACACGTGCGGCCATGAAGCAACACATCCCTTTCCTACGCTGGTATTACCCAGATTCAGGTTCGTCCGGTCGACGCTCGATCCCTAGCGTCCTCTCAGTGCCGGAATTTCGGTTGGCACTCCCGTGGTTTTGTAATGCGCCTCATAGTCTAACCAATCGTTCGGATTACTTCGGTCATTACACCCACGTTTGCCGCCAACGCTTAACGACGGCACGGAGAACACACTCTAAAGGTGCAGGTTGCGGCTGTGCAGAGGCGTGGTTCTGCGCATCGACCGCGTTGTCCACACCCCTAAAAAGTTATCCACAGTCGCTCTATTTTTCGGCTTCTCAGCAAGCGCGAGTGTGATCGCAGTGTTATATCTTTCTCACACAAATTCTTTGGGGAGGGAAAATTGAAAAAGGCGCCTACTGCCGCCCTAGTGTCAGCACTTCTATGGGGAGTAACGGGGACTAGTTGCGCATCGACCGAGGCATCCGGCGAGGACGTTCAACCTGTCGGCGACAATGCGACAACCATCACTACTGACTCGGGCGTGACGTTACCTGCGGGTGTGCTTCCACCCAACAATCCGCCGAAGCCCGGTGATGCTCCACTTGGTCCCGATGGGCACTACAACTACGACGCACCCGAATTCGTCCTGACCAATCCGTGTGACGACCCTGAGATTATGGGGCGCTTAGACAGGCTGGGGTTCCGGGAGCAGTCTGAGGTTTCTCAACGCGTAAAAGGAACAAGGCAACTCGGATGCATCATAGGTTCCGAAAGTTCAGCATTGTCTGAGGTTTTCGGAATTTGGCGAGCTTCGATCGCACATCCCAACCTCGCCAGTTACGGTGGGCTTCCAATTGACCGGCAAAACGGAGTCCACGACGGGGTTACATACACAATGACAACCCCAATTGGTCTCTCATACTGTATTGCGTCCGTTGAAACTGAACGCGGATCGTTGGGGTTTGCAGTCGATATCACTGGCCAAGATGATTCCGATTTGACCGAAGAACTATGTAAACCCGTGGACAATCTGCTTACGAAGTATTTGGGGGACCTGTAATGATTAATACTTTCATCCTGTCTATTGACAACGCCATTTCACAACTAAGTAAATCTTCTGTTTCGGCGGGTTTGTCTTCAGCTGCCTACCCAACATTGGGCGGTTATTCACAGGTACCGTCCTTGCAGCTGGTTGCGAATGAGCATTCTCTCGCAATAACAGGCAGTCCTGGTAGCGCCAGTTCCATCCATTTGGCGATGGGCAAACAGCTCACGTGGGCGCAAACAAATCTCGCTGACTTCCGTCGCGTCATCACTGAGCACGAATCCACCATGAATCGCATCCTTCGAAGCATTAACCCGTTCAATGGTGACGGCGCTTCCATTGCTGAAGTAGCGCGAACAAGCGGTGTATTCCAGCGTCGGCCAATGTTTGAAGCTGGAAGTCTCACTTTCGCGCCAGTCACACTTTCTGCGGAACTCGGTCTCGATGCGAAGTCCCTACTATCCATGTTTTCCTCGACAAACGACGGTGCCGTAGCCGAGGCAATCGCCTACTGGAACAACTTCGCCGAAACTATGACCACGTTGGCCAGCAATCTAACCTCCATCTCATCCGGCTTGGTGTCGAGCAACAGCGGTGCTGTCTTCTCTGCTGCGGATACGACAATGAAAGGTCTGGCCGCGCGCGCAACCAGCATCGCCACCGCATCTGAGGTCATGGCCGGGCACCTTGCCGTTTTGCCGTCCGTGAAGGCGATGGCCGTCAATGCACTATCTGCGATTGAGGCCGAGTCCAAGGCACTCCCAAACCCCGGCGCGCAGAAAGCTTTTGAACAGGCCGAGGTAGCAGCCTTTCTCTCTGGCCCGTATACCGCACAGCTACAGACCGCTATTCCCCGAATTCCTAACCTGGTTTCTGCCGATGCGGGAAGTGGTGTGACTGCCGAGGTTTCCGTTGGAGCAACAGTCGCCGGGCGTTCTGGAACTAGCCAGTTCGGTCTTTCGCCTGCGGGGATGACTGGAAGCATGCAGGCCGCCAGCGCACCAGTTGGCGCCACCTCAACAGTTCCGGATTCTCCAACACCGCAATCCACAGCCGCGAGCCCTTCCGCTCCTTCGCAGGTTCAACCGAGCACTTCGACTTTATCGAACCCTACTAATCCGTCTGCTACCCCTGTGCACCCCGCATCACCTGGCAGCCCAACGAGCTCCACAATCTCGCCAACTTCCCCGACCGGTACATCAACCATGGCTCAACCAAACGCGGCGAATCCAGCCATGATCGCCCCTTCGAGCGCGAGCGCCCCACTTCAACGCACATCACCGCAAGGAGTTTCGCCTTACGGAGTTCACGGCAACCGACCGGCTGGCTCCCTCGGCGCAGGACGCGCTGCGGGGCTCACACCAGCGGGCAATATCCCGGCACTGCCGGCTTCTGGAAACGCAAGCTCCCGCCCACCGGCCTCGGGAGTTCCGACTTCAAGTCCCGGTCGTATGCCAACGCCAACAGCAGGTCGCGGGATGGGAACCGGCTTGGGTGTCGGAGTAACTGGTTCTGCCTTGCCAAACACCTCGAATAGCCCTGGACAGCGCGGAAGTGGATTGATGAATTCCCTCATCAGTGCGCGCAACAGTACTGCTACCGGAACTTCGGGCGCGGCTGGCGGAACCGCGAGCACTGCTGCTGGAAACCGTGGCGCAGGCGCTTTCGCAGCCACCACTGCGGGAAACCGTGGCGGACTGCTCCAAAAGGACTCCGCACCGTCGGCACGCAAACTGACAAATGTAGCCACCATCAGAGATAACGATGCTGGCGATTTCGAGCAGAACGAATACCAGAAGGAGCTTTTCGGGGATGCGCCAATTACTATCCCGGCGGTGATTGGCCACAACGTCCGAGCGTAAAGTCAGCGCGTCCAAGCTGATCTTTACCCGCTCGGGCGCCACGGGGGATCGAACGGCGTCCGCGAATTCGTACCTCAACAACGCCTTCAACTTAGACACTTTTTCACTGTCTCCTTTGGCGGGATTGGCCTACATCTCTTGAATTTTTAGGCCTAAATCGTCGCTCTCCAGAAGTTGTAACTAAACCGAACGTTCGTTACAGTTACTGGAATGACAAGTACCGACCACGCCACTTCCACGGGGGCTAATTCGCCCACTTCAGTCACCCACAGGTGGGTCTTCCTCGCTATCATCAGCGCCGGCCTACTACTCATCGGCATAGATAACTCGGTGCTCTACACTGCCCTGCCAGTTCTGCGCGAGCAGCTCCACACAACCGAGTTGGAGGGCCTGTGGATCATCAACGCCTACCCACTGGTGATCTCCGCGCTCCTCCTCGGCACAGGCACTCTGGGCGACCGCATCGGTCACCGCAAGATGTTTCTTGTGGGCCTGACAATTTTTGGCTTCTCTTCCCTGGCCGCAGCCTTTGCGCCGCACGCCTGGGCGCTGGTCATCGCTCGCGGCTGTCTAGGACTGGGCGCCGCGACCATGATGCCGGCAACCCTCGCTTTGCTACGTGAGACCTTCCACCACCCTCGTGAACTTGCCACGGCTATTGGCATTTGGTCAGCCACAGCAACACTGGGTGCCGCTGCTGGCCCCGTCGTCGGCGGTTTCCTGTTGGAGCACTTTTGGTGGGGCTCAATCTTCCTTATCAACATCCCTGTGGTAGTTTTCGCAATCATTGGCACGCTGATTTTCGCTCCACCGAATCAGCACAACCCAGCCAAACGCTGGGACTTTCTCACTAGCCTCTACGCGATGCTGGCCATGCTGGGCTTGGTTTCGCTTATCAAGGAACTCGCCGGCCATCGCTCCTCCACCGTCATCGTCGCAGCTATCGCCTGTGGGCTAGTGGGCGCGGTACTGTTTCAGCGTCGTCAGGCACGTCTTACCGAACCCCTCATCGACTTCTCAGTCTTCCGTTCGCCGATGTTTTCCGGTGGCGTGCTGGCAGCAGCGCTTGCCATGTTTGTCCTGGCAGGCGCCGAATTGATGACGACGCAGCGCTTCCAGATTTCCGTCGGATACACACCACTCGACGCGGGCTTGCTAGTTGCCACCGCGGCACTGGCATCCTTGCCAGTTGGTGTCATCGGCGGCATGGTGCTCCATCGAGTGGGTTTCCGCACACTCATCACCGGCGGCTTCCTCCTCAACGCCGTCGGACTGGCAGGCATGTACTACGGCGTTTCCTCGGGCAATTTCCCGCTCATGATCGCGGGATTGATACTGCTCGGCGCGGGCGCAGGTTCTGTGATGTCGGTGTCGTCGACCGCGATAATCGGCTCAGCCCCGAGGTCAAAGGCAGGTATGGCGGCGGCGATGGAATCCGTGTCCTACGAATTCGGCACACTGATCACCGTCGCAATCACAGGCAGTCTCCTGCCTATGTTCTACGCCCTGTTTACGCCTGTCGACGCCAGCATCTCACTCACCGATGCACTTCACACGCCAGCGCTTAACGACGGCGCCCGCGCCGGCCTCGACAGTTCCTACCTGGCCATTTTGATTATCCTGGCTGTCGTTGCTGTCATTGCAGCGATTGCGACTGCGGTGGCATTCCGCGGCAACCCGAAGGAGACTGAATATGCGCACGAGTAAGCGCACTGCCATCCTCGACACAATCGTTGAGATTATCGAGACAAGCGGTTTTTCCGAGGTCACCTACGAAAATGTTGCAACTCAATGCGGAATGAGTAAATCAGGATTGATTTACCACTTCCCCTCCCGCGAAGACATGATCCGCAGCGTCCATGAGCACATGGCGCAGTTATGGGAGGAGGAGCTTATCGAAGCCGCAGGTGGGCCCGCAGAGGAGGTATCCCCCGCCAACCGCCTACGCGCAAACCTCCAGGTCTCGCTGGATACGGCAACGAGGGCCGAGCTACTCATGTCCATCGACTCTGCCGCCGACCCGGAGCTGCGCGAGATTTGGACGCGCCTTTTGCGCCGGTGGAATCCGCCGGTAGAACGGATTGCCACCGACCAGGATGCCTGCATGGCCTACGTTGTCCAAATGATTTCCGATGGACTCTGGGCTAACGACTACCTCAACGGCAATCAGCTCACGAAAGCGCAGCGCAAGGCAATCGCCGAGGCCGCGGCAAAGCTAATTCCAGAGTCGATGGAGTAGCCAGCTCTAGACGCCCTTGCGCTGAACGTCCTTGAGCTCGGAGTCAGTGGCCAGGCCATAGTTGTCACCCTCATAGACAGCCTTTGCTCGACTCGTTCCGGCGAGCACATACTCGCTAAAGGACAGCACCATCGAGCCGAGCACATTCTTGGACGGATCATCCAGGTAGGTGCCGTGGTAGGAACCGGTGACTACCGCTTCCCAGGCGGGCCCTGCAGCATCGCGGTAACCACGTCGATCGGCATCAAAAGGAACGATGTCCTCGTGCTCAGCAATGGCCACCAGGCTTGGAATCTCCGGCGGGGTGGAGATCAGCCCAGCGTCGGAAGGCCCTGGGTTGATAGCAACCAGACCACGGGTGACCATATCGATGCCCGCAGCCTGGAAGGCCTTATCCATCCTGTTGTTCAGGAAGATTGCGGAGCCACCACCTGCAGAGTGCCCGACCAGCATCGTCCGGGAGAAATCGATCTTGCCTGCAAGTGGCGTCGACTCGTCCTCATTGGCCGCTGCGGCCACGGAAGCTGCCAGCACCATCTGCGGCGCGAACCAGTTGGTGAAGTTGTAGCCAAGAGCCACGACATATCCGTGGCTTGCATAGAGTCGCGCTTGCGCGTCGTACATACCTGGCTCAGTACCAATGCCAGGGCTCAGAACCATCAGCGGCGCGGACTCCATGGAGTCGATATCCGCCGGGTAAATGAGCTGCGCGCCAACTGGGGAGGCGTTAGCCGATTCCGGCAACACGTCATAGCAGCCGGTGGTGCCGTGGAGACCGTGGAGGTCCCGCAGTACGCGGTTGTAGATGGTGTAGACGACACCATCACATGGCATTGCTTCACGGGTTGCGGCAACTGGGTGGGAGCCCATCGCTCCGAACTCCTTGCGCAGGTACCCCGCCTCTGGGGCGAACGGCTCGGTGATATGGCCACTTTCACCACCGGAGATGGCGCGGTTCACGCCACCCATAACATCCACCAGACCACCGCCAATTTTGTCCACGGTTTCCGAGTTCTGGTAGTCAACAGTGCTTTCACGTGCAGTGATGTCCGGCAGCTGGCCAATGCGCGGTGCCGCCTGCGCTGGCGCCTGTCCGCCGAGAACCACACCAGCTGCGAGCGAGAGAGCAACCACCTTCGAGAACGTGCGCGCCCGCCCTTGACGGGATGCCGACACGGGCTTTCCGTCCGTCTTTAGTGAACCAATCATCGTTTTCCTTAACTCTTGCCAAGAACCTAGGAATACGAATTTACCTAATACGTAAATACATACGTAAAGACAGAAATAGCCTCCCCCATCTTTCACCCCTCAAACAATCATTCAGAGCGCTGAAAATGTTCACTCTCGCCCAAAATTAACACCATCACCCCCATTTCCTACCCCCTTTCCAAGAGTCCGTAGATTCAGAAAACCCACCTCACCACCGTTACCCACATATTTTTATTACCTTTTTCCACAAACGCCTCCGCTGCCTCCCCACCAGCGCATACCTTATTGACACCAAGGAGAAAGTGGCCACGCCCACACTCACTGTTAACCGACAACCGAGTGCGCATGGCCCTTAATAAAACCCCCGAACAGAAAAGAACTCCCACAATGAGAATCGGCATCCCTTTAGAACCCGATCCCCAGCAAACAATTGTGGCTGCGACCCCGGAGACCGTCGGCAAACTCGTCAAGCTTGGCTACGAGGTCGCCGTGCAGGCTGACGCCGGCCTGGCTGCTAAGTTCACCGACGCGGACTACGAATCCGCCGGTGCCACCATTGTCGACGAGTCTGTCTGGCACAGCGATATCGTCGTAACGCTCGACACTCCGCCGGAGCAGTTCCGTGCACTGCTTAACGACGGTGCCATGCTGATCAGCCGACTTGCGCCAGGCCGAAACGAAGAACTGGTCGAAGAGCTCGCGCAACGCAACATCACCGCCCTTGCTATGGATGCAGTTCCCCGCATTTCCAGGGCACAGTCGATGGACGTACTGTCGTCGATGGCCAACATCGGCGGCTACCGCGCAGTAGTCGAAGCGGCTTCTGCATATGGTCGCCTTTTCACTGGTCAGGTGACTGCCGCAGGAAAGATGCCACCAGCTACCGTTTACGTCATCGGCGCTGGTGTCGGCGGACTTGCGGCGATCGGTACGGCCAACTCTATGGGCGCGGTTGTTAAGGCAACAGACCTGCGCCCTGAAGCCGGTGAACAGGTCGAATCGATGGGTGCAGAGTTCATCCCGATTCCGGCCGCCACCGAGAAGTCCGAAGATGGCTACGCCAAGGAAATGACCAATGATCAGGCTGCCGCTGCCGCGAAGCTCTACTCCGAGCAGTCCGCGCAGGCTGACATTGTCATTACCACCGCGAATATCCCTGGCCGTCGCTCTCCACTGCTGCTGACTGCTGCCGATGTTGCAGCTATGAAGCCAGGCAGCGTCATCGTCGACATGGCTGCCGCCGGTGGCGGCAACTGCGAGATGACCGTTCCAGGCAAGACCATTGTCACTGACAACGGTGTGACCATCATCGGTTACACCGACCTTGCAGGACGTCTGCCCGCGCAGGCATCGTCGCTGTACGGCCAGAACATTTTCAACCTGTTCAAGCTGATCACGCCGGAAAAGGATGGCTCTCCAGTTCTCAATCTCGAGGACGAGATTATCCGTGGCATCACGGTGACAAAGGCTCGCTCACAAAATGGCGCCGGCGCTACCGGAGCTGAGATTCTCTGGCCACCACCGCCAATCAAGGTCGCTGTCACCCCTGCTGCCCCACTGCAGGAGCAGCAGGCTCACCAGGCCGCATTAGAAGAGAATGCGCCGGAGAAGGTTTCCTTCATGGGATCTGGCCTGGGCTCGAAGATTGCTCTGGGCCTGACGGCACTGCTGGCAATTGTGGTTATGCTCAGCGCACCGCACAGCGTGAGCGCCAACTTCATGGTTCTCACCTTGGCTATCGTGCTTGGCTTCTACGTAATCTCCGCGGTCACGCCGCGCCTACACACACCGCTGATGTCTGAGACCAACGCGATTTCCGGCATTGTTCTGGTGGGTGCGATTCTCCAGGTGGGAAGCTCCAACCTGCTGGTTTCCGGTCTCGCGTTCGCGGCCATCGTGGTTAGCTCCATCAATATCTTCGGCGGTTTCGCCGTCACCGACCGCATGCTTGGCATGTTTGTGAAAGAGGAGGCATAAAGTCTAATGGCTAGCATTGATACTGCTTCGCTTCTGGACTGGACCTACCGCCTGTCCAACGTCGGCTACATTGTCGCCGCCGTCCTGTTCCTCGCTGCCCTCTCGGGCCTGTCCAAGCCGGAGACCGCTCGCCGCGGTAACTCCTTCGGTATCGCCGGTATGGCTGTAGCCGTCGTCATTGCCATCTTTCAGGCACTCGTCACCGCTGACACCAAGCCGGATACTCACTTCTCCCCGCTGATTACCCTGATTCTCATCGCTGTCGCTATCGGCATCGGTGGTGTCATCGGTATCACCCGCGCACGCAGCGTTGCCATGACTGGCATGCCGCAGCTGATTGCACTGTTCAATGGTCTGGTCGGACTCGGCGCTATCTTCATCGGCTTCAACTCCTACATCTTCGCCGAAGATGTCGCCCCCGATGCCCTGAAGTTCCACTTCGGCGAGGTCTACATTGGCGTCTTCATCGGCGCTGTGACCTTCACTGGTTCCATCGTCGCTGGCCTGAAGCTGTCTGAGAAGATCAAGGGCTCGCCGCTGCTGCTGCCAGGCCGCAATGCTCTGAACATTGCCATTCTGGTGGTCACTCTGGTTCTCCTGGCTGTCTTCATCGCAACCGGCACCGAGGGCGGCACCATCGCATGGGCATGCATGGTTGCTGTGACTGCTTTGGGCCTGTTTTTGGGCTGGCACTTGGTCATCGCCATCGGTGGCGGCGACATGCCGGTTGTCGTGTCCATCATGAACTCGTATTCCGGTTGGGCCGCTGCTTTCACCGGTCTCATGCTTGGCAACCCGCTGCTCATCATCACCGGTGCGCTGGTTGGTTCCTCCGGCGCCTACCTGTCGTACATCATGTGTGAGGCCATGAACCGCTCCTTTGCCAACGTTATTCTGGGTGGCTTTGGCTCCGAAGCTACGTCGGCAAGCGCTGTGGAAGGCTCCCACACTGAGGTCAACCACGAGGACACTGCAGAAATCCTGCGCAACGCGGACAAGATCCTCATCGCTCCGGGCTACGGTATGGCTGTGGCACAGGCTCAGTACGCCGTCGCCGATCTGGTACGCAATTTGCGTGCCGACGGTAAGGAAGTGGTCTTCGGTATCCACCCAGTCGCTGGCCGCCTGCCGGGTCACATGAACGTGCTGCTGGCTGAGGCCAAGGTTCCCTACGACATCGTGCTGGAGCTGGACGAGGTCAACGATGATTTCGCTGATGTGGATGTCACCCTGGTCATCGGTGCAAATGACACCGTCAACCCGATGGCAGAGCAGCCGGGCTCCCCGATTGCGGGTATGCCGGTGCTGAAGGTGTGGGAATCTGAGCGCGTGATTGTTCTCAAGCGGTCGATGGGTTCGGGCTACTCGGGCGTGCAGAACCCGCTGTTCTTCAACGAAAACACCGACATGCTTATCGGCGATGCGAAGGCCAGCATCGACTCCCTGAATCGCATCCTGACGGATTCGAAGGTCAACGCTTAAACCCGAAAGTAAGCAACGCCGTACAAACCGGAGTCTAGGCGATTAATTCCTAGGCTTCGCCACGGGCTGCATCACGAACCATGGTGATGTGCTCAATGCCGGCTTCCATGAAGGTCTCCCCGACCTCATGGAAGCCGGCTTTTTCGTACACACCTTTCGCCTGCGTCTGGGCATGCAGAATTAGCCCCGTATCCGGGTGGTCAGCGATGACCTGCTGCAGCAGTTTCGAGGACAACCCCCTACCCCGGCTCGCAGCATCGACGACAACTCGGCCGATGGTGCGCGGGTAGCTTGAAGAGTACTCATCGAGCGTGTCAATTACACGCAAGTACGCAATAATCTTGCGGGAGTCATTGTCGTCGCGGATGAAATAGTGCTCTGCGGTATCTTCCAGGTCGCGCCAATCCATTTCCGGCTCCTCACAGGACTGCTCAAGATAGAACACGTCGGTACGCAGCGCCGAGATGGCATACGCATCGGTCGCGCTGAGTTGAGAAAAGGAGGCGTGTTCAATCATGGTGGCTGATTTTACTGCGAAGAACGGTGTGACGCTCATAGCTGGCAAACGTAGTGGCGCACCATCGCGCAGAATGAAGCCGCAGACCTATACCGCCCGCACCCGGCGGAATTGTACCTTCGCGCCGGGCACCAATTGCCCGGCCCTCGACAATGACGGCTCCGTCAACACACCAATGACCGGATATCCACCCGTCGCCGGATGATCAGGACCGAAAATAATCGGCTGCCCCGATGCGGGCACTTGTATCGCACCGGGGACCATTCCCTCGCTTGCCAACTCATGGGTGACCTGGCGCTCAAGAGTAGTCCCATTCAGCCGAAGTCCGACGCGGTTGGCCTCTTGCGTCACGGTCCATGTCTCGTGAAAGAAATCACTGACGCTTTCCCGCGTAAACCAGTCCGCCCGAGGGCCAGGAACAACATCTAAGCGCGCAGCCTCGCTCGACCAATGAGGCGCGGGATAAATTGCGATTGACGACCCCGTCGAATACTCCGGGTCGCCGACCTGCAAGACCTGACCGGCCTGCAAAGGCGCTGGGCCGAGCTTGCCGAGCGTATCGTATGACCTCGAGCCCAGCACTTCCGCGACATCGATGCCCCCTCGAATCGCGACGTACCCGCGAAGACCTGCATCGAAGGTACCAAGCCGCACAATTGCCTTCGCCCCGACCACAATTCGACTATTCATCGAGGTCTTGATGACCTTGCCATCCTGCTCGACAGTCACCTCACCGTGGGCTCCTGCGAAGGATATGATTGCTCCCTCCGCTACTTGGAACTCCAACCCGCCGACGACGCACTCAAGCACCGCCAGGCTTTCTTCGTTGACAACCATCCGGTTAGCAGCTGCCGCGGACTCGTGGTCGAACGCACCGGAAGTACTCACGCCCAGGCTGCCTTGCCCTGCACGGCCCAAATCCTGAATCGTCGTCAATATGCCGGGTCGAATAATCTCGATAGAATTCTTCATCTCTTCCGCCCCCTTTTTCTACGCCGCACTCACCGTAGAAGTCGCTTCAAATTGCACCTCAACCCCGGGCTCAAGCAGCGCCGGATTAGGCCGATTCAAGTCCCACATCTCCACATCTGTATGTCCCAAGAGCTGCCAGCCACCGGGCGAATCGATGGGATATACACCTGCGAATTGGCCCGCAAGTCCGACGGAGCCCTTGGGAACTCGAGTGCGCGGCGTCGTAAGGCGGGGAATATCAAGCGGCTCTGGCCACCCCTGACCGCTCCCGCGCACCATGTAATAAAAGCCCGGCGCGAATCCACCGAACGCGGCCGTCCAAGGGCGTTCGCAGTGCCAATCGATTAACGCTTGAGGGCTCATCCCAAGGCTTTGTGCCAAGGACTCAAGGTCCGCGCCGTCATAGTGAACGGGAATCGTCATTGTTTTTCGCTTGTCGACGGTCTGCCTCTGCGCATTGTTGCCCCGCAGCGCGGTTTCTACTGCGCCGAGGTAACGACGAGCCGGTCCGCGAAAGCGAAGAAGGAGCGTTTGGGCTGCAGGTACCCTGTCAACGAGTCCCTCAATCTCAGCCGCAGCAGAGTGTGCACGAAGTACCTTCGCCAACGGATTGGCCGATGATGAATAGTCGATAAGCAGCGCATTTGTTCCCATAGGGCGAATCTCGGCCATGGCGGTGCTGATCCTTTCTTTCTTGCGGGGTTGAAAAACTGCGGTTGATAAGACCGGTGTGCGAGTCCGCGCTATACGTGGGCAGCGACGGTGACTCCGGCGTCGACGAGCCCTTGGCGAATCATACGGGAGAGTTCGACCGCACCAGGGGTGTCTCCGTGCAAACAAATAGAGTCAGCCTGCACGGTCAACGGTGAACCGTCGTAGGCGACGATTGGTTCCCCGCTAGCCATTGCAATGACGCGTTTGACGACGGCATCGGGTTCTACAATGACCGACCCCTCGAGTACTCGGGACACCAGAGTTCCATCGGAGTTGTAAGCGCGATCTGCAAAAGCTTCCCTAATCACAGGGAGGTCCGCGTCGAGGCTGAGCCGTTCGATGACCGACCCCGGCTGCGCCATAATGGCAAGCTCATCTCCGCAGGTGGAGCGAGCGAGCAGGAGCGCCTCCACCACTGCAGCGGCCTGATTTTCATCCACTGCGATGCGGTTGTAGAGGGCACCATGGGGCTTGACGTAGGAAACTTCGGTACCCACCGCCCGTGCACATGCCGAAAGTGCACCAATCTGGTAGACGGTTTCGGCTCGCAATTCTCGATGTGCGTAATCCATGCGACGTCGTCCAAACCCGGGGAGATCGCGGTAGGCGACGTGCGCGCCGATGCGAATTCCGCGCGCAGCAGCTGCCTCACAGGTCTCCATCATGACGCTAGCGTCACCCGCGTGATACCCGCAGGCAATATTGGCACTGGTCACAATGTTCAGCAGAGCGATATCATCACCCATCTTCCACGAGCCGAACGCTTCCCCAAGGTCAGAGTTGAGATCGATAGTGGCGCCCATAAACGTCACCGCTCCTTCCAAGTAATAATGCTGGTCTTTGTACCGTTGTTATGTTGGTTCTCATCTGAGCTGTGCGAGAAACCGGGGGGGGGGATTAGCCGAGCATTTCAAACACACCGCCGAATGAGCGCCACGCCAAGAACCAGGCGACTGCGACACCCAAGATTCCGATAGCCGCCAACCACTTCGGGTACTTGTAACCATTCATGAGATCCGCACGGAACAGCGCGATGTAAATCAGCACAGTAACGCCAATTGGAAGAACCAAACCATTGAAGGCTCCGGCGAAAACCAACAGCGTCGCTGGAGCCGTACCGATGAGACCGAAGAGCAGCGTGGAGATTGCAATTAGGACAATGGTGATCGTGTTTTGAGTCTTGGCTCCAGCACCCGAGGAACGAGTCAGAAATGTTGCTGAGGTGTAGCTGGCACCCACAATCGACGAGATTCCCGCAGCCCACAGGACAACGCCAAAGAAGCGCATACCCCAATCTCCTGCCGCAGCTTGGAATGCCTCTGCAGCGGGGTTTCCATCCGTATTGAGGACCACGCCACCCGCAACCACTCCCAAGACAGCTAGGAAAAGGAGGAAACGCATGATGGCTGTGACGATGATGCTCGTAACAGATGAGCGAGTGGTCTGTGCGAGGTTCTCTACACCGCCGGCGCCAGCATCAAGCATGCGGTGAGCGCCAGCGTAAGTAATGTACCCGCCAACAGTGCCACCGACGAGCGTGATGATTGCCAACAAGTCAATCGTGTCGGGCATGACCGTGTTCTTCAGTGCTTCCCCTACTGGCGGGTTAGAACTGAACGCCACAATTCCAGTGACCAGAATCATCACGACACCGAGCACAACGAGTGCCTTGTCCAGCGCCATACCCGCCCGCCGGGAGAGGAAGAAGCCAATGGCGAGGATTGCAGTAACAATGCCGCCAATCTTTGCGTCCACGCCCAACATCGCGTTCGCACCAAGTCCAGCACCGCCGACGTTGCCAATATTGAAGACCACACCACCGATGACAATGAGAATTGACATTAACCAGCCCAGCCCCGGAAGCACGGCGTTGCCGAGCTCCTGCGCGCGGCGTCCAGAGACAGCAATCACTCGCCACACGTTGAGCTGAATCGCGATATCAAGAAGCACCGAGATCACAATGGCAAAGGCGAAAGCCGCGCCAAGCTTGGCCGTAAAGGTTGCGGTCTGGGTGAGGAAGCCCGGCCCGATAGCACTGGTCGCCATCAGGAATACGGCGCCGAGGAGTGCCGTTCGCCGCGCCTTATGGGCAGATGTTGAAGCGTCCATAGCGTAAGGCCTTTCCCTACAAGTCTGACGATTCCCACGTTGAAGGATTCCTACGTTGAAGATCGCCTGCACAGAGATTGTTGAACAATGTCTCGTATGTTAATTGGTGATGGCCGCCACACAAAAGTGCTTTAGTAGTCTGTATTACATGACTACCCCCGGAAGCATCCTCGACGATCAGACCCACACGTCCTCTGGGGAAAAACAACAAGACGTTTCAGTAGCGGATGTCACCGCAACTGTCCTGCGCCGAGAGATTCTCGCCGGAAAGCACTACAGTGGCGAGCAGCTCCGTGAAACCCAACTTGCTGCGCGACTGCAGGTCAGTCGCAACACCATCCGACAGGTCTACCGCAAGCTGGAATCTGAGGGGCTACTTACTCACATCCCTCATCACGGCGTGTTTATCGCTTCCTTCGACAAACAACGCATCCGCGAACTGTATGCCTTTCGCCATGTCGTCGAATGCGGAACACTGCGATCGCTAAGCAAGAGCCAGGCAAAGCTCCTCGGCGAAGAGATTCTTTCTATTTGTGGTTCACAGTCATCATTGAACCTTCCCGAACGGAATAATGCCTTTCACCTCGCCATCGTCAGAGCTTCCGGGTCCCCCGACCTGTTAGCCACCGCCGAATCAATTCAGGCCCAACTCCGTCTTTGCTTCCTCTCCTACCCCCAAAGCATCGAACTCCATGCCCGATACGCCGATCGCCACATCAGTATCGCCAAAGTTCTCATCGAGGACACCCCAAACCACGCCGCCGACCTCCTCAGCGCCTACCTCAATGAGTCGTTCAGTGCCGTCACCGCTGCCCTCCCGCTTGCCGACCGTTGATAATTAGCTGCTAGGACTACAGTGATGGACATGGCAGCAAATTCAGGCAACGCATACGCAATGATCATCAATCGCTTTGGCGACCCCGATGAGTTCACGCAGGTTTCCCGCACCCCTGCGGAGCCCGGTCCCGGCGAAATCCTGGTCAAAACCACAGCCATCGGCGCGAATCCGCTGGATTACAAGATGCGCGATGGCTCTTCCGGTCTGTGCGCAAAGTTCACCCCTCCGGCCGTCCTCGGACGCGAAGCCGCGGGCGAAGTCGTTGCCGTCGGCGAAGGTGTGGACAACTTCCACCCCGGCGACCGAGTCTTCGGCATGCGCGGCTTCGACGACTTCCGCGGCACCTACGCAACACACAACGTCTTCCCCGCCGACGGTGTGGTTCGAACACCCGATTCGCTTGACGACGTAACCGCTGCGGGCCTTGCCCTAGTGGGAATCACGGCGACCGTGGCTGTCGATCAGCTAGCAAAGGTGAAAGGCGGTGACACTGTACTCATTCATGGTGCCGGTGGTGGCGTGGGCCAGCTGATGACGCAGCTGGCGGTTGCCCGTGGCGCAACTGTGTTGGCGAGTGCGTCGTCACGCCATCATGAAAAACTAGTGGGCTTTGGCGCGCAGCATATTGATTACACAGCGGAAGATGTATTCGAGGCTGTGCGCCGGCGGTTCCCCGAGGGCGTAGATGTTGTGCTCGATGGCGTGTACTTCGACACTTTCCTCCCCTCGCTGGATGTGTTGGCATCGGATGGTCGGATTGTGGCGCTACCTTCACTGGCCGATCTGGCACCGGCGAAGGAACGTGGCATTGAGGCGCACATTCCGGCTATTTCGAATGACACGACTATTTACGCCGACCTGGCCGACCGCGTGGTTGCCGGTGAGATTTCACTTCCTATCGGCCTGACTAAGAATCTCACCGAGGTCGCGGAGGTCCACCGAGTATTGGAAGACGGGCACGCTGACGGCAAGATTGTGATGACCGTCGAGTAAACCAGGTGCGTTACTACAGCTCGCGACGAGCGTTTTGATACGTCTTCGTCAGCGAGCACCACAGCTCGTCGGCATCAGAGATGGCTTCCACCAGCTCCCGGTTAGTCATAGTTTCGCGCTGCTCGCGCAGTCGGTTGTTTAGCTTTCGAGCACGAGAGAGCTCACCGCGTAGCTCGATGAGCTCCGGCGTAGCCTCACCGGAGGCAAATACATCCTTGTAGATGGTGCCGACACCCATTGTGGTGTTCACATTGTCCCAGGCAGTAAGGATTGCGGTGAGCTGGTACTCGGTGTCCATGGCAATCTGCTGCAGCTCCGCGTGATTACGCTCGGCGAGCTCGTGCGCCTCAGCACTGCGGCGCACACCGGCCCAAGCCTGGTATGCGATGAGGATCGCAAGCACCAAACCCGCCACTGGCAATGCATATTGCAGAATCCACAGCGTGACACCGAAGAGCTGAATAATCAGGCCGAAGAAGAAAAATACGACAATGACCGTCGCGCACCCGTTGTCGGAGCCTGAGCGTTTACTCACCGCGGCGTCACCTCCGCCGCAGCATTCAAAATCGCATCGGCCCCCAGGTGGCTGGCGTAGCCAAGTCCAATGGCTGCTGCCAAAAGGAGTATTGCCAGCAGCGTATAGACGATTGCCTCTTTGACAGTGCTAGTAACCGCAATGCGCTGCTCTTCGTAGTCAACCAGGGCACGCATGTCTTTGGTCGAGGCATTCAAGCGACGTTCGAGGTCAACCATGTGTTCCTGCTGCTCGGCGCGTGAGATAGCGATGGCATTCAACGGCACATCAACACTCTCGACACTGGCATATGCCTGCCGACGAGCACTCTTCACGCTGTCGAACGACACTGACGGTGCGGGTGGCACTTTCGTCGGCCCAGTGAGATTCCGCGACACCTTATAGTAAGAGCGCGCTGCGGCTCTCGTCAGTTGGTTGTTGGAGTCGCCTTGATTGCCCATAGTGCCGAGTCTGCCACATGAATTTTCTTTGGCTCGTTATCGCCCACCTCATCGATGATGGCGAAGACATGCATACCTGCATATGGTGCGGCTTCGGCTCGGAGCACGGTCCCCGGGCCTACCCCTGATGTAGCCAAATAGCGCAGCAATTCAGGATCGGAGTCGTTAATACGATCGACTACCACCATCGCGCCAGCTTCGATATCCGTCAGGTCAGTGCGCACTGCGCTGGCGATGGTACCGCTGGCGCTGGGAATTGGATCGCCATGCGGATCGCGCTCAGGGAATCCCAGCATTGCATCAATGCGACTAATGAAATCATCCGAGACCGCATGCTCAAGCTTTTCAGCTTCCTCGTGAACCTCATCCCAGGTGTATCCCAGAGTCGAGACCAAGAAGCTTTCAATAAGCCGGTGGCGACGCACCATGATCAGCGCAATATCCCGCCCACGGTCCGACAGGCTAATGCCCCGGTACGGCTCGTGGTTGACAAGTCCACGTGCAGCTAGCTTCTTCACAGCTTCGCTGGCGGTGGGCTTCTTTTCACCCATCCGCTCAGCGACGTCGCCTAGTGCCACTTTTTCACCGGTGCGCTCGTGCAAATCCCAAATGACCTTGAGGTAGTCCTGGGTCTTTGCTGGTAAATCCTCCACGTGCATTCTTTAAACTCTAGCGTTATTGCGTGTTGCCGCAATCTTGAGGGGGACATAGAAACAACCGGCGCACACGCCAATACAGCCACCAACTGACAAGTTCGCCGCCACCGCAATGAATAGCCCCACCAGGCCAATCGCGATACCCATCAATGGTGCTAACACGAATAGCAAACGGGTATCGTTCACTACCCCAACCAGCGCAGCTGCCGGGGCAGCCAACAGCGCGATGGATAAAATCGTGCCGACAGCCGGAATCAGCGCCACCAGAGTCAACACAATCAGCCCGCTGATGACCAACTGTGCTCTTCTCCTCGAATGCGCGACCCCGAAAGACTCCGGATCGAATGTGAAGTAAATCAGCTGGCGCCACCGAGCCACCAGCACCAACGCCACCAGCAGCAAGAGGCCACCGGACAGCACAATATCAATCTTGTTCACGTTAAGTACGCTGCCGACCAGGAAGCTTTCTACCTTCACCGGCAACGGGGCGAACCACTTGTTCAGAAAGTAGCCCAGCGCGAACCCGAATGTCAGCACAATTCCCGCCGCCGAGGACGTCGTCCCCACCTTCGACAGACCGAACAGGGCCCCAATCGGAATGCACATCAGAAATGCCCCGATAAAGAGGAACACCGAAATCCACGAGTGGCTCAGGCCGAGCGCTGCCGCAATAACAACGCCCACCACCGCACCGGGAAAAGTCGCATGTGTAATCGCTTCTGCGAAGAACACTTGTTTGCCCAGCACCGCGAGTACCCCCACCACGCCGGCCAATGCGCCGACCAATATCAGCTCGATGATTGGCAAAATCAGGATGCTAGACACGGTCGCCTCCCATCACGCCGCGCAGTCCCAGTGCCACGAAATACAGTCCCACCGAGGTCAGCGCGACGACTGCCTGAGGCGACACCGGCCCCAAAGGCACCAGTGCCAAACCAACGATTCCGCTGAGACAGCCCACTGCAATCGCAATCGGCACCATCACATGCACTCGGCGAGTCAGCAGTCTCGCCGCCGCTCCCGGCACGACCAGATATCCGACTACCAGCAACACTCCCACTGCGCTTGCCGACGACACCACCACCGCAGCAATCGCCGCGTTAATGGTGAGGTCGATGCCCCACACATTGACGCCTGCGGCTTTGGCACCGAAGCGATCAAAGGCAACAAACACCTGCTGGCGCCAGGTCACTGCGATAAGAACCAAGGCGATGGCACAGACAATTAGGGCGCTGGTGAGACGGGAGTCGGTGACTTCCAGCAGTCGCCCGAACATGAGCGCTTCCAGCTGTCCTGACTGATCACCTTTCTTCAGCGAGAGGATCACGCCAATGGAAAAGAAGCTGGTCAGTACGACTGCCACTCCGGCTTCCGACATGTGCGAGCGCGATACCAAGGTCAGTGCTACTGCCACTACCACCGCAAATGCCGCGGCCACCGGGATAATCATGTCGATGCCGCCGAATACGGCACCGGCCACAATTCCGGGAAAAATCGAATGCACCATGGCCTCGGCATTGAACTCGAGACCACGAAGGTTCACGATGACACCGACCAGGCCAGAGACCGCCCCGAGGGCAATCAGCAGCACTAGTGGCCTGAACATGAAAGGCGCGATCCCAAGCGCATTCGCAAGCTCAGTCCACATAGGCTGGCACCAACTTCGAGGTCGCACCAAAAGCCGGCTGTTCTGCCACGATTAATGTGTTTTCGCAGGTCTCTTCAGCAAGCACGAGATCATGAGTGGCCGCAATGATCGCCGTGCCATTTTCCTTCAGTTCGTTGAGGAGATTCAGCAGCATGGCCCGATTTTCAGTGTCGAGGCCGTTGAACGGCTCGTCGAGAAGCACAAGTTGCGGACGTGCGACGATGGCGCGCGCCAACAGGACGCGTTGCTGCTGACCACCGGAGAGGTTGCCGAAACGATCAACGGTGCGGTCGGCAAGTCCGACTTTGGCTAGCGCTGCGTGGATGCGTTCTTTGCGGTGTCCAAGCGGTTGGAAGGGGCGCAGTTCGCGCAGAACTCCCATGGCGACGACATCGAAAGCCGTGACCGGAAAAGTGCGATCGAGGTCTGCCGACTGCGGGACGTAGGACACGATCTTCGCGTTATTGTGCATCTCACCAGCGAGAAGACGAGTCCCGCCTAGGATTCCGCGCAGCACAGTCGTTTTTCCAGAGCCATTGGCGCCGATGAGTGCAAGCCCGGTACCCGGCGCGACATTGGCGGTGATGTGATTGACGATGGGTACCGCCGTGTAGCCGAATGAGGCATCGCGGAGCGTGACTATGGGGTCAGCTGACATGGGGTTAGCTAAGCGGTTACGGCTCACTTGATGCCCTCTGGCAGCGGCGCGACAGTTCCGTCCCATGCCGTCACAACCTGAGTGACGTTGTGGATGATGGAACCGATGTAGGTCTCGCCGGCACTGCCAGCCGGACCAAGGGAGTCGCCGTAGAGTGCGTCCTCACCAACGATGGCCTTGACACCTGCGGCCTTGGCGATCGCCTCAATTGATTTCGAGTTGTTCGAGTTCTCCGCAAACAGCGCGGTTGCACCCGAGTCCTTCACGGTCTTTGCCGCCTCGGCGATATGCGCGGCCGTGGCATCCTGCTGCTCGTTGAAATCAGACAGCGCTGCGCCGATGAAGTTGATATTGAACTCGTGGGAGAAGTATCCAAAGGCATCGTGGCTGGTAAACAGCACAGGGTCCGACACGGTGGCGATGGACTTATTTGCCCACTCATCCAGCTGATTCAGCTTCTCCTGGTAGGCCGCAACGTGGTCGGCGATGGTGGACTTCAGCTCATTGTCGCCACGTTCCTCAGCGACCTGTTCCAGGGCATAGCCGATATTGGCAACCTGGATCTTGGCGTTCTTCGGTGAGGTCCATACATGCGGATCGAAGCGGAATTCCGCCTCCTCACCGGGTTCTTCCGGCGGGAATGGCCATGGGGCGACATCAATCTTTTCCACCCCTCGGTCGATGGTGTAGTTACCATTCTTCGCCTTCTCTGGTGGCAGTGGCTTTGTTTTGTCCGTGTCCTTGGCTGCCTTCATGGCATCTACGTCACCTGCAGTGAGAACGCCACTGGTTACTGCCATCGTTCCGGAAAAGCCCGAGGACTCAATCGCCTGATCCAGGAAGTGCTCCAGGTCAACGCCGTTGACGAACAAGAGATCGGCGTTACCAGTCTTGGTCAGCTGCTCGTGGGTCATTTCCAGCTCATGTGCTGTTGCATTCGGCGCCAACAGGCAGGTCAAATCAACTGCATCGATGTCCAGTTGCTTCACGTAATCACAAATCTGCGTCGTGGAAGCCACGACGTTGATTGGGTTCTCGCCGCTGGCTCCCTCACTGCCATCGCCACACGCTGCAAGGCCGGCGCCCGCTAGCAAGATCGAAAGGCCCGCACACATGGACTTAGCTGATCGCGAAAGTTTTCCGGAAATTGTCATGTTGGTGTCCGCTCTTGATTATTTGTTATTGCTTTGCGACGGCTACGCTGACCGGCCGCTTCAGTAAATCTGGTCACCTTAGGGGCGGTTGGGGCGCACTTCGCCGTTCATCTATCACGTGTGAGAGTAAACCTAACGACAACTATTTTCAACCTATTGAACTTAAGTGTTTTTGGCGTTACATTTTTAAAGATAAACAGTGAACAGGATCTAACCGCAGGCGGTTTCACCACAGCGCTAACCTTCACACCACAACATCAGCCATGATGGAGACATGGAAGCGAAGATTTACCACAACCCCCGCTGCTCAAAGTCCCGCCAAGCTCTCGCCGTACTACGCGAGGCCGGAATCGAGCCGGAGATCATCAAGTACCTAGACACTCCTCCAACCAAGACCGAGCTGCGCTCGCTAATCGAGGCGGCCGGCCTGAGCGTCATCGATGCCGTGCGCACCAAGGAAGCAGAGTTCAAGGAACTGGGACTCTCCAAGGACTCCAGCGACGAGGAACTGCTGGACGCAATGGTCACACACCCACGCCTGATTGAGCGCCCGTTTGTCGTCACCAATAAGGGGGTAAGGATGGCTCGCCCCACCGAGGCCATTAATGACATTCTCTAGGCAGTGGCAAGCATTAATTGCTTTTACGCCAACCCCTCTCAAAGACCTCCAAGGCCGGGAGGTTAATGCCCCGTTAATAGAGACTGAAGTCTCTGTAAACTCAACGCTGAAACGATAAAGCTCCCCGCCTGCTGCCCTAACCACCCGCACAGGTCGCATTAGAGGCAACGGCGGCCTTCAGCGAAAGGACTGTCATTATGAGCAGTCAGAGGCTCGGCTGGCTCAGCGCACCCGGCCCAGCAGCTCCCCTCCCCGAGGAAAAAATTGCCCCGACCTACCGAACCTGGCGATTCAACGTGTTCATGGGCATCTTCATCGGCTACGCGGGCTTCTACCTCATCAGAAATAACATCCCCCTGGTGTCCGCCGTACTGGAAAAGCACGACCTACTTGGCGCAGCCGGAATCGGCATCGTAGCCAATGCAGTTCTGTTCTCCTACGGCCTATCCAAATTCTTCATGGCCATGCTCTCCGACAGAGCCAATGCCAGGTACTTCCTCCCGCTTGGCCTAGCACTGTCCGCGGTCGTAAACCTCTTTGTTGCGTTCGTCCCAGCCATCAGCGCCTCTGTTGCAATATTCGCGACAGTCATGTTCATCAATGGTTGGTTCCAAGGCATGGGCTGGCCGCCCTCTGGACGAGTTGTCGTCCACTGGTTCTCGACATCCGAGCGTGGCACTTTGATGTCGATCTGGAACACTGCCCACAATGTCGGCGCCGCCGTCGGCGGTGCTCTGGCAGCCTGGGGCTTGCATTCGTTCGCCACTTCCGACGCCGACTGGACTCCCGCATTCTGGCTACCGGCAATTGTCGCGCTCGTGATTGCCGCCATCGCATTCCTGCTGATTCGAGACAACCCGCAATCCATGGGCCTGCCTCCGGTAGAGGAATACCGGAACGACCCGGACAAGGTCGAAGGAACTAATGACGAGGCACAAGAACCCTGGTTCACAATCGTCAAGAACCACGTTCTTACCAATCCGGTTATCGTCATGCTGGCGCTGGCCAATGTGTTCGTCTACGCACTCCGTTACGGAGTTCTTAACTGGATTCCGATTTACTTGACAAACGAATTGCACAAGACCAACGTCACGGGCGGAATCATCGGATTCATGCTCTACGAAGGCGCAGCAATTGTTGGCACCCTGCTGTGTGGATGGGTCTCCGACAAGGTCTTCAAGGGTTGGCGCTCAGGCGCCGGCATGCTCTTCCTGATTGGCACCGGCATCACCATTTTCGCATATTGGCAGCTACCCGCCACGGCACCATTGTGGATGTTCTACGTGCTCATCTCCCTGATCGGCGCACTCATTTACGGTCCAATCATGCTCATCGGACTGCAGGCCATCGACCTCTCGCCTAAGTATGTTGCGGGAACCGCAGCTGGTTTCACTGGATTGTTTGGATACCTTCTCGGCGCAACACTCGCCTCGACTGGTGTCGGCCTCTTGATCGACTTCGCAGGCTGGAATGTTACATTCGCAACCCTCATTGGCGTTGTCGCTATAGCGTTTGTCCTCATGATGTTCGTCGGCAAGTACGAGCGCGATGTCATGCACAAGGCAGATGAAGCCCGCACCAAAACAGCTCAATAACTGTCGGTCACGGTGTTGCTAGTCGAATATCAACTTCACTCCGTGGGGCCAATACGGTCGCAAGGTCGCCAATTCATCGGTACACTCTATGTCACAAACGAAAAAACGCGAGTAGACATTACGAATGGAAGGAGACTTCACCATGGGACTTATGGACAAGGCCAAGGAAGCACTGAGCAACGAAGAGAACACCGATAAGGTTCTGGACAAGGCTGAGCAGCTGGGCAAGGAGAAGCTCGGCGAGGACAAGGCCGACCAGATCAAGAAGGCTCGCGACATGGCAGACGAGCGCCTGGGCGACGAGAAGTAAGCTACAGAGCTTTTCACCCCGCATTAGCACCCCACTTTCACAGGGGAGCTGGTGCGGGGTTTTGCTGTCCTTAGGAGATCCCACAGGACCGCTGACACGCCTTTATTGACAATTATTTTCACATTGTCCATCATTAGCCACGTGAAAACTATTGTCGATAGAGCTTCTCTTCCGCGTACTCGAAACCAAAAACTTCGAGCCCGGCTCTTCGGCTTTCTGTTTTTCCTGGCCGTCCCCGCCACAATCCTCCTGGCAATCTCCATCGGCCCCGCGGGAACAGGTTTCAGCAACGGCATCGTCGCACTGCTCACCCCGCTCATCAATACGCTTTCCGACGACCTCCCAGCTCTCAACCACCTCCTGCCAGAGATATCCCCTGCCACGCAATCACTTGTCTGGAGCATCCGGCTGCCCCGTGTCCTGTTGGCGGGGCTGGTCGGTGCCTCGCTCGCTGTCGCAGGCGCAACCATGCAGGCAGTCTTTCGCAATCCACTGGCGGAACCCGGTGTTACCGGTGTCTCCTCCGGTGCAGCAGTGGTAGCCGTTATTCTCATCGTCACTGGCGTGGCCGCGAAAGCGCCGTGGGTCCTCTCGGCAGGCGCATTCATAGGCGCGTTGCTGGCTGTCATATTTGTCCAGATCGTCGCCGGTCTCAATGGCGGCAGTGGAGCCACCCTGTTGCTCGTCGGCATTGCGCTCAATGCGTTCCTCGGCGCAGTCATCGCCGCCACCATCGCGAACGCGCCACACAGCGATGACGCACAACAGGCCATGTTCTGGCTCAACGGCGATTTAACTGCTGCCAATTGGCAGGACATTGCGCTGGCAGTCGGCCCCATTACCGTCGGCACGGTTATCCTGATGATGCTCATTCCCGAACTCAACCTGCTCCTCCTCGGCGAAGAACAGGCCGCTGCCACTGGTATGCGCACAGTCTGGATCCGGCAACTGCTACTCGCCCTGGCTGCTTTAGTCACGGCAGCGGGCGTCGCTGTCACTGGCGTTATTTCCTTTGTCGGATTGGTCGTCCCGCACCTGATTCGCCTTGCCATCGGCCCCGATCACCGCAGCCTGCTGCCCATTTCTATGTGCCTCGGCGCAGTATTTCTCATTCTCGCCGACCTCGTCGCCCGCAGTCTCTTTTCCCCAGTTGCTCTGCAAACTGGCACAGTCACCGCGTTCCTTGGCGCACCTGCGCTACTCGCGTTGATTCTTCGGCAAGGTGGTCGCCAGTCATGAGTCAGCAGACGCAAAATCTCACCGACCACGTCACTAAGCCAGACACCGACAGCACCGCGCTGCTGCGGGCTACCGATCTCAGTGTCGGTTACCGCAATCGGACCGTCGTAAGTGGCGTGAACCTTGCTATTCGACCTGGCGAAGTCCAAGGCATCATCGGCTCCAACGGCACCGGAAAATCCTCCTTGCTCCGTGCTATGGCTGGCATTGTGACACCGAGTTCGGGGCAGGTTGAGCTCCTCGGCGCGCCGCTGACGAAGCTTCGTGCCCACGAACGCGCCACTCGATTGGCGTACCTGCCGCAGCACACACCGGCCGATGCTGCTATTGACGTTCGAACTGTCGTGGCACTCGGCAGGTACGCGCACCACCGTCGGCGTGACCGTTTCCGCAGCTCACTAAACTCCACGGACCACGACATCGTCGCCTACGCTCTCGACCGCGTCGGTGTCACCGCACTCGCCGACCGCCCTATCACAGCTCTGTCCGGCGGGCAGCGGCAATTGGTGTTCATCGCAAAGCTATTGGCACAACAGGCCAAGGTCATGCTTTTCGACGAACCCACTGCGGCCTTGGACATCGGGTTTCAGCTGGAAATCCTCGAGCTCCTCGGCGAGCTTGCCGACGAAGGCCACGGTATCGGAGTCGTCCTTCATGACCTCAACCTCGCGGCCCGCAGCTGCCACCGGCTCAGTGTGATTCACAACGGCGGATTGGAAGTCACTGGTTCCGCCGAAGAAGTGCTGACGCCTCCCCGAATAGATGCGATTTATCGCATCTCCAGCGCTGTCGATACGGATCCGCATACCGGTTCGGTGCGAGTGACGGCGTTGGCTCGGGCTCGCCCGGCTGACTGATTGCGGCTAACTGATTCCAGCTAGCGATAACGCAACCGAAAACTTTCCCAACAATCAAAACTCAACATTCAAGGAAGTACTTTCGTGTTTTCACCAACTTCTCCTATCTCTGCCTTGAAGCGAAACTCTAAAAAGGCCTTCACTCTGCCGTTGATTGCAGCGCTCCCACTCGCTGCGGTGGTCGCCTGTTCTTCTTCGGAGGAGGCGTCGCAGCAGCCGTCGTCAAGCGAAACTTCGACAAACCAGCAGGCGCAGTGGCCGCGGACTGTGACAGTCGGCGACCATGACGTCATGGTGCAGAGTCAGCCGAAGCGCATCGTTGCACTGTCGACCGAAGTTGCGGATCTGGCGTTGGAACTGGTTGGGCCAGAGCGTGTCGTCGCGGTGACGAAGAACGCGCTCGATGAGACCTCTGGTAATCAGGTTGAGCTGGCGCGTAAGGTGCCTAATGCAATTGCCAACTCCACGAAGCCGGATCCGGAGCAGATTCTGTCCTATGAGCCGGACATGGTGTTGATGACCAGCCGCCATGATCAGGAGCAGTCGGCAAGTGAGCTGCTGGGTGCCAGCGATGTTCCGACCGCGGCGTTTGCCAGCAGTGATTTCGCCTCGCCGAAGGCGCTGGCAGAGTCGGTGACCAAACTCGGCAAGTTGCTCGGAGCCGAAGATAAGGCGGCTGAAATGGTTGCCAAGATTGAATCGGAAACCGAAGAGATTCTCTCGGAAATTGACTCCACAACTAAGCCAAAGACGCTGGTCCTGTTTGCCCGCGGTGGTCAGAAGATGATTATGGGCATGCAGTCGGCGACGACGAATCTCGTTGAGCTGGCCGGTGGCGAGCCGATTTCGCCAAAGGGCAAGCGCCCGGGTGCCGTTCCCGCTGATCCGGAAACAATTGTGCAGCTGAATCCGGATGTCATTTTGATTCAGGATTTCCACGGCCAGGGCAAGGCTCCATTCCAGGAGTTGCTGGATAATCCGGCGCTTGCCGACGTCGCTGCGGTCAAGAATGATCGAGTGCAACTGATTGATGCGAAGACGACCTCTGGCACCGCCGGAATGCACATGCCCGATGGACTGCGTGAGATCGCTGACGCACTGGCTAAATAGAAAATAGGTTTTCACGTCGCTATGTGGATTCATGAAGCACTGACTTCCCCACCCCGCCGAATGCACTGGGTTTTGTTATCCAGCTGGGGGCGCAGCTTTTTCTTCGCTCTCAGTGCCGTGTCTCTTGGACACGCGCTCGATGCTCTCAGCAGTTTGTACGGCGGTGTCGCAGACACCAGTGGCGGCAATTGGTTTGGGGATTGGGGGCTTTATGAATCCCTGTCCGCTGCAATTGTGGCGGTCATTTTGGGAAGCCTCTGTGCTTATGTCACCGAGGCATTGCCACCACGGCTTGCTGGCGAGCAGGAAAAGCTGTGGCGCTCACATGTGGTTGGCAGTGTGCTGAAGCCGGAGTTTTCCGCTCCTGAACAAGCCCCGAAGCACGCGCATGGAAGAGGGCACGGTGGCGGGAAATCCGGTCACTCACACCGAAGCGCGTCCAACACTGGCGAAGGCCTACTCTTCGATGCCGCGACCACAAGCGTCGAACAGACCGCGAACTACCGAGCGACATTTCTCGCTCCCACGTTGGCCTCGTTTAGTGCTCCACTGATCATTTTGGCGGTCTGGGCTTTGTGGGTGGATACGAAAACCGCCTTGTGGCTGGCACTATTTTTCATTTCCACGCCGCTGATCATTATTGGTGCGGGAAAGATTCTGCGGAAATCCAATGCGACGTATCGCCGAAAGCAAGCGAAGGCCACGCATGCCTACTTGGAGATGCTCGAAGGGCTGGGAACATTCAAAGTTCTTGGAGCAATTGATCGAGTCATGGCACGTTTTGCCAGCCAAACTCGCACTGCGATGTCTGAGCTCACCGCCCTACTCGCCCGCAATCAGCTGATGATTATTGTCAACGACGCGGTTTTTGGTATTGCAATGTCGACGACCGCAATCGGTCTTGTCTTGCTGCGTTTGCAGGCAGATGCAATCAGCGTGGGCACGGCCCTCGCAGGTGTTTTCCTATCCGTTCTGCTCTACGAGCCCGTCAATCGCGTCGGCCGCACTTTCTACATCGGACTCGGCGGGCGCACGCATCGAAACGGAATAGTGGAGGTATTCGGTGAGCCTGCCGCTAAAGCGTTCACAACCGGAACAGCGCATTCCGCCAAAGCCTCCGCACCGCACGCACCGGAGATTTCCCTCCGCGATGTGAGCGTTGACATCGGCGAAAAGCGCATTCTCTCCGATATCAACCTGACAATTCCAGCCGGCAGCAGAGTCGGCATCGTTGGCCCCAGCGGTTCCGGAAAGAGCACACTCCTGCGTGTACTCGCAGGCCTACAGCCGCATTCCGGGGAAGTCTGCCTTGACGGCGACGCGCTTTCGACCCCGGAGTTGCTCGCCAACTCGCTGCTCATCTCCCAGCAGCCAGCCATTTTCGGCACCACCGTCGCGGACAATCTTCGCATCGCATGCCCGGACGCAACGGCCGTCGATATGCGAAAAGCACTTCGCGACGTGCACTTACTCGCTGAAATCGAGCAGCGCCCTGGTGGTCTCGATTCGGAGGTCGGCGATCAGGGCAATTGGCTCTCAGGCGGGCAACGACGCCGCCTGGCCATTGCGCGTGGTCTGCTCGGCGCCGCTCCGATTGTGCTTCTCGACGAGCCGACAGCGGACATCGATCGTCGGACGGAAGGTCTCATCAAGGAGTCCTTGACCCGCCTTGCTGAAGGACGAACGAGCATCATGGTCGCTCACCGCATGGAAGCGCTATCGGACGTTGATCTGGTCATTGTCGTCGCCGAAGGCCGGATCGTGGCTGCGGGCAAACCCGACCAACTGAGCACAAGCAATGAGTATTACGCACGAGCGCTGACCGAGGAGAGCTGACATGAACAACATCATCTGGTTGCTGCGCTTTTCCGCACAGGCTCGCGGAGCGCTCAGTGCATCTATCCTCGCACGCGTGGCTGGGCACATTCTGGGTGCATTGATGCTGGCTGTGCCCGCCTGGGCAATTGCCACAATTGCGCTGTCGAAGTGGGACGCAACCGACTCGTCGCAAAGCTTGAGCATGCAGTGGACGTGGGCGGTCATTGGCGTGGTTGCAGGGCTGGCGCTGTTGAAAGCGATTCTGCGGTATGTCGAGCAGTACCTCGGGCATCTGGCTGCGTTTCGGCTGCTCGGCGAGCTGCGGCTGTGGATCGTCGAGCGTCTTATCCCGCAGGCGCCCGCGGTAACCGATGGGCTGGGTACTGCCAGGATTCACACAATTGCGATTCGTGATGTTGACCGAGTGGAAGTCTTCTTCGCGCACACAATTGCGCCCGCGGTGACGGCCGTACTGATTCCGCTGATGGCGGTCGTGACAGCGGCATCGACTGCCGGAGCCCTGCCTGCGATTGCTCTGACGCTGACCTTCGCGGTTGGCTTTGTGATTGCGCTCGCAGGCTCTAAGAAGGCGACGACGGAGGCTTCCGCAACGAACTCCACACGCACGGACATTGCGCAGTACATTGCCGATACGCTGCGCCTTCGGGAGGAAATCCTCATCTACGGCGCAGCCGAGCAGCGGCTGCGGGGATTGCGTGAGCTCGATGAACAGCTTGCTCAGAAAATGCGTGCAGGCGGCAAGCGGGCTGGACTGCGCTCTGGCGCGACCGGACTTCGGATTTGGGGTGGCAGCATTGCCGTCTTTTGTGCTGGTATCCCGGCGCTTTCAGCCGACTACCGTATGCTCCCTGCTGTTTTGGTGACGACGTCCCTGGTGGCGGGAACTGCTTCATCAATGGATTCGATCGAGCGCCTGGCATCTTCTCTGCCAGCGGGACTCAATGCAGTCACTCGGATCAGGGAGCTGGCCGCGCAGCCGCCGACTGTGGAAGAGCCGAAGCAGCCGGAGTCGCTGGACCTGCACCACGCGCAGACCGCGAGGGCCAACTCCGGCGACTCAGTCCCTGCCCTCGAACTGAGCGATGTCAGCTACCGCTACCCTGGCGCCGATAACCCTGCACTGACCAAGATCAATCTGCGCATTGCCTCAGGCCAGTTCATCGGTGTGGTCGGCCCAACTGGTTCGGGCAAGTCCACACTCTCCCGGCTAATCCAGCGGCATGTCGATCCGGATGTCGGCGAGGTCATCATCAATGGCCACAATGCCCGTGACCTCGGCTCAACCAATGTCTGCCGAACGGTTGTTGTCGCAGATCAGAATCCCTTTCTCATGGAGGCCACCATCGCTGAGAATCTATGTCTCGGCGCGCCTGATGGCTGCGAGGTTCCCGAATCACTGATGCACTGGGCGCTCGAACTCGCCGCCATCAACCCTGCTGAGATGCCGCTGGACAGGCCCATTGGCCGCCGCGCGCAGCGGCTCAGCGGTGGTCAGCGTCAACGTCTGGCGCTGGCCCGCACCTACTTACGCGCGGTACTAGCCGACGGCACTAAGCCCAATGACCTCGCTGCACACCTCGCCGGAAAGATTGTTATTTTCGACGAAGCCACCAGCCACCAGGATCCACTGACGCAGGCTCGTATCGTAGACAATGCCCGCGCATGTGGAGCGACCTGCATCTTTATTGCGCACCGACTTCAGACACTGGCCGAGGCCGATGACATCCTGGTCATCGAAAACGGCCAGCTCATCGAACGCGGCACGTATGACAACCTCCTCAACGCAGACGGCGCATTTGCTCGACTTGCGCGCGCCGAGGTCTAGGCTCGGTCTAGCTCTCTGCGCTAAGACTCAGCGCTCGAATACTCGTCTAGTGATCCTCGACGAGCTCGCGGAGCCGGGCAAAGATTGCCGCACCATCGTGGCGAATGCCGTCATGCTGGAATGCATTGGTCACATGTGGCCGCAGGTCCCGGTAGCAGTTGGCTGTCTCCATGGAGTACTCGAACGGCACGAAAATATCGTCGAGGTAAACCGCGGCTGCCGAGGTCGGGGCGTCGGCAAGCAAGCGTGCGGAATCATACGGCGAGCTTTCCCAGGTGTGCTGCGCAAATGCTTCCGCCTTTTCCTTGAAAGGAACGAGCGCGGGGTCCTCGTCGAATTGCCAGGGGAAAACGTGCTCACCGGTGAGATAAAACGGCTTGTCTCCTGCAGGATTGGCTTTTTCTTCAAAACCTGGGATTTCCTCGCGAATACGGTGAGCTGCCCAATTAGTTGTGGGCTGGTTCCCGACGCCACCATAAATGGATTCATGAATCGCGGCGTATAGCGGACCGTCGGCGAAACTCACGCGGGTCCCTACATCGGCCAGAAAATCGGTGCGCAATTGCTTTTCGCCATTGCGAATGTGGAATGGCTCTTCCAACAAATACGCCAGATTGTGGAATCCATCTCCGCGGCCTAATTCAATTCCGATGGTGCGGAATCGGCGAGAACTCAGTCGCTCACCGGTGGGGAGAGTTTCTGCAGATTGCTCGAGGTGCGCGCAGATTTCTCGAATTCGGTTTTCGGCCCACGGATACTCGCGATAAAAACGCTCGTGACGGGTGCGCAGCTTCGCATACGTCGTACGATAAAGGTCGTCAGCACCACGGTCCAGAACAGGTAAACCGCCTGTGAGATAAGCGTGCTCCACGGATTCCGGATAGCGGCTGAGATACGAAGTAATACAAAACCCGCCAAAGGACTGGCCATACAGTGACCATTTGGCAATGCCCAAATGCTTTCGCAATGCTTCCGCGTCTTCGACGATGTATTCCTGACGCAATTGGGCAAGCCGCTCGGCCGGAACATCTGCAATATTGGCCGCATCAATTCGATGCGAGCGCCCAGTGCCGCGCTGATCCAGCAGGATGACGCGGAATTCCTTCAGCGCCTCACCGATTACTCCGCTGGCACCTACCGGACGCGGTGCCGGAAATCCCGGGCCGCCCTGCAAATAGACAATTGCCGGCGCATCCTCATTTCCTGGCGCATAGATTTCCCTGGCGAAAAGCTCAAATGTCGCGGCATTCGCAGCTTCGGTAAAAGGATCCCAGGGCACCTCAACGGTGTGTTCCTTAATAATGTACCCAAAATGCCTGCTTGCAGTACTCGTCGATGCCATGTCTCTGCCGCTCCTCTAATCCCGCTGCTCGTATTTCTTCATCAGCTTTGCGACGAGTAAATCGGTCGCCTCATCGTCCGCAAGAATTTGATCCAACATCTCCCGGTATTCCCGCTGCCGCAGTGCCGTATCTTCTCCGTAGTCATCATAGGAATCACCGGATAGGTCCACACCGAAATCGGATTCGTCGCTGTCATCCTGCACTGTCTCCTGCTGCGCCGTCGGCATGTGCAGATCCGCTGGGAAGTCCGCATTGAACTCCTCCAGGAATTCCTCCGCGTTGGCCTCGGCGTCGGAACGCGACACTCCCCTATCAACCTCAGCCTGAATGCGACGCTGCAGCGCTTTTTCCATCTGTCGGTGACGCCAGCTGCGGAGGCGTGCGGGCTCGAAACGTCGACCAACCTCGCGGCTCTTGCCCTCTGCTCGACGTGCGAGGACCGCAATCTGCGCCGCGGTGTCGTTCAGTGGCGCCCACTCCGAGTGTGCCGACACTCGCCAATTACCCCAGTACCCCAGCAGCGAAAGCAGGATGCTGACGATAGGACCAATGACCATGGACACGGCCATAAAATCCAGATGGTGACCTCCAATGACAATGATTGCGCAGGCCACTGCGGGGATGACCGTAGGCTGATTGCCACCGAACACAGCGGGCACGCGTCCGGTAACAATGTCACGAATCATGGAACCGCCAGTGGCGGTGAAAACGCCCATCATGATGCACGGCAGGATGGGCAAGCCATACGTGACACCTTTGACCGTTCCCGTCGCGGCCCAGAGCCCCGAGACCACGGCGTCACCGTGGACCTGGACATATTCCCAGGTCTTACCTTTGAAATAGAAAAATCGCGCGATAAGTGCACCGGTGAATGCCAGGATTAGGTACTCCGGCTGACTCATGGCGGCGACAGTGCCCTGGTTGATCAGAACGTCGCGAATCATGCCGCCACCCAGTGCGGAAAACAGCGCAATAAAGAAGAACCCGATGATGTCGTAGCCTCGTTGCCGGGCGATGGTGCCACCGATGATGCCCATGAGCAGGACACCGCTGACATCGGACCACTGGTACATCGACTCAATGAGCGGATCTACTTCTGCGACGTTCATGATGTTCAAGCTTAGACGCTGCTATTTTTCAAGCATCAACGAAAGGTCGGGATACCCATGGAAAACGCTAACCCCTTTGCTTCGACACGCCCCAGTGGCAGGCTCATGCGCGGCATCGCAACTGCTTCCCGCGCGCACGATGGGCACTACCGAAAGGGATCTGGCGTTCCCTATATCAGCCATCCAATGGCGGTGATGTTGATTGCGGCGAGCGTGACTAACGACGAAGACGTGCTGTTGGCAGCCCTCTTCCACGACATTTTGGAAGACGTGCCGGAAAACTACTCACGTGCCGAGATGAAAGATGAGTTCGGGCTTCGAGTAGTTGAGATTGTCGAGGGTGTCACCAAAAATTCTTCCTTGCCCTCCTGGCAGGAGCGTGCCGATGCCTACCTGGAGCAACTTTCTCGTGGCAGCGCGGAGTCAATCATCGTGGCCGCCGCGGATAAGTTCCACAATCTCAGCCAAACTCTGGAGGATTTGGACCGCAATGGCCACGCCCTGTGGAAACGCTTTCGTTCAACTCCGAGCCAGCAATTGTGGTGGTACACGAATGTCCGCAACGTAGTAGCCGAACGACTGCCCGACATGCCTCTGTTGGACGACTTGGACGTTCTAATTGAGCGACTCGATTCCTGGGTACAGGAGACTTAACCTGCGATTTCCCAATCGCTTTAAACTATAAAAACATATCCAGGCATAGCCCGGAGCACTCAAGCGACGGTACAGTGGCAGCCTACGTGGCTCAGATATTGATGCCGTTATTGATGCCGCGCGACAATAAATCCGAAATTAAGTCCAGGAATACGCAAGAGGAGAAAACATTGACTTCCACTGATGCATCGTCCACAACCGAACTGCCCACTACCACTCAGCAGTGGGTTCTGGCTTCCCGCCCGACTGGCCTGCCGACTGACGAGAATTTCCGCCTCGAGACCGTCGATTTGCCAGAGCTTAACGACGGCGACATTTTGGTAGCCAACTCGGTCGCTACCGTCGATCCCTACATGCGTGGCCGTATGAACGACACCAAGTCGTACGTTCCTCCTTTTCAGCTTGACCAGCCAATGACTGGCGGCGCTGTGGGCACTGTCCTTGCGTCCAAGTCGGATAAGTTCCAGGTTGGCGACGCTGTCCGCCACTCTTATGGCTGGCAGACCAATGCTGTTATTGCCGATTCCGAGGCAACACCGGTTGACCTGAACGTTGCACCGGCTGCTGCCTACCTGGGCATCCTTGGTCTTACTGGCCTTACTGCTTACGTTGGCCTGACTGCTGTCGGAGAGATGAAGGAAGGCGACGTCGTCTTTATCTCTGGCGCTGCTGGTGCGGTCGGCTCGGCTGCTGGTCAGTTTGCCAAGCAGATGGGCGCATCCCGTGTCATTGGTTCCGCCGGCTCGGACGAAAAGGTTGAGCGCCTACTCGAACTCGGCTTTGATGCCGCCTTCAACTACAACGACGGCCCGGTTGCAGAACAGCTGGCACAGGCAGCGCCGGAGGGCATCGACTTCTACTTCGACAACGTCGGTGGCGACCATCTCGAGGCAGCCATCGGCGCGATGCGCACCTTTGGCCGTGTCGCTATGTGTGGCGCAATCTCCCAGTACAACAACACTGGAGCTCCGACCGGACCACGTAACTTGGCTCTAGCGATTGGCAAGTGCATTACTCTGCGCGGCTTCGTCTTGGGAAAGTACCTGCACCTGGCAGGTGAATTCCAGGAGCGAATGGCTCCGCTCGTGGTCAGTGGCAAGGTCGCCTACGATGTCACCACTCGTCACGGCATCGAGAACATGCCAGCTGCATTCCTCGAGCTGTTTAGCGGAGGCAATACCGGCAAGATGGTCGTAGAGTTCTAAATAACTGTCTTGTGGGGCGCCGAGACTTCCTTCAGCCTGCTCGACATAGCGACACCGACCAGTCCCATCAGCGCCAGGAAGATCAAAGCTGCCGCGGGACCGAAGCTAGCGATAACACCTGACAACGCACCGACGATGAGCAGGACAACGCCCATGATGGTGTTGGCCGCTCCGACGTACTCGGTGCGCTTGTCTCCTTCTGCCATGTCAACGACATAGGTCGACCGAGCCACGCGAACACCGGCGTGGACGACCGACATTGCGAAGAAGCCGAGTGGGAAAATCCAGGCATTGGTGCTGGTGGAAAGCCAGTGTGAACTGGCGACCAGCAGGAAAAGCACAATCGAACCGACCAGCGAAGAGTAGGTCAGGACCTTCTTCGAGGATTTATCAGACCAGATTCCGGCGACTTTTCCGCCAATGAGCGACGCGAACCCGGCGGCGAGCATGAAGATGCCGACGTTTGCGCTCACTCCCCCGCCACTACCGTCAGAGGCTTCCAGGTCAGCACCCACCTGTGCACTTAGCGTGACGATGAACGACGTGGATAGTGCTGTGACCAGCAACAAGCTACGGACAATCACGAAGTCACGGAAGTTCTTATCCTCCGCAAATAGCCGCCAGGTGTCCTGCCACCAGGTTTTATTCGGCTCGTCCTTGTCATCTTCATTGGTGGGCTCGACAATTCCGCGGAAGATCAAAACCGCTGCCACCCACGACAGCGCCGCAACAAAGATGAGCCCCGCCACGATTGGTTTGGTGACGTTGTCGCGGATGATCCACAACACCGCACCAACGATAATTGCGGCGACACCGCCCAACATCGCAGCTCGGCCGCTGATCTGCCCGCGCTGCCCCTTCGGAATCGTGCGTCCCTGAACATCCTTCGAGGCCATCGAGCACAGGGCTCGTGCCGTCGCAAAGCCTGCAAGTGCAATGATGACAGCGACGCCGAGCGCGGTGCCTTCCAGGAACAATGCCGCCAGACCAATCAGCACCGCCGCGATGGCTTGCCCCAAAGCACCAGCGATCCAGACGGTTGTGCGGCGCGGGCGAGACTTTACCCACGGTGTCAGCGCTGCCTGCGGAAGCATCGAACCAGACTCACGCACCGGCACAAGCATGGCGATGAAGAAGCCCGGCGCTCCAGCCGAATGAAGTAACCATGGCAACAGCGTCTTTGCCGCAACGATTTGATCGCCGATATTCTGCAAACCGTGCGCCCAAACGTAGCGCTTGGCGTTGGCGCTGGCGTGTTTTTGCACCGACTCTGGGTTCTCCCCTGCGGGTTTGGCAGCTTCCGAGCTATCAGTCATACCTTTTACGCTACCTGCCTGTAGCAACGGCGCTACCGCACGTGGCTGTCTGCCCAGGCCAGTCAAAGACCGAATCGCGCTTGTCCCCTCAGCCACTACACTCGCGGGAAGAACATCTAACAGCTTCAACGAAAGTAGAAATATGCCCGCTGACCTTTATCGGCGTCTCTCCAACCTCGATGGCAAGAGCTACGGTGCATACAAATCTTTGCGTGGCTCCCACGACCTGCCGGATCTGGACGCGACGCTGTTTATCGACAAGGTCCAATCCGACCCCTATGCCCCGGCATCACGGGCACGCGTCCATATTCCGCTGTCCGTACTGGACTATCGCGGCGCCTCCCGGTCACAGCCCGGCAGGTTCAGCACGGCGGAGCTCGATTTGCTGAACCGCCGTCTCGTGCGCGCTTTGAAGAAGTATGGTCGCGGGCTATTCATTGATTCTCCAGGTCAGCAGGTCTTGCGCCGAGCAGCTGTCGCTGAGCTCCGTGCGGATGCGCACGACGTCGATAAGCATGGCGATGCCCTACAGATCAGCCTAGAAATCCAACTGCCCGCCCGCGGCCGACGCATTCTCGGGCGTGAGGCGGCGCGCTTGATCTGTGAGGATCTGTTTGACGCGCTTGACGACGCCATCGTGAACGCACCCATCGATGCGCTCGAGGCAGCCGCGGAATTGGAGTATGACCAGCTCTTTTTGCGCCGTGCAGTGGCGGACGCGGACCTGATTGGGTTTGTGGCAGACAGTGCGGTGTTGCCTCGTCAGGCGGGCAATAGCCAGCTTCCGAAGCCCGGCGCGACTGCGTTTACCTCGCCGGAATCGCTGCAGCACAGTTTTCAGCTGCCGTCGGGCAAAACCGTGCACGGCATGGGTATTCCGCGGGGCGTGACGTTGATTGTTGGTGGCGGTTATCACGGCAAGTCCACGTTGTTGTCTTCCCTGGTCACGGGTGTTTATAACCATGTCGCTGGCGATGGCCGCGAGTTTGTAGTCGCCGACGAGACTGCGGTTGCGCTGCGTGCCGAGGACGGCCGAGCCATCACTGGTGTGGATATCTCGCCGTTTATCAACGGCCTTCCCTCCGGTGATGACACGACTCGATTTTCCACCGCGAATGCATCGGGGTCGACGTCGCAAGCTGCGGGCCTGATGGAGGCGCTAGGTTCCGGTGCGCGAGTGCTGCTCATCGATGAGGACACCTCCGCGACCAACTTTATGATTCGCGATGAGCGCATGCGCCGCCTCATCCCCGATGACCGCGAGCCGATTACTCCACTGGTCGCACGGGTCCGCGAGCTCTGGGAAAACCACGGAATCTCCACGGTCATCGTCGCTGGTGGTTCTGGTGCATTCATCGATGTCGCGGACACCGTGATTGCTATGGATGCGTACACGCCTTACGACGTCACCAAGCGCGCCCGTGAGCTCCGCGAATCGGCTACTCCGGCCGAGCCTTCGCCTGCTTTTGCGCAGATCGGTGAGCGTTTTCTGCAGGCTGACTTCCCCGCCGGTGGTGGCCGTGGTGGGCATGGCGGCCGCGGCGGCGGTCGCGGTGGGCGCGGTGGCGGTGCGAAACCACCTAAGCCACCGCGTGCTCGTGGTCTAGAGCTGATTCAGGTGGGCAAGGACAATCTTGATTTGCGCGCTGTCAGCCAATTGATGGACTCCTCCCAAACAGAAGCAATTGCCCGGATTCTGGGCGCCGTCGTAAAGCAGCTCGATGGGCGTACTGACCTCACCGACCTAATCCAGCGCGAGTACGACAACTTTTGTCATTCACTCTTCGATGTGACAGCTGAGTTCACCAACTCTGGTCATCTGGCCGAGCCTCGCGTCCAGGAGGTCGCAGCGGCAATCAATCGGCTTCGGCTCTTGCGGTAGAGCCTCGAAGATTGGCGGACCCCGGCCCCGCTCCCTCCCCTGCGGCTGCCCCAGCTAACTTCCTCGACGGATTTCGGCGTCAGGTCTTGACCTTGACGCGGCGTCAAACAGAAAGATGATTCCCGTGAGCAACAACGACAACGAGTACACCATCGGCGAGGCAGCCGAGCTCCTGGGCGTTACCACACGCACGCTGAGGCATTGGGATGCCATCGGACTACTCAGCCCGCAGTATCGCACGTGGTCCGATTACCGCCTCTACACCGATGAGGACATCGACACCGCGCTGGAGATTCTGGTCTACCGCGCCGCCGGTGTGCCGTTGAAGACTATCGAGGAGTTCATCCACGGCGATTCCTCCCCGAGAAGTCGGAAAGATCGTTTACTCGCACAGCGAACTGTTCTCACCGAGAAGATCGCTGACCTGCACCACATGGTGCAGTCCTTGGACAAACTGATTGAGGAAGGAAATACCATGAAAGCAAAGACGAAAGCGGAGCTCTTGGGCCGCGACTGGCAGAATCTAGAAGCCGAAGCTGAGGAGCGCTGGGGCGACACCACTGAGTGGGAGCAGTCTCAGCAGGCTCAGGAAAAGATGAAGGACAGCGACTGGGCCGAGCTTGAAGCAGAGGCTAAGGATTTTGCCGATGCGCTTGCCGACGCCGCCGAGCGCCACGTCGAGCCCGGTTCCGCTGAGGCGGCCGAGCTAGTTGACCGTCACTTGGCCTCTATTACTCGCTTCTACGAGGCTGGTCGAGAAAAGCAGATTCTGTTGGCTCGCATGTACGTCGCTGATTCCCGGTTTGATCGGTACTACCGCGGCAATGCTGGCTACCTGCTGGAGCTGATTGAAGCTCAGGCCCGTAAGGAAGGCATTGACCCGGCAACTGCCGAGTGGCGGTAAATACAGGGAAGCAGCCGTTCAGCCCGGCCTTCCCATCCGGGACTGAATCGGCATAGAATTGCCTCATGAAATTCATCGAAGCCGCAGACTTCACCGCTGATCGCCCGTGGGGCGCACTGGATGTGGTCACTATGACTGGAGCCACAAGCGTTCGGCTCCACTGGAGCGATCAGCCATACAAGTGGCACATCAATGATGGCGAAGAGGTCTTTGTGGTTGTCGACGGAGCCGTCGATATGCACTACCGCGATGCGGGAGAGGAATGCGTACGCACATTAACGCCTGGCACTATCTGTTTCGCAGAAGCCGGCGACGAACATGTCGCGCACCCGCAGGGCGAGGCGCGCATGCTTGTCATTGAAAAAGAAGGCTCAGTCTAGCCCACAGCAACAGCAGCTGACAGTGCACACTTCGGCATCTCCATAACTCCGTCATATCCCCGACTCGGGAAGGAATTAACCATGAAATTCTCTCGCTCTATCGCCGCTGTCGCCATCGGTGCCGCTACTGTGCTGGGCGCTGTTGCTGCCTCTCCAGCTGTCGCACAGGCTATTGGTTGCCCCTTTGCACCAGTGCACAAGTATGAAGAACACCGTTTCTCCGGTTCTTCGACTTCAGCAGATGCTTTCAAGGTTTGGTTTAACGGTGGCGTCTACATTGAACCAATCGTCGAAACGCTGGATTTGGTTGAGCTTCAGGTTAACGACACCCAGGTCGCTCACGCTGGCGACATCATCTACAAGGATGAAGACGGCAACTTCTGGGTGAAGTAGCCTACGCAGGAAAAACAGGGCTCAATTACAGGTCTCACCCCGTGGCAGATTAACCTCATCTGAATAGGGCTATAGCGCTTAGCGTTGTGGAGTCACTGGTACTCTGTCTCGCACCTTTTGCAATTTCTGCCACGAGCCCTCGTTTTCAGGAGTGTTCCACCATGGAAATCATCATCGTCGATTCTGAGGCCGAAGTCGCGAGCATCGCTTCGGACTACCTCGCTCACTACGCCAACAAAGGTGGAAACCTCGGTGTAGCGACAGGATCGACTCCGCTTGCGACGTATCGGGAACTGATTCGTCGCCATCGGGCTGGTGAAGTCACTTTTAAGGACTGCAGTTTCTTCGCACTCGACGAATACGTGGGACTGCCCATCGAGCATGAGCAGAGCTACTACCACGTGATTCACAATGAGTTTTCCGATCACGTGGATGTTGACCCGGCGAGGGTCCATATTCCCGATGGCCTCGCGGACGATATCGGCGCGGCCTGCGAGGATTACGAGCGAAAGATTATCGAGGCCGGCGGCATTGACATTCAGTTGCTGGGCATCGGCACCAATGGGCATGTTGGTTTTAACGAGCCCGCCAGCTCTTTTGGCTCTCTGACTCGCATTAAGACGCTGCACCCGCAGACCGTGCTGGATAACGCCCGCTTCTTCGACTCCGCGGACGATGTGCCGTACCACGTGGTCACCCAGGGGCTTGGCACCATTTCACGTGCGGGGCACCTCCTGCTGCTGGCCACCGGCACCGCAAAGGCGCACGCTATTGCCGCATCCATCGAGGGCCCACTGAGCGCGTCGATGCCTGCGTCCGTATTGCAGCTGCACCCACGGGCCACGGTTGTCATTGACCAGGCCGCAGCCAGTGAGCTGAAGAACAAGGAATACTACGAGTTCACCTACGCCCATAAGCCGCAGTGGCAGAAGGATATGTGGAAGTAGGCCCCGGCCCTCCCCGGCCCCTTCCCAACCTTCGCTCCCACCCCCGGACTAGTCAGCGCTAGTCGTCATCATCCATCTCCAGCTCGGGGTCTTCGGCACGCGCCTGCTCGTAAACTTCCTTCGCTGCCGTGAGATTAATGACGCCGATGACAAGTCCCACGACGATGTCCGGCCATGCGCTGAACCAGAAAATGGTGACCACTCCGGCGGCGAGAATGAGCAGGTTCGCCAGGACGTCGTTACGCGCCGCCAACCACGCGCCGCGCATGAGCGCACTGTCGGCCTTGCGCAGGTTCATCAGCAAAATCGCACAGACCAGGTTGATGACCATCGCGATAATTGCCGTCACCGACAGCGTTAGTGGCTCTGGCGGCTCACCGCTAATCATCTTCCAAATGGCGGTGCCGAACGCCGCAATCGCCGGAATCAGAATCAGCCCGGCAAGGCCGAAGCTCGCTTTACGACGGCTCGCCAGCGACCACCCCAATGCGGTGAGAACCAGCAGGTTGATCAGAAAGTCTTCAAGAAAGTCTGCAGCGTCGGCGAACAGCGCTGCGGAACCAATAATTGAGGCAACAATTAATTCAATGAAGAATCCGAGAAGATTCAGGCCTGCTACCCACGCAACAATTTTGCGGGCGCGGTGATCCAAAGTTGATGAGGTAAACACGGAGGACATCGTAACGCCCGGCGCGAGTACCATCGAATCCTATGACGCACCCGCAGAAATTCCACTCAGAAATGAAGGTTCCCGGCGGCAAATTGGTTGTTGCCGACTGCGAGACCACCGGTGACACTATTTCGTCGATAAGCATTTCGGGCGATTTTTTCCTCGAACCCGATGAAGCCTACGACATTATTAATGACGCTCTCCTCGGTGCGCCTGCCGGGGACAATACGGAACGCCTACAGGCTCGCCTCGATGCGGCGCTGAAGGATTTTGAGGAGCAGTCTGGTCGCGAGGTGCGACTGCACGGTTTTGATACCCACATCATTGCGCAGGTCGTTCGACGTGCACTGACACAGGCTGTCGACTTCACTGATTTGGAGTGGGAGGTTTTGCAGCCGGGAGTCCTGCCGACGGTGATGAATGTTGCGCTCGACGAACTCCTCCTTGACCAAGTCAATTCCGGACAGCGCGGACCAACTCTGCGCTTCTGGGATTGGGATGATCGTGCCACCGTCATCGGTTCCTACCAGTCCTATGTCAATGAACTCGAACCCGAGGGCGTAGAGAAGCACGATGTGCAAGTGGTGCGTCGTCTCTCCGGCGGTGGCGCGATGTTCATGGAGGGTGGCAACTGCGTCACCTACTCGATCTATGTTCCGGAGAAGCTGGTCGCCGGCCTCAGCTACGTCGAATCCTATGAGTTCCTCGACCGCTGGGTCATCGCCGCACTCGCACAGCTCGGCGTCAATGCGTGGTACGTCCCCATCAATGACATCACCTCCGATGGCGGCAAGATTGGTGGTGCCGCACAGAAGCGCCGTGGTTCGACAGTGCTCCACCACGTCACCATGAGTTATGACATCGATGCCGACAAAATGATGGAAGTCCTGCGCATTGGCAAGGCCAAGATTGCCGATAAGGGCCTGCGCAGCGCGAAGAAGCGCGTCGATCCGCTCCGTCGCCAGACCGGTGCCAGCCGCGCGGAAGTCATTGACACGATGAAGCAGACATTCATCAACCGCTACGGCGCCACCGAGGCATCGCTTTCCGACGAGGACTTCGCTGCGGCGCAGCATCTTATTGACACCAAATACGGCACGGAGGGCTGGACTCACCGAGTCCCCTAAACGTCGCACTGCTTACTTGTATACGACAGCTGGTCGGGAAAAGGAGTTAACTAAAGGAGACAAGTAAACAAAGGAGAGTCGACGTGAGCGGCGAGCGTGCAATTGGGTCCTATCCTGCGAATATGCACCAAAACCTGGTGAAGGGTTCGGCGCGCGCCGTAACAACACCGCCGTGGTGGTCTCCCCGATATCGAAGGCACCGGAATTGTGATTCACGGGCGCCCACTACAGAGCTTGAACGGTGTCGGCGAATTCACTGAGGCACCGGCCACAACGCCGCTACAGCCCCCGCGAGAGGTTCCAGCGCAGAACCGCAGGCCGGTCATGGTAGCGACCAAGCACTGACAGGGACGCAGTATTCAATGGGAAGGACTGGCCAAGTTCAATGGGCAGTTCCAACCAGGCCGTAGTGAGCGCACGCAGCGAGTGACCGTGTGCGAACAAAATCGCCTTGTCTTCACCCGATTCACGAACCCTTTTGACCACGCGCTCAACGCGCTCACGGACTTCCTCCGCGGTTTCGCCATTGGGCACACCGTGAGTCCAAATCTGCCAGTCGGGAACAGTCTTCTGCACTTCCTTCGAGGTAATCCCCTCGTAGTCGCCGTAGAACCATTCCGCGAGATCCTCTTCGACTTCGAAGTCGTGGAATCCTGCCAATCGAGCGGTCTCTTGGGCACGCTGGCGGGGTGATGCCAGCACTAGCCCAAAGTCCTTCGGATCCAGCCAGCCGTTGAGGGCCTTGGCTTCTTCCCTACCGTTGTCAGTCAGAGGAAGATCAGTTACCGATGTGTGCTGCCCAGTGCGCGACCACTCAGTTTCGCCGTGCCGCACGAGATATAAATCAGTCATAGTTCCAGCTTAGGCTTATCTGAAAGTGCGGTTAGCCGCGGCAGCCCTGCTAGCCCATCACGGGGTCACGGATCCGACTACGAACGCTGCTGAAGTGTTTCCACTGCGCGGTCGGCAAGCTCCTCGCCAGCACCGTCATAAAGGTAGACGGCCATGTCGGCACCAACGTTGAGAAGCTGATCCTTAAACCTCTGCACCTTAGTGGTGGTAGCAACCACGGCTTCGGTGTCCTGCTTACGGATGTTCTGAATCATCGCGTAGGTCTCAGCGTGCTCAGACAGCGCCAACACGTACAGCGCTGGTTTCTTCTCCAACTCGATGTGGTGCCACAGCTCTGGGTCTGTCACATCACCCGGGATAACCTGGTAGCCCTGCTCACGCAGCTCTTCGATGCGATCCTCATCGAAGTCAACGCCAAAGACGTTCATGCCGTACTCATTAACCAACCTGCCGTAGACACCGACGCCGACGCGCCCCATACCCATGATGAGGGCATCAGCGTTATCAATAATGACCGTTGCCTCTTCTGGGACCAGGCGGTCCTCTGGGGTTTCTGGGACGAACTTCTGCAGGAAGCTGACCAGCTTGTCCTCATGCGGGACCATCAGCGAGCTGGCAATGAAGCTACCCGCCACGGCGACTGCCATAATCGAGGTCCACTCATCGGGCAGAATGTCCTGTTGCGTCGCCGCAGCCATGACAATGAGGCCGAACTCCGAGTAGTTACTCAACGTCAGACCCGCCAACGCACTAGTGCGCAGGGACAGTCCGGTGCGCTTGAGAATCCCGATGAAGATAGTGACCTTGAACACCAGGAACAGGACCATAATCGCGGCGATAACGTAGCCGCCAGCACTTGGCAGACCACCGAGGCCAATTTCGATAAAGAACGCGACCAGCAGCAGCTCACGGATACTAATCAGAGCTTCCGACAGACGGTCAGAAATCGGGTGCGAGGACAGCAGAATACCGGCAACCAAGGACCCCAGCGAGCCGGACAGCCCTGCCAGCTCGAAAGCCGAGTAAGCGGCCACAGCAATACCAATGCCGGTGAGAACCAGCAGCTCAGTGCGGAACATGCGGTTGGGAAGCCGCGCCGCCAGCGGACGGATGAAGAACAACAGTGGTAGAGCCAGCGCCCACAGCTCCGGGGTCTTACCCGACGATGCCACCAGCACACCGACCGCAATGATGTCCTGCAGAATGAGCACACCAATCGCGATGCGTCCGATGGCCGAAGCACCGCGGTTCTGCTCCTCCAAGTGGCTCATCACAAACACCGTCGACGAGAAGGAAGTCGCGATGCCGATGTAAATCAACGCAGTCACCGACAGCCCCGTGAGTTCACGCAGCGGCAAGAAACTGGCGATACCAAACAGCACGGCAAAAACCACCGTGTTTAAAAATGCGTGACCCAACCCTGAAAAGACCACTCGCGGCGCCACGATATCCTTGGGATTCAGCTTCAGACCGATTGTGAAGAGCAAGGTGGTAACACCGAGCTCGGCCAGCGAATCAATAAACGGGATTTCCTCAAGTCCCATTGCATGAACGGCAAAACCGGCCCCAAGGAAACCAATCAGCGGCGGCAGCCGAAGCAACGAAGCACCGAGCCCGCCGATAATCGAAAACAGTATTGCTGTTAGGTATACGGATTCCACCCATCAAAGATAACGTCTGACACAACTGATAAATGCAGAGGTTGGCCATTAACCGTTCTTTGCCACCCGACTGGGGCTAGCGTCTTGGGAGCTAGCGTCGGTACGGAACCTCGCCCAATGCAATCGGCTGCGGGTGCTCTGCCACCCACGCGACCGCCGCTGCCGTCAACGCATCAATGTCCGCCTCACCAGCTTTGCGCTGCTTTACGACGGCCATTGCATCCTCGGCAGCCCCAACCGTCTCCAGCCAAAAGTCGGTCATCGCGACAAAGTCTTCGTCCCAGTTGACGTAGCCCATCTCCAGGGCCTCGTACCCGAGCCGGCCCACGATGCGAATAACCTCGCCCTGCACAGTCGCGGCTGCGCCACCACCCGGCACCAGGTAGTTCCAGAGGTATCGGAACTGACCGTTGGTCGACTTGCCTGCGGGGACAATGATGTCGCTGTGGCCATCGTGAGGTGTAATCACGTCCGGACGTTCCGCACCGATGCGCTCGTAGAGGCGATCCATAACTGGCTGGTACTTGTCGCGTTGCTTCTCTGACATGCGGTTGTAGCGGCGACCGAACTTGGTGAACTCTTCGCGCACTTCGTCGTCGATTTCCGAACCAGCGTCCAGAAGCACCTCGATGCTGTCTAGGACTCGACTGAGGGAATCGGTATCGGCAGCAGCAACCGCCTCTTTGAACGCTGTCCGGCCGTGACCGAGGCGGTTCTCGCGGTGAAGGTCAGCACCATTTTCCAACAGCAACGCAATCGCCTTGGGCTGATGGCTCTTCGCTGCCATGAAAAGCGGAGGATACTTACCGGCTTCGATGTCGGCACCGCATTCGAGCAGGATTTTCATCTTGTCGGTATCGCCCCGGCTTGCATGCTCTGCCAGCGCGGTCTTACCGAAGTGGTTCTCAGTGTTGACGTCGATCCCCTGGTCGATTAGCCAGCGCATGAGCTCTGGCGGGGTGCCACGGAGCGCCAGTGCAGTGTCCTTGCTGTAGCCAAAGACTGCGTCGAGAGCGCAAGTGTCATAGACGGCCTTCAGTGCATCCATGTCACCGGCTTCGAGCAGCTCTTCGAAGTTCTCGACCAGTTTCTTCCGCTTCCGTGGCATGCAGTTTCCCCTTTACTTACCGCCCTCGTCGGTGGACAGCGCAGCCACGAATGCCTCCTGCGGCACCGAAACCGAACCGATGTTCTTCATACGCTTCTTACCGGCCTTCTGCTTCTCCAGCAGCTTGCGCTTACGGGAGATGTCACCGCCGTAACACTTAGCAAGGACGTCCTTGCGCAGTGCACGAATGTTCTCGCGGGCAATAATCTTCGAACCGATTGCGGCCTGAACCGGGACCTCGAACTGCTGGCGAGGAATCAGCTCGCGCAGCTTCTTGGTCATCTTGTTGCCGTACCACTGCGCATTGTCGCGGTGGACGATAGCGGAGAAAGCATCGACTGCTTCGCCCTGCAGGAGGATATCCACCTTGACCAGATCCGCAAGCTGCTCGCCGGCATCTTCGTAGTTCAGCGAGGCATAACCCCTGGTACGGGACTTCAGCATGTCGAAGAAGTCGAAGATGATCTCGCCCAGTGGCATCTTGTAGCGCAGCTCCACGCGGTCTTCCGACAGGTAGTCCATACCGCCCATCTCGCCGCGCTTCTGCTGACACAGCTCCATGGTGGGGCCAACGAATTCACTCGGCACAACGATGGTGCACTTGACCATCGGCTCGTAAATTTCGCGGAGCTTGCCCTCCGGCCAGTCACTCGGATTGTGAACAGTGACCTCGGTGCCGTCCTCAATGACAACGCGGTAGACAACGTTCGGAGCCGTCGAAATCAAATCCAGGTCGAACTCGCGCTCGAGGCGGGCACGGGTAATCTCCATGTGCAGCAAGCCCAAGAAGCCACCGCGGAAACCAAACCCGAGGGCAACCGAAGTCTCCGGTTCGAATGTCAACGAAGCGTCGTTAAGCTGGAGCTTTTCCAACGCATCACGCAGGTCGGGATAGTCCTGCTGAGAGATTGGGAACAGACCGGAGTAGACCATCGGCTTGGGCTCTTCGTAACCTTCCAGAGGCTCCTCAGCCGGTGTGGCGTTCAGCGTGACGGTGTCACCGACCTTGGACTGACGGACATCCTTCACACCAGTGATGAGATAACCGACCTCGCCGACGCCAAGGCCCTTACACTTCTTCGGCTGCGGCGAAACAATGCCGATTTCCAGCAGCTCGTGCTTGGTGCCGGTGGACATCATCTGAATGACCTCACGCGGCTTGAGCTGACCATCAACAACACGGATGTAGGTGACCACACCGCGGTAGGTGTCGTAGACGGAGTCAAAGATCAGCGCACGGGCAGGTGCCTCCGGGTCGCCGACCGGTGCCGGGACGAGCTCACAGACTCGGTCGAGCATCTCCTCAACGCCCTCACCGGTCTTACCCGAAACACGCATGACATCCTCCGGCTCACAGCCGATGATGTGCGCGATTTCCTCCGCGTACTTATCCGGATCCGCGGCCGGCAGGTCAATCTTGTTCAGAACCGGGATAATCTCCAGGTCATTTTCCATGGCCAAGTACAGATTGGCCAGCGTCTGCGCTTCGATGCCCTGCGCGGCGTCGACAAGCAGAATCGCGCCTTCACACGCCTCTAGCGCGCGCGAGACCTCGTAGGTGAAGTCGACGTGACCAGGCGTATCAATCAGGTGCAGGACAATCTCTTCCCCCGCGTGCTGACCTGTGCTCGGAACCCACGGCAGGCGCACGTTCTGAGCCTTAATAGTGATGCCGCGTTCGCGCTCAATATCCATATTGTCGAGGTACTGATCGCGCATGTCGCGCGCCTCCACAACACCCGAGAGCTGCAGAATTCGGTCCGCCAGGGTGGACTTACCGTGGTCAATGTGCGCAATAATGCAGAAATTTCGAATCCGTGAGGGGTCCGTAAAAGTCTGCTCCGCAAAATTCTTGGTCACGTTGGGTCTACTCCGAAAAATAAAGACGTTATGGGCATTGGGGCGCGGCGTTGGCCGACCCATATGCGCCGGCCTCGAAAACCGACCAGCCGGGCTTAAATACAATCACGCACAATCTTACCTATCGATTCCCTCCGCACTAAACCTCTAGACTTAGATTCCATGAGCTCCACTTCGTCCACCGATCAAAATGAACGCGAAAGCTGGCCACGCCGCCTGCGCAATCGCATCAGCGCGCGTCTTTTCGCCGGTACCGAGTGGTTCCGCGGCCCCGACACCCTCGATGAGGCGCTGTTTAAGCTCAACACGCAACTTGGGCTCGCTCAGGACACCTCGCTTTCCGACGAGTCCAAGGAGGCCCTACTTCGCCTGCGAGACCCGGTGACCATCGCGCGTCCAACCGCGGAACTGGCCCGCACGATCGTGTACAGCCCCGACATGGATGGTCAAGCCGACCCCGGCGAAGTGGTGTGGATTCCATTGCAACTCGAAGGCGAAGACGCCGCCTTGCGGGAGCGCGCAGTTGTCGTGGTTGGCCGCCATGACCAGTACCTTCTGGGCATGCTGATTTCCACTCGCACCGAGCACAGCGAGCAACCGGAGTGGCTCTTTATCGGCAGTGGGTTCTGGAATGAAGACCCCAAGCCGTCGTGGGTGCGGATGGACCGTATCTTGCTCATTCCGGAATCCGGGATTCGCCGCGCAGGTGCGATGATGCCCCGCAGGCGCTTTGAGCTCATCGCCGCCCGACTGCGCGGGGACTACGGCTGGAATTAGCCGCAGCTGGAATTAGGCAGCGGCTGGTATTAGGCAGCGCTGTTTGCTAAGATTCTGCAAGTTGTTTACCGTTGCGTTCCTTTGCGGCGAGCGCGGGCAGGACCTTGGGTTCGCGTTTTCATCGCCGTATAAGCGCAGTGCATGGTTTTATCCCGCTGGTTAATTAGTTTGAACGGCAGGGATTCGAGCCAAAATTTGTACTGTGATCAGGACTTTTCTTGGTGGCGGGCGGTAGCAATTCCAACTACTACGGATACAAGAGGTATTCACGATGGCAAACATCAAGTCCCAGATCAAGCGCAACAAGACCAACGAGAAGGCTCGCCTGCGTAACCAGGCTATCCGCTCTGCAGTCCGCACCGAGATCCGCAAGTTCCAGGCTGCTGTTGAGGCTGGCGACAAGGCTGCTGCTGAGGCTCAGCTGCGCGTTGCTTCCCGCAAGCTGGACAAGGCTGTCACCAAGGGCGTCTTCCACCGCAACACTGCGGCTAACAAGAAGTCCGGTATGGCTAAGGCTTTCAACAAGCTGGAGGGCTAATTCCCTTTTGGCGCTGTGCCGTTCTTGTGGCGCTTGTGCCGTGAAATTAACCGCTTCCTGCTATTTTCCGATTTCATTTCGGATGTGGCGGGAGGCGGTTTTTATTATTTAACCCCAACGCGAGTTAGTGGCTGCGTTTATGGCTGGCGGCGGTGGGGCGATGCGAGTTACTGACTACGTTTATGACAAAAATGGCCTGAAAAATGGCTTGAAAGTGTCATAAACTCACACAGTTTCACATTTGCAGCCCGTAAATTTTAACGCCGATGGGACGAATGGGCCAGCTCCGCGATACGAAGCACCGACTGTTCCAGCGATAGTTCCGGCGTCGATGAGGCTCCCTTGGTGTCTGCATCCAGCTGTGCCGCGACAACCACAGCGCGAGCAACCGCCGGGGTTGACCAGGCAGATGCCAACCGCTGAGTTTTCTCCAACTTCCACGGCGGCATGCCATAGCGGTGGGCATCTCTACGCGCATTGACACCACGTGCACCGTGGAGCCGAGCTACATCACCAACCATTCCCGTGATTGCAGCCGACAGCAGTGCCGGTGCCATGCCCAGCTGCAAGGCACGGCGCATCTTGGCCAACGCTTCCCCACCCCGGCCGCGCAGTGCGAGCTCGGCAATCTCAAAGCCCGAAACCTCCGCCGAAGCACCGTAGTAGGTGCGCACTGCTTCCGAGGTGACCTTGCCCGCGGTATCCGCACACAGCTGGGAAATGGCGGTGGCCAGCTCGCGGAGGTCTGAACCGACCGCATCCAGGACGGTATCGATGACGTCGCGACGCACCTTAACCCCGTGTGAGGCGAACTCTTCGCCAACAAAACCGGGCAAGTCGTTTCGCTTGAGCGGTTGAGCTTCGAAAAAGCGGACCCCCAACTTGCGCAGGTCAGCGACCATCTTTTTCTGACGCCCCTCACCGCTGTGAAGGAGAATCAACGTGATGCCCGGCGCGGGATCCTTAACCGAATCCATCAACAGCTTGGCAGGCTCTTTGCCGGCGTCTTGGCAGTCGGTGACAACCACGATCCGGTCATCTCCAAACAACGAAGGGCTGAAGAGCTCCACGGCATCGACAGTGGTCATGTCCCCTGCGCGGATGGTGGTCACAGGCACCGAGCGTCCACCCGGATCGGACTCCGTTGCTGCCTGCGCGCGGACGGCAGCGACAATGGCGAGGCGGGCGCGGTCTTTCAGCAGCTCCTCTTTGCCCACAATCAAATTCACGGGTGCGACGGCGCTCAATCCCGACCTCTTTTCCGCGTTAATTCCTGCGACTGTTGTTTCTAGCCTACGGGACAGCCCGGATTTCACCTTCCTCGCCAGACTTCACCATTGGAATACAGGGCTTGCGGCCCATCTCGCTGCGGGCACACCACAGGAATCTGCTCGGGTGTCATTACGGTTTCTCGCACGCGCGGACCACACTCGCGAGCGATAAACCACTGGGGTGAGCGGCCTGATTGGGACGGTTGGCCGCTCACGGATTCAGCGATGTACGACGGGGACTCCACCGCCACGGTTTCTGTCGTGGGGTTATTGGTGGTGTCATCGAGCACCTGGACGTACCCCGCCTCTTCCTCGGTGAGTCCGAGTGCAATTCGGCACTGCCGGCTGAGCGAGGTCGGTGCAGGGTAACCAACCGATGCCACATGGTTGGCGGGTTCTCCGACAGCCTCCGCGTGAATGAGAACAACCTGGTTCTTCTCCGCACAGGCCGCAACCTTCCACCCCTGTGGGGCACGCGCAATGTCCAGCCCGAACACCCAAATAACCGCGTAACTACAGACGGCAAGTACCACTGCGAAGCAACCAGCGCGGAGCGCAAGACGGGGCCACGCCCAGAGCGCCGTCAAGCATGCGAACGTGAGCGTGCAGGAGATGACCAACGTGACCGTCCCAGTGGCGGGCGCGACGATTCCCGCAGCGAGGCGTGCGACCTGATGAATCCACCATGCGCACGGCGCGGCGCACCAGAGCAGCGCACTGACCAGCCAATTGAGATGCAGTGCGGCGGCAACGGCAGCGAGCGAACCAGCGATAGTAACCGGTGCGACGGCGGGCGCGGCGAGGAGATTGGCGAGCAGTGAGACGTGACTAATTTCGCCGATAAGGAGCGCCAACACGGGCATGGTGACCACGTGTGCGGCAATCGATACGGCGACGGCGCGGACTACTGGGGCGGGCCAGGTACCCATAACGGTGGTGGCGGACAGGCGTCTGGCAAGGGGCTCGGCAAGAAGGACTAACCCGGCGGTGGCTGCGACCGAGAGGGCGAAGCCCACTGATACCGATAGGTCTGGAGCCAGGAGAATCAACCCAATAATGCCAGCCGACAGCGCCGCGATGGCCTGGCCAGCTCGTCCTACAAGAATCGCCAACAGCCCAATGCAGCCGGTGACCACCGCGCGTAGCACTGACGGTTCTGTACCCACAATTGCCACAAAGCCATACAGGGCAAGCGCGGCGACTGCGACGCGCACCCGCGGTCCAGCCCACGAAAACACGGCTACAACAGCCCCGACAACAAGCGCAACGTTCGCTCCAGAGACCGCTGATAGATGTGAAAGCCCAGAAGCAGTCATCACATCGCCATCGGTGAGGCTAAAGCCGCGCTCATCGCCGATGGCCATGGCGGGAATCAGGCGGTCGGGACCAACGGGGAGATTCTGCGCCGAGTCAAAGAGCTGCTGCCTCACGTCAGCTGCCAGCCCCTGTGGTGGCGCGATGACCTCAACATCACCGCGCAGATTCAGCTGGATACCACTAATGCAGGGCTTGCTGGCCACACGTATACCGGCTGTGGATTCAATTACGGTGTCTCTCGTGATAGCCAACAGTGACTCGTCGCCGAAAGCCGTCACCTGCCCCGGAAGACCTTCGATGCGGGCCTTCGCACTGGCCCCAAACTCGGTTGCTTTCGGCTCGGTGACGAGGCGCAATTGCACTTTCGCCATCCCACCAATGTCCTCATAGAGCTCATGGGCTCGGGCTTGCGCTATGCGGATTCGCGTGGCCACCGCAACGCTGGCCACCGCCACAGCTGGCACCACGATAGTGGCGATTGCTCGCCAGCCGGAGGTCACCGCACCTCTGCCCCATCGCCACGACCAACGCTGCCACGCCCACGGCAACGCCACCGCAGTCGCGATTGAGCTCGGTACCACAACTATCGCCCATTCTGGGCGCATGATCACCGCCACCGCAGTCGCCCACGCCAACACCGCTGCTGGCACTAGCCGCACATCGAGCCCAGCACGAGCGCGCAGGTCAGACGGTGGTGGCATCGCGCAGAGCCTCTACCTTCGCCGGGCCGATTCCCGGTACCTCCTCAAGTGCGTCGATACTCGCAAAAGGCCCGTTCTTTTCACGAAAGTCAATGATTTTGGTCGCTGTTGCGGGTCCAATTCCGGGCAATTCCTCCAGCTGCGTAGCAGTGGCGGTGTTGATGTTGATCTTTCCGTCAGAGCCACCCGGGTCAGCCCCGCCTGCAGCACCGGCGCCAGAACCGCCAGAAACATCGGAACCGCCCTCCGCCGTCCCTGCTGGCAGCGCCTCTGTCCCGACCACAATCTGTTGACCATCTACCAACGGTGCCGCCAGGTTCACGCTGGCAGGATTAGCCTCCGGCAAAAGCCCACCCGCACGCTCAATTGCCTCCACCACCCGCGCACCCACTGGCACCTCCACCACGCCAGGATTCACAACCAACCCCACCACCGACACAATCAACGGCCCCACCTGTGCCTGAGCGTTAGTCTCCTGCCCCGGACCGCCAGGCGCCTCCGCTGGGGTTTCGGTCGTCTCCGGTGTCGTCCCCGCGACAGCCGCGTCCTGCACCGCAGGCATCTCCACCTGCGGCGTCGACGGCCACACCACCGCAGCGATTGCTCCAACAGCCAACACCGCAATCACAAGGCACGCAGCCATCGCCACCCGCGGCGTCACCACCGCCCGGCGCGTGGAAAAGTCCACCGCCATGCGCTTGTCTTGATCAATCGGTTCCAGATAGTCCGCCAGCCGATTCCGCAAATTCGTCACGATGCGCACCCTAGCGCCCCGCACCACACCCCACCTTGACGAAAGCACTCATCAAGGCGTCATCTGTGGATAAAAAATGACCTGTGGAGGTTATCCACAGGCCAGATCATCTTCGCAGTTCAGCCGCTACTTCTTCTCGTCGCCGTCATCATCACGCTTGTCGCTTGACGACGACTCCCGCGATTTCTCCCCATCGGTGCCAAATACAGCTCCCTCGGGATCGGACTTATCGCGCAGCGCCAAATCAGAGATAGCCTTCGCCAGACGCTCAGCTTTATCCAGAGCTGCTTGGCGATTCTCACTCCACGTTGGCAATTTAGAAACCGCCGTGGTGAAAAGCGGAATTCCCTGTTCATTAGTCACTACTGTGCGATGGATTCGTTTATTGCGGTTGCGACTGGCAGCCGGATTCTCAACTACCTTCACCGCAGCCTGATCGGTGATCGGCTCACCTGGGTCTGTGGTGCCAGCGTTTTCAGCCGAACCGTCCGTGTCAGCAGAGTCACCGGAATTGTCTATGTTCCCGGAATCGTCGTCTACCGCGTCTGCAGCCACAGCATCAACAGCAGGCGCGTCACTCTCCTCCACACTGTGGAGCAGCGCTGTCACGCCCATCTCTGTTTCAAAATCCATGGCATTCGAATCAATCGAGCCACCGGAGACCATGCCAACTGCATAGGCTCCCTGCCCGACATGAGCGGTAAGAGACTCCGGCAAATCCAGGATTCTAAACCGGGTATCGTCGGGTAGCTCTTCGGCAAGCATGGCCTGGAGCTCGTGAACGTCGTCAAGCGCATCGGAATGATGCAGCAATACCGCAGGCGGACGGTTCGCCGATGACGCGGACCGCACCATCTTCGTGGCAAAATCCACCATGCGCTGCTTGACCTTCGCCTCTGTCCGACACTTGGCGACCAGCGCTAGTGAGCCATCTTTGATGCCGACGATGGGCTTGATAGCGAGAGCCGTAGAAAGCATCGCTTGGCCCGCGGAGATGCGACCGCCACGACGTAGCGAATCAAGCTTTGGTACAAACAACCAGAGTCGATAGCGCTGCAGCACATCACGCGCTACATCGGCAACCTCATCACGACTGGCCCCGGCCCTCGCAGCCTTGGCCGCCGCGATGGCAGCGGCACCGACTCCAGCTCCGACGGTGTCGGTATCGATGACGGTCACACGGTCCAGCGCACCAGCAGCGGTGACAGCGTTAGACCAGGTAGCGGACATTCCCTTGCCAAGATGCAGGGCGACAACGCCAGCGTCAGAACCATCCTTGTTGGAGCGTTCCAGCGCACGCGCATATGCGGCGCACAGCTTCAGTGGACTGACTGCCGACGTGGTGACGGCGTCTTCATTGATGTCATGGCCGATGGGAACCACGGTGATGTCGAGCTTGCGGGCAACCTCGGGCATCAAGCACGCGGTGTCATCAACAACAATGCGAACGCGACCGTCACCGGGCATGGCGGCCTCCTGAAGAATCAGAAACCTGGGACTCCCGCTCGCGGACCTTCGCGTTAAAAGCATTCAGGTACCAGGAGGTCTCACCATTGACGCGCGTGCGCTGCTCCATTTCGACCCACGCAGTGTTGCCCAGGCCGTTGAACGTGCTGAAGTAGTCGCGCGGCATCTGCAGCAGGGCTGCGGTAGCGGCAGCAATGGCACCACCGTGGGACACGAGCACAAAGGTATCCGACTCCCAATCGGGGTTGGCCGCTAGCTCAGCAATGACCGCCAGCATTCGGTTGGAGACCTCAAAGCGGGTCTCGCCGCCCTTGGGTGCCCAGTTGAGATTATGGCGCCAGTGGTCACGCATACCGGGAAACGCGGAGTCAATCTCGTCGTAGGTGCGCTCTTGCCATTCACCGAGGTTGGTCTCACGCAGGCGCTTATCAAAACTCAACTCTGCACCGGTGGCCTCGGCTAGCGCGCGGGCGGTGTCGGCTGCCCGGGTCAGGTCAGAGGACACGATTTTTGTGATTCGCGGTTCAGCCTCCGCCAGGTACTGCGCCGCAGTACGGGCTTGCTCGCGACCAACGTCGGAAAGCTGCGTGTCCAGCTGTCCCTGAATGCGGCCGGTAGCGTTATACGAGGTCTGCCCGTGCCGCAGCATAATCAGGCGACGTCGAGCGGCAACATGTGCCTCGCGTGAGCCCGCCACAATTAAAACTCGTCCGTGTCCGGGTTTTCGGCAGCCAGCGGAATCTCGTCGATAGAACGAGCATTGCGGGCGGAATCTTCGCCGTCCTCGTTGCTCGGCTGCTCGATGCCCTCGACCTCGATGCGCGGGCAATCGCGCCACAGTCGATCCAGGCCGTAGAAGTCGCGTTCTTCACTGCGGAAGACATGCACGACAATGTCGCCGTAATCCAGCAGCGCCCAACGTCCCTCACGGACACCTTCGCGGCGAACCGGCTTTGCGCCGAGGTCACGCAGATCGTCCTCAATTTCGTCGACGATTGCGGCAACCAGACGCTCATTGTCAGCACTGACCAGGACGAATGCGTCCGTAATCACCACCGGGCCAGAGACATCGAGAACAACGACGTCCTCACCCTTTTTGCTATCGGCGGCCTTCGCCGCGGCGGTCGCCAGCTCAATGGCGCGTGGTTGTGCAGTCACGAAAGACTTCAGCTCCTTGTGATTAAAAGTCGTGAAAAACAGCGTTTGTACTTGTAACTTACCGTCTCAGCGGGATTTTGCTAACTTTCAGTCCGCGGTATCGGACTTCGCATCCACCGATGCCGCATCCTCGGAGGTCGAGTTCACCGATGCGGGGCCCACAGAACCAACCGTGCCCTCAGCAGACTGGTACAGACCCCGCTTAGCGATGTACTGCACCACGCCATCCGGCACCAAGTACCAAACAGGGCGTCCTGCCTCCGCACGCTTTCGACAATCGGTAGAAGAAATAGCCATGGCGGGAATCTCGATGAGGTGCAACCGTGAAGCGTCGATTCCTTCCAGGTCCTCTGCCCGCAGGTGAACCCCTGGACGAGTGACACCGACGAACGTTGCTGCGTCGAACATCTCCTCCCAGTCCCGCCACGTCATAATCTTCTGCAGCGCATCGGCACCGGTAATGAAGAACAGATCCGCGTTGGGATAGATGACCTTCAAATCCCGCAGCGTATCGACGGTATAGGTCGCACCCGGCCGATCAATATCAACCCGCGAGACCGAAAACTGCGGGTTCGACGCAGTGGCAATGACCGTCATCAGGTAGCGGTCTTCGCTGTGAGAGACCTTCCGGCCGCGTTTTTGCCACGGTTCACCCGTGGGCACGAAAAGCACAAAGTCGAGGTCAAAACGGTCTGCCACTTCGCTCGCGGCAACCAGGTGACCATTGTGAATGGGGTCAAAAGTGCCACCCATTACGCCAATGCGCTGCCGGGGCGCTTCCGCCGACTTCGCTGTCAACGCGGCGTGTACTCGCGACCGCACACTTTTCTTGCGCTTAATCATGACTGGCACTTTACCCGGGCACTACGGACGAGTCTGTCCACGACCAGCCAGAACCCACTTGCTGCTGGTCAACTCCGGCAGCCCCATGGGCCCACGGGCGTGCAGCTTCTGGGTGGAAATACCAATCTCTGCGCCGAAACCGTACTGCTCACCATCGGTGAACGCAGTGGAGGTATTGACGCTGACAGCGGCAGCATCAACACGGTCGACGAACTCCTGGCACACGCCCCAGTCACGTGCAGAGATAGCTTCCGTGTGACCCGAGGAGTACTCAGTGATGTGATCCGTCGCGGCCACCACACCGTCGACAATGCGTGCGGCAATGTCTAGCGAAAGGTACTCATCCGACCAGTCTTCTTCCGTCGCAGGAATGACCTCACCGGTCCACCCAGAGGCCGCCAGATTATCGACATCGCCGTGGACCGCAATGCCCGCGTCGGCAAGCGCGTCCAAAATGCGGACCTGATCCTGCGCGGACAGCGCCGAGTCAATGAGAACCGTTTCAGTGGCGTTACAGACGCTCGGACGGCGGGTCTTGCCGTTAATCATCAGCGCAATCGCCTCGTCGATATCGGCGGAAGCATCGATGTAGATATGGCAGTTACCGGTACCGGTCTCAATGGTCGGCACCGTTGCCTTCGTCACGACGGCCTCAATCAGACCGGCACCGCCGCGCGGAATCACTACGTCAACCAGGCCGCGGGCAGTGATGAGATCCTGCACGGAATCGTGGGTCTCACACGGCAGCAGCTGAACAAGGTCCTCCGGTGCATCGTGGTTGGCCAGCACCTCACGCAAAACCGCGACCAGCTGCGTGTTGGAGTGGACGGCGGACTTGGAGCCACGCAGCAAGGCCACGTTGCCCGACTTCAGCGCCAGACCAAAGGCATCGACAGTAACGTTCGGGCGAGCCTCATAGACCATGCCCATCACGCCCAGCGGAACGCTGACCTGGGAAAGCTTAATGCCGTTAGGAAGAGTGCTTCCCCGCAGCACCTCGCCTACCGGATCCGGCAGGGCCGCAACCTGGCGCAGCCCACCGGCAATACCCTCAACACGATTGGCGTCAAGACGCAGGCGATCCAGCAGGGAGTCACTAAAACCACGGGCCTTACCGGCCTCGATGTCCTTGGCGTTGGCTACCAGAATCTCCTCAGTACGGGCGACCAGCGCATCTGCTGCGGCCAGCAGGAGCTCGTTCTTGCGTGCCGACGTAAAGCGAGCCAGCTCTCCCGCGACAGCCTTGGCACGCTGTGCCTTATCTAAAACCTCGGCGCGCTCAGCAGCACGCTCCGGGCTAAGAGCCGAATCCTCGGCAATGCCCTGTTGAATGGTGTTAGCAGTTTCGTTCGTTTGAGCAGTCATGCCTACCAGCATAACTAGAGTGAGACATCATTTGAAGGAATTAGCTCAGCAACCCAAGGAAAGATGTAATTCATCAACAGCAGGAACACGATGACGGCAATCACGATGGTGATGATCGCTTTCACCCACCACGGACCCGGCAGGGATCGCCAAAAAGCTGCGTACATCTAGTTGACCTCCTTGGTCTCAACACCGGCGAGAACCGCGTGAATAATGAGCCGATGAGTGTTGTCCCACTGCGGATGGCAGGTAGTCAGCGTAAGTAGAGTCGCGTCACCGACCGGATTGAGGACATCGGCGCGGTCTGGAGTGACAATGTGCTGGCCGGGAATCTCGGGGACGTTAGTTCCTTCTGGCACGCAGTCGAAGCTTTCCCCTGCGCCAGCCATACCGTCGACCGGCAATACCTTGTAGCGGTAAATAGCATCACGCGTCTCTACGGTGATGTCATCGCACGTCTGCAGGCGGTCAATGTTGTCAAAGGGAGCTCCGTGGCCGTCACGATGGGCGGCATAAGAGCTGTTGCCCACCTGCCCCGGAAGGGCTGTGCTCGGATAATGGCCGGGGCCACCGCGCAAAACTTCCTGAGAGACACCTTCGAATACGACCAAATCGCTAAAACCGGCCTTAGGAGCGGAAATCATCGCCACCGCAGAGCCAGGCACCCAGGAGCCCTCAACAGCTGGCTCCGTGCCTTCTGGCGCCTGAGCTGCGGCCGATGCCGGTGCGGACCATGCCTGCTGCAGCTCATCACGAGCCTGCTGCTGAGCTTTCCCAGTTTCAAGACCAGACCAGTACAGCAGATAAAAGGCGAAGAGCGCCACCAGCACTCCAGCTGTCAAGAGCAACTCGCCGATGACGCCAATAATTTTCGATAACACACTTAGGATTATGCCCGAAAGTTCCTCATCCAGGCAGTCCGCGCTCAGGCGCTCCTCCCCCCAGCCAGTCCGCACTCAGCTAGTCCCCACTCAGCCGGTCTTTGCCGAGGCACCTCTGTCCGGGCGCGCCCAGGTGCGCGTCTTTAAGCGCTGCAGCTCTCAGCGCAACGCTCTCCTAAGCGCGGGAGGCGAAATCCGACAGGTAGTCGGCATGGACGACAGGCTTCTGCATGTCATTCGGCAATTCCTCGGTGTGGTAGCCGATCATGCCCAGCAATTCTTCAGAGTCATAGTTGACCTCGCCGCGTCCGATGACCTCACCGCTCGGGCCAATCAGGTCGACGATGTCACCAGCGGAGAACTCACCGTCAACCGAGGTGATACCGACCGGGAGCAGCGACTTGCGCATGCGGGTCACAGCGTCGACCGCGCCGGCATCCAGGCGAAGCAGGCCCGAGCTATCCGCTGCGTAGAGCATCCAGAACTTCCAGGCGCTCAAGCGGTTGTCCTTCGCGGCGAAAGCGGTTCCCACATCTGCCTGGTCCAGTGCTCGCTCAATGTTGGACGCCGAAGTCAGCAGCACCGGCACCCCAGCACGCGAAGCCAGGCGTGCGGCAGACACCTTCGAGGCCATTCCACCGGTGCCCAATGCCCCACCGTCACCGGCGATAACACCACGCAAGTCGTTACCGCTGCGCACCTCTGGCACAAAGGTTGCACCTGGATCGGCCGGGTTGCGGTCGTAGAGGCCGTCGACGTCGGAAAGCAGAATCAGTGCATCGCAGTACGCCAGGTGACTGACCAGGGCGGCCAGGCGGTCGTTGTCGCCGAAGCGGAACTCCGAGGTCGCGACCGTGTCATTTTCGTTGACAATTGGCACTGCACCCAGCTGGCGCAGGCGGTCGATAGTGCGCTGAGCGTTGCGGGCACGCGAACGCACACCTGCATCGTCCGAGGTCAAAAGCACCTGCGCAGAAGTGCGGCCATAGCGCAGGAAGGAGCGTCCCCACTCCTGTGCCAGGCGCACCTGCCCCACCGCTGCAGCCGCCTGCTTGGTCGCCAAATCAGTGGGACGCGAAGTCAGCCCCAGCGGCCCCATTCCGGATGCCACCGCGCCGGAGGACACGACAATGACATCGCTAAAGCCCATCCGCTTTTCCAGGGCATCGGCAATGAAGTCGATGCGTTCGGGATCGGTACGACCGTCAGATCCGGTCAACGAGGAAGAACCAATCTTCACCACGACACGCTTCGCGGTCCGAATTGCCTCACGAGTCTCGGAATCGAAACCGCCTTTGGTTCCCGGAGATAAATTCTCAGTCGCCTTTTCAATCTCAGCGACGGTGGACTCAGGATTGTTGTGAAGCAGCTCGTCGACCTCCTCACGGGAAATCGGCGCGTCCGATTCAGACTTCGGGGTAGCTACCGGGGCATCTAATGCATCTGCTCCAGTGACGTCAACATCGTTGGCAACGGTGTCGGAAGGGATAACTGACTCACTCATTTCACTAATGGAAAACATGACGGTCTAATGTAATTCTGACTATATAATTGTTTAAACAATTAATGGCAAAATGCAAGTTTGAAGTCTTCGCTTGCCGACGACGCTGGCGCCCGCGACTATGAGTACCGGTCGCGAATAGCCTCTTCGCCATCTCCGAAATCGTACTCGTCAATCAGACCACGGCGGGCCTGCGATGCACGCTTACGCTGCTCAGCGCTAGTGCGCTCGTTGACGTAGAGACGATCGTCGGTACCACGGCCACTCGGCACGAAGTCATCGGTGCCCGCGACCTGCTGCGGGTACCACTCGAAGGTGAGATAGGAAATCGTCACCGGGCAGCCAACCGTTGCCCCAGCCTTTGCCAGGGCATCTTCTACACCAAGCTTGGCCAGGCGGTCAGCCAAGTAGCCGACTGCCTCGTCGTTTTCGAAGTCCGTCTGGTTAATCCAGCGTTCCGGCTTACGGCCACGCACAATGAACCCATCTGGGGTATTCGGATCGCGCTCGATGGTGAAGTCCGCGCCTTCGCGCTTCTTGCCACGCACACCTTCCGGACGGATGACCGCACGGGGCTCCTGCTCTGTTGGCAACGGATGCGCCTTGCGGTAGGCGGCAATCTGATCCTTCAGGCCGTAGGTCAGCTCCTTGAGTCCCTCGTGCGTCACCGTAGAGATCTCATAAATCGGCCAGCGGAACTTCTCCAACTCCTCGCGCTGCATGTCAATCATCTCGCGAGCATCGGGCAGGTCAATCTTGTTCAGCACGATGACGCGCGGACGCTCTGCGAGGTCCCCAAGCCCCACGTCGGCCTTCAGCACCGACTGGTAGTTGGCGAGTTCCGCCTCCAACGCCTTGATGTCAGAGACCGGATCGCGGTCGCCCTCCAGCGCAGCAGCGTCCACCACATGCACCAGCACAGCACAGCGCTCAATGTGACGCAGGAAATCCAACCCAAGACCACGGCCTTCAGACGCCCCCGGGATAAGGCCCGGCACATCTGCGATGGTGAAGGACTCGTAGCCAACGTTGACCACACCCAGGTTCGGCTGCAGCGTGGTAAATGGGTAGTCACCAATCTTCGGCTTAGCAGCGCTCAAGGTGCTGACCAGCGAGGACTTTCCGGCTGACGGGAAGCCCACCAGTCCAACGTCTGCCATGGATTTGAGCTCCAAGACAAGATCCTTGGCCTCGCCAGGCTCACCGAGGAGAGCGAAGCCCGGCGCACGGCGGTTCTTGTTCGCCAGCGCTGCGTTGCCCAGGCCACCGTAACCGCCTTCAGCGGCGATGAAGCGGTCCCCCTTACCGGTCATGTCCGCCAGCACTTCCCCATCCTCGGTCATCACAACCGTGCCCTCCGGCACTCCGAGAACCAGGTCCTCGCCGCGAGCACCATTGCGGTGATCACCCGCGCCGGGCTTACCGTTGGCAGCCTTGATGTGGGGATGGAAGTGGAAGTCCATCAGAGTGTGAATCTGCGGGTCGACGACCAGCACAATGTCGCCACCGTGGCCACCGTTGCCGCCATCGGGCCCGCCGAGTGGCTTGAACTTTTCACGCAGCACCGAGTTACAGCCGTGACCACCGTCGCCGGCCTGCAAATGCAGTACGACACGATCTACAAAACGAGACATAAAATCACACACACTTCCGAGCGGAGAGCCATCTTCTAGTGCCTGGAGTAATGCCCTAATTTAAGCGAGCCGACGGGCAGAAGTCTAGGCGGTAACAAAACGCTGCCTCGCAACCTAAAAGCGCGAAACAGTAATAAACAACAAAAGAGCCGATTACCTTTCGCAGTGGGAAAGGAATCGGCTCTTCTGCAAGGCAGTTAAACCTGCCTCAAATTCAACGTTGCAGTAATCCTATGTGGACAACCGAGGGTTGTTCTTAGGAGTTATTCTCAACGATGCTGACAATGCGGCGGTTACGGCGGGTACCGAACTCGACTGCGCCTGCCTTCAGAGCGAAGAGAGTGTCGTCGCCGCCACGGCCAACGTTCTCACCCGGGTGGAACGAGGTACCGCGCTGACGAACGAGAATCTCGCCTGCCTTAACCTGCTGGCCGCCGAAGCGCTTCACGCCGAGGCGCTTAGCTTCGGAGTCGCGGCCGTTGCTGGTGCTGGATGCACCCTTCTTAGTAGCCATGATTTTCTCCTAGGGAAAAGCTAATTGGAATTTCGGCGGTTTACTTGGAGACGCCGGTAATCTTCAGAACAGTGAGCGGCTGACGGTGGCCGTAGCGGCGCTTGTAGCCAGTCTTGTTCTTGTAGTGCATGCCGCGGATCTTCGGGCCCTTAGCGGCCTCGACGATCTCTGCGTTAACGGTAACGTTGGCAAGCTTGTCGGCATCCGCAATGACATCTGCGCCATCGACGAGCAGAACCGGGGTGAGAGCCACGGACGAACCCGGCTCACCCTCGATCTTCTCGACCTTGACGAGGTCACCTTCGGCAACCTTGTACTGCTTGCCGCCGGTCTTGACGATCGCGTACATAGGAGGGCTACCCCTTTATCTGAGAAACTCGACTCAAGGAATCTTTGTAATTCCTTGACTGGACAATGGAATTGCGATTAGTTGCGTGTGCAGAACACTTCAGGGACATACCCGAAAGCCAAATCCGAGTAGATTTCCCCGCTCTGGCCGTTTCCTTACCACCAGCGCCTCAAGCACCAGTGGGCATGACCAGATACGCCTACTAATCAGCGACTGGTCAAGAGTAGCGAAAAATCCCCCTAAATTACAAACTGCCCGAGTAAGACCCTGTCCCCCATTGGTTTTCACGGTCTTCCCGGGCAGTTTCCGAAGCCACTTTCCACCCCCTGCTTTAGGGAACGGAAAACAGCCTTCTATCTGGTCTTACTCCAGGTTTCCAATACCTAGTTCTGGCCACTTCGGCGCACCGCACGACGCACGCGGCGACGACGATTGGCCGGTTTCGTCTCCGGCGCCGCAGCACCGCGATTAGCCTGCTTCTGCTCTGGCTTAGTAGCGCGGTTTGAAGCGCCCTGTCGCTGCTTCGGCGCAGTCGCTCCGGCATCGCTTTGCGACGAGACCCTGCGCACCGCCCGACGGCGATTACGGCGAGCTCCCGTGCCCTGGACCGCTACGACCTCAACCCGTGACTTGCCCGAGCGGCGTCCACCGCCACTGCGGTTGGCGCTGCGGTTGGTGCTGCGGTTGCTGTCATCGCGGTTGTCTTTCGCACGATCTCCGCCCTTGCTGCCTTCAGCGTCCGCCTTTGGCTTAGTGGACTCGAAGTCCTCGCGGCGCGGTGCGCGATCCGAGCGAGAGTTACCGCGCGTCGGACGACGACGGCGTGGAGAACGCTCGAACGCCTCCTTCGCCTCCTCATAGGTCTGGGACTCCTCGGCCACAGCCTTACCGGTCTTGTTAGCGTTGCCGCCCTTGCCATTCCTGGCTGGCTCCCTCACATCTGTGGTGGAAGCTGCCTGAGACCCAGCCTGAGGCGCAGTGGTTTCATCCACAGCAGTACGACGCACAGCGCGACGACGGCGATGTCGAGCGCTAGCGCTGCTGGAGCGTTCAGCGTCGCCACGGCCTCCACCGTTATCGGTGCGCTCGGCACGCTCAGCACGGGTCGGGCGCTCCGAACGCTTGCGACGATCACCATATTCTTCGTCGCGGTCATCAGCGTCGCGTGCAGCCGAATCAACGGCAACATGCTCCGCTACACGGCGACGCGTAGCCCGACGGCGGCGGCGCTGCCCCTCCTGCGGCATGTAACGGTCATCCGACGGCTCCTCTGGGTCCTTCTCACGGGCTTCCGCAACAGCTGCGGCAGCCAGAGCAGCCAGGTCATTGGAGTTCTCCGATTGCTCAGTACGCTCGCGGCGCTCCTGACGGCCACGGCCGTTCTGTCGCTGCTCATCGTTTCGGCCCTGGCTCTTACGAACCCGGCGACGACGCGGCGGCTTCGGCTCATCGTTCTCAGAAGAGACGATGACAGCTTCGACAGCAGCTGCGACACGCTTGTCGGCTGCGTCCTTATCGCGCTGGTTGGTCTCCGTGTCGTCGTCACGCGTTGCCTTGGAAGAGCCTGCCTGGTCGCTCTGATCGCGGTGCATGGCCAGCGCGGCCGGGTGGTTGGCCGGATTGTGCTCCGAGCGCGACTTGTTGCGGCGCTTGGACTTGTCCTGCTCGTCGTTGCGACGGCCATTCTTGTGGCCACGGCCCTGATTGTCCTGCTCAACCGGATCGATGTGGATAATCAGACCGCGGCCATTGCAGCAGCTACACGGCGTGGAGAAGGTCTCCAGCAGGCCTGTGCCCAGACGCTTGCGAGTCATCTGGACGAGGCCGAGCGAGGTGACCTCGGAGACCTCGTGACGCGAGCGGTCGCGGCCCAGGGCCTCCTTCAGACGGCGCAGCACCAAGTCCTGGTTTTCCGGCAGCACCATGTCGATAAAATCGACGACAATCATGCCGCCCAGATCGCGCAGACGCATCTGGCGGACGATTTCCTCAGCGGCCTCCAGGTTGTTGCGAGTGACCGTCTCTTCCAGGTTTCCGCCAGCGCCGGTGAACTTACCGGTGTTGACGTCGATGACCGTCATGGCCTCGGTGCGGTCGATGACCAGCGTGCCGCCCGAAGGCAGCCAGACCTTGCGGTCGAGTGCCTTGGCCAGCTGCTCATCGATGCGGAAGTGCTCGAAGACATCAGCGCCGCCGTGCTCCTTGGCGAAGTAGCGCTGCAGTCGCGGCTCCAGCTCTGGTGCCAGGTCGCCGATGTAGTCCGTCACTGTGTTCCACGGGCAATCGCCCTCCACCACGAGACGCGAGAAGTCCTCGTTGAAGACGTCGCGGACGACCTTGACCAGCATGTCTGGCTCTTCGTACAGCGCAATCGGCTTTGCTCCACGCTTCGCCTTCGCTGCCTCGGAGGCTTCCCAGATCTCCTGCCACTGCGACTCCAAGCGCTTGATGTCGGCCTCGATGGCCTCCTTGGACACACCCTCGGCTGCGGTACGGATAATCGTGCCCGAGCCCTCCGGCGTAACCTCGCTCAGAATCGACTTCAGGCGCTTGCGCTCCGGCTCCGGCAGCTTGCGGGAAATACCCGCGCTCCGGCCGCCCGGCACGTACACCAGGAATCGACCAGCCATCGAAATGTGGGTGGTCAGACGCGCACCCTTGTGACCAATCGGGTCCTTGGACACCTGGACCAAAATCTGGTCGCCGGCCTTCAGCGCATGTTCAATCTTGCGCGAACGCGACTTCGTGCCCAGCAGCTTCCAGTTCAGGTCACCTACGTAAATGACACCGTTGCGGTCGGTTCCGATATCGATGAACGCCGCTTCCATGCTGGGCAGGACGTTCTGCACGCGACCGAGGTAGATATTGCCGATCTGCGTGGTCTGCGTGTCAGAGGTAACGAAGTGCTCGACCAGCAGGTCATCTTCCAGCACACCCACCTCAGTGACAATGCCCGCGTGGTCATGGCGCTTGCGCTCACGCACCACCATCGTGCGCTCCACCGACTCACGACGAGCCAGGAATTCCGCCTCCGAGATTACATGGCGCTTGCGCGATTCCTCACGACGCTCGATACGGCGACGTCGCTGCGCCTCCAGGCGAGTCGATCCCTTAATCGCCTGCGGTTCCTCGACCTCTTCGCGGGTTTCCTCTTCCTCGCGCTCTGTGTTTTCGGTGGTCTTCTCCGCCTGTTGCGCGTCATCATTACGACGCCCACGTCCACGACGGCGACGACGCGGGCGCGGCTGACGCTCCGTTTCGCTTGACGACGAGCCGTCCTGCCCCTCCCCCGCGTTGTCATCGGTGCCCTGGTTGGAGGCCCCGTTGTCAGCTGAAGCTGCATCCTCGGTGGCCGAATTCTTGGCCGTAGCCGGGACAGCCTGCGGCGCCAGGAAGATAGGCGCAAACGCGGTCTGCTCTTCCGCAACCGGCGGCTCCGGGACTACCGGCGGCTCGATGTCTTGCAGGGCTTCGCTCTGAGTTGCCTGCGTATCCTGCGGCTCTTGCGTTTTCTGCGGCTCTTGCGCTTCCTGAGCTTCCTCTGCCACTGGAGCGCTGGTCGTGCGGACCGCACGGCGAACTCGGCGGCCACGACGTGTGGTCACTGCAGCGCTCTTTGCAGCAGGTGCTTCGGCGGAAGCTTCCTCAGCGGAGGTTTTCTCAGCGGTCTCGGCTACGGTGTCGGCAGCCTTCTTATCGGAAGCATTCTTGTCTGCAGCCTTCTTCGACGACGACTGAACGACAGCCTCAACAGCTTCCTCGACGACCGAGTTCGAGTCCTTCTGCTCGTCCTTCGCAGCGGTTTCTTCCGGAGCGCCAGCGGTCTTCTTCACAGCCCGCTTACGCGTTGCTCGCTTCTTAGTCGTGCTCTGCTTCTCTGCGCTCTGCTTCTCTGCGCTCTGCTTTGCCGAGGATTTTCTAGCCGAGGCCTTCTTGGTGTCCTTCTTCTCGGTCACTTCCTCGGCAGGCGCTGCGTCCGACTCCGCTTCGCTCTTGGCTGCCTTCGGCGCAGCCTTCTTTGTGGCCTTCTTCGCAGCCGACTTCTTGCCGCTCTTCTTCGCAGCTGGCTTCTTCTCGGACTTAGCTGCAGTTTGCTCGTCCGACTTCTCATCTGCCGCGTTCGGCTTACCTGCCGACTGTTTTTCCTTCGCGGCTGGCTTTTCGCCGGTTGGCTTGGTCGCAGCGGATCCGTCGTCAAGCGAGGCATCCTCTGGATGATCACCGATGAAATTCAGCACTGCGTCGAGCTGATTTTGATTAATGGTGGACGCAGCGGACTTTACGACGATCCCCGCGTGCCCCAGTGCTTCGATGGTTTCCTTCGAGGTCAACCCCAAGCTCTTGGCCAGGTGGTGGACTCGGGTTTTCAGAGCCGCTGACTCACGATCAAATTCGCGTGCCTTAGCGACAACATCCTGGCTGAAATTTGCCACTGTATTTGTTTCTCCTTGACACCCCACCACGCAAAACCCGACAACAGGAAGCACACTCTTTGTCATTCCATGTGCGCCTACATCCGTTGTGGCCTTGGAAACCAGGCGGAGCAACGATGTTGCGACAGCCACTTCATTTGCGCCAAATGCGCAGATAGAGGGCCGAAAACGATGAACAATTATGAAAGCTTATTGGCAGGCCTACCGGCTGACTCGGGGATTCAGCGATCACATGCGGCATATTTCATCCGCCGGAGCGAACTCCCGGGCACTACTGCTGCTGTCCATTGTCGCACATATCGAGCAGGTGGCGCGCACCGACATTGGTGGCGGCGGGCCAATCCGAGTTACTGACTGCGTTTATGACAGAAATGGCCTGAAAAATTGCCGGAAAGTGTCATAAACTCCTACAGTTTCACATTTGCAGCCCGTGCCCGCATTCACACGTGCAGCCCGCTGAAGGGCCGCCCCACGGTCGTCGACAAGCAAAAAGCGCCGAACCGGCAAACAATTGCTTGCTCAGTTCGGCGCCAGTTCAACGCTCACGGGTCAATGCTGAACCGTCAACGTTTAGAGGTTCGGGAACCAAATACCAATCTCGCGCTCAGCGGACTCCGGAGAATCGGAACCGTGAACAACGTTGTTAGCAACCTCAAGTGCGAAGTCACCGCGGATGGAGCCCGGAGTTGCGGCCTCAACCGGGTTGGTGCCGCCAGCGAGCTGACGCCACGCAGCGATTGCGTTCGGGCCCTCGATAACACCAGCGACCAGCGGTGCAGAGGTGATGAAATCAACCAGCTCACCAAAGAACGGCTTATCGACGTGCTCTGCGTAGTGCTCCTTCGCAGTTGCCTCGTCAGCAACACGGAGGTCAAGCGCGACCAGCTTCAGGCCCTTGCGCTCGATGCGGGAGATAACTTCGCCGACCAGACCGCGGGAAACGCCGTCCGGCTTGATCAGAATAAGAGTACGTTCAGTCATGGTGAGCATCATACTATGACAAACCCCGCTGCACCGGAGTGGTGGTGCAGCGGGGTGAAAGTCGCGACTACGAGCGCGGGAGACTTACGAGTGCTGGGTGGTCAACAGACCGCGCTCCATACGCTGGAGGAGGTTCTTCCGCAGATGCAGAATGTAGGCCCACACCAGGGCGAAGAAAATACCCACCACGCCCATAGACACGTGCGTGAAGATAGCCAGCACACCAAAGACCTGCAGCACAATGTTCGCCTTCAGTGCCCAAGGCTGCTTCTGCAGGAAGGCCATCGCAATCAGAGCCAAGCCCAGGATGGTGATGTACGTAACCGAGAAGGTCTGGTTAATCTGGCCGTCGGGAATGCGCGTGACCACAGTCAGACCAAGCAGCACCGAAATAGCCTGCATAATCAGCGTGCCGGACATAACACCGCGCAGACCCTTCAGCGGGTCCTTAGCCGGATCGTGTCCCGCACCGAGCGGACCATACTTGCCGCCCTCACTCAGGTCACGCCCCTCGCGGTAGGCGCGCAGGGCCTCGCGGTCGGCAGCGGTGTAATCCTCCGCGCCATTGCCCTGTGGCTGGCTCGCCTGAGATTCGCTCATTGCGGGTCCTTTCCAAATAGTGTCCGGGCCTCGCCCGCGGTAACAACAGATCCAGTGACAATCACACCGGAACCAGAGACAATACCGTCACCGGTGTCGGTTTCCTCAGCCAGCGCGACAGCTAGCTCAACGGCGGACGGCAGAGTTGGCACGCGATGCACGCGCTCCTCGCCGAAAATCTCCTCCGCGAGGTCAGCCAGGTCGTCGTAGTGCAGCGCACGCGGCGATGTGTTCTGGGTAATAACCACTTCTTCGAAGTAAGGCTCCAGCTCCACCAGCAGCCCACGAGCATCCTTCTCCCCCAGCACCGACAGCACACCAATCACACGGCGGAAGTCGAACTCAGCGGAGAGGGCCGTGCGTAGCGCACGGGCACCGTGCGGATTGTGGGCGGCATCGATAAACACCGTCGGGGTCGAGCGCACGCGCTCCAGACGGCCGGGCGATGCGACCGTCGCAAAGCCTTCGCGAACCGCATCAATGTTGAGCGGACGCCCCGGACCTGCGCCGAAGAACGCCTCCACCGCAGCCAGTGCTGTGGCTGCGTTACGCGCCTGATGCGGACCGTGCAGCGGCAGATGGATATCGTCATACTCGCCGGCCAGGCCCTTGAGCGTCAGGTTCTGCCCGCCGACCGCCAGCTGATGACTGACGACGCCGTACTCAACTCCGGCGCGGGCGACGGAGGCGTCCATTTCCACGGCACGTCGCAAAACGACGTCCATTGCTTCCGGCTCTTGCTCGCCGACAATGGCGACATTGTCCGGTGGCGTGAGCAAGTCGTCCTTATTCCACCGCGACTTGATGATGCCGGCCTTCTCAGCAGCGATTTCAACCAGGGTATCGCCGAGGTACTCCGTGTGATCGAGACCAATTGGGCAGATGACTGCCACGTCGGCCTCCACCACGTTGGTCGCATCCCATGTGCCACCCATGCCGACTTCCACCACGGCGACATCGACAGGAGCGTCGGCGAAGGCAGCGTAGGCCATGGCCGTGAGGACCTCGAACTTACTCATCTGCGGGCCGCCCTTTTCGGCGGACTTGGCGTCAACCATTTCCACGTAGGGCTGAATCTCGCGCCAGATGCGCACGTAATCGCGTGGATGAATGGGCTGGCCATCGATGGCGATGCGCTCGGTAACCAGCTGCAGATGCGGACTGGTGGTGCGGCCGGTGCGACGACCGAGAGCGCGCACCAGCGACTCAATCATGCGCACAGTGGAAGTCTTGCCATTCGTGCCGGCAACGTGAATGACCGGAGTGGCACGCTCAGGATGGCCAAGGATGTCCATCAGCATCTCGATCCGCTCGAGCGACGGGTCAATCTTGGTCTCCGGCCAGCGCTGATCCAGCTCGGCTTCCACCTCTGCGAGCTCGCGCAGTTCCTCTGCGGTGGCCTCCAGCGGAGCCGGCTCGTTGACTGGGCGATCCACATCGACGGGCAGGCTCAGGCCCTCCTCGGACACGGAGACCTCACCGAGGCGCATGTCATCGGGCATGCGGCCATCGGCCATCACACCGGCGATTTCGCGAGGTTCAAGGTCCTCGACGATCTGAGAGTCAGCCGGATCGAATTCAAACTCAGGCGCTGCAGTGGACTCCTCTCGCACCGCAGACTCTTCCTGCGTCACCGAATCGTCCTCGCCGCCAAGATTCAAACGAATCTCGCCTGCGGCCTCATCACGTGGTTCAGCATCCCGTGGATCGGTCATGCCTGCGGAAGTCCCTCCAAACGAGCCTTAATACGGTCAATCTCCTCCAGTGCGAACTGGTGGCGAGTCTTAATCTTCTCCACGACCTGCTCCGGAGCCTTGGACAGGAAGGCCTCGTTGCCGAGCTTCTTCTCGGTGCCGGCCAGTTCCTTCTCTGCCTTGGCCAGGTCCTTTTCCAGACGCTTGCGTTCAGCGGCCACGTCGACGGTGCCGGAGGTATCCAGCTCGATCAGGACCGTGGCCTGAGACAGGCGCACCTCAATGGAAGCGGTAGCGGTGAAGCCGTCCTCCGGTGCCTCAGCACGAGCCAGCGAACGAATCATCTCTTCCTGAGCAGTCAGATCAGCATCCGCCAGGTTCATGCGTGCCGGCACGCGCTGCGACGGCTTCACACCCTGGTCATTGCGGAAACGACGCAGCTCGGTGACCAACTTCTGGGCATCGGCAATACGACGTGCGGCAACCTCATCAACAGCAGCGCCGTCGGTGGTCATGGTTGCATCCGGCCAGGCGGAAATAACCAGAGAGTCCTCGAAGCCCTCCGCGCCGTCGGTAAGCGCCTTCCACAGCGTCTCCGTGACGAACGGCATGGACGGGTGTAGCAGACGCAGTAGCGTATCCAGCACGCGGCCTAGAACCAGACGAGTGGAGGCGGCTCGGGCGGCCTGCTCCTCGGTCATGGTCTCGCCGTCATTCAGGCGTGGGAAGTCAACCTTGGTCATCTCCAGGTACCAGTCACAGACCTCGTCCCATGCGAAGTGGTAGAGGGCCTCGTTGGCCTTGGAGAACTCGTACTTATCCAGCGCAGAGTCGACTTCGGCGCGGACCTGTTCCAGGCGGTCCAAGATCCAGCGGTCGGTGTCGGTGAGCTGGTCACGGTCCGGCAGCTCGCCCACGTGGGCACCGTTCATCAGTGCAAAGCGGGTGGCGTTGAACAGCTTGGTAGCGAAGTTACGGGAGCTCTGTGCGGCGTCGTTACCGACCGGCAGGTCAGAGCCCGGGTTAGCGCCACGAGCCAGCGTGAAGCGAAGTGCGTCCGCACCGTAATCACGCACCCAGTCCAGCGGGTCAATGCCGTTGCCGAGAGACTTCGACATCTTGCGACCCTGCTCATCGCGGACCAGACCGTGCAGGAAGACATCCTTGAACGGCACCTGCGGACGACCGTCGCGACCCTTGCCCAGCGGTGAATCAGGCAGGGTGGCAGCAAAGGTCGAGAACATCATCATGCGCGCGACCCAGAAGAACAGAATGTCGTAGCCGGTGACCAGCACGGATGTCGGGTAGAACTTCTCCAGCTCTGGGGTGGCGTCCGGCCAACCCATCGTGGAAAACGGCCACAGCGCAGAGGAGAACCAGGTATCCAGCACATCCGGATCCTGCGTCCAGCCGTCGCCCGTCGGGACCTCATCATCCGGGCCGACACAGACGACCTCGCCATTCGGGCCGTACCAGATCGGGATGCGGTGGCCCCACCACAGCTGACGGGAAATACACCAGTCGTGCATGTCATCGACCCAGTCGAACCAGCGCGGCTCCTGCGAAGCCGGGTGAATAACCGTGTCGCCCTCGCGAACAGCATCGCCGGACATCTTGGCCAGCTCATCGACCTTAACGAACCACTGCAAGCTCAGCAGCGGCTCAATCGGCTCACCCGAGCGCTCCGAGTGACCAACCGAGTGAACATACGGGCGAATCTCCTTGACAATGCGTCCCTGCTCACGCAGCGCCTCCGTCAGCGCAGTACGGGCCTCTGCACGATCCATGCCGTCGAAACGCGTGCCAGTGTTGAAGATACGGCCAGTGGTGTCGATGACCTCCGGCATATCCAGGTCGTGGCGCTGGCCCATAGCGAAGTCATTCGGATCGTGCGCCGGCGTGATCTTCACCGCGCCGGTACCGAACTCGCGGTCCACGTAGTCATCGGCGATGACCTGAATCTTCAGGTCCTCGCGGAACGGGTGGTCCAGAACCTTGCCCACCAGGTGCGTGTAGCGCTCATCCTCCGGGTGCACGGCAATTGCCACGTCACCCAGCATCGTCTCCACACGAGTCGTCGCCACAACAATGGAGTCCTCCCCATCGCCGTAGCGGAAAGACACGAGCTCGCCTTCAGCGTCCTCGTACTTGACCTCAATATCCGAGATTGCAGTCTGCAGCACTGGCGACCAGTTGACCATGCGCTTGGCGCGGTAAATCAGGCCGCGGTCAAACAGTTCCTTAAAAATCGTCTGAACCGCACGGGACAGGCCCTCGTCCAGAGTGAAGCGCTCACGTGACCAATCCAGGGAGTCACCAATCTGGCGCATCTGGTTGCCGATACGTCCGCCGTAATCGTGCTTCCACTCCCAGACCTTCTCCACGAATTCCTCGCGGCCGTAATCGAAGCGGTCCTTACCTTCGGACTCCTTCAGCATCGCCTCGACCTTGGTCTGCGTTGCGATACCCGCGTGGTCCATACCCGGCAGCCACAGCACCTCGTAGCCCTGCATGCGCTTACGGCGCACCAGCGCATCCATCAAAGTGTGGTCCAGTGCGTGGCCCATGTGCAGCTGACCCGTCACATTCGGCGGGGGCAGCACAATAGAGTAAGCCGGCTTGGAGCTAGACGGATCAGCCTCGAAATAGCCAGCGTCTACCCAGCCCTGGTACAGGTCCGACTCCACGTCAGCCGGGTTCCACGACTTGGGCAACTTATCTGCTCTGTTTAGGTCCACGTTGTTCTCAGTCACGCGTCACATCTTAGCGCCTTGCCCGGATTTGGTTTTCCAGGGGCTTTACGACGGCCCTTGCGCCCCACCCATATCTGCCATCAGCGACTTATACACCGCCTAATTCAAGCCTTTCTCCCGCTCCGAGCCAAACCGCGATTACCGCGCAAAATAAAAACGCTCTCTTGTGAAATCATCACAAGAGAGCGCCTCTAAACGGCCGTTGAACAGCTCTTAGACCAGCAGGTCCTTAACAGCCTCGCGCTCTTCGCGCAGTGCCTTGACGTTGCGCTCGATGCCAGCGCGCTGAACCTCGGAGAGATCCAGGCCCTCAACGCGAACCCACTCGCCGTCCTTGGCGTAGCACGGAACACCAGCGACCAGGCCCTCGTCGATGCCGTAGGAGCCATCGGACGGAAGGGCGACAGAGACCCACTCGCCCTCTGGGGTACCCGTGACCCAGTCACGCATGTGGTCAACTGCGGCTGCGGCAGCGGAAGCTGCGGAGGAGGAACCACGGACCTCGATGATTTCTGCGCCACGCTTGGCGACACGCGGAATGAAGTCCTGCTCGACCCACGCAGCGTCCACCTTGTCGGAGACCTTCTCGCCTGCAATGGTGGCGTAGGTGATGTCCGGGAACTGGTCTGCGGAGTGGTTACCCCAGACAATCATGTTCTTGATCTCAGTGGTCGGAACACCAATCTTTTCCGACAGCTGAGACAGGGAACGGTTGTGGTCCAGGCGCATCATGGCGGTGAAGCGCTCTGCCGGGATGTCCTTAGCGTGGGATGCGGCAATCATGGTGTTGGTGTTGGCCGGGTTGCCGACAACCAGAACCTTGATGTCGTCTGCTGCGTGATCATTCAGTGCAGCACCCTGCGGGCCGAAGATCTTGCCGTTGGCGCCCAGCAGTGCGGAGCGCTCCTCGCCCTTGCCGCGCGGCTTTGCACCGACCAGGAAGGCGGCGTTGGCACCGTCGAATGCCTTTGCCGGATCATCGGTGATGTTGATGCCAGTCAGAAGCGGGAAGGCGGAGTCAAACAGCTCCATGGCGACGCCTTCGGTGGCGTGCAGCGCCGGAGTGATCTCCAGCAGGTTCAACTCAACCGGGGTCTCAGGGCCGAAAACCGAACCGCTGGCAATGCGGAAGAGCAGGGAGTAAGCGATCTGTCCGGCGGCGCCGGTAACTGCAACCTTTACGGGAGTCTTGTTCACTTCAGGCCTTTCTCGAGAGAGAATCAATTCGCTGCCCACTCTAATGCGACTACAGAATTGGCGCAGACGGGGGCGATGCGCTCAGGCCATTTCTGAAAAACGGATAGCATTAGGCATGACTTACGGTCGTGTACTCATTTCACTAGAAAGAAGTCCGCGACTGACCAATTTCACCCCCGTTAGATAGCCAAAACCCCTTAGTCTCTCTCTAGTCCAAGCAAAGGATTTTCATGAAGTCTCCAGGCTCCTCTGATGCAATCCCCCATGCAGTCTTGGTGGCAGCACTTCAAGAATTCACCGCAAAGGGGTATGCAGATGCCCGTTTGGATGCCATTGCTGCCGCCTCTGGTGTCTCCAAGCGCATGCTTCACTACCACTGTGGTGACAAGTTGGGACTCTACAGGGCGACGTGGGCACATGTGCTGGAGACCGTAAGGCCTGACGACGACGACCTGCGCCCGCACTCCAATGTGCCGGTGGAAGCCCTGCAGCATGTGGTCGGTGTTATCTATGACTACTTCTCGGCGAACCCGCTCGCCGTGCGGTTCATCATCCAGGAAAACCTACATCCGGTCCTGCCGCTAGAAGGCGTGACTGGGCTTGGTGGTCAGAGCCCAATTGTTTTGGAGTTTGACCGCATCTTGTTGCTCGGCCGCGATTACGGTGCATTCCGCACTGACATTTCCGCACTTGATCTTTATATTCTCGTGCTCTCACTGGCCACCTTCCCCACCCTGCACCAACGGACTTTTGAAAACCTCTACGGCATTGAAATGCAGTCGACGGTGCTGTCGGACAAGCTGCGTGAGTTCGCACAGGACACCGTGACCAGCCTGTTGACATCCTCGCCTCGCAACGAACCGGGAAGCTCGTACACTTCCTTGCTGGCCTCCCATGGCGCGAACTCGTCCGCGCTTGGCGCAGAGGTCTATGGCGATCAGCCCAACCCAGAGACTCAGGACTTGGCTGCTGATGATGCCCCGGATTACCGCGACATCTACGGCATGGACGACTAGGGCTCCCCACAGACATCAAAACCCGGTTAGAGCAGGCGCTCTAACCGGGTTTTCAGCTACCTTTACGCAGTCTTCTTGTCCGCGCTGCGTTCAACGAGTTCTGGCGCTGCACCGTCCGTGATGCATTCCTTGTGGACAATGACCTCCGCAACGTCGTCACGCTCTGGTACGTCGAACATCACGGGAACCAAGATTTCTTCCATGATGCCGCGCAGACCACGGGCGCCGGTATTGCGGCTAATCGCCTTGGCAGCAATGGCGCGCAGTGCCTCGTCGTCGATGGTGAGGCGCACACCATCCATGTCGAACAGGTGCTGGTATTGGCGGACCAGGGAGTTCTTGGGCTCGGTGAGTACGCGAACCAGCGCGTCCTCATCGAGGTTGGTGACCGATGCGATAACGGGCAGGCGGCCAATGAACTCGGGAATCAGGCCGAATCGAACGAGGTCCTCCGGCAGCACGTCGCGGAATGGATCCTTCATGTCCTCGTCGTTAGCCGAGGTGACATCTGCTCCGAAGCCCAGGCCCTTCTTGCCGACTCGCTCCTGAACGACCTTTTCCAGACCGGCAAACGCACCGGCGACGATGAACAGGACGTTGGAAGTGTCGAACTGAATGAACTCCTGGTTCGGCAGCTTGCGCCCACCCTGCGGGGGCACGGCGGCTACGGTTCCCTCGAGAATCTTCAGCAGCGCCTGCTGCACACCTTCACCGGAGACATCGCGAGTGATGGAAGTGTTCTCGGACTTGCGCGAAATCTTGTCAATCTCATCGACGTAAATGATGCCGCGCTGTGCCTTCTCGACGTCGAAATCAGTCGCCTGCAGCAGCTTCAGCAGGATGTTCTCCACGTCCTCACCGACATAGCCGGCCTCGGTCAGGCTGGTGGCGTCAGCAATCGCGAACGGCACATCCAGCTTGCGAGCCAGTGTCTGCGCGAGGTACGTCTTGCCGCAGCCAGTCGGCCCCAGCAAGAGGATGTTCGACTTCTGCAGCTCGACGTCGTTGTCCGACTTGGTCTCCGCAGCACGAAGGCGCTTGTAGTGGTTGTAGACCGCTACCGCTAGGGTACGCTTAGCCATGTCCTGGCCGATGACGTACTCATCGAGGAAGTCTCGAATTTCCATCGGCCGCGGCAGGCGGTCGTCGTTGCCAGTTGCCTCGCCGCCGGTGTTGAGCTCCTCTTCGATGATCTCGTTGCAGAGCTCGATGCACTCATTACAGATGTACACACCAGGTCCGGCAATCAGCTTCTTGACCTGCTTCTGACTCTTTCCACAGAAAGAGCACTTCAGCAAATCCGCACTTTCTTGCATACGCGCCATGAGGCTCCCGCCGCCGCCTTTCCGCTTCGTTGCCAATAACTGCTTCAGACCAGCCTACCGTGAGTGTGCGCAAATACCGGCTTCCACGCCAGGGGCGAGGCGAATTTCACGCGATCTCGCCCGGTGCTTTACGACGGCCAGTGCGCAGCACTCCAAAGAGACCATGTCCCCATTTAGGCGTTGTGCTTGCGGTACTCGAAGACCTGGTCGATGATGCCGTACTCGACGGCCTCTTCAGCGGTCAGGATCTTGTCACGGTCGGTGTCCTTGCGGATCTGCTCTGCAGTGCGACCGGAGTGGCGAGCCAACGTCTCCTCCATCAGCTTGCGCATGCGCTCGATTTCGTTCGCCTGAATCTCCAGGTCGGAAACCTGGCCCTGGATTCCCTGGGTAGCCGGCTGATGAATGAGAACGCGCGCATTCGGCAGAGCTGCACGCTTACCCGGTGCACCCGCAGCGAGCAGCACGGCTGCCGCGGAGGCAGCCTGGCCCAGGCACACGGTCTGCACGTCGGGACGCACGTACTGCATCGTGTCGTAGATGGCCATCAGCGAGGTGAAGGAGCCGCCTGGGGAATTGATGTACATCGTGATGTCACGATCCGGGTCCAGGCCCTCAAGCACCAGCAACTGCGCCATGATGTCGTTAGCGGCGGTGTCATCGACCTGGGAGCCGAGGAAGATAATGCGCTCTTCGAAGAGCTTGTTGTATGGGTTGGATTCCTTAGCACCAAAGCTGGAGTGCTCCACGAAAGAAGGAAGCACGTAGCGCGACTGCGGCATCTGCATATTGTTCATCTCCATGTTGATTAAATCGCCTCTAATTATTCGCTACTGTCCGCTTTTAGCGTGCGGTGTCCTTGAGAGCGGTCACGACGTGGTCAACCAGGCCGTATTCCTTAGCCTCAGCTGCGGTAAACCAGCGGTCGCGGTCCGAGTCTTCCTCAATGCGCTCGACCGGCTGACCGGTGTGCTGCGCAATCAGACGAGCCATCTCCTTCTTGGTGGCAGCGAACTGCTCAGCCTGAATGGTGATGTCGGATGCGGTACCGCCAATACCTGCAGATGGCTGGTGCATCATAATGCGGGCGTGCGGCAGTGCGTAACGCTTGCCCTTAGCACCTGCGGCGAGCAGGAACTGACCCATGGAAGCTGCCAAGCCCATGCCGTAGGTAGCCACGTCGCACGGAACAAACTGCATGGTGTCGTAAATGGCCATGCCGGCGGTGACGGAGCCACCCGGGGAGTTAATGTACAGCGAGATATCCGCCTCCGGGTCCTCAGCTGCCAGGAGCAGCATCTGACCGCAGAGCTTGTTGGCAATCTCGTCGTCGACCTGCTCACCCAGCCAAATAATGCGCTCCTTGAGCAGCTTGTCGAAAACCGTGTTCGTCGACATCTGGGCGTTATCGCTCATCTGTGTACTCCTTCTTCGTACGTGTGCGAGTTTGTCGTTCACTAGAGGGTAACGAAAAGGGCCGTCCCTTTGTTTCAGGAACGGCCCTTGTTCGCTATAAGCGTTGCAGCATAAGGAATGCGTCGCGCTAACGGCGGGGCTTACTCAGCCGAGTTGTCCTCAGCCTTGTCGGACTCAGCCTTCTCAGCCTCAGCTTCGACCTCACCGAAGTACTCGTTCAGATCGATTTCATTGCCCTCAGTGTCCTTGGCGGAAGCCTTCAGGATCGAGGTGGCCAGAGCCTTGCCGCGGCGAACGTCTGCAAACAGGTTGCCGAGCTGGCCGGACTGCTGAATCTGCTGGATGAACTGGTTCGGGTCCATGCCGTAGGACTGAGCAGTGAACAGGATGTGGTCGGTGAGCTCCTGCTGGGAAACGTCCGGCTGGATCTCCTCAGCCAGTGCATCCAGGAACAGCTGGGTGCGAACAGCTTCCTCAGCGGACTTCTTGGAGTCCTCGTCGAACTGCTCACGAGTGGTGCCCTGGGCCTCCAGCATGGAGTTCAGAACCTTCTCGTCGCCGCCGAACTGACCCAGCAGCTGCTGCAGCTGGCCCTCGACCTGCTCCTTGACAACACCCTCCGGAAGAGCGATTGTGGTCTGCTCCATTGCGGCAGCCAGGACCTTGTCGCGGACCTGCTGAGCCTGTTCGCCCTTCTTGGTGTTCTCGACCTGGCGTGCCAGGTCTTCCTTCAGCTCCTCGATGGTGTCGAACTCGGAAGCCATCTGAGCGAAGTCGTCGTCAGCTTCCGGCAGCTCGCGGACCTTGACGGACTGAACGGTAACGGTGACCTGAGCGTCCTCGCCCTCGTGCTCGCCAGCAACCAGCTTGGTGGTGAATTCCTTGGACTCGCCCTGGGACAGGCCAACAACAGCCTCATCCAGGCCGTCAATCAGATCGTCGGAGCCAACCTGGTAGGACAGTCCCTCGGTGGAAGCCTCTTCCAGCTCTTCACCGTCGATAGTGGCGGACAGGTCGATGGAGACGAAGTCATCCTTCTCAACTGCGCGCTCAACGCCGGTCAGGGTGCCGAAGCGAGCGAGCAGGTTCTGCAGCTCAGCCTCAACAGCTTCCTCGTCGGCGACCAGCGGGTCAACCTCAACTGCGATGTCCTCGAACTTCGGCAGCCCAATCTCCGGACGGACGTCGACCTCAGCGGTGAACTCGACGAGCTCGCCGTCTTCCAGCTTGGTGATGTCAACCTCAGGCTGACCGATAACCTTCAGCTCCTCCTCGCGAACGACCTCGTCGTAGCGGGACGGAACCATGTCGTTGAGCACCTGCTCCAGGATTGGGCCGCGGCCGAAGCGGGCCTCAATCAGCTTTGCCGGTGCCTTGCCCTTACGGAAGCCCGGAATCTGGACCTGCTGAGCCAGTGCCTTGTAGGCATTGTCGAACTCTGGCTTCAGCTCGTCAAACGGGACCTCGACGGTAATCTTCACTCGGGTCTCATTGAGCTTCTCAACGGAAGACTTCACTGGTGCACTCTCCTGCAACTCGATGATTAATTCATAGACCACGGGAGTGCCCGTGATACTGGTCGGGGTAGCGGGATTTGAACCCACGGCCTTCCGCTCCCAAAGCGGACGCGCTACCAAGCTGCGCCATACCCCGTATGCGTCATTCGAAACCTAGCAGAAACCCCTTTGGAGCATCTGCACCGGGGCCCTCATAGTCGCGAAATCGCGTTTCCACAACGGACCCGTATAGATTTACCTGACGATTAACGAAATCACAAAACCACGCGTTCAACCAGGCCATTACTCTGTCTGAAAACGCTTTACGACGCCATCGAGAGCCAACCTGCCAACTACTACTGGTTTCATGAAATCCATGCATATCACAGGGCGTTTGCATCACCTCGGCACTGCTTTTGGCGGCCTCGTTTACTGCAAACACTCCATTCGTCGGCCGACCCTCCAAAGAAGCCGCCTAAAACGACTGCCCCTTTGTTGAGTCGTGTGACAGTGTAATCAACGGCTATACGCCTGTTTCATATACCCCATATTGCTTTAGTTTCATTTTCTGTTTTTCCCGGCCACAGCCACTTTTCTTTAAATCCTTCGAGAAAAACCTGGCATCGATTTTTGTATGTGCGCTTTAACGAGTTAATATGCCTTGTACCAAGACACGGTCTGGTTGAGGCGAGTGCGCATCTAAACCGGATTTCTGTCTATGGGGATGTCGTATAGTGGCTAATACCTCAGCCTTCCAAGCTGAAGACGCGGGTTCGATTCCCGTCATCCCCTCCACGTAACCGGGAGCGTTGCTCCCGGTTTTTGTTTTTCCGAGCCGATGTCCGGGGCCAGAAATTCTTCTGCCCTCTGTTCAGGATCCAGTGCCGCGGGTACTCTGGGCACCATGAAGCCCACCATTATCGATGCCGATACTGGACACGAACTATGGACCGCGGTCGAATGCGCTGCTTTTTCCGGCACCGCACGTGGCACTTTCACCAGCTACGCTGGCCGCAAGAAGGCTCCTGAGCCCGTCGCGAAGCTTCATGGGTTGACCCTGTGGGATTCCGAAGAAGTTCGCGCATGGCACGCTAATCGAAAGAGCCGCACCAAGCGCACCGACTCCGCCGAGTCATAGATACCTACCCATACCCAATCTTTTCCTGGTTCCCGAGCTGCCTCTGTCGCACAGAGATGTTAGCTCGGGAACTTTTTGCGCTCTACGTGCGTTATTTCAAGTAATTACTAGCAATACTCGCAATTTCCTTTTGGAGGCCTAGCCCATGGGGGCTTTAATCCTGATCGCTATCACCGTCGGCGGTGCGATTATCATCGCGTCGATGGCTCAAAACCGCTCTAACAGGGCTTTTGATGCCCGCCAGAACAATCAATTGGAAGACGCCGTCGCAGACGCCCGCCGTTGGATTGAGCGGCTGGGCTCACAGGTGCTGAATCTCGCTGGCACCGATTCGGCTTCCACGCAGGCTCTTGCCGACGCATCCGAGCGTTACAACGCCGCTTCCTCGCAGATTTCTACTGCTCGGACCCCGGCACAGGCCCGAATGGCGCGCGAATCGGCGCTGGAGGGCCTGCACTACATCAATGCTGCTCGCGAAATTATGGGCCTGCCGGCGGGGCCGACACTGCCACCGCTGGAGGGGCAGAAGGCCGCTGGTTCTGTGACCGAAACTCGCACCATTGAGCACGAAGGCCACTCGGTTACCGCCTCGCCATACGCCACCCCGGAAACTCCGAACTACTACCCCGGCGGCCGTGTCGCTGGCCGTCCGGTTCCAGCCGGTTGGTACTCCGAGCCCTGGTGGAAGTCCGCGCTCCGCACCGGTGTCTGGACCGCTGGCTCGATGCTGCTGTTCTCTACTCTCTTCCACGGTATGGCCGGTGTTGCCTACGGCGCTGATGAGTTCGCCAGCGGCATGGGCACCGGTGCTGACGACTTCGGCGGCACCGAGGACTTTGGTTCCGATGACTTTGGTTCCGATGACTTCGGTGGCGATGACCTTGACGGCGGCGACTTCGGTGGCGGCGCTGCCGATGCTGGTGACGCAGGCGACGGCGGTGGCTTCTTCGACGGCCTCTTCGGCGGCGACGGTGGCAACGACGGTGGCGGATTCTTCGACGGCGGATTCGACGGTTTCGATATTTAGAAGAAGCCCGGCGCCGCTATTTCGCTCAATTCGCAAAAGGGTCGACAGTGGCGTCTGCCTGGGGCCGATACTCAATTTTTCTGGCGGCCAATCGACCAGCTTCCTCGCCAAGGATGCTGCTAATTAAAGCAACAGCCATATCCATACCTGCTGCGACTCCTGATGAGCTCCAGCGATCTCCGTCTTCAACCCATCGAGCCGCTTTCACCCACGTCACTTCGTTTCCGAACGAGGTAGCCCAATCAAAAGCCAACTTATTACTAGTTGCCCGCTTTCCTTCAAGAAGCCCAGCCGCAGCAAGCAGTGCGGAACCTGTGCAAACCGATGCCACTAACCGCGCCCGGGATCCGAGGTTGTTGAGCCAGTCCAAAAACTCTGCATCGTCAACTAGTGTTCTACTCCCGGCTCCACCAGGAACTAGAAGAATATCGACCGTTTCGAGGTCAGTGGCACAACGTGTGGCGATAACCTGCGCCCCCTGAGCGCTGGTTATCGGACCAGCAATGTTGGCGACATATTCGACCTCAATCTCTGGGACATGGCCAAAAAGGCCAACCGGTCCAAATACGTCCAAGAGCTCGAACCCGGGGAATAGCACAACAGTTACTCGGCGATGCGCTTCTTGATTTGTCATACGACAATTCCTACTCCGTCTACACATGAAAAAAGGTCTGGTCCCAGAGTTTTCTGGAACCAGACCCCTTTTTTATTCCTATCAACAGATAGCGAACAGCAATCCCTTTAAGCTTCTGGCAGCTCCGGGGCAACGCCAGTCTTTTCGTACTCTGCCAGAATGTCGATGCGGCGCTGGTGACGCTCCTCCTCGCTCCACGGCTGGGAGACGAAAGCATCGACGATAGCCAGGGCCTCTTCCTCAGAGTGCATACGACCGCCGAGGCCGATCAGCTGAGCATTGTTGTGCTCGCGGGCGAGCTTTGCGGTCTCCACCGACCAAGCCAGCGCACAACGAGCGCCCTTGACCTTGTTAGCAGCAATCTGCTCGCCGTTGCCGGAACCGCCGAGCACGATGCCCAGGCTGCCCGGATCAGCGACGGTACGGGAAGCCGCCTCAATGCAGAATGCTGGGTAATCATCTGCAGGGTCGTAGGTGTGAGCGCCGCAATCAACGACGTCGTGGCCAGCCTTCTCCAGGTGGGCCTTAATCAGGTTCTTCATCTCAAAACCGGCGTGGTCTGCACCAAGGTAAATACGCATGGCAGCAAGTTTAGCGGTTCCCACGGATTCCACGGCGCCTGCACCCGTTTTAGGTATTGCTTGACGACGTCTCCTGCGCAGCCGAATAGGGTGAAAAGTGACTGTATTTGCGTTTCAGCACGCCTTCGAAACCGGAAATTGGGTGCTTTTACCGTGTCTCCTGCGCCGCAAGCTCACTTCCAAGTCGATCCTGAAGCCCATGGCTCCCATGGGAATCATCACGCACCGGTGGTGCGAACGGTTCGGCATGACATCAACAAGAAACCATTTATTGTCATTTGGGAGGTCACGCGGGCTTGTGGCTTAGTCTGCAAGCACTGCCGTGCAGATGCGCAGCACGAGCCGCATCCTCACCAGCTTTCGACCACCGAGGGCAAGATGCTGCTGGAGACCTTGGCGTCGTATAGCAAGCCGAAGCCGCTTGTAGTGCTCACCGGCGGTGATCCTTTTGAGCGTGATGACCTGGAAGAATTGGTGCGATTCGGCACGGAGCAGGGCCTGAATATGTCGCTATCTCCATCGGTGACGCCGCGGCTCACGCCAGAGCGGATTCAGTCACTGCGTGAGGCCGGTGGCAAGGCGATGTCCATGTCGCTCGATGGCGCGACTGCCCAGACCCATGACAAGTTCCGTGGATTTTCGGGCACTTTTGAAAAGACGCTCGAAATGGCTCCGCACATCAACGAGGCCGGTTACCGGCTGCAGATTAACTCGACCCTGACCAAGGGAAATATTCATGAGGCGCCAGCGCTGCTGAAGACCGTCATGGAGATGCAGGCCAAGATGTGGTACGTCTTTTTCCTCGTTCCCACTGGTCGCGGTGCGGATTTGGGCGCTTTGTCGCCGGAGGAACGCGAGGACGTTCTGCACTGGCTATCGGATGTGTCCAACCGAATTGCCATTAAAACGACGGAGGCGCCGCAGTATCGGCGCGTCGTCATGCAGCAGGAGGAAGCGAAGGAAAAGGGGCTGCCACCCTATGAAGGTGGCGAGCTCTACCGCTACTTGACCGAGGAAACGACAAAGCTGCTCGGCGCTGTGCCGGAGAAGCCACGTCGGCCGCGCTCTCCGATGGCCGTCAATTCCGGGTCAGGATTTGCCTTCATTGACCACATCGGCGATGTTTACCCCAATGGTTTCCTGCCACTGCACTGCGGAAACGTCAAAGCTACGCCGTTCCAGGAGATTTACTCGAACTCGCCGGCGTTCAAGGCCCTTCGCGATCCGGACAATTGGCATGGAAAGTGCAGCGTCTGTGAATACCACAGCGTATGCGGTGGGTCCCGGTCGACCGCGTACGCGTTGACCGGGGATTACACCGCATCCGACCCGACCTGCATCTACATCCCGCCACGGTGGGCTGCCATGAGCGAAGAAGAACGGCAGGCCTCTACCGGGAAGAATGCTGGAGCCGGAGCGGGTCAGCTCTCCTAACTGCGCGCCCCAGCTGCTACTGCTTTCTTAGTCGAAGCGCGGGTCCTCAGTCCGGGAGCGCTTAATTTCGAAGAAGTACGGGTAGCTGGCGACGGCAACCGCGCCATCAAAAATCTTGCCCGCTTCTTCGCCGCGTGGGATACGGGTAAGCACTGGACCGAAGAAGGCAACGTCGTTGAGCTTGACCACCGGAGTGCCGACGTCGTTGCCGACCTCCTTCATGGCCTCTGCGTGGTTTTCACGCATGAGCTCATCGAACTCAGTGGTCAAGGCCTGGGCCAGCCGCTCTTCCGGCAGTCCAACCTCTGCGAGGGCTTCCTTAATCAGCTCGTCGAATGCGTGCTCCGGCTCGTCGACATGCGCGTGGCGATCGATGCGGTTTTCGTTGTGGACCTTCGTGCCCAGCGCGGTGTAGAGCTTGTCGACGGCCTCCTGGCCATCCTGGGAGAACACGGCGTTGAACAGGCGTGCCGGGGTCCAGTTGCACTGCATCATGAACTTGTAATCTTCCGGCAGTTCATCGCGGCCTTCATTGAGCACCGACAGGCTCATCGGCTTCCACTCGATCTCGATGTCGCGGACCTTTTCGACTTCCTTAATCCAGCGCGACGTCACCCAGCAAAACGGGCAGGAAACGTCGAAGTAAAAAGTGACCTTGTCTCGATTGCTCATGTGAAAGTCCTCCTAAAGCATTGATTGACTTATCAACGACTATAGGGCGGAATTTTTCGGTTCGCATTCATGAATTCGGATGGGTCCGAAGTTCTACCGGCCCCGGCGTTAACTGGCTTCCCCCCCCATCGGACGCCGTCCAGATTGCTTACCTAGCCGTTCCAGGGCAAGCCCGTAGCCTCCAGGGAATCAGCAGCAGCCTCCAGGTAGGCAGGCCAGTCGGCGTAGTCCAGGAACTCCGAGCCCACCTCGTGGTCCATGGAGACCATCTTCCCCGAGCGCATGTCCAGACAGTAGTTGTTTCCGCCGAAGTCCATGACCAGTGGAATCCATGCCTCGTGATACCACTTGCCATCCGAGTCGGCGCTGTCCATGCTTTCGGCTTCAAAATCATCGAACTCGCCGTCCGCCTGCAGCTGAGTCCACAGCTTGTAGTCGTTCAGAATCGACTTCGGCGGTGCAATCCAGCCACCGTCCCACGGCTCACCCTCCACAGACGCGTGCCGCAGCCACGAAGCTCGCACGTAGTCTGGCAGCTTTACTCCGAGGTCAGCCTCAAGCTGATCCAGTTCCGCTTCTGTCGCCGGGGCCTCCAGGGCGTCATCGCCAAGCTTTGCTTCAATGCGATCCCACGCCGCGTTGACCCGTTCAACCTTGCTTGCATCATCATTGAGTTCGTACATGAAACGAAGTGTATTCACGTTCGGCTTTGCTCGCATGCCAAAGAAGCCAAAATCTCGTCCCTTCGACCGCCAATCGATCGCCAATGCGACCGCCCCCCCCCCAATCGACGCGGAATGAGCGAGGAAGCCGAGGTCGCCCCGCTCACCCCGCTACCGCCCGATTCCCAATCCGGGGTCGTGGTTACACTTGTCGCATGACTTCCACGAACCTAACCAGGACCGAGGCCGCCGACCGTGCGGCCATGCTCAAGGTGTCCCACTACGACATCTCTCTTGACCTCACGACCGCACCAGTCGGCGGGCCGCACAGCGCACCAACATTCGCTTCCAAGACCACAATTTCTCTGACGGCGAAGCGCGCTGGTTCCACCTTTATTGACCTGCGTGATGCGGTTGTTAAGAGTGTGACCATCGACGGCGTCGATGCCACGGAGGCCGCTCGTTATGCCAGCGAGACCGGCATTAACGTGGACCTGACCGAAGGTGACCACACCGTCGTTATCGACGCGGACTGCCGTTACACCAACAACGGCCAGGGCATTCACCGGTTCCAGGATCCTGCCGACGGCGAAACATACCTGTACTCGCAGTTTGAAACTGCCGATGCCAAGCGCGTGTTCGCCTGCTTTGACCAGCCGGATTTGAAGGCGACGTACTCAATCCACGTCGTGGCACCGAAGGGTTGGAAGGTTGTTTCCAACTCGGTGGCCAAGACCGGCGCCACCACCGATGTCCACGGCAATGAGGCCGATACCTTCGACTTCTCGGTGGATGTTCCGCTGTCGACGTATCTCGTCGCAGTCTGTGCGGGCCCGTGGCACGAGGTCACTGACTCGTGGACCGGCACTGTCGCACCGCACCCGGAAACCCCTGCCGAGCACCAGCCGGACGGCGAGCTGACCATTCCGCTAGGAATCTACTGCCGCCAGTCCATCGCCGAGTACCTCGATGCCGACACTCTGTTCAAGGAGACCAAGGAAGGCTTCGACTTCTACGCCAAGCACTTCGGCGAGCCCTACCCGTTCGGCAAGTACGACCAGATCTTCTGCCCGGAATACAACATGGGTGCGATGGAAAACGCCGGCTGCGTGACCATCCGCGACGAGTACGTCTTTCGTTCCAAGCCCACCCATTACCTCTACGAGCGCCGCAACGACACCATCCTGCACGAGATGGCTCACATGTGGTTCGGCGATTTGGTCACCATGCAGTGGTGGGATGATCTCTGGCTCAACGAGTCCTTCGCTACCTGGTCGGCTGCCGCCGCACAGGTTGAGGTTTCCGATTACAGCCACGCCTGGACCACCTTCGCCAACGTAGAGAAGGCCTGGGCCTACAAGCAGGATCAGCTGCCGTCGACGCACCCGATTGCCGCCGATGCCAGCGACATTGACACCGTCGAGCAGAACTTCGACGGCATCACCTACGCCAAGGGCGCGTCCACCCTCAAGCAGCTGGCCGCCTACGTTGGTCAGGACGCCTTCCTCGCCGGTGCTCGTCTTCACTTTTCCCGCCACCGCTTTGGCAACGCCACCTTCGCGGATCTGTTGGAGGCGCTCTCCGAGGCCTCCGGTCGCGATCTGTCTGGCTGGGCCGATCAGTGGCTGACCACCACCGGCATCACCACCCTGGCGCCAGAGTTCCATCAAGAGGACGGCAAGTACACCTCCTTCGCAGTCACGCAGGAAGGCGCCGAGCCGGGTGCCGGTGAACTCCGTGATCACCGAATCGCAGTGGGCATCTACAACCTGCGCGGCACCGGCGCGGACGCTGTACTTGAGCGCACCAAGCGCGTGGAAATCGACGTCCGCGGTGCCCGCACCGATGTCCCAGATCTGGTCGACACACCAGTTGGCGACGTCGTGCTGGTTAACGACGACGACCTCACCTACAGCATGATTCGCCTGGACGAAGGCTCGCTTGCCACCGTCATCGACAACATCGGCGCTTTCACCGATTCGATGGCGCGCACACTGTGCTGGTCCGCCACCTGGCAGATGGTTCGCGCAGGCCAGATGCGCGCTCGCGACTTCGTCAACCTGGTGCTTCGCGGCATCCCGGGCGAGGATAAGCTCTCCGTCTTGGAGCGCGTCATCGCTCAGGCGGTCAGCGCCGTCAACGTCTACGCCGATCCTCAGTGGGCCGAGTCCACCGGCCGCGATCTGCTGGCTCAGGGTCTGTTGGACTACGCGAAGAAGGAAACCGACGCCGACCGCGCCCTGGTTTTCGTTAACGCTCTGGCTACCGTGGGCTCGTCGAATAGCGACGTCGCCGACGCACTGCGCGCCATCTACGCCGGCGACGCCGACAAGGCTGGCTTCCCCGCTGTCACTGTCGACACCGACATGCAGTGGCGCGCCTTGAAGGCTCTGGTTTCCGCTGGTCTCGAAGGCGAGGAGGCCATCGCAGAGCTTGAAAAGACCGACAATTCAGCACTCGGCGCACAGGCCGCCATCGCCTGCCGCGCCTCCGTGCCGACGCTCGCCAACAAGTCCCGCGTCTGGGCTGAGGCGACTGTCTCCGGCGACGACGCCCCATCGAACCTTGTCATTCGCCACCTGCTGGCCGGCTTCAACGCGCCGGGCTCGGGTGCAGTGCTCGCGCAGGCGCTTGACGACGACTCCCGTGCCACCATCAGCGCGGAGCAGTCGGCAACCTCGCTGTCGGAGCACTTCTTCGCTGTTGCCAACAGCTGGTGGAAGCAGTTCTCCTCCGAGACGGCCCAGACTCTCCTCGAGGGCTTCTACCCCACTTGGGAGATCAGCGAGTCGGCAATCGCGGCCGCTCAGCGCCTGCTCGACAGCGAGGAGACTGCGTCGCCGGTCAAGCGCATCATTTCTGAGCAGCAGTTCCTGGTGAAGCTCGCTCTCCGCGCCCGCGAGTTCGACGCGAAGTAACAAGTGATTTCGGCCGGCACTTTGGCCGTTATCGTTTTCGTGGCATCAAGTCGATAGACTTGGTGCCATGACAACTTCTCAGACGCTCTTTGACTCCGTCGGCGGCGAGGATGTCTTCAATCGCATCGTCCATGGTTTTTACACGCGCATGCGTTCCGATGACCTCATCGGCCCGATGTACCCCAGCGATGACTGGGAGGGCGCCGAGGATCGACTACGTATGTTTCTCGTCCAGTACTGGGGCGGGCCGCACACCTACAGCGAACAGCGTGGTCATCCGCGCCTGCGCATGCGCCACATGCCGTTTTCCATCGGCGAGGCCGAACGCGACCGCTGGCTGGAAATCATGAGCGCCTCACTCGCAGACATTTCCGATGACGAGCTCCCCCGCCCCCAGCGCGAAGCCATGTGGAACCACATGGTGCAGGTCGCTGACATGCTCATCAACCGCTTCGACGCGCAGTAGGAATTAGGCCCCTGCCCCGCTAGTTCAGCAGCCCCGCTAGTTCAGCAGCGGCAGCACGCCAAAGGACTCGAGCGTAAAGATCGAGCCAAACCGTCCATCCAGCCGGTGCCACCGTCCCTTCGTGGACACGCGCACCGGCTCTTTTTCATCCGGTTGCTCTGGAATGAAGCCCATCGCACACAGCGCAAACACATCCCGCATGGTCACGTCGACAACGCTTTTCGACGTCTCCTGCGACTGCCCCTCCCCTGAGTCAACGGCGGCTTCACCGGCCTCTCCGCTGACAGTGAGAACCTTCTGATCCAGCAGAGATGGCGGCATACCCATGGGGCCGGAAGATTCCACAGCGACCGCGCGCCCCTGCTTCTCGAGAGTCCGGAAAGCAGTGGCCGGAACATAGTCGACAACCTGCCATCCTTCCGGAACTGGCAAGAATCCCGGCCAGGAGGACGCCGACTGCGCATGCACCCGATACGGCAGCGCGGTGAGCGAAGCTTCTTTGTCCTCCGCATTGTCGGATGATTTTGCCTGCGCAAAGGCACGCACTGCGATGTCTTTAATCTCCGCGGCAGTGACGATGATGTCGTCGGGAAGCGCGTGTAGCGCAATTGTGCGCATGGCGAGCGGGCCGATCGGGGTCTTCACCCATACCTGTGACATTGCTGGCGCAGCGGTGGGCTCGGGCGATGAACTGATACCGGCGGCGGCGGTCTTTCGTGCGCGGATGCGAAGCAACGTGTTCTCGTCGAGGGCGTAGGCCTTATGGGCTAGGACGCCCAGGTTCTTCAGGGCATCGGGAGTGCCGAAGGTCAGCTCGGCAGCGGGATGAGAAGTGGTCACGGCGAATTACTTGTCCTGGTCTTCCTTGTTGTCTTCGATTGCGGGAGCTGCAAAACGCTCCAGTTCACGGCGGGCAGACGGGGAGAGCTCGACTGCCTTCGCAGTCTTGAGATCAAACATCACCATCACGGTTTCGAGCACAGCCACGATGTGACCATGCTGGTCGGAGATAGTCTGGCGGAGTGTGAAAGAGGTGCGACCGAAGTTGATGATCTCGGTCTCAACCACAACTTCCTGGGTGTCCGGCAAGATAGCGCGGACGTAGTCAATCTCCAGGCGACGCACCACTGCCGCAGGCATACCTGCCCCGCCGCCGAGGCCGCGCATCACAAAGTCGAGACGAGCCTGCTGGGCGTATTCCAGGAATGCGGTGTTGTTAGCGTGACCATACTGATCAAAATCAGACCAGCGGATAGCGACGTTGGTACGAAATGGTGCTGATTCAGTCATACCCAGAACTATAGGCGTTTTCTGGAGCTACGAACCTGCAAATAACGCGAAAGCCCGGGACCTGTGCACTGGTGCGAGCCAGTCCACACGGTTCCGGGCGTTGCCGTTGGCAAAGATCAGATTCGCGGGAAACTGATTAGCGGGTCAGGCGACGGTGAGTGACACGCGACGGGCGTGCAGCCTCCTCGCCGTAACGCTCAATCTTGTTCTTCTCGTAGCCCTCGAAGTTGCCTTCGAACCAGAACCACTTGCCCTCTTCGAAGTTGCCTTCCCATGCGAGGATGTGGGTACAGGTGCGGTCCAGGAACCAACGGTCGTGGGAAATGACCACGGCACAGCCCGGGAAGTTCTGCAGTGCGTTTTCCAGCGAAGACAGGGTTTCGACGTCAAGGTCGTTAGTCGGCTCATCCAGGAGGATAAGGTTTCCTCCCTGCTTGAGGGTCAGCGCGAGGTTCAGACGGTTGCGCTCACCACCGGAGAGAACCTTCGACGGCTTCTGCTGATCCGCGCCCTTGAAACCGAAAGCAGATAGGTATGCACGAGACGGCATCTCGTTCTGGCCGACCACGATGTAGTCGAGACCATCAGAGACAACCTCCCAAACGGTCTTTTCCGGATCGATGTTTTCACGGCCCTGGTCAACGTAGCTGAGCTGAACAGTCTGACCGACCTTGACCTCACCGGAATCCGGCTGCTCCAGCCCCACGATGGTCTTAAACAGGGTGGACTTACCAACACCGTTCGGGCCAATCACACCGACGATGCCGTTACGCGGCAGGGTGAACGACAGATCCTTGATCAGGACGCGGCCATCAAAGCCCTTCTCCAGGTCCTTGACCTCAACAACCTGGTTACCCAGGCGCGGCGGGGTCGGAATCTGAATTTCTTCGAAGTCGAGCTTCTTGTACTGCTCGGCTTCCTCCACCATCTGCTCGTAGCGCTCCAGACGGGCCTTGTTCTTGGCCTGGCGAGCCTTCTGCCCCGAGCGGACCCACGCCAGCTCATCCTTCAGGCGCTTCTGCAGCTTGGCGTCCTTCTTACCTGCAACCTCAAGGCGCTCAGCCTTCTTCTCCAGGTAAGTCGAGTAATTGCCCTCGTACGGGTAGAGCTTGCCGCGGTCGACCTCACAAATCCAGCCAGCGACGTGATCCAGGAAGTAACGGTCGTGAGTCACGGCCAGGACAGCGCCCGGGTACTTAGCCAGGTGCTGCTCGAGCCACAGCACAGACTCGGCGTCCAGGTGGTTAGTCGGCTCGTCGAGAAGCAGCAGGTCCGGCTCGGAGAGCAGCAGCTTTGCCAGTGCTACACGACGACGCTCACCACCGGAGAGGTGAGTAACCGGCTCGTCCGCCGGCGGGCAGCGAAGCGCATCCATTGCCTGCTCAATCTTGGAATCCAGCTCCCAAGCATCAGCGGCGTCGAGCTCCTCCTGGAGCTTGCCCATTTCTTCCATGAGCTCGTCGGTGTAATTGGTGGCCATCTCCTCGGCGATGGCTTCAAAACGAGCCTTCTTCTCGAAGATGTCGCCGAGGCCCTCCTCGACGTTGCCGCGAACGGTCTTCTCCTCATTCAGCGGAGGCTCCTGCAGCAGGATGCCGACAGTGGCGCCCGGCTCCAGGAAAGCTTCACCGTTACTCGGCTGATCAAGGCCAGCCATAATCTTCAGAATCGACGACTTACCTGCGCCGTTCGGACCGACCACGCCGATCTTTGCGCCCGGGTAAAACGCCATGGTGACGTTGTCGAGAATAACCTTATCGCCGTGCGCCTTGCGCACGTTTTTCATCTGGTAGATGAACTCACCCATGGTGGAATTTCGTCCCCTCGTAGAAAGGAAATAAGCAATCCCTGTAGAGGTTACGCATAGGAACCAAAAGGCACAATCTACATGGGCGTACCCGCAATCCTTTCCCACCAAAATCTCTGCCAGGCTCCTAGCAAAACTAGCTGCGAGATAACGCTGCCGAATCGTATGCGATCCCTCCCCTTTCTCAGCAGCGTCACCTCACGTGCAGTAATTACCCCTCCCCTCTTTCCGCTCTTTCAGCGGCTCCCCCTCATTCCGCTCTACAACGATGTACTGGCTCCTGGGTTAGAACGGCGCACTGACTCCTGCATCAGCCATTTCTCGCTGCTCCGAACTAGCTGCACCTGTGTTCCCCGCCTCACCAGCGCCGCCCGTACTAGCAGTGAAGGTGCGCACGGCCCCGGCCTGAGACGCAACTGTCTCAGTAACCGAAGCTTCCGAATCCCCAGTCGATGACTCACCAAGACCAGTCGGCGACTCATGCGGCTTCTCAGTCATAGTCTTCACCGTTGCCAGGTGACGGCGCAGATTCGGACCTACCGCCTTAGCAATGATCTTCTGGCGCTGATGCTTCGTACCATCATCGCCCTCCCAGCGATCCGTACGAACGTGACCGTGGACAATGACGGCTTGGCCCTTCCACACCGTGTTATTCACGTTCTCGGCGAGCTTGCCCCAACATTCAACATCAAAATATGACGTCTCCGACTGCTCCCAACCATTCTCCCCCTTCCATGACTTGCTGGATGCCACAGAAAACTTGCAGACCTTTGCCCCAGAATTGGTATTTCGATTTTCCACATGATGGACCACATTGCCCACCACGGTAATAACTGCCTCAGACATCGGGCTCCTCCCCCAAAGAAAGCGTTTACCTACTGCGGCCGAATAATTCGAAGGTGTCTCATTCGTGCCGTGCCAATTACTTTTCCGGCTTCGAGAAACAAATGAAAGAGGTACATAAAAAGCCTGTGGATAAGTTTGTCGAAAAGACAACTATCCACAGGCTACGTATGAAGTTGAGGGGCGAAGTCGCGGCAATCCTCGTCGTCAAGCATGCAAAATCAGCTTAACGACGCTACCTTCCGCGCCTCTTCGAGGCATCAATTGGATTATCCATGTGCACCGGATGCTGCGCGTCAACCTCCGAGGTGTAGTAATCGCGCTCATCCTCGCCGCCAACACCGACCTGCTGGCTCATGCGAGCGAGCATTTCGTTGTAAGCGGCCAACTCCTCATCATTGTTGCGGTCCGCGACGCGGTCGTAGCGGGCTGCATCCTTTTCATCGGAACGCCGCCACTGTACAAACAGCGCAACGGTGACGATGTAGAGCGGAACCTCACCGGCAGCCCACGCGACGGCACCACCAACGTTCTGATCTTCCAGGAGATTCACTGCCCAAGGGAGATCCAGGCTGGCGTAGTAGGTCTCGGCAAGCACCTGCTGCGACTGCATCAGCGAAATACCGAACCAAGCGTGGAACGGCAACGACCCCATCAGCGTGACCAGCTTGACCGACGGCTCAATCTGCTGTGGTGCAGCATCGACACCGATAATGACCCAGTAGAAGATGTAACCGGAGATCAAGAAGTGGATGTTCATGAACACGTGGCCCGCGTGCTCATCAGCCAGGAAGTCGTAAATCGGTGTCATGTAGAGCAGGTAAAAGCCCGCGACGAACTGCACCGTTGCCACAACCGGGTGCGTGAGGAAACGCGACACCGGGTTGTTGATGAAGACCACCAGCCACTCACGAATACCAGGCAGACCATCGCGGCCGGCCGGCTTCAGCGCACGCAGCGCGAGCGTAACTGGGCCGCCCAGGACCAGCATGACCGGAATGCCCATGGAGTAAAGCATGTGGGCGATCATGTGAACCGAGAACAGAGCCGGCATGTACACGCCCAGCGCGCTGCACGAAGTAAACAGCAGCGTGGCGCAGCCGGCGAGCCACCACAGGGTGTTGGACAGCGGCCAGGTACCGCCGCGCTTCTTCAGCAAGTAGAGCCAGTACAAGTAAATCCACGCGGCAATGATGGCGGCAGAGCCGAAGAAGATGTCAAAGCGCCACTGCGTGAACATGGCCTCCCAACCGAATGGGATCTCCAGGTTGTAACCTAGCTTGACCTGCATCTGCGTAATCGACGGCAGGCCCTCACCGCCGGCCTGCTCAGAGAAATTCGGTGGCGGCGGAGTACGGCCCAGAGCTACGGCAACGCCGATTGTCAGCGCCATGATGATGACCTCGACAATGGCCAGACGCCAGAATGGACGATTCGACTGAGCGCGCTCAATCTCCGGAATGGTGATCTTGCGGTGCACATAGCCGCATAGGCCCAGCAAGATAGTGAGAACGGCCTTGACCAGCACCATGATGCCGTAGTTGTTGCTGACCAGGTCAGACCAGTCAATGTTGATGGCTGCGTTAATGAAGCCGGAGGCAGACATGGCGATGAAAGCCACCAACGCCACGAAAGAATAGCGCTTCACTACCTCTGGCATCCATTCACCGCGACGACGCGCGTGGCCAACCAGCGCCATCAAACCGCCGACCCAAAACACAGTGAAGGTCAAGTGCCAGATGTAGGAGTTAGTGCCGTAGTCATGGGCACCACCGGAGGCATTGTGGCTTACAACCGCCAGCGGCATCATCGACACCAAGCTGATGGCGAAGAACACCGGCTGCCAAATCCACTTACGAGTCAGCGATGAACCAAGCGCCACAATGCCCGCAAAAATAGCTACCCACAGCCACGCCAAGCCCTCCTTGGTCTGCTCCAACGACACAGCCCAGTTACTCAGCTGAATCGTCGTCGACAGCGGCTGGCCCGACACATCGGAGAGCACCAGCGGAATCTCCATCAGCGCCATGAGGCCCCAGCCGAGCATGGCCCACATACCCGTGCGGGATGCCGTGTAGCCGTCGAGGCCCAAAGTGCCGTCGGCACGCTGCTTCGTACCGAAAGCGGCGAGCATAAACGAACCGACACCGAGGCAGGCGAGCAGCTCACCGGCCGCCTTCGCGAACGGGAACCCGAAGGTGGTGATTGTGCCGGGATCGGGAATACCCAACGTGGCGCGCGAATCCATGTTGAACGCCATCGAGAGCAAACCAGCTAGAACGCCGCCGATAAGTACAAAAACAACGTACCAACCAGCAGATTTACGGACTTTCTTATCCTTGCTAACAGGCGGAGAGGTCTCGGCCTTGGTCGTGGCAGTCATAGCCCTAAGCTTAGCGACCAAAGTCCCTAGAACAGAACCGGTTGTGATTGGCTACATTAGAGACGCTACAATGCTTTTCTTAGCTAGCCTCCATAGCTCAGTGGACAGAGCAGTCGGCTTCTACCCGATTGGTCGAGGGTTCGAATCCTTCTGGGGGCGCTTTTCCTACCCCCGTCTTGAACTGGTGTTTTTCGAGTTCAGGCGGGGGTTTATCCTATCTAACTACCCCCGCTAATACAGCCGGATACAGCCCCAAACAGTGCCGTATGTCGTGGAAATGTCGTGCGGTTTTTGTGCCTTCGGCAGCCTCACCCCTGTTTTCGGGCAACTGTTTCTACGAGTTTACAAATGCCGCAAATTACGGCATAATGAGGTTAGACGGCAAGGGAGCAAAGAAGATTCCCAACAGGCCGCGAAACTCGGAAAGGAAGTCCGAAAATGACCACCAACATCTACACCCTCGACTGGAACGAACCGACCCGCACCTTCGGCACTGACTTCAACGGCCAGGTCGCAGACCTCGACGATGACCGCATCGCCATCATCGACTACATCACCAACGCTCACAGCTCCAACCTGGTAATCGGCAGCTACGCCACCCGCAAGTGGTACAGCAGCGCCGACACGCAGGACTGGCCAGCCCTCGACCGGGAGTTTGGCCGCGACCAGTGGCAGGCCTTCCTCCGCGACCACGAGCAGGAATCCCGCGACCTACTCGCAGAAGACGAAGAGGACTAAAACACCCCGCCCCGCCACAGCGCGGGGCACACCCATATCCAAGGAGAATCATGACCCCAACCGAGCTACGCATCCAACGCAAAGCGCTAGGACTCACGACAGCCGACATCGCGCAGCTGTTCCAGGTGAACCACCGAACTGCCCAGCGCTGGGAGTCCACGCACACCCCGCCCGATGATGTCGCCGAATGGGTTACAGACCGCATTGGGCTGTACGCCGACCGGGTGGCAGATGTACTCGGCATAGCCGAGCAGCTGGGAGTTGCTACCCTCACCCACCATACGGATGAGGCGGAGTGCATGGCGACCACAGGCCTGTCGCTATCAGAGCATGAAGCGCTGCTCGGGCACTGCTGTATCGCCCTGACTGCTGCCGATCTTGATTTTCAGATTCTGTAGCTTCCTGTTTTTGGTCATGAAAAAGGTGCCCCCACCGGCCAACTGTTCGGGATTTCCGAACAGCTCAAGCCAGCAGGGGCAAACCTCTAGTCAATGCTTTTAATCGCTTCCTCAATTTCCTCTATCGTCTGCTGCACATCAGGCGGTGGGGGTTTTGCTCCCGCGCCTATCCAGATAGCGATTTCGTGTAGTGCGTCTAGGCTGCGTTTCAACGCCCGGTTCAAATCCCAGGCGTGGTTTTCCCAACGGATACGAAGCCCGCGTTCGGCGTCGAACTCTGTTCGCAAATCTCGCATGCTTTTTTCTAGGTCGGTGACGCGCTGCAGCAAATCGTCTGTGAATGCTCCTTGCCGGTCGCCTTTTTTACCAGCCCATGCTCCGTAGGCGGTGACGGCTGTACCGGCCAGGGCGAGTAGCCCAACGATGATTGCTGGATCCATGTGGGGCTACTCCTTTTCATGTCGGCTCCGGGTGTTGCGTCCCATGACGGGGCTGGTTGCCATCGCTGCGAGGGCAAGGAACATGTAGTTTTTCCCGGACACCCACATTCTGCTGCCTTCGTGTACGCCTTCGTAGATGTAGGCGGTTGCCCAGGCGAGTAGGAGCCAGGTTGTGATGATAAGCCCGGTGATGCGCGCCCAACGGCCTATCGTCCGGTGCCTGCATACGGCTCCGAGCGTCAGCACGGTGGCGGTCGCAACCCAGACGAGGAAAATATGCTGCCCCGGGACTAGGCGTGCTACTGGGTCAAGCTGTGATGGGGTTGTGCCCCAGTAGGCTGCTGCTGCGAGCCATGCCCAGGCCGCCCAGAATGCGGAGAGGACGCGGGGGTTAGTGATGATTTTCATTGGCGCGGTGTTCACCTACGTACTCGCCTGTGGTTGGGGTGTTGGCGGCTGCGTAGCCTGCGCCGAGGGCTGGGGCGACGATGGCGAGCAGGGATTCCCATTGGAGGTCGGTGCCGTAGCCCCAGGCGGTCATGGCGGTGGTGAGTGCTGCGAGTAGCAGGTACACGGCAGTACGCGGGTTGCTGGTGGAGTGCAGCACGGCGAAAACAAGCGTCACCACCGCAGTGAGCACACCGACAACAGCCGCGGCCTTCACCTCATCGAGGACACCCCACGCGATAAGTGCGGGGGCGATAGCCGCGACACAGGAATAGAAAGTACCGCGAGACGAAGCCGGAATGAGGTTTTTAATGGTTTCCATGATGTGTTTTCTCCTTATCTGAGAATGTAAAAATGCCCACGTGACGGTCACGCGGGCAAAAGAAAAGCACCCCGGGTGGGGTGCCTTAGTCGGTTTCTGGTGGCAGCTCGTTCGTGTAGTAGAACGTGGACAGGCTCATGCGGTTAGCGCCGGTTTCCTGCACCACAGCCAGGACATCATCAAGTGCGACGACGAATGTCAGAGTCCCACCCCTGTCCTGCAAACGAATTTGGTTCAGCTCTAGCTTCGTGAGGAACTTCGCGCCTTGAAACAACTCCACAGAGCACAGCGCCCTACCGTCGTCGGGGAACATTGACACCGCCGGGAAATGCGGGAGCTGCAGCCCGTCCAGAGCACGGATTAGCGCTTCCGCGCTGACAGTAGTGGAGAGGTCGATATTTACGCGCCCCGCGTGCTGCACCGTCGATACCGCCGTGCCGGTGTCGAATACAGGGGAAAAGTCGTCTCCTGGCCCTTCGAGCCAGGTCAGTGCTACTGGTGTGAAGTGTGCCCGTAGCTCTGCGAGCTGGGTTTTGAGTTCTGTGGGGTCGAACGGCTCCGGCGAGGGTTTGGCTTCCAGTGCGGTCACCCGCTTTTCCAGCGGGGCGAGGTCAACCTTCGGTGCTCCCTCTAGCGCGTCTAGGCGCTGCTCCACTGGGGCAAGATCAACAGGCGGAACCTGCTCTAGCTTCTCGACGCGCCCCAACAGGGTCGACCATAAAGCGTGCTCAAACTCTTTCGCCTGCTCACCCAACAGAGCAAACAGGTCATGCTCACCAGACTCCGGGATAGTGACCTGCCAGTCTTTCGACCAACACCCCGCGTTCACACGCACACGCATCGCCCCCGGCAACAGGCCATCAACCCGAGCCTTACCGTCACGAATCTTCACCTCCACCGCAGAAGGCACCACATCCGGGTCACCCAACACCAGACGCTCAAGACTAAACCGCAGTGAACCCTCAGGACGGCTGCCGTCCAGATTCACAAGGTCAACAAAAACCGTGGTCATAAATCCCTCCATCAAAAAAGCACCCCAGTGGGGTGCTGCAAAAACTTTCTAGGCTACCTTCCTATGCCGACGTTCCTTGAACTCGCGCTGGCGAATCTTCGCACACGTTCGACACTTCCGGTAGCCCTCCTTGGTATACAGCGTGTTCAACTCATCAAAAGCATGACCACGAATACAGTGCGTTTTGTTCCGCTGGTGATTGCGTCCGTTGCTCGTTCGATCAAGACCGTTTTCAGCGCGAGTCCCCCACGCCAGATTCTCCAACGTGTTGTTATGCGGGTCGTCATTTAAATGACGACACTCATAGCCCTTCGGTCTTGCCCCCACGAACGTCGTCAATACCAGCTCATGGACATAACGCCGTTCCTTATGCCCATCGAACTTAAGGTTGACGTACTCATGGCCGCTTGCCTTATGGCTAGCCGGTCGCATGATACGTTCCGCCTTTGTGATTGTCCCGCTCCTGCCATGAGGTACGGTTCTGCGAAGGGACTTCACGCGGCCTTTGTTCGATACTTCGTAGTGGCCTTCCCAGCCCGGGATTGGCCGGAAAACCTCACCATCAGTACACTTATCCGTGGTCATTACACACGCTCCTAACGTGTCGTAGTGGCAAGGGGCTAGGGACTGTTCGCGCAGTTTCTAGCCCCGCTTACTTTGTCCATTATAGCAGGTCACACAACATAAAGCAGTGCTTAGATAGATGCTTTCTTGGACTATTCGCCCGGCTGAGACTCCGGCTTCACACCAGACGCTTCCAGAAGCCGGTCGACCTTCGCCTCAAGCCGGGCGATACGCTGATTCGCCTCATACGCCTGCTTATCCGCCGTCCGAATAAACGTCGACAACGGAGCCTTGAACGTTGAACCGGCCACCAACGACGGCAACACAGAATCAAGAGTGGTAGGCATAAGCGTCTCCTTCGGAGGAATTGGTTTCGGGGCAGGGTCAACAGGCTTAGCAGGCTCAACGGGTTTAGCCGGGCCAGACAGAATCTTCACGGCCTTATCAATCACCACATCAAACGGGAACCCAGTGCCTGGATCCCAGTGAGTGGATTCCTTAAACGCCTTGGAAATATCGTCGTGGCCACACACACCCCATTTTCCGGCTCGGACTTCCTGCGGGTTGCGGCGGACCAGCGGGATGCCGTACTTCTTCGAGTACGCGGCCAGAATGCGCGCCAGCGCGTCCAACTGTGCGGTGCGGGCGAGCCACTGCTGGCGTGTCCAGGCTGCTTTGCCGGATAGTGAGAAGTGGTAGGCGACACGGTTGCCGGTATACATCGCCGACCAGGGAATGAAAGCGTCATCGTTTTCACGAGCAATACGCCCGGTCTTATCAATCACCATGTGATACGAGCCGCCAGCGCTGGGCTGCTGCTGGTAGCGGGCCATCTTGTCTGCTGTCCAGTTTCCGTCATCCTCGAAGGTGTGGATGCAGAGTAGGTTGCGTTTCTTGGTTGCGCGTCCGTCGTCGTTGTTGGTGAGTAGGTCGATGTCGGCTTTGATTGCGTTCATGCTGCTCCTTTCGGGTTGTGGTGTGCTTGTTGGTTTCAGCCATTCAGCGGTTGCCAGCCAGTTGGTGGGGTTTTCGTGCCTGCCGCCGACGCGCCCCGGCGCTCCCCAAACCTCAAAATGAAGGTGTGGGCCGGTGGATTGGCCTTCGTTGCCGACGCGGGCGATGAGCTGCCCGGCTTTGACTCGGTCGCCTTTGCGGACGAGGATGTCTGCGTGGCGCATGTGCCCGTAGATGAAGTCCTTTCCGCAGGTGGCTTGCGAGTCTTGCCAGACCCAGTTTCCGAATCCGGTGACACTGCCGGGTGCCCGGTCGCGGCCTTCGATGATGGTGCCGTCTGCGACTGCGTAGATAGGTGTGCCTAAGGGCGCTGCGTAGTCTTGGCCGTTGTGGTGGGTGCCCCAGCGTGGGCCGTAGCCGGAGCTGAGGGTGCCTGTCCCTTCGGCTAGTGGGTGGTAGCGTGCCATACTGTGTTTCCTCCCTTGTTTGGGTATGAAAAAAGCCCCCTGTGGGGGGGGGCTAGCCGTATTTGGCTTGGAAAATCTCGAAACTATCTCCCCTACTGATTACATTTTTTGTTTCCCCCTTGAGACGGATTTCATTCCCGGAGCTCCTGGCGTCCATCGATTCCACTTCGTAGTACCGGCCGTTAATCCGCAGCCAAATATCACTCATCTTGGAGATTGGTTCGAACTCGTCTTTAGACAGCGCGTCAAATTCAATTTTTGACTTAGAATTACTCACACTATCTGCGGTGAATGGTCCGGCGATTTTGTTCCAGCCCACGATTTTCTTGGCTTGCCAGATGACGCGACTGGCAACGCGCACAAAAGCGACTAGTGCGCTGCCACGGTAGATGCCTTTCACACGGTTTAGTACTGGCATGGGCTACTCCTGAATGTAGATGGTGTCCGAACGCGACCCGGTGCCCCTGGCGATAGCCCGGTAGGTGGTGGATGTGACCGCGTTGTTCTCCAACGCCGCCACACGCTGAATCACCGCGTCCAGCTGCGACTTCGTCACCGCGTCCTTCGGCCCCACCGCGTCACCAACACGCATCGAGCCCGTTCCAGTACGCAGCGCCATCGTCAACGGAGTCGGATTGTAGTCATACTCATATTTCGGGAGAATCCCGTCAACATACGCCTTTGTGGTCGCGTCATCGTCAGCCTGTGGAGTCGCAGCCTTCACCTGCCCGCCCTCGGTGCGCTGCACCAGCGAACCAGCAGTCACAGACTCCGATACCGGCTGTTTGTCCAGCTTGTCGGCCAGCCCTGGCACGGTTGGCGCGTCCCACGTACCGCCAAGGTCACCCGCAAGCTGCACACCACCAGCGACCTGCGATGTGGCACGCGGAACAGTCGTGAGCGCGGAATCCGCCCGCGTCAAAGACTCACGCACACCCTGCGACAGTGCTTCACGCGGCCACCCACCCTCCGGGGCACCAACCTGCGCCGACTCCGCAGCCTGCAACGCCTCATCACGCGCCTGCTCAGCGCCAGCACGCGCACCACCAGCAGCATCAGCCGAAGCCCGCGCCGACTCCGCCGACGAAGCAGCAGCCGACTCCGATGCTTCCGCACCCTGCGCCGCCGACTCCGCACGCACACGATCAGCCTCAACCCTGCCAGCAACCGTAGCCACCTCAGACTGAGCCACACCCGCGCGCTCAGCGAACCCCTGCGCCGCCGACGCGCTACCAGCCGCGTTCTGCTCCGACTGCGCCGCAGCCTGAGCAAACCCCGCCAACTCCGCCCGCGTCTGGTCAGCCGCCGTAGTCGCGGCCTTACCCGCCGCTGCTTCCGCACGGTCAGCGTCCTCCTTCGCGGAGGTGGCAGAACCGGAAGCACCGTCAGCCGACGAAGCTGCCGCGTCACGCGCCTGCTCAGCACGCACAGCAGCAGACTCCGCACGCTCCGTCAAGTCCGTGAACTCGCCGCGCACCAGCGCCAGAGAACCATCCAGCACGCGCTGCACCGAGGCCTGCGCAGCCACGGCCTCATCCCTGGCACGCTCCGCACCAGACTCAAACCCCGACGCACGCTGAGCCGCCAACTCAGCCTGAGCAGCAGCCGCCTGCGCCGCATTCACCACAGCATTAGACGGGCGATACTCCTCCGAGTTCTCAATCATGTCAGCAAGACTGACAGTGCCATCCGTCGGCAAATCAAAAGTCCACGACTCAAAAACACCCGGAGCCACAAGCTCCACCGTCGTCCTACCCGGGTCAAGAGCACCCGTCCGAAAACGCCCAGCCACCAACGGAACCTCACGACGCTCCCGCGTCACAATCCCCGTCGTCGCATTCGCCCGCCGCGTCGCCGTCGAAAAAATAGTGATAGTTCCATCCGTCGGCTTCCAGCCAATGTCCTTGATGTCACCGATTAAAACGGTCATGGCTCAACCTCCCCGTCCGGGACAATGTCCTCAATGTACGAATCCTCAGCGCCAGTGCCACCGACACCGACCTTGTTAGAAATATGCTGCACCACCAGGCGGTTATTACGCGGCCCACCAAGTAGTCGCCTAGACCCGTGAATCCACGAAACTTCAATCTTCACCGTGTAACCCTGCTCCGGCACAACCACCGACGACGCGATATAGCTGGTCTTACTCCACACGTTCGCTTCCAGACCAACCTGCTCCGAATACAACGTGCCGTCCGGTCGGTAAACCCTCACAAACCACTCGACCGTGCCATTACCAACACCAAGCGCATTATTCCCATACGCCATCTGGCAGCGGATATCCCACAAGCCAGCAGACAAAAACCTGATGCCGTTATCGTGCAGCTCGCAGCCCTTCATCTCCCCAATCGATCGCGTAAACGGCATCACGCCATGATTGGAGCCGAACTGCAGAAACCCGCCCTGGGCGTCCATATACGCGGAACCATAATCAAGCAGCGGAGACAGCAGCTCAATCGTGTTCTTCAACGCCAACTGGCCGTCCTGAAACTCATCCGCCACGTGCTCCCAGCCCGCTGGTTTCCGACCCGCAAAAATCTGCTGCAGGGGCTTAACAATCTTCTCTTGCCCCCACTCATCAATCCGCTGGAACAGATTCTTGTTGACATCACCCCACGCCCGGTCAATCGGCTGACGAAGCTTCCGCAAAACCGCAGCCTCATCCAACGCCTGCAACTCCGCCAAACTCGACACCGAGTAGCCGCCCTCAGGCACACCCTCACCAGGAGCCGTCATGACTGATTCCTCCGATCAAGAGCCGCCTGAACCGCAGCCGCCTCCGCATCCGACAAATTCGATAAATCCACCGACGGGGCAGGAACCTTCTCCTCATCCTCCACCGGCACCCAACGCACACCCGCCGACTGCAACGCCGCCCTCGGGTCCAGAACCTGCTTCACCTGCTGCAACTCCGGATGATGCCGAAACCCGCAGTCCCACAGGAACCGAGACACCACCGGCAAACACATCACCGGCAGAACCATCGGCGTGCCATCAGCCATCACCGGAAACGACGCCAACGCCCACGCGAAATGCTGCTCCGGGTCGGCCATATCAGCCTTACGCTGGTCAATCGCCACTATGACCACACTCCTAGTTTCTTAATCGCCTCAAAGAAGAAGCGGGACTGGTTCAGCAGCCGCTCAATCGGCGCTTGGTCGGTTCGGGGGTCGCCTACGGTCATCGACCACTTCACCGGCTCGCCACGAGAACCAGCCAGCACCAGGCCGCTGATTTGATGCACCTCGTACTGGCCGCGCGGCATGCCCTCCAGCGTGACGCCGACACGGTCACCGAGCCAGCAGTGCCCCTGGCCCTCCGTGCCGATAGTCCACGGCCCGCCCTCGAGGTCAACGGTGACTTTGGAGCGTGACCGGGTCTCCCAGAACGCTTGTCGGAACGCCACCAGACCGGACAGTGAATAACTTGTTTCTGCGCCGTCAGCCCAGCCCTCGTGGTAGTGCGACCAACCGGCCTTAGCCGACCGGAACGGCGACTTGATAGACCCGAACGCCAGGAAAATATCCTCGTACAGAGGTTTCAGCGCCGTGTCCGCAATCGCGCCAATCCCATTCATCAGGAACACCGCGCCAATCAGATTTCCGACCAGCTGAATGTTCGCCGAGATGAACGTATTCACCCCGGGCGCTGACCTACCGCCGGCGTTAATCTGCACCACCGTCGCCGGTTCCCATGTCCACGAACCGGATTTCACCGGGGACACGTCTCCGTCTCGGAACACCACCCACGGCTGCGCCGGTTTCGTCCCCAAGAACTGTGACAGTGAGTACTCTGCGGGCTCCACCGGGTTCACAACGTCCGTGATGACCTCATCAACCAGGTTGTCGCCCAGCCGGGTAACCGTGCGCCACATACCACCGAAGATCGTGCCGCCGGTCGCCGTCTGCTCATACACACCGGACTTGTTCACGATGTCCACGACCAGCTGACCTGTCCGCAGCGGAAACAGGTAACCCTTCGGCTTCGGGTCACCCTCAATCCACCGCCGGGTGACAATCATCAACCCCGCGTCCTGCAGAATCGGCCGCGCCATCTCCATCCACGAATCAAACCGTGACGAAATAATGCACCACTGCGAATCATCCAGCGTCAGCGAGTCGGGCTGCACCAGGATAGGCCACAGGTGCGGGACGATGCCTTCTACCCATGTGCGCGGGTCCAGGGGGTTATCCGGCAGGTGCCAGAAGTTCCCGGACAAGCGCATCAGATTAATGAACAGGGCGAGTTTCAGGGTGTAGCGTGATGGGCCTGCGAGAATGAACGCCTTCGGGAATTGCACCCCCGCCGGGAGGAACGGGTTCGGCCACACGTGAATATGGTCAAGCTCCTTCACATCGTCCAGGAACTTGAGTTCCACATGCCGGGTGCCGTCCTCGTTTTTCACCAGCGTGGCCGACTGCATGCGTCCACCCCAGCGGGCACCGTCCTTATCCACCGTGATGTGAATATTTCGGGTCGGGCGCTTGTACACACCCATAGCCCACAGCGCCAGATAGTGATCGTGCGGGAGTTTCACGAACCCGCCGCCAACATCATTCATCCGCCACTCAAACGAGAAATCAATCTCGCCGGCGACCACGCCCCGGAAATTCCAGTCACCGTCCCACAGGCGAATCAGCGGACGCACCGACCTGCGGGCAACACGAGCAAGACGCTCATGCCGCAGCCGCTCCCATACCTCATCGAGGTGCTTATCCAATTTCTCGATAGGGTCACTCAACGCAATAGCCACACTGCATCACTCCAAACCGTACGGGCGCGACCAGCGGCGCACCTGCCGAACCTGCACCGCAGCGCCCGGCAACGTAAACACCTGCCCCGCCGTGTAACCCACAGACTTCTCGAACAGCTGGCCGATAGTGTTCTTCGTCAGCGCCTTCGACGCTTCCTGAACCCACGCGTACGCGTCGGTGCGCCCGTCACCGTCCCTGTCCTTGTCGCGGAAAAACTGGAACATTTCCTGCAAAGCCTGGTCCACGAACTCCGCCAACTGGTCGATACCGAGCATGCCCGGCTCACCAATATCCAGCGGAGTCATAATCCGGGTGAGGATTTCTGCCGTTTTCGCCAACGCCTCAGTCGGGATAGCAAACGGAATCTGCAGAGCCCGCCACACGTCGTTAGTCCACGGCAGCGGGTTCACAAACACCGGCAACTCCGTCGGCGGTGTCCACGGCGGCACCGGGTAGCAGAAAAACTGGCCGTTCATCTTCGCGCCCCACGCCGGGAGCTGCAGCGACACAATCTGCTCCACCTCCGGGTCGGTATCCACCGCCACGTCGACACCGTACGGCTGGAACGGCAGGGTGATAAGGCGGCGCTGGTGCTCGAAACCCGGATACCCCTCGCGGGTCTCCCACGAAAAGTCCGGCAGAATCATCGAAGCGGGCCCGGTGAGCGTCCACCGAAGCCACATCGGCTGGTCGGTTGGATTCGTCACAGTGACATTTCCATTCCAGCGGATACCGTCGAAACGCCACACATCGGTAACGTCCTCGTCGTACCACATCGGGTCACCGGCCTTCAGATGCATCAACATCCGCGCCGAACCCTTAAACTGGCCGCCCTTACCCAGCTCCACCTCCGGGGTGGCAGACAAACGACACGACAGCACACGCCTACCAGATGAGGAAATGATCTCAATCTGCGCGTCCTCCGTGTACGACCACGCTTTACGCCACAGCGAGTCCGCCCGCTGCCACGGCCGCGTTGGCGAGTCGAGGATAACCACCGGCAGCGTGACCTCACGCGCCTGAAACCGCAGCGCGTTGAACGTCGCACCAACCTGCGCCGCCGACGAAGACCAAATCGTCTCCACCGGCGTATCCAACAGGCCAACGTGCTCATCCATCAGCCAGATGCCCATGTCCCCGGCTTTGTCGCCGGAGATACAGAACTTCATGCCGTTGACGCCAATGACGTTGACCGTGATTTTATGCCGACCATAAACAGACAAGAATTATCCTCCTACCTACCTAGGCCGAAACCGGCCAACTCACGGCGCTCCGCATGACGCTGCATCTCCAACGCCTCAGCCACCGAATGCACATTGATAACCGTCGTGGGGCCACGCAGCGAACCGGACTGCCGCTCGCCCTGCGACTCCGACGCGCCAACGGTGCCACCACCAATCGGCATTTCATTCACCTTCGAGGACACCTGATTTACAGCGCTCGACACGGGGCCGAGGATGTCCTGGAACGGAGCCTCAACACTGCCGAACAGCTGCTCGCCGTACTGCAGGAACGCGTCCGTCCACCCGGCTGCGACCTCGCCGGTGTACCACGCCGCCATGTCCACGACGGGCTGGCCAACCATGTCAATCGCCGCAGTACCAACAGTGGATAGCGCGTCACCGGCAGAGCTGAACCCGGTCAGCGCGCCAAGCGAACCGCCTACACCAGCGGCCATACTCGACGCGGCGCCCGTCGCAGCACCAATCCCGGCATCCAGCCCAGCGCCGGCCAGGCCGACACCGGCCTTCGCGCCGGTCAGCGCCAGCGTGCCGCCGGTACGCACGGTTCCGGACACTATCTGGCGCGCCAGGTTCGGCAGCTGCTGGCGGATGTTGCCCATCGTCACACCCTGAATGTCCTTCAGGATGCCGCCATGCTTCTGCCCATCCTCGCCGGTACCACCATTGATGGCGGTGGTGAGTTCCTTCGCAAGGTCGCTGTTCATGGCGCTATCGGCCATGCCCTGCAGCTGTTCCCACTGCTCGTTAGTCAGAATCGCTTCCGGCTTCTTCGAGAAGTTAAACGCTGCAGCGCCGTGCTTGAGGACACCGCCGTTGTCGTAGACACCGGCTTCAATCTGCTCTGGGCGCGTAACCGTGCCCTTCACATCATTCCGCCCGGTCTCCTGGTTGTAGGTGAACAGCCCAGTGTCGCCGTACAGCTGCCCCGCCCTGTCCATCTTCGCCGCATACCGGTCAGGGAACGCCGAGCGCTGAACCTTCTGCGCCGCGTCGCCCGGCTCCATGCTCTGCCAATCGAACTTCGAGAGTTCGCGGTAGAACATTTTTGCCGACTCGTACGGATCCATGCGCTGCGCCACGGTGCCCCATGCGCCGTTATCGCGCTGTTGGAACAAACCAACCGAATCGTAATCACTGCCAACCGCGTCGTGCCGGTAGTTCAGCGACTCCGGCACGCTGTTGTTGGCGTACATCTGCATCGGGTCACCAGACTCAACCAGCGCCGTCATCAGACCAATCTGGGCCGCGTCCGCAGCGTCACCCGAGGGATTAAAGCCGGAGTCAATCGCCGCACGGGAAATCTCGTACGCGAAGAACCCTGGCCCCCACTCCGGGACCTCCGGCTGCACGATAACGTCCCGCTCGCTCTCAGGGATCTGAGACAACTGCGGGTCGGCCGCAAGCTCCGTCGGGGTCATCGACGTCACAGCCGCGTCGTGGTTTTCGATAGCGTGCTGCTCCGCCGTCGACGTACCCGGATTATCGCCCTGCCCGTACTTCTTATCGGGGCCGTTCCAGAACTTCGATGCGAGTTTCTGCGCCCCAATCAGCCACGACGGAATAGTGTCCGGCACGCCGAATACCGCCAGCGCGTCACCGACCTGGCCGGTCACCAACTCCTGCACCACCGAACCGGCGGCACCAGAGATAGTGGTTTCACCGCCGAACGCCTGCGGCTCACTAGCAGTAGTGGTATCCGGCATAGTATCCGGAACCGTGCTCATCGAGTCAGCCACATACGGCTCCGCCTGCTCCGCGTAGTAGGAGTTCACCGCGTCTGGGTTCTGCGCATACGCCGCCATCTGCTCATCCGGCGACAGGTCACCCAAATCATCCAGCTCAACGTCCTCAAATGCCGGGGCAACACTGATATAGAAGAACTCGTTGTAGTACGAGTCATCTGCACCAGCGGCGCCACCGCCCAATTGGCCGTTGCCTCGCGCGCCACCCATTTCGAAGTTGGTGCCGTCCGGCAACGTACCGGAGGTGTGGCCACCAGCGGGGCCACCATTACGGAACCCGATACGCAGGTCGCCGGGGCCACCATGCCCACGCTGGAAGCCGTGCGACGAAAGCCACGACGCCTCCGACGCAGTAGCGAACTTACGGGGGAACGGGTCAATACCGACAGCCTTAGCGGCAAACGCGCTGGCTGTGCCGGAGCAGTCACCCCAGTTAGAGCCGCCCCACACATACGGCGCGCCCTCCAGCGGCTGGGACGCTCCCTCGCCCTCTGCGAACCTCCGTAAATCGTCGCCGGTGACCACGCCACCCTCAGCGAACTGAGTTACGTGCTGCGGCCCCAAATTCCCAGAGTAGTTGCCGTCATACGGCCTGCCAGTGCGCTCATTAACCAGCTGATACCCGAAACGGCCAGCGACTTCATCAAGAATCGCCGTGGAACGACCACGCTTCGACCGAGCCAGCGGAATATAAGCCTCACCGCCGGTCTCCGGCTCAGCCCACACACGCCACGAACCAGCCGGGGCAATCTGCGCCACATGACGCTCACCGCGACGGCCACCGTTAGCATACTGCTCCAGCTGGTCAATGCCGCCGTCGATATAGGCGCGCATAATTCCGCCCCCAGCGTTGACGACGATACCGCCGGAGCGCAAACCTACCAGCGAGCCGATAGCGCTAAACGACAGGTTGCTAGAAAGCCAGTTCTTTACACTCGACCAGGCGGACTTCATGCCGTTCCACAGGCCGTTAATGATGTTCCGGCCAGCGGAGACAAGCCACTGCCCCGCCTGTGAAAACAGGGACTGAACCTGCCCTGGGAACTGAGATAGGCGGTCAACCATCTCCTGAATCTTCTGCTTGACCACATCAACAACCGTTTGGACGATGTCCTTAAACGCCTGCCACGCATTGCCGACCATCTCCACCAGGCCACGGAAAAAGTCCATCGCGGACTTAATCACACCCATGACAATGTCGTGGATGTTCTGCCCCATGTCAGAGAACCGGTTCTTGATGTTGTCGAAGTTGCCGGTCAGCACGTCCGCCAACACTCCGACCAGGTTCTTCATCAGCTCCCACACCGGATTGACGATGTTGTCCCACACCGACCGGAACACGTCGCCCATAAACTCCCAGGCGGGGACAATCACGCCGTTGACGATGATTTGGAGTACCTGCCCGAGCAGGTCAATACCAGTTTTAAAGCCATCGATAACCGGCTTGATGAACGTGCTCCACACAATCTGGAACGCCTGCCCCAGAAGGTCAAGCGCAGGCTTCGTGATGTTGTTCACCCACCACGAGACAGCGGTAGCCAGCATGTCGATACCGGCCTTGAAGAAGTCAATGACTGGGCGAATCCACGTGTCGTAAATCTGGCTCATGGCGGGGCCGAGTTCAGCCCACTTCTGCCCAATCCAATCCACCGCCACGCCGACAGCGTCCTTCAAGGTGGTGAACATGCCGCCGAGGTTGGAGTTCTCGCCGAAACCGGCGGAGAACATGGACTTTAGCCCCTCCCACTTTTCGCCAATCCAGTCGAAAACCGGCTCGATGTAGGCGCTGTAGGCGTCCTTGAAGAACCGGGTGGTTGCGCCCCACGCTGTTTTCATGAAATCGGTGAACTTGCCCCAGATTTCACGGCCCTTTTCGGTCTTGGTGAAGAATGCCCACAGGGCGACACCGGCCGCCGCAATCGCGGCACCGATAAGGACAATCGGGTTAGCGGCCATGACCAGGTTAAACGCGGTCTGAACGCCTGTCCACAGCTTCGTTGCTTTGGCCATAGCCATGATTCCACCAGCTGCCTTAGCGGCAGTGATGAACTTCATCGCCCCACCAAGAACAACAAACTGCCCCGCCAACGCCCCCAACCCAGCAACCAACGGGCCAAGCCACGCGGAATTATCCTTAACCCACTGACCCATACCCTGCATCTTTTCCGAAAAAACCTTAGCCTTACCAGCCGCAGCCTCAACAGCAGGAACCAAAACACTCATCAAAGCCTTACCCAAAGGCTCCAGCGCAACACCCGCCTGCTGCTTAAAAAGATTCCACTGATCTTTGAAAGTGCGAGTCTGCTCCTCCACACCCAGGATCGTGTCACCCGTCGCACCGATAGCAGAGTTCAGGTCATCGACGCTGAAAGCGCCGGTCTTCACCGCATCCACAAACTGGCCAGCGCCCCTAGTGCCGAAAAGCTTCGCGGCCATATCAATCGCCGCGGCCTCATCGCCCTTAGCCAGCAGGTCGCCAACCGCCTTAGTCGTCTCCTTCAAGGCTTCCGGCGCGTCCTTGCCCTGCTTAGCGAACTCCACCATCGACCTGCCCATACCCGCGATAGTCTTATTCGCATCCAGGCCAGCCTTATCCAGCAGACCAGTCAACGCCGCTGCGTCCTGCAAACTAAACCCGAACTCACGCAACTGTGGCCCGCCCTTGGTGACAGAGTTCACCAGGTCATCCATCGACACGCCCGTCGCCTGCGACACCCGGAAAAGGTCGTCCATCGCAGCAGGCATGTCCTTCGCCTCGATACCGAAGCCATTCAGCGCCTGCGACGCAGCGTTAATATCGGCCTCAAACCCCAACGTATCCAGCGCCGTGAACTGCTTCGTCAGCGTCTCTAGCTCAGGGCCAGACACGCCGAGCCGAGTATTAAGGTCCGCGAGCGTAGACCCAATCGCCTTAATGTCACCATCAGCCGCCGGAAGCTCAGTCGCCACCCGACGCGCCGACTCCGCCAATTCATCAAACGCGGCACCCGACGCGCCCGTGCCAGCGCGGATAGTGCGATCCATCTCAGAGAACTGCTGCCCCAAGTCAAACGCCATATTCTTGATAGCCGAGAAGCCAGCGAAACCGGCGATAGCAGCACCGACGGACTTCGCCACCGCCCCCAGCTTCCCATCAAGAATGCCCATACCATCGCCAAGTCCCTTGGCCGACTTCCCGGCGTTCTTCTGAGCCTCGTCAACGTCCTTCAACGACTGCTTATGCCGCAGTTCCTTCGCGGCCAGCTGATCCGTTGCATTCTCAAGGTTCACCCTGGCCTTACCGAGGTCACCCTCAGCCTTCGTCACCGCAAGATTCGCCTTATCAGCGTCCTTTTTCGCCTTCTCCAGCTCACGCTCAGCCCGCGCCGTCTCCTTCGTCCCAGCACCATAACGGTCACGAGTATCAATCACCTTCTGCTCAGCCTGCGCCACACCAGCAGCACCAGCCTTCGCCTTATCACGCGCCTCACCAACAGCAGCCTCAGCCGCACGCACCTTACCAGCAGCATCAGTAGACGCAATACGCGCCTGCGAAAGATTATCCTCAGCACGCTTCACCGCATTAGAGGTCGTCGACTGCCCGCTACGAGCAGCCTCCAAGTCCTTTTCCGAGCGGGCAACACGCATAGAAGCGTCTTCATTCTTCGCCTTCGCAGTCGCCACCTTATTCTCAGCGGCAATCATCTGCGACGCGGACGCATTACCCCTCGACCGCAGGTTCTCAAGCTCTTTCTCAGCAACCGCTAGCTCCTTCGCGGCCTGAGCCTCCTGAGAGCGGGCACGAGACAGGGTGTTAGTCGCGGCTTCTACCTTCTTCGCAAGCGACGCGCCTGCCTTCTGCCCACTCTTAGCAAACTCATCCTCAAAAGCCTTACCGGACTTCTTCGCAGCGCCGGAGGCCTCCTTCATGACAGTGGCGACAAAGCCCTTCATCTGCGCATTAACGGGAACCCAAACGCCACCAGCCATGATCTTGACCTCCAGTGCCTATAGCGAATCCAGGTAATCCGCCACCTGCTCAGGAGTAGCGTCCCCGAAATCACCGAACTTCGATTTGTTATCTGTCTCCGACCACGGGAAACGTGGCCTATTCTCCGAAGGCAGCTCAGCCTTCTTATCCCCCGCCGCGCGTGCCGCAATCACAGAGCCGCGCATGTTCTCCCACATGATTGCCCACAGCATGTCGAGTGTCGCGCCCCACTCCCTACCGTCAGTGAGGTGGCGGGTATGCGGGCCAGCGTCCGGCAACCCTTCGAGTAGGACCCGGAGTTTCCGCAGCGTTATCTCGCGCCGGAAATACGCCGCTATCGGGTCCCACCCGTAGAACCGCTCGAACGCGGCTTCTAGCGCTTCCGGCGACGCGCTGCCCGACGCGAGGAGCGATTGCCACGAGTAGGGTTTCCCCCAACCTCATCGCGGGACTCGTTCATGTACTGGGTGAACACCATGAAGAACAAGTTTGATGTGCCACCAACCTCAAGGAAAGCGTCGTACTGCTCGGCACCCATGTAGAACTCGGCAATATCCGGGCCGTCCTCCAGGTCAGAGAGCTCATCGAGGGCGTCATCGTCCAGCAGGATTGGGTCGCGGAACGTGAACGTCTTGCCCTGGTAGTCGAATGGGACCATGCCCTTTTCGGCTCCAGTGGCTTCCTCGCGCTGCTTCAGCAGTTCGTCCAGGTTGATGTTAGTCATGGCAGACCTCCAAAAAGTAAAAGAAAAAGAAGCTTGTGGCGGCAGACCCATTTACGCGGGAAAAAAGAAGAAAGGGGCGCGGGCCGGGTCTGCCGCAAAACAACCCGCACCCCACCCCGCTTACGCACCCAGCGCCTGCGGTTAGCCCGCGACCGGGATAGTCACCTGCTGCGACGCAGACAGGTTCTTCGAGTCCGTCACGGTCACCTTCGCCGAAATGCTGGAACCGGAAACGGTCGCAACAGTGCCGGAAATCTTGCCGGAGGCCTTATCAATCGACAGGCCAGACGGCAGACCAGTAGCCGAGAACTCATACGGCTCCGTGCCACCAGAAGCGGTAACGGTAGCGGTGTACGCCTCGCCCTTAGTCAGCTCCGGCAAAGTAGCACCGGACGACACCTTCAGGGTGTTCACGCCGTCGGTGGACTCACCGGTAGCAGCACGGCCACCAGAAGCCCACTCGGAATTGAACTGCCAGTTCGCGGTCTTACCAACCGCCTCCGGCTCAGTAGAACCGTAGTCAGCCTCAGAAGCCGGGTAGGTGTTGTAGGTGATTTCCAGGCCGACCATGTCGTCCTTCTTAAACACCAGGGAACCGCGCTCGGTGATCTGCGCGTCGAACAGGGTCAGGCGCATGGCCTTGCCCTTGTCGATGACGTCGAGGGACAGGAACTCGTGCGGGAAGTCCGGCAGGTTGCCCTCGTAGAACTCGGTGACGCCGCCCTCGTTGATGAGTTCATCTTCGGTGACGCCCAGGAACTTCGCGAGGTTCTCAACCGAGGACTCCCACAGAGTCATCTTGATGCCCTTAACGGCCTTGGTGACGTCAACGCGAATCGGGTTGACCTCCTGCCACGGGATGTACTCCTGCTTGTCCTCATCGAAGGAAATTTCCAGGCCGTCCGGGGACAGGTAGCCCAGGTTCTTGTGAATCTCGGAGTCGTACTTCTCGCCCAGCGGGACTTTCTTGGTGCCCAGTGCGGCGGCGCGGACAGCGCCGGTCATACCGACACGGGCATGGCGGGCATTAAAGCCCTCAAGGGTGGACTGTTCAGCCATTGCTGTTTCTCCTTAAAAACTGCATGAAAAAAGCCACCCCGAGGGGGTGGCTGGAAAACGTCTTCTAGTCTTTGTCAGTGTGCGACCGTTACCCGGTCACAGTGAGGTCAGCGACCACACCAATACGCTTCAAATGAGGGTTCATGTCCTCACGTGTCGCCATACGCGGGCAATCCACCGAGGTGATACTGTTTTCGACCTGGAACGGCAGTTGGTGCAGTGCGGCGCGAACCGTGTCACCAATCGGTGTCGCCTCCAGGCGCGACCTGCCAAACACGTCCACGTCGAGAGCAATCATCTGCTGGATAGCGAATTCGCCCTGCCACGGCATGACCTCCCCGCCGGGCAGCAAGTCAATCACCACACACGGCAGGTTCTTCGCTAACTCACGGTCAGGCGGCAGTCGGTCGGCTACCCACACATCGTCACCGAGAACCTGCTGCACAGACTCGATAACCTGCATGAGAATATCGGCGTCGTTCATCGGCGCACGCTCCTTCCCGCCCGGCGCATAATCCCAATGGCCTTCACCCGGTCATCGTCCGCCACATGGGCTGTGACGTTGACACCGAAACGCCCAGACGGGATATACACCTGGCTGATGGACACGTTCGCGTCAACCTTCGCCTTCGCGAACTCACGGCGGGCAACCGCAGCGATTTTCGCCGCCCTGCCCTGCACCGCGCCCTTCACACCAGGCTGCTGCATGACATCGCGGAACATCTCATCGAAATCAATATCAATCTCCGGGCTACCCATTGACCACCTCCAGCTGTAGGGACGTGTGCCCGTGGGTTCGGTGCCACCAGTCGGCGCGGTCACCAACGATGTCGCAGTCACCGATACCCGGCACGCGGATACGCTGTGTTGCCGACACGTCCAGGAACTGCCCCGGAGGGCAAATCAGCCGGAAACCCGATTGCACGAACACCCGCCGGCCGCCAGCGTCATCCTCGAACCTGCCTGCGGGTTGAACCTCCACACCGAACGGCACAGGCTCAACCGCGGCCGGGTTGTCATAGTCCAGTTCATCGCGGCCATACCCCGGCCTAGTGCCCGGTGTGACGATCTCAACGGCGGTGTCGAACACGACGAATCCTCCGTTCCGGCCACACAGGGGCACCAGGGAACCGGCCACGCGCCGTAGCGTGCTGCACCAGGCCAAGGTCGAACCGGTGCTTATCAGTCAGCACCAGCCCACCCCACGCACTACCATTCACATCCGCGTACGTGCCGGACTCGGTGATGTCACCGGCGGTCACCGAGTACTGGCGGACACCAGCACGGTCACCGACCAGCAGAACCGCCGACACCATCTCGAACGCGACGCGGCACACGACCGCTTCCAGCCAGTCAGACCGGGCAATCTCCTCATCGAGGTTCATGCCAGCCCTACCGAACTCGGCGGCAATCATGTCGCGCGCGTCTGCGAGTAGTAGTTCGGCGCGCTCACGCTCCCCCGGCTTCAACGCGCGGGGGAACCTCGCTACGAAACCATCAATCAGCATCGTTCACCACCTAACCGACGGCGGCGATAAGCTCCGCCTTCGTCATGCCCTTTGGGTCTACGCCCTTCGCGGTCGCGTAGGCTCGCCACGCATCCAGCGCCGCGGCTTTACGTGGGCGTTGCGGCGCGTCGCCCGCAGGCTCCGGCTCGGCGCTAACCTCCGGTTCACGCTGGCGCTCCACAGGCTTACTCGGCTTCGGCGCGCCTGTAACAAACACTCCACGGCCAACAAACTCCGCGAACACACCATCATCAACCTCAACGACCTCACCGGCAAGACGCAGACGGTCACCAGGAAAGCGAATCGACTTCGCCAACGTGACCCTACGCATTACTCAGTCACCAGACCCGTCAGCTTCACAATCGACTTCGGCCCATCCACCGCGAAACCACGGCGGTGAGTGTAATCCGAACGCCAAGACTGGTTAGCGCCACCACGACCAGAGTTACCGCGCTCCTCGTAGAACTCGGAAACCCACTCCGGCTCACGCTGCGCCATGAAACCAGCAGCCTGCTGCTGCCCCAGGTACGCCTCACCCTTCGGGACAAAGAACGACTTCACGATCTGAACGTTGCCGAAGATAATTGGCTCGTCAGAGATGCCGTTGAACAGCGGGTTAGCGTGCGCCATGTCACCGATGTACATGTCCTGAACCTTCGGGGAACGCTTCAGCAGGTTCAGTGTCATTGGGTGAATCAGCAGAACATCCGGGGTGTAACCGAAGTAGTGGCCGTCGCCGTCTTCAGCACCGAGAACAACCTCGGAAGCATCCAAGAAGTCACCAGCCGGGTCAGAGTCCGGCTTATCCCACGCAGTCGTGATCTGGTGCTCCTGAATCTTCGCAGCATTCAGAGCCTTGAGCGCGTCACGAGCCTGAGCACGAATAATCGTGTTCGTGCGGGCTTCCAGCTCACGGCGAACAGCGTCCATATCGTTGTCGTTACGCTGCTCCCAGGAAACACGGATACCGATACCGAGCTTCTCGATTGCAGCGGTCTTCAGCTCGCCAGCGGTCGGGTCAGAAACCGGAATCTCGCCGTACTCCGCGACGTTAGCAACATCGTCTTCCAGGAAGTTCGGGGTTGCCTCACGGAAACCAATGATGTTGGAGTTCACGGTCACGTCACGGAAAAAGACGCGCTGGAACTCCGCGCCGTTGAGCTCATCAAGAATGAGGTCAGGCATGAAATGCGGGTTAGACAGTGCCTCTTCGACGGTCAGGCCGGAAAGCACATCAAAAGCAGAGTTATGAACCTCAGCCATATTAATCAATCTCCTTTTCAGGTTAATGCGCTACCGGCTAGGCAGACGCAGGCAGACCATTGAGAACAGTCAGGACACGGTCACCCTCGCCAGCGGCAACAGCGACACCGACCTTCACAGAACCAGTAGCAGCGACCTCACCGTTAGCAGCAGCGAAAACCGCAGCACCGGCCTTAATCTTGGTGGCATCACCGCCAGCGACCTTCAACTTCACTGCGGCGACACCGTAATGAACCGCAATGTTGGTCGGCAGGGTCGTCAGGTTCGGGTCGGCCTTCTCGGTGACCGCGCCGAACACGGCACCCTCAGCGCCAGCAGGCTCGACCTTGCCCTCAGCGTTGACCTTCACGAGAGTGAACTTCTCCAGCGCAGTTGCAGCCGGGAAAGAAATCGGGCCCTGAACAAAAGTAGGGTTCGACATGAATTCCTCCTTTAGGAATCAGTGATTGTTACTTCTTGCCCGACATGCGGGACTTAGACAGAGCGCGAAGCTCCTCGGCAGACCGGACACCCGGCTCAACGTCAGCCTCCGGGTCAACGCCGTAGCCGTTTTCCTTACGGTTAATGATCGGCGGCAGGCTACCCCAACGCTTTTCCGCGAGTTCCGGGTCATTGAGGTATTCCTGGGCGCATGCGGCCTTCATCGACGCGAGCGCAATGCCCTTACGGACAAGGTTGCTGGCCCACGCGTCGGCCTCCGCCTTCAGGTTCGCCTTGCGGGCTTCCTCCCCGGCCTTCGACTGCGCAGTGAGTTCATCGAAGTAGGCGCGAGGAATAGTCACGTAGTTCTCTTCTGCGAACTCCGCGCTGTCCTCAGACGGAACGGTCGGCTCCGGCGCAGGCTCGCCCTCCGCGTCGCCCTCATCGTCCTTATCGACAGCAACAACAGTCACACCGACGGTCGCAGACTCACCAGACGAGAAGGTGATAACCAGCTCGGCAGTGTCATCAACAGCCACCGAGTCGCTGGCGCGGACAGTCACCACACCAGACTCATCAGCCTCCGCAGTGAAGCCCTCACCAATCGACGGCTCAACAGTCAGCCCCTCCGGAAGTTCGGTGTCTGGCTCAACCACGACCTTGCCGGTCGGGTTCACCTCCACCTCATCCGGGTAAGTCACCGTAATTGGCGCGTTGACCTCAACCGCTTCATTAAAAAGGCCGGACAGCTTCTCACGAAGCATATCCGGCTCAACACCCAGTTCCTGGGCAAGATTCTTGACGCTATCCACAGCGTCCTCCTTCCGCCCATCACTGGGCATCGGTTCATTAACACCAGGCGATTCCCGACCGCCCAACATCTTCGGCGGCGGGGCCTCAGCCCGGCACGAGTACCTAGCGCGGATACTCGACGCGGCCACCGGCTCAACCGGGCGGCGCGCATCCTCAATCGCATCCACCAGACCGGACTCCAGTGCTTCCTCCGCCGTGTACCATGTCTCCGCGCTCATACGGTCAAGCCACTCATCGACCTCACCGCCAGCCTTCGCCGCATAAATACCGGCAAGCTTCACGTCCTGCCGCTGCAGGTCACCAATCGCGCGCTGCATATCGTCAGCATTGCCAACATTCATAGTCCACGCCTTATGAATCATGACCTCAGCGTTAGGCCGTGAAATAACAGTGTCGCCACCGCCAACCGCTATGAACGACGCGGCAGACGCCGCCAGCGACTCAATAACAACGGTCACATGGCCGGGGCACGCGCGAAGCTGGTTCATAATCGCAATGCCCTCGTACACGTCACCGCCGCCACTGTTCACCCGGACGGTCACATCACCGGTGACACCGTCTAGCTGCTCGGCGACTGCCTTAGCGGTCACGTCACGGCCAATCTCGCCGAAAATACGAACCTCAGTCACGCACAACACCTCGTTTCGTTCGTTCTTTAATCCACGCGCGCAAGACCTCGTCAGCGTCACGGACCACATAGTTCGCCATAGGCTCGCCCGACGGCTCAGAATCCGCAGTAGGCGTGAGCGTCACACCAAACTTCTCCTCAAGCCCCTGGCGGAACTTCTTACCCGCCAACGCGTCCTCAAGCTTCTGCTTCGGCGGCATCGAGTACACGCGACGCGCGTGCTCCTCCAAATCCTTATCCGGCAAAATCACCCCGTCACGAACCAACGTCGCCAAATCCTGCGCCGTCAGTTCCTTCTTCGACGCGATAGGGTCAAACACCAGCCGAGGGCACAACCCGTCATGCTCCGGGAACGCCGCAAACACCAAATCCTCGATAACGTGCTGCGTAAACACATCCGCGATCCACTCCGCAATCGTCTGCAACGACTGCACAAACAAATCAGACTGCGTCTGCGCCAAAGCGTAGGAACCGCCCTTGCCCTCAAGATTCAAGAAGTGAGCCAGAACCGCCTTCGCAATCTGCGAATCGTGGTAAGCAATCGCTTCACGCGGCGAAACAAGCTGACCAGACACGCCCTTTAACTCCAGCTGCGCGCCAGCCGGGATAGCAGCCCCGGCGTACTCGCCAGAACGCAGACGCTCCGCAACCTCCTGCCCATACTGCAGGTCCGCGTCCGGGTCAATCGCCAACTCCGAACCGTGATACACCGGCACACCCATACCATTGCGATCAAGGGTCGTAAGCTCCTTGCGAAGAAGCTCATCTTTGAGGACCCAGTTCTTATACGCGGGGCGAAGAACCGACTGCCCAGTCCACTCCGAGCACTGATCCTCATACACGTAAGCGACCAGGTCATCGACACTGACCCTCGTGGCCTTCAGGCTGTACCGCCCAGTCTCGTAAGCGCGCTGCTCAATCGAATCAAGCCCACCGTCCGGCGCGACATTAATCTTCGAAATCGTACCCGGCCAACGCGGAGCAAGCTTCACCAAGTGCTCCCTCCCGTCCTCACCCGGCTCATAGACCTGCTCAAAGAACATGTACCCATACACCAGGCACTTCAACGCGTCCTCAAGGTGCTTCTCGAAAGAAACCCGGCCACGACGCGGCGCAATCGGCTTCGTCGGAGACTCCCCCACAACCTGCAGCCGTAAATCCTCCGCGACATGCGCCACGACCTCATCAGGTGCCCCGTTCGCGTCAAGACGCCAACCAGCACGACGAATCGGCAACGTCACCGCACGAATCACAGACTTAACCTGAGTGTCTTCACGCAGCATCTTCGCAAACACGCGAGCAGACTGCGGGAACTGAAGATCCTTATTCTCCTCGGTCAAGTAGCGGTTACGAACCGCCGACGCATAACCAATCTCACGTCGCTCATCACTAGCCACAGCGCATTACCTCCCTTTTAGAACGCCATTGTCTTAACCCGCTGCCTAGCCACAACAGGCTTCGCAGACCCAACAAACCTGGTCTTCCGCTTCACATCCACATGCTCCGGCGGCGCGAACTCCACCAACCCCCACACAGCAAAAGTCGCAGCCACCAACGGCTCAATCGAACCCGACTGCTTCGACAACGCACGACCCCCACCATGCCCCGTACGGAACACAGCCGACTTCAACGCCTCCACAAACCGAGCGTCCCCATCATGCGTAATCTTCCCCTCCGCAAACAGAGCCAGAAACAACTCACACGCCGCCGTCACAGACTTAAGACTCATCTCCGTAGGCTCCACGCCCGCATCATTCAAACCACGCACAAGCGTCGACGACGGCCCCTTCGGATCCAAAAGAACACCAAGCGGGTCATTCTTCTCAACCCCCGACACAACCACACTGATAGTCTCCGGCCGGTCAAACTGCAGCAACGGATTCAACATCAAATGAAAACCCGTCGTCGTCTTCACCGCCGCCACAACCGCTACACGCTGCCCATCCGGGTCAACATCAACCGCCACGCACGAATCGCCCGCAGGCACCGGGGCCGGGTCAAACCTGCCGCCCCACACCTCCGGGTCAAGCACGTACTCCTGTGTTTCCTCACCGTCACGCGGCACCCAATTACCCCGCGCCAACGTCTCCACCATGAACTGCTCAAGAAGTAGTTCACTGTTCTTCGCCGTCCGAGCATCAGACTCAATATCCGCCAACTGCGCACCAAACCCAGAATCCACCAACGACGGATTACACCGCGCCCACGTCTCCGGAGCAAACGGGTCATCATCCTCCGCCGGCGACCACTCCTTAAACATCACGCCCGGCTCACCATCAATCCCGGCCCAACGCTTCGCCGACATCACCGCACCATGCAGATGCTCAAAACGATTCACCGGCGACGAAATAAACAACGTCTGCGCCCGCTCACGAGCACGCGTCAACTTCGACAACGCCGCATACGTCTCATGCGGCAAGTCAAAACACTCATCCAACACAAGGAAATCCACCGACAAGCCACGGCCCGTCTTCTTCGTACGCGTACGGAAATACACGATCGCACCATTCGGAAAGACAATCGACTCCTTGCCGTTACCCGTGGTCTTACGAGGAACCCCCTCATACTCGCCGACCCACCACGCCATGAGCTCATCGTTAGCCTCAATGACCTCCCACAGGCGCTTCTGCGCATCAATCGCCGTGTCCATGAAATGCGCCGTATGAAAAAGAGTCTTCTCACCAAACAAGAAAATACCCGCCAACTCGCGGGCCACAATTACTTCGCCCTTCCCGTTCTGACGTGCGACAACGCCAACAACCTCACGCGCCGACCAATTGCCCGACGCGTCAGTACGGCACATATCCCGCAGAAAATCCTCCTGCCACGGATACAACGTCATGCCACACCACCGAGCGAACTGCACAGCCTCTTCCCCACGGCGCGCATCACCCGTCGGCACACTCGACAAGCGAGGCTCCTGGTCGCCAAGCAAAGCCACCGACCTCACCGCCTTTTAAACTCACACAATCTTCGGCTCAAACTTCCTCAACCCAGACGGGCCACTGTTCTTCCGCTCACCAAACAAATCAGGACGCGACCGAACCCACCCACGCAACTCCGCAGAACACCGCGCCTCAACCTCCGTCGCCGGATGCGGACGCCCATCAACCACACAGCCCTCTTCCTCAAGGACAAGACGAGCTTCCTTCAGCCGATACGACAGTGCTGCCACCGTCTCCACAGCCACACGATCGAACGCCGACACCGGTCTACCACCAGTCAGTTCCTTAACCTCATCAGCAAGCGACATATTCAACCCCTTGAACATTAAAAATCGATGAAAACAACACGAGAGAGAGACAAGCGAGAAGGCGGGATGCGAGAGGTCGCGGAAACCCCACGTCCTTAAGATTTTGTGGGGGTTTACTGTGTAGTTGTCACTACTGTCTAATAAGTGGGTGGGGTTACCAGGTGAAGGGGGGCGGGGTGGGTTTGTTGGTGGGGCGTTGGTTGTCTCTGGTGCCGTCGCCTCTTTGTTGGTTGCAGGTTGCGTGTAAGAGTCTGTCTGCGAGGTTGTTGTGTGCGCCGTATTGGCCGAGTGCTCGCGAATGGTCTGCATGCAAAGGCCGCTGATCCCAATTGAGTTTCGCGTCTCGATACATCGGCTTGCCACACCACCAGCAGGGTGCGCCGTCGGTGTGGTTGTGGATGAGTCGGGCGCGGGTTTTGTCGTGTGCCCAGCCGCGGCCTTGTTGGGCTTTGGTGAGTTTGCGGTATTGCATGGGCTGGGCTCCCTTGGAGTTTGTTGGTGGATGTGTGAGGGCTCGAACCTCATGGATCAGCGTGTGCTCGCCTTTGTGAAGGTTGGTTTATGGCTTGCTGATTGCTCACCTGTTGAGTCACATCCTTGTTGCATCGTGTTGTTGATGCTGAATGTTCTTCGCGTTGCGTTGTCGTGTTGCTTCGCTGTTGTGCTTGCGTCGCCTTGTCGTGTTGGCTGTCGCTTGCAGCGTTGAATGTTCTTCGCGTCGCTTCGTCGTTGCTGCGCTCAGCGTGCCAGCGTCACAGTGTGTGCGTGCCGTGCTTGACGTTGTTGTTCGCCCGCTCCACAGCAGCTGCTCCGCTGCTCGTACACCGTTACACTCATGCTGCTGTGCTGTGTTCACTGTCGCTTGCAGCGTTGAATGTTCTTCGCGTCGCTTCGTCAGCAGTGACAGTCACTTCACCCCATGCTGTGCCCGTGCGCGCCGGTGGTGCCCTGCCCTGTCCCTCGGCCGGTGGTGGCTGGGGTGCGGGTGGGAGCACCATGGTCACGCAGGGGCTGGGGCTTGGCGACCCCTGGGGTGCCCCCCCGTGGGCTGCTTAGGCATCGAGGGGGGGGTGGGGGGTGTTTTTTGGTGGGCATAAAAATAACCCCCGGGCCCTCATCCTAGAAGGTGGATGGGGTGGGGGTTCATTTCATGCTTACGAACAGTATACACCCTGTAGATGGTAAGCGTCTACACTCACTGCCAGTTTAGGTGCAGCGCCATTCTGCCGTTTTCTTTATTGAGCGTGGCGACGCCTAGCGGGGTGATGTCCTGGTCATCTTCGATGAAGATTCCCATGTCTCCGTGTGAGTCTTTGATTCGGGTGAGTAGGTCTATCAGTTCGCTGATGAACATGGGGCGGGGGCTGTTTATGGTCTCGTCTACTGCGGCTTGGGCTAGGTCATTTAGGTAGTCGGTGATTTCTTTGTCTGTTGGTCTTGTGCTGTCGCTGCGCATCGCTTTGATTCTTTTCATCACATTCGCGGGGTCGTGCGTCTTGCCTGGTTTCCTCTTTGGTGTATCCGCACCAGTCGATGACTGGCAGCCATGGCATGGGTGTGGGGTGGGTCATGGCTTCGATGCTACCTGTTGGATGTCGGTGGCTTTGTAGATGCGGCGGTTGCCGATCTTGATGGAGGGGAGTTTGCCTGCGCGCCACCAGTTGCGGATGGTGTCTGCGGGTACGCCGGTGGCGAGGCACATTTGTTGTGCGGTTCCTGCGGGTGGGTGCTTCACCGCGGGGTCGAGTGTTTCTTCGAGGAGGCGTGCGTGGTTGATGGTTTCGGCTGCAGCGCTGGTGCCCTCTACTCCTTTCTGCATGTGCCACCACACCTCACTGTCTGCCCACATGCACCCTGCCAGGTGGTCGGCGCGCTCTGTCAGCCATGCGCACATCGGGGCTAGCTGTGAAGGCGGGGGGACTCGTTTTCCTGGGAGGTCTGCCCACACTTGTCTGCATGTGGTGCGCAGAACCTCCTCGATGGTGAGTTTGAGGTCTAGCCATGTCATCGACAGCGGGGGTTTGGATCGCGGCAGTGACGGGGCTTTGTACGCGTCGGTGTGGTTCCCGCGTGCTGGTTCCAGCTGTTGGTCGAGCAGCGGGGCGAGTCGCTGGATTGTTGAGAGTGCTTGCAGGTATTTATCGGCGAGCATTTGTTCCAATGTTGCTTGTATCTTCCCTGCTAGACGGTGGTTTATCCCCTCTATTTTAGCACGGGGTTTCTACTCTACTGGTCTCCATTGTGTGCGTAGCCACGCGTTCACTGCCCGTTGCCCCATCGGATAACGCGGCAGGCGGGCATTCCTTCGGAGAGGGTTCCGAGGGTGTCGCCGGTGATGTACCAGACAGCTCCGCTTTTCACGTAAACGTCCTGCGGGGTTTTGATGTTCTCGACAATGGTTCCTACCGGCGCTTTGCCGAATCCCTGTTCGCCGTTGAGGGTCACCGGGTCAAGGTCGATTTCATCAAGGGTGACTTGAATCGAGCTTGTCCGTGTTTCGCAGTCTCCGGCATCGGGGAATGCGAATTCCACGTCTCCGTCTGCGCTTGGTTCGACGTCGGTGATGATGCCGCGCCCGTATGTCGGGTGCGTTGCCCACCTGCCGAGCAGCGACTCTTGTTCCGGCTCCTGCTGCTCTTGCTGTCTGAGTTCTTCCAGTTCACCCCTCAACATTTCGAGGGTGGATTCGGCGCTTTTAATGCGAAGCTCAAGATCTTTGATGTCGGTCATAGTTGTTTCCAGTCCTTTCTGTGGCTGCGTTTTCCTATCCAGGCTCGGATGTTGGCGAGGACAGGGATTCGGTAGAGGGCTGGGGTGTCGTGTCGCCCTTTTGGTTTGGTGGCCCAGTAGGTGCCGAACCTGAAGTCTCCGGAGTAGCCACGGTCAACCCAGAGTCTTTTTCCGTTGGGGAGTTGTGGTTGCCAGCGGATTTCTCCGCCTGGCTCTCCCCACATGACTGCGGTCATGCTGCGCGGCTCCTATCGATTTCCCGCCAAATCTTCTTCCGTTTATCCTCAACCGCCCGATACGTCCTCTTGAGGAAAATGGCTTGCTCAAGTGGGCTATATCCTTCGTCGTAGGCGTTGATGAGGAAGTCAATCTCCCACTGCTCCCACGGCTGCTTATGGCGGTCGGCAGTGGCTAGGGACGCTTCTTGGTCGAGGTATTTTCGGCTTCCATCACGTTCGTGTTCACCATTCGATAACCCCTTGGCTAGTCTGTTTGCTTTTGTTTGGATTGCTTCAGCGCTTCGCCCTGTGACTGATTCCGCGACGATGCGGTCAGCGTTTTGGACTACTTGAACTTCTCCTTGTGAATAGTGCCTTCTTGCTAGTCTGGGGCTTCGTTTGAGTGCTCTAGGGATGTTGAATGTTGACATTTTGCGGTGTCATTCTTTCGTGTTGTGTTCCTTGATGTGGTCTTTTACCCAGTCGGGTACGGGTATGCCGTTGTAGGTGGGTTGGTGGGTGAGGACTGCGTTGACGATGCCGATGAACTCGGCTTGGCAGTTGGGTGGGAGTTGATTCCACGCGCGCCGGTTGAACGGCCAGTTACGGCGTACTTGAATGTCCTCGTAGTGTTGGTGTAGTGATTTGGCTAGCGCGAGTACATCGGCCATAGCGACTCTCTTACGTATTGCATGGCTTCATGCCAGGTGCGGAACACTGCGATCGAGTACATCAGCTGGTCGAGTTCTTGGCAGTAGTAGGGGTGTGAGACTGCCCAGTTCCATTTCCCTGGTTTCCATATGCGGGGTTTATTCAGGTCGCGGGGTTTAGGCGTCATCGCGGCTCCTCCTCGCGCCCCCACGTGCGGGGCAGTTCCCCACACGGGATGATTTTGACCTTTGAGTAGAGGTTGAGTAGCGCTGTGGTCAGCACTTCATCGGCCGAAATGGTGGTGTGGGCGCCTTGCGGCATTGTCGCGGCGTGTTGGATGAGGGCTACGGCGAGGGCTTCGAGGTCTTGTGCGCGTGGCTCCGAATATGGGAGCCAGGCGGTGCCGAGGTCGCCCGCATCGAATGCGGTGCCGTCATCGTCCGGGAGCTCAATCACGTGGTTCATCGCCACCGCTCCCATACGGGGGCTACGGGGCTGAGATAGCGAGAGACTCCCCGCCCAGACTCGCGGGCTACGCGCTCCGCGAGGTGGTCTGTCCCCAGCCAAGTGATGTGGCCATCTTCTTCCTGCCCCCAGAAGACCGTGGACCCATCGGGCAGTTCGTCTGGGTTGAAACAGGTGCTCATAGCGGTGCTCCGTTCACGATGTGGTTTGCGGCTTCGCCCAGGTAGCCGATAGCGAAACCAGGGTCAGTCAAAATCAGAATGATGATGTCGGGGGTCACTGTTCGTCTCCTAGTGGCTGTCGGTAGGTGGCGTAGCGCTTCACGATGCGCTCACGGGGGTTGAGTTCTTCGCCGTCGATAAGTGGGTATTCTTCCGACCAGTCCGAAACGCGATACCACTCGGGACCTGTGGTGGGCTGGTATTCGATGGCGTATTCGGTGCGCATTTCAAGGATGGTGGTTACCGCGTCGACGACTTCAGAAATCCAGGTAGTGGGTTGGCCTTCATTGGCCCAGCGGTCGACGATGACCGCAGCTTCTTCTGGTGTCACTGTTCTTCTCCTTCTAGTGGTTGTGGTGTGGTGGCGTAGCGGCAGACGATACGGGTTTCTTCGCGGGGGTGGTCTCGGTCTGCGCGAACTATCTGGACGGTGAGGGGCTGCCATCGGAAGTCATCTTCGTCACGGCTCCACTGCCACCCGTCTGAACGTCGTACTTGCACTGCATATTCGGCGGTCATGTTGGCAATCATTGCGGCCATGTCCGGCGCGGCTGCCATGAGTCGCCTGTCCTCTGGTTCTCCTTGCTCCCACTGCGGCATGTCCTCCCAGTCAAAGTAAGAGCCAAAGATGATGCGGTCCGGCGACCAAATGCCGCCTACTAGGGGGCCTTCGTCGTCCGCGTTCCACGGGCCGGGTGTGGTGCCTTCGAGTAGTTTTCGTGCTTGTTCTGGGGTCATTTGGTGCTCCTAGTCGTCGTGTTCTTGGGGGGGGCTGATATCAGCACTGCTTAAGCTCCGCGCGGACAGCGTCGACGAGGGCATCCTGCGTCACCGATTTCCCACTCAGCGCGGCGCCTACCCGTGTGTCGATGGTGTCCGTGGCCACAAGGTGGATGATGCTGACCGGCTCGGTTTGCCCTTGCCGGTGCAGGCGGGCGTTGGTCTGCTCGTACAGCTCAAGTGACCATGGCGTAGTCATCCATACGAGGATGTGGCCGCCGGTTTGGAGGTTCAGGCCATGGCCGGCGCTAGCCGGGTGGATCAGCCCGACGGGTATCTTGCCTTTGTTCCAGTCGGCGAAGTCCTGGCTTGTGGCCAGAGCGCGGGCTTGTGGGAACCGGTCGAGGATGCGGCTGGCTTCATGCTTGAACCAGTAAGCGACAAGGACGGTGGCACCGTTGGCTTGCTCGATGAGGTCTTCGAGTGCGTCGAGCTTGCGGGCGTGCACTGTCGCGGTGTTGTGCTCATCGTCGATGTAGATGGCGCCGGATGCGAGTTGTTGAAGCTTTCCGGATAGCGCGGCTGCGTTCGCGGCGTCGATTGTGTCGTCGCCTAGTTGAATAACCATGTCTTTTTTAAGCCGGTCGTATGCTGCCCGCTCCGGGGAGCTGAGGGTTACTGGGTGGTTGGTGTAGGTGACTGCGGGCAGGTCGAGATAGTCGGTGGTGCGCATGGACACGGTGATGTCGCTGATGGCGTCGTAGATTTCTTGTTCGGCTCCTGGTCTGGGTTTGTAGGTGTAGATTTGTGCGCCGTTGCGTTTGTCCGGCAGGAAGTACCGGTTGCGGTATCGGGTGATGAATTTTCCGAGCCGGTCACCGCCGTCAATGAGGGCGAACTGTGCCCATAGATCCATCAGGCTGTTGGGTGCTGGGGTGCCGGTCAGGCCGATGAGGCGGTTGATGTGGGGGCGCATTTTCCGCAGGGCTTTGAACCTCTTGGCCTGGTGGGACTTGAAGGAGCTCAGTTCGTCGATGACGACCATGTCGAATGGCCAGTCGTGGCCAACGTGGTCGACGAGCCAGGGGATGTTCTCTCGGTTGGTGATGTAGATGTCGGCGTCGGTGTTGAGGGCTTGTTCTCTGGCGTGTTTGTCGCCGACCATGACTGCGGTGCGGAGGTTGGTGAGGTGGTCCCATTTGTTTATTTCTTGGGGCCAGGTGTCGCGGGCTACTCGCAAGGGGGCGACGATGAGGGCCTTGTGGACGGTGAAGTGGTCATAGATCAGGTTGTTGATGGCGGTCAGGGTGATGATGGTTTTGCCCATGCCCATTCCGAGAATGATGGCTGCTTGTGGGTGGGTTTCGATGTAGTTGGTGGTGAATGCTTGGTATGGGTGCGGTGTGTAGTGCATTGATTACGTCGGGGATTTGGTTGGGGTTGTCGATGATGTAGGTGGTGAATCCGAGCTCGGTGAGTTGGTTGATGCGGTGGGTTTGGAGGGGTCGGGGTTTTTTGCCGGGGGCTTTGATTTCGGCGAATGCGGCTCGTCCTCCTGGCATGAGGATGAGCCTGTCGGGCACTCCGGCGAGGTTGGGGCTGGTGAGTTTTAGTGCTTTGCCTCCCGCTTGTTTTATGGCGTGTGTGAACTTTTGTTCGACTTCTTTTTCTCGCATTGGTTGCGGCCTCGGTTCGGATGTTGTGGGGTGCTGTTTTGGGTTGGGTGGAACAAGGAACAGCGAACTTTAGATAGCTCGGCTGTTTTAAGGGGTTTAAGGGCTATATAGGGCGTATACCCCTTTATTCCTATGTTTTTCTTTTCTTCTATATTTCTTGTTCCAGTTGTTCCAGTAGAGGTAAAGATAGAGGTAGTGAGGTATTTTTGGGGTGGAACAACTTTTGGAACAACTGGAACAAGCGGAACAACTGATTTTGTGAGTCAGTTCACTACCGTGCGCCCCGCGCTGGGGTGGAACAAGTTGTTCCCCGAGGTTGTTCCACCTTTTTAGAACGGCGGTTTCTCGACTTTCCTGCGGTAAATTCGCTGCTTTCCGTATGGGAACACACGTTTGGAGCCTCCTCTGTTTCCCGGCTTCTCCCACCCGTCGAGCTTCTTCATAATCGCGCTAATCGCATACGAGTCCTTCGGCTGCATATCCCCCGGCTCGTTGCCGAAGCACTCCGACCAGATCTCGGCGTTCGACACTTCCATCCGAGGAAACAGCGCCCCTTGGTCGCCGCCAAACTCCGCTGACGGGGCGTGGCCTGCAAGGTAGGCGCGGCGCTGCGGCACTGTCATTTCTCGCCACCCCGCCGGCAGGTCGGTGTCCAGGTATTCCTGCACAACCCCGACGCGCTCGTCGGTTTCGATGGCCGCGTCCTGCGCCCGAGTCGCGTCTTCCGCCAGCGCACCGGTCAGGTGCAGTGGCTCCCCCGCCCGGTGCGCGGCTAACGCCTCCGCCCAGATCTGACCTACGGTCTCCGCGTCCAGCCCCCAGGTTTTGTGTTCCGACTCGCCGGTGATGGCCACAGGCCAGAACCGCCGGTTTCCGGTGACATCTCGCAGGAACCCATTTTCGGCGTTGGTGGAGCCCACAATGATGCACTGGCGCGGGTGCGACTCAACCACCCGGGCGTATGATGCACGGTACTTATCGTCCGTGCGGGAGATGAAGCCCTTGACGACTTCGACTTCCATCTTGCGCATGCCGGCCAGCTCCCCGAGCTCATGGATCCAGTAGCCCTGCAGCTTCTCCGAGCCGGTCTTGTCCTTCATGTCGGTCAGTGACAGTGCGTCGGAGAACCAGTCGCCTGCGAGTTTTGCGAACAGGGTGGATTTGCCGGTGCCCTGGGGGCCGGAGAGAATCAGCACGGTATCGAACTTGGTGCCTGGCCGGTAGATGCGCCGCACCGCGGCGATGAGGGTTTTACGGGTGACCGCTCGCACGTAGTCGGTGTTGTCGGCTCCGAGGTAGTCGACCAGGAGCGTGTCGATGCGCTGTACCCCGTCCCAGGCGGGCAGGTTGTCGAGGTAGTCGCGGATTGGGTGGTAGGCGCGGGTGCCTGCCGCGATGTCGAGGGCTTCCATGGTTTTTGTGGAGCTGTAGAGCTGGTACCTGTCCTCTAGGTACAGTTTGAGCTGGGCGATGTCGGTGTCTGACCAGCCTGGTTTGACCTGCTGCCAGGGCAGTTTTTGGGGGTCGCGGACGTCGATGGTTTCGGATAGCTGGTTGTATCTGATTTCTTGTAGTCCTGGGTCGTTGGTGATGATCAGGGCGATGTTGCCGAGGGATTCTTCGATGGCTCCGTTGTTTTTGCGGGCGATTTTTTCCAGCCAGCTGGTGTCTGGTGTCTGCCCGTTGTCGGTGAAGTCTGCGGTGACTTGTTCGCGGAGTTCGTCGGCGTATTGGCGGTTGGTGGCTTCGTCGTTTTTCGCCATGTCGAGCATGCGCTTGTACGACGGGAGCCTGTGGGTTGGGGTGCCAGGTTTAGCGTCTGTGTCGTCGGTGCCGAAGCGGTGGATGCGGACGAGGTCGAAGGCGTTGCAGAGCTGCCCGCCGGCCGGGTCGGTGCCGTGGTGAGAATAAGCAAAGGTGTCGTTGTAGGTGACGACACCGTTGGTGGATTCGCCCGCGATGTAGGTGTAGCGCCCGCCGGTGGTTGACCTGTATACGTCAGCAAGGAAGGTGCTGATGGCGTCGTGGATGGTGTGGGCTCGGCAGAATGCACCAACCATGCCGGGCTTAGTCAGCGGGTCGGCTTGCTGCCCTACGGTGCGGTTGAGCCGGTCTTTTTGGCGGCTGGATACTGGCCAGGTGGTGACGTCACGCCAGTTGTCGTATTCGGCGAGTATGTCGTCAGGGTTAACCCAGTCGGCGGTGTCGAGAGGCCGGTAGATGAAGTCAGCGTCGAGAGGGCGCGATGGCCAGTACATGAGCCGGTGGGGCTCGTAGGTGGTGTCGTCGAAGATATCAATGTCGATATGTTCGGCGATTTTTCGTGCGGTGGCTTCGTATTCTTCGGCGGTGACATCTCGGGACAGTGGGATGACAAGCCGGTAGCGTTCATGCTCCGGTGCGTGAGAGTGGGTGGAGTATAGGCACCCTGCGATGCCGTCCGTGTAGGTGTCGAGATCGTCGAGGAAGTCCTCTGGTGGGTAGTCGATGTCGAGGGTGATGATTGAGCGGGCGAGGACGTGGCCGTTTTTGCGTCGCCCTTCTGCGAGGTGCCCTCCGACGAATCCTCCGACGTCCTTTGCGTCGGCTTGCTTGTCTTTTGGTAGCGCCTGGTATTGGGCGATGGTGTTGGGGCTGATGGTGGCGTCTTGGAGGCGTGCGGTGAGTGCTTGCCAGGTGATTTTGTGGTTTGTCCAGTGGGTGGCGAGCCGAGTTGGTGCCTCGGCTATTTTCAGCTCTCGGCTCGTGGTGGTCATGGCGGTTGGTCTCCTAGTCTTTTCGGTAGCTTGTGCACTCGTAGCCGTCGACTGTGAGTGGGATGTCTGGTGCCCACGTGGGGTTGCGGGCCATGAGGTCGCAGATCTCGGTGATGGTGGTGGCCGGTGGGGCTTCGATGACGACTTCGTCGTGGATGTGCATGACGATGTGGTGGCCGGCGTTTTCGATGAGCCCGATGGCGTGGGCTAGTAGGTCGCGGGCGACTGCTTGGGTGATGTTTTCGACGAGTTTGCCGCCGTAGGTTTCTTGTTGGGCGAATTTTCCGCCGAGCCCTGGGCCGTAGAAGATGATTGATTCTCCGCCGAAGCGGTTGGTTCCGATTCCTGCTCCGGGGTATGCGAGTTTGCGTCCGGAGGGCAGGGTGATGAAGAGGATGCCTGCGTCCATGCGCAGTGTGATGTTTCGTACCTGCTGGGGTTGGCCGGTTTTGATGGTGTTTTTCGCGGCGGTGTCGATGTCCCACCAGTAGGTGACGATGTTGGTGTTTGCGTTGCGCCACGCGTCGACGGTGTTTTTCATTTCCGTGTCGGTCATGCCCATGCGCTCTCCGCCCATGGTGCGGATGGCCCCTACCCCGCCTTGGTAGCCGCAGGCCAGCACTGCGATTTTTCCTTTTTGTCGGAGCTCTGCGTTGGGGCCGTGTTTGTCGACGGGTACGCCGAACATGGCTGTGGCGGTGGCGCAGTAGAGGTCTTTTCCGTCTCGGAAGGCTTGGAGTGTGTCGTCTTGGCCTGCGAGCCATGCCAGTACGCGGGCTTCGATGGCGGAGTAGTCGGCGACGATGAAGCGCGTCCCGGGTGTGGGTATGAACGCGGTACGGATTAGTTGTGAGAGTGTGTCGGGCAGGCTGTCGTAGAGCATTTCGGCGATGTCGGCGTTTCCGTCGTGGATGAGTGCTCTGGCGGTGTCCAGATCTGGCAGGTAGTTGCGGGGAAGGTTTTGGACTTGGATGAGTCGGCCGGCCCAGCGTCCTGTGCGCCCTGCCCCGTAGAACTGGATGAGCCCGTGTGCGCGTCCGTCTGTGCAGGTGGCGTCTAGCATTGCTTGGTATTTTTTGACGCTGGAGCGGGATAGTTCTTGGCGGAGTTCGAGGACTGTTTTCACTTGCCCGGTGGCGGTGGTCAGTGCGTCGGTGACGTGTGCTTTGGCTAGTGAGTCGATGGTGCAGCCGTGGTTGTTGAGCCAGCCGAGGAGTTGGGTTGGGCTGTTGGGGTTGTCGAGCTCGGTGATTCGGCGGGCGCGTTCCATGCAGGTGTCGCGGTGGTTGGTGTCGGCGTCGATGGCTGCCTTGGCGAGGGTCAGGTCGACGGTGATGCCGCGGTCGTTGATGCGCTGGTCGTCCCAGTATTGGCCCCATACCCAGTCTGGTAGTGGGAATTGGTCGAGTTTGTGGCGGATGCGGGTTTCGACTTCGACGTCTCGGCGGCAGTATTCGATGAAGGTGGCCCATTTGTCGGGTTGGTCGCGTGGGCTGGTGCGGGTGGTGTCGAATAGTTCTGCTTGTTTGCCGCGGGGTTTTTGTGGGGTGCAGAACAGGCGGATGAGGGCTTGGCCTTCTCGCATTTTTTGTTGCTCAAGGCCGAGTGCTGTGCCGACGTCTTTGAGGCTTCGTGGTAGTCCGAGTGCGGATGCCCACACCATGGTGCAGTGCCAGCCGTGGGGGTCGAGGTACGCGTCGGGGTGTAGGTGGTTTCTTTTGCGTAGGTAGTGGGTGAGGCAGACGCGTTCGAAGTTGGCGTTGTAGGCGTATTTGGTGATGGTGTGGTCGGTGAGCGCTGTGAGGATGTGGGTGGGGATTGTGTCGCCTTGGGCGAGGTCGATGACTTGGACGGGTTGGTCGTCGATGCTGTAGGCGAGCAGGAGGATGTCGAAGTCTGGGTGTTCGGCGTATTTGTAGACGCCTGCGGAGGCTAGGGGTTCTGGGGAGTAGGTTTCGATGTCGATGGAGATGGTGCGCATTTTTCGTGTGTGTTGTTGTGGTGGTGTGCCCCGGCAGTTGTAGCCGCCGGGGCGCTGGTGTGGCTAACTAACAGGTGGGGTTATGCGAGGAAATCCTCTGCGGCACCTCCGGTGGGTGCGCCGAAGTCGGCTACTGCGGAGACTCCCCCGCCGAGGGCTTCGCCGTCGCGGAGCTTCTGGATGTTGCCGAGCCCTGCTGCAACACCTCGGTTGCCGTTGGTGTTGAAGGCGTAGAAGTTGACGCTGACGCGCCCGTAGCAGCCGGAGTACACCTGCGACTCATCGGTGATGGGCTGGACGTTCTGGTCAACGATCTGCGGCTGCATCTTGCTGTTGGCGTTGATGAAGTAGTGCCCTGCGTATTCCTCGCTGTCGCGTTCGAGGTCGCCGTCTCGCAGTGGGAGCTTCAGGCTGCCGCGTGGCGGGATTTTTCCGCCGAACTTTCCGACACCGTCCTGGATGGCGTGCTCGATGGCATCCTCGACCTGCCTGATGGTGGCGGTGTCGGTCTTCGGGATGAGGATGGAAACGGAGTATTTGGGGTCGCTGCCGTTAATGGAGCGTGGCTCCCAGACGTTGGCGTAGGACAGGCGGACTTCTCCGGTGACAATGCGGGTGGTCATGGTGGGTAGCCTCCTTGGGGCTGATGGGAAAATGGTGAGAATTGATGCTTTGTTGCGGTGGTGGTTGCCGGCGGGTCTCTGGTCGCCGCTGGTGGCGGGATCATGCCGCGGTTCCTCCAAAGTCATCCTGGGCACTGTTGCCCCGAATCTCTGGGCGCCTGTCAGAGACCGGCACCAGTGTTGGCTTGCCGGCCGGTTTGATGACCAGCCCGCCGAGGACATCGGCGAACACTGGCTTAGTCAGGTACTTCTCCATTGCTGTGATGCCGAGCAGTTTCTTTTCGTACACGTCGGGGTACCCCGCGTCGATGGCTGCTGCCGCCACAGCCTGGGGGTCGGCGAACTTACGGACGCTCCGGCCTTCAACGAGCTTGAAGCCCGGGAACTTTTTGCCGTGGTCGATAGCCGCAGTGTTCGCGTACTTCTCAACGTCGGTCGCCCACTTCTTCACCTCTGGGAGCCGGGTGAGTACGTCGGCGATTTCAGCATCGGTGAGCTCCGCGGGTCGGCGGAACTCATGCTGCGCGATTTCCAGGTTCTTGTCGGCTCGGGCTCGGCAGGTGGCCTTGATGGGGCAGAATCCGCACCAGTCTCCTGCGGTGAAGTCGCCCTCCCCTGCTGCGGCGAGTTTCGCCACGGGGGCAACAGTGTCTGCCGCCCAGGTGTGCAGGTCTTCGACGCTGCACCGCCAGGTGCTGATGTTGTCCCGGCGGGGCTGGTAGATCGTCATGGCGACCTCGTCTACGTCGTAGAGGTAGCCGAGGAGGTTCAGCGCCCCTAGTGCGTAGAGCTTCATCTGCGGGTTATTCTCCGCGTCGACGAGGACACCCTGGCCGTATTTCAGGTCGATGATGTGCAGGGTGGTGTCGTCGATGATGAGCGCGTCGCCGGTGCCGAAGCCGTCAGGGACGATGTCGGAGAAGTCCAGGCGCTGCTCGATGAGGATCTGTGCGTCTGGAGTGCGGTCGCGTGCGGCCTTGTACTGGTCGAGGACGAAGGTGACGTAGGTGTCGGTGTGCTCCTGAATGTCTTCGTCGATGAAGTCACTTGCCGGGTAGTCGGATCGGAGCTTGAGGGCCTTGCGGAGTTTGTGCTCAGCCAGTTCGTGGGCTGCGGTACCTTCGGCGGCTGCAGGGCTGTCCGCAGGCTGCGGTTGTTTGTCGGCGATGACTGCGGAGGGTGGGCAGTTCAGCCAGCGGTGTGAGGATGATGCGGATAGGAGGGCGTGGGCGCGTTCGGTGTGGTGCGGTCGCTGCCCGTCAGGCTCTCCGGCCGGTGGTGGTGTGGGTGCGGGTTCGACGATGCCTAGCGACTCGATTTGCTTGAAAGGCAGTCGCGTTGGGGCGTTTGTCGAGTGGTCAAGTGGTATGGATTTTTTGTTCATCCATGCCCGCATTTTCCACACGTTGTTCTTGGTGTCTCGGACGTGGGTGGCGCCGAGTTCGGCGATGCGTAGTGAGATTTGGTTGAAGGCATCGTCTGCGGTCAGGTCGATGTCGTCGACGGTGGCTAGGGGTGTGTAGGTCATTGGATTGCCTTTGCTTCGGTGATGAGGGCGGCGCGGTGCTGTGGTTCGACGTCGGAGAGTTTGTCGGCGCCGTGGGTGCGGAGTAGTTCACGGACTTGGTCGGCCTTGCCTGCTTGTGCGAGGGCTGCGAGTACGCCGCGGACTTCCTCGAGGGTCGGATGTTCCGGCTCTGGCGCTGGCTCCGGGACCGGTTCGGGCGCTGGTGTAGCGTTTTCGGACTGGTCGGTCGGTTCTTCCGCGCGGATAACCTGGGGCTCGTCCAGCGCGCCGGCTTCGTCTACCCAGTCGAGACAAAACCCCTCAATTTCTTGGAACACCTGCCGCATTTCGTGCAGGCCGGTAATGACCTTCGTGGAGGCGGCACGAAGCTTTTCGATGTGGTCAACAGGGACAGTCATGGTGGGCTCCTTTTACAAACTGGTGATAAAAATGACAATCAAAATGGCTGCGACCACTGTGGTCGAGCAGCCGATAGACATAGCGATGTCAGACACGTCGTCTTCGGGATAGTGCCTTCCAGCCGGTGGGCGGACATCGGGGAATTCAGCAGGATTCATATGGATCTCCTGGGATTGGTGCGCCAGGTGCTCCACGTAGGCTTCTTTGCTCACCGGTCACCGCCCCGTGGTTGGTCGGCGTCGATGAGGTCACCACAGATGCGGGTGACGACCTCGGGTAGCACCTGGCGGGCTTCGACAATCCGGCGCACAGTGCCGTGGGAAGACAGTCTTTGGCGGCGCAGCTGCCGGTAATCGCTACGGATCTGCGCGCGCTCGGCATCGGTTAATCGACGGAGCGTCACGGCCTCACCCCATCGTCGAAGCGGTTTAGGACGAGCTCGGTCAGGACAATGGCGTCAGCTGCGCTGATGTCACGCATCTCTTGGTAGACGAAAACGACCTGGTCGGCCAGGGCATTAAGCCGTGCTTTCTCGACCTCCCCCGGGTCGGGTGTGTAGGTGTCTCGTTCTTCCATGAAGTCCGCGGCGGTTGTCGCCGAAATCATTGTCGGCATGTCAGCTGGTGTTCTCATTTGCGCTCCCCGTTTGGGATGAAGGTGACGTAGATGCCGTAGTTTTCGCCGACTCGGAGAGCAGCGTCGAACTTTCCGTCGGGGTGGCGCCATGCGGCTCCGGTCCGCACCTGGTTGTACAGGCGGCATAGTGCCTTGCGTTTTTCTGCGTCGGTCAGGAAGCCGAATTTGTCGGCGATGAGGTCATGTGGCACGCGGATGTACATTCCTGGGTTGTCGCAGAGCTTGTCGGCAAGCAGTTTGAAGTCGCCGGTGAGGGTCTTAAGTTGGCGTTGGCTGCTGGGAAGGCTGTCGAGCAGTTCGAATACGCGGGGCACGGGTCGGCCTTTCTGGTCGGTGATGGAGTATGCGGTGGTGAGTCCGAGGTGGTGTGTGCATTTCCCTTTTGCTGCGGGGAGTCGGTGGCAGCCGGGGATGGCGCAGGTTTTCTGCCGGGTCATGGTTTTCACGAGCACATCACCAGCGCGAGGAAGATGAGGACGCCGAAGGTGATGATGAATGCCCAGAACCAGCGGTCGATTTTCGGTGCGTGTGGTTCGATTCGGCGTGGTCGGCGCGTGTAGAGCTCGAGCAAGTCCGGGCGTTTATCAATCGTGCGCTTATCCGGCACCCGCAGGTCACACGCATCCACCAGGTCAAACAAATCATCATGCTGGCTCATGCTGCATCACCGCCGTAGAACTCCAGGCCGCGGGCAAAAGCGGGCACGCTGGACGCTGGAATCTTCCAACGGCCCCGTCGAGTGCGCTGCGTCGCTCCCGGAATCTCGCGGCGCCGGCAGGCTTCTCGGACGGTTTCTGGGTGACAGTTCGCTGCCTCCGCGAACTCATCCGGAGATAGGTACGTAACCCCTGATAAAGTTTTCATTGCTACCCCTCTCTAGGTAGTAAAAGAAGCCCCCTTTGACCTGCTGCAACCAGGACAAAGGGGGCGGTGGTATTCAAAGATTGGGCTCGGCGCGTGAACTTTACGACTTATTTCTCACTCATCGCGACTGCTGTTCCGGTGCTTCTCGTTGCTGGACTAATGAACCCTGTAATGCTTCGCGAGTATTCAAAAACCCCGAGCCGCGCGAAGAAAGCTAAGAGATATATCGCCTTATCACTGGCGGCCACCGCGGTTTCAATCACTTTGGCGTCGTTGGGTGACGTTGACCCAATGCCTACATGGCTAACGATTACGTTCATCTGCTTTTCCCTCGTTACCGGCGCAGCGCTCGGCTATTCAATCATCGTTATCTACTTCCTGGCGGAGTATGCGCTCGATGAGAACCCGCACCCTGATCGCTTTGAGTTTGAGGAACGCGAGTTGGAACGGAGACAAGCGGAGCTCCGAGCGAAACGCGAGCTCCATACCCGCGATGATTCCAACAACAGCAGCCAAAGCTCCTAGCAACGTATTTCCTCCTTTTACTTTTTGTGGTTTGGTAGGGCGCGCAGCTGTGGCTCGCGTGCTGAAAGGCTTCACGCGGGAAGGTTTCCTCAGCTTCGCTCCACGCTGGCGGGGATGACGGTCCTCAACCCATCCCCCTTGAAAGCAAGGAAAAAGGGGGTTGCCTGGTGGTGACGTTGACGCGCCCAGTGGTCTTGGCGGGAATCGAACCCGCACCCCTTCGCTTCCGTTGTCGAGCCAAAAGGCAAAAGGGGTAACCGGCTTCAAGACCTTGTATTTGTTTCCGCGCTAGCCGTTTCCACGCTCCGGATTGCGTTTACAGAGCGGTTCCGTCGTCTCGGCCTGGTCATGGCAGTGCATAAATCTGCGGACTGCTGGCAGGCGAGTAAGTATCACTAGCGCTGTTCTCTATTTGGTTATTCACACAACATGGTTAGAACATTTGTTCTAATTTTTGGTTATTATTCTTTTGTGAAAAATCTGCAGCACCCCTAGGCAATGGCGGTCGCGGCGCGAATATCCACTACGTCGGCGGCGTCCATAATGCGGATAGCCACGTCCAGGCGGGGCTGCCTACCACTGCGAATGTTCTGAACAGTGCCAAGAGATAACCCCAACTCGCGGGCAAGAGCCTCGTCTGACGGCAAGCTACGCACTGCGCGAATCTTGTCCAGCACTTCTGGGCGAATTCGGTAAGCCAATTTCTTTCTCACCTCCCGGTGTCGCTAATCGCTTACATGACCCATTATGCACACCTAACGCAGATTGCACAACTGGAATTACATAGATGTTTGCTAAGCGCAGGTAGAAGCGTGTTTTTCATATTGCGCAACCCGCCCCCTGTTGTGCATAATGGGACACATGAGCGATCACATAACCTGGTATCAGCTACTCACCGGCGGCGACACAGAACGCGCGGTGGCAACCCGAGCTGGCATCACAACCTCCACACTCAACCGCCAACTCGCAAAGGGCCACCTCGCAGCAGAAAACGTCATTCTTGTCGCGCGCGCATACGGGCAGAACACCGCGACGGCGCTATCAGCCACGGGATACCTCACCCCAGAGGAAGCAGCTAACTCCGACGGCGACATCGCCCAGCTACTCACCGACCGTCAGCTCATCAACGAACTAGCCCGGCGCATTGGAGTCACCTCGGACGAACTCACCTCTGATGACGACAATGTCGTTGATTTCCAATCCGCGCAACCTGATACACATCTCAGGTACGCCGCTAAGCGCGGCAAACCGGAACCGGAGGAAGGAGACGACGATTACGGAGACGGAGCTTGAGCAACTAGCCGAAACCCTAGGCATCACCGTCGAGGACGACCACCACGGGCACCTGCACCCCGGCGACCTCGGCGGCTACGTCCACCACAATCGGCTAATCCTGCTCGACCCCACACTTGGCGCCGTAAACCGGCGCTGCACCCTAGCCCACGAGTTGGCTCACGCAATCCGGGGTGACATTCCCTCCGGTAACCCGCATTTTGACGCCAGAGCAGAGCGCGCGGCAGACCAGATAGCCGCCGAGCTGCTCATCTCCCCCACCGAGTACGCCGCAGCGGAAGCACTATACGGTGCCCACCCGGGCGCTATAGCCCGTGAGCTCGGCGTCACTACCCACCTACTTGCCGTATGGCGAAACACCTACGAAAGGACAGTGTCATGAACTTCGAAGAGGAAGCGCGCTTCGACACCGACATTGAAGGCGAATCCAAGAATTTCGGCTACCTGAAGTCACTCGCGGAATCCAACTTCGCAACTCCAGGAGAGGCTTTCGAAATCATCGCGACACTCACTGTCGACGGCAACAGAATCAACGTGACCCACGACGAGCATCCGCTCGGATACATCGAGCACGCCGCCGAGCTAGCCAGCACCATCGACGGGCCAGCAGACGTTCCAGCGCGTGTTTGGACATGCCACGATTGGGACGATTTCTACGCATCGGTTCGGCTGGACACGGAAGAACTCTTCATCGCGAAGGCAGAATACGACGATTTTCTAATGCACACCTACGGCACAACCACGCCAGATTTGGAAACCACGCAGCGCGTGGCAGCAGCATCGGCAGTTCCCGTGGAGTCCGCGAACTGGGAAGTGCTACTCGCACCGGATGGATCAAAACGCGCGACCCCGTTCCAGCGAGGATTCGTGCGCGGGAAAATTGGGCGCCACTTCCCGAATAATCGCGCGCCACGAATGGACTATCTAACTGTTGGGCAGGCGTATCGCGTGCTCGAGCATTTCCGTGAGGATGCGTCTGCTTTAGAGAAGTCTGGCCGCGGCTCAATGCTGCTGTGGTGGCTTCTCATTTTTCTAATTAACTTTGCGTTCTTACTTTTTAGCTTTTTCGGTTTCGGGCTGGTCTTGTTCGCCATCGAGGCGGTGTTCGTAGTTCACCACTTTGTCACCAGGTCGAAGTTGGAGCCGCCGTTTGGTAAGCGCAGGTAGAAAAAGGGGGCGCTATTAGAGCGCCTTCTTTAGCTTACATGGTTGTCGTTTCCTGGATGGAACTTTGGTTTTACGACTTGACGCATAACGCCCTAGGGCGTTATAATGGTTATAGTGCAGGTGAGAGATGCACAACCAAAAAGAAAATAGTGAAGGGAGAGTGATGTTAAGCCCAGAACTAATCCTCGGAATCATCACGGTCATCCTCCAAACCATCCAGGTTTGGCAGAACCGGAAACCGAGATACAAGGGTAAACACCGCAAATAACCCCGGGCGCTGGGTACCCAAATTACCCAGCCCCTCGGGGCCTCCCTTTCACAGTACCTCGAAAGGAGCAGTGCCATGAAAAATCCATGGCGCACAATCAGCGCTATCGCCGCGCTCGTCGTAGCCGGAATCTACGCCACCACGCCAAACCCGATATGGGCTCTCATTGTGGCCATCACGCTACTTGCCCTCTACAACCTCTACACAGCACAAATCAGAGACAGGGAATCCTAATGCGCCCCACCATCATCGACACCGATACCGGCCGTGAACTCTGGCGCGTCACAGACTGCGCCACCCACGTCGGCATCACGCCACGCACCTGGACAAACTATGTAGCCAACCACCGCACCCCAGAACCAGTCGCACACCTCGACGGCAGAACACCACTCTGGGACGCCGAAGAAATCAAAACCTGGCACCAAAACCGCCCAGGCTCACCCGTCAAAAACCACCCCACCAGCCATGGCAAGCATTAAAAAATACAAGAAATCACGCGGTTATGGGTGGCGGGTGCAGTACCGCGCACCAGACGGCACCAGCCGCACCAAACAAGGCTTCCGCACCAAAGACGAAGCACAAGCATGGGCTGCAGCCAATACGATCAACATCGGCCGTGGCACCTGGTCACCGGAAACTGAGCGGCGTCGCACCGTGAAAGACCTCGGCACCTCATGGCTGGCGGCGCAGACGCATCTCAAACCGTCGACGTATCGCACCACTGAATCCACATGGCGAGTGCATGTGGAGCCGTACTGGGGTGGGTGGCAGATTGGCCGGATTAAACGATCAGACGTGCAGACCTGGCTGGCCGAGTTCAGCGCTGGCGCGTCGACGGTAAGGAAGGCGCACGCTTGTCTCGCGCAGGTTCTCGATGTCGCTGTTGGTGACGGGGTGCTGGCCTCTAATCCGGCGCGCGGTGTGCGCCTGCCGCGTAAACCGAAGGCGAAAAAGGTGTACCTGACCGCCGAGCAGGTCAAGACCCTAGCCAAAGACTCCAAACGTCCTGAGCTCATCTGGCTGCTCGCAACCACCGGTCTGCGGTGGGGCGAAGCGGCAGCGCTGCGAGTTCGTGACGTCAACGTTCTGCGCGGCCGTGTACACGTGGAGCGCAATGCCGTCACCGTCGGCAGCAAAGTCATTATCGGCACACCGAAAACACACGAGCAGCGCACGGTAGCAGTGCCGAAAAAGGTCATGGCCATGCTAAAGCCGCTACTGAAGGATAAGCTGCCGGATGCGCTGTTGTGGCCTGCGCGTGACGGTGGGCCACTGCCGACACCGTCGAAGCCGGATTGGTACTACGGCAACCTTGAACGCGTAATGAAGGCGAATAAGGGGTTTCCGTATGTGACGCCTCATGGTCTGCGGCATGTGGCGGCGGGGTTGATGGTGGGGTCTGGTGCGTCGGTGAAGGTTGTGCAGTCGCAGTTGGGGCATGCGAGCGCGGTAATGACTCTTGATACGTATGCAGATCTTTTTGATGGTGATTTGGATGCGGTAGCTGATGTGCTGGATAAGCAGCTGCGTGGGGTGGTCTAGTTCAGGTGTCGTGGGAATGTCGTGGGGTGGCGCCTATTTGCCCTGTTCATGCTGGTAGTTGGGGTTTTCCGGGTGGGTTCGAATCCTTCTGGGGGCGCAAAAATAACCCGCCTGAACTGGTTTTATACCAGATGCAGGCGGGTTTTTACTTCTTAGTTCTTCTTGTTATCCGCAGGATCCGGGCGCAAGTAGCGGTCAACCATGTCGACGACCTCTTCGACAGATTCCTTGTCTAGCGTCGCGTCCTTGCCATCCGGGCGCCACACCAGCACCATCGTCTGAATCAGACGGTAAATGTTGCGCGCCAGCAGATATGGATCGTGCTCGCGAATAGTGCCGTCTTCCTGCCCGTGACGGACACCGGGGAGAATGAATTTCTCCACAATTTCCAGCTGTGTATCGCTCATCTCTCCAGTGAGCGCTTCTAAGACACGGTCGGGATCTGTCTTGACCAGGCCAGGGAAAAAGTCACTTTCGATGATGCGTTGAACGACGATTCGAATACGCAGCAACATGCGAGCGCGCGAATCGCCAGGGACATAGCGGAGCCCCTCAAGCATGTGCAGGATTTCGCGGTTGGTCACTTCCCCCAGAAGCTCACCAATGTCAGCGTATCGACGATATACGGTCGGACGCGAAACTCCTGCCTTGCGAGCAATTTCTGCAATCGAAGTCCTACGCAAGCCCACAGTCATTACGCTTTCGCGCGCAGCGGCAATGATGACATCATCGACGGATGGTTTCTGTGCCGCGGTGGTGCTTTGAGCAGCGTCGCCAACACGCCTCGTCTCATCCATGTAACTATTTCTCCCGTTGGAATCCGAACTCAGAAGTAATTTTATCAGGCAAATAGGTCGATTTAGTTCATGCCCCGTTGTCCAATTCTAAGATCTTACTTTCCAGTTAATTTCGTTTCCCCCACAATTCGCTCCACAAACCACACGGCAATCCACACGCCCGACCACAGCACAATCCACATCGCTAAGCTGGGCGTAGTCAGCGTGTGCCCCACAGCCCAGTCCGGGCACAAAATAAGGCGCACTGCAGAATCATGCCGAATCTCAGCGAAAGGTGAAATCATGGCTCAGCCCGATCCCGACCTCCAGCTCTCCCCTGAGCTCGACCGCATCGTGTGGATTGACTGTGAGATGACGGGCCTCGAACCCGAGCGCCACGTCATTGTCGAAATCGCGGCTCTCGTCACCGATGCCAACCTCAACGTCCTCGGGGAAGGCGTGGACATCGTCGTGCACGCGTCCGAGACCGAATTGGCGCAGATGGATGATTTCGTCACCAAGATGCATGCGAAGTCCGGCCTGGATCAGGAAATTCGCGACAGCAAGACTAATGTCGCCGACGCCGAACAGGCTGTTTTGGACTACATCCGTCAGTGGGTTCCCGAGCCGCGCACCGCCCCACTGGCAGGCAACTCGATTGCCTCCGACCGCAAGTTCATCCACCGCTACATGCCAGAGCTCGACCAGCACCTGCACTACCGCATGATTGATGTCTCTTCCTTCAAGGAACTTGCCCGCCGCTGGTACCCCCAGGTCCTCAAGGGCGCTCCAGAAAAGGGTCTCGCTCACCGAGCTCTTGCAGATATCAAGGAGTCGATCCGCGAGCTGGACTACTACCGCCGCGCCATGCTTCTGCCCCACCCCGGCCCCGAAGGCGACGCTATTTCTGCCGCAAGCAAGGAATCGACGGAAAAGTACGGTGAGATTCGCGGCTAGCTCGCTTTACGACGACCCAAACCCCACCCTTTCCCAAATTTATCCGGGTTGACCTGCTGTTTTTGTTTCCAGCCCACTGTGGGCTACCATATAGTTCGCTGCAGAGATGAGCTGAGAATACAGCTCCTTTAATGCGGTAATGGTGACTGTAGTTCAGTTGGTAGAGCACCAGGTTGTGATCCTGGGTGTCGCGGGTTCGAGTCCCGTCAGTCACCCCAAGTAGAACCCTCGGCCAGGTTTTTCCGGGCCGAGGGTTTTTGTGTTTCCGCCTTAGCAACTGCGTTTATGGTTGGCGGCGGCGGGCCAATCCAAGTTACTGACTGCGTTTATGACAAAAATGGCCCGAAAAATAGCCCGAAAGTGTCATAAACTCACACAGTTTCACATTTGCAGCCCGTAATTTCTGGGGTTAAAGGCCAAAAATGTGAGCCTTTCCGGCGGCGTGGTTATCTGACCCAGCCTTTTCGATGCCGCCTCCTCCCCCATAGTCACTACCGAGTAGCCACCAAGCCTGCATCCGCGGACTGCAGCTTGCCGTCAACCATCTCCACGATTCGGTCGGCACCGTGGAGCTGCCCCAGGTCGTGGGTGATGTACAGGGTGGCCACACCCATCTTCCGCGTCACATCCATAATCAGTCGCGTCACCGCCCCTGCACTCTTCTGATCCAAAGCCGCGGTCGGTTCGTCGACTAGCAGCACTTCCGGCTCATTCATCAGTGCGCGCGCAACATTGACGCGCGCCTGCTGACCACCGGAAAGCTGGCTCACGCGACGTTCTCCCAGCCCAGCCAGTCCGACTGCCTCTAGCAGCTCATCCGCGCGCTTCTCCGCTTCACGACGGCCACCCGCGGGCCACCCGAAAACACGGCCCAGTCGCCGCATTGCGATGAGCTGCTGCTTAACCGTCAGCGCTGGCAGAAGATTCGGCTGCTGGAAAACAATACCGATGTGTTCGCGACGAATCTTGGCAGCATCCGCGCCGCGAGCGCTCAAATCAATGGCCTTCCTTTCCGCACTCTCGTCCGCGCCTGCACCGTTCGCGTCCTGTTTGTTGGAGTACAGCGTGACATGTCCGGTATCGGCACTCTTCAAACAACCTGCGATGGTCAACAGAGTCGACTTGCCGGAACCCGATGGTCCGACCAGTCCCACTACCTCGCCTGCCCGGATCTTCAGCGAGATGTCATCCAAAATGGTGCGTTTGTTGTCGCCATCTTGGACGGTCAGCGAGATGTTCTTTAGAGCGAGTGCCACGGGAGCCTGGTTGTCGATGTAGGTAGTCATTTTGTCCTCAATTCCTCAATTCCTCAGTTGCAGGTTGTGCATGATTAACGCGATGTGAGTGTTCTGTGGGAAGCCGCCGTGCTAGGCCGTACTAACGAGCCACTACGCATTCGCCAATGCGGTGGTCGGATCGACGCGGAATACCGGCACCAGTGCCAGCAGCGCACCAACTACGCCGGTCACGGCCAGAATGAGCCCCGGTACGACGGTCGTGGAAGCATCGACCACAATTGGCATGACGTCGCCGCTCTGCAGAGCCCAGCCCGCCGCTGCAGTCACCGCAACACCGCCGCCGACTCCGATTGCCAGCACGGCCAGGACCTGCGCCAGAGAGTCAGCCACCAGCACGGAGCGGGACGCACCGAGCGCCGAGGAAATGGCCACACCACGCAGTCGTTGAACAGTCCACACGGTGAAGAACGCGCCTACCACCAGCGCAGAAATCACATACAGCATCGAGGTCATCGCGTTCAGCGAAGTCTGCTCACCCTGGTAGGAAGCCGACAGGTTATTGCGCTCGCCGTCGCGCAGAATGGTTCCTTCCGGGACATTCGGCAGCTGCGCCGCGGACTCGTCGACAACCATCGCCGCTGGCACCATCTGCCCCGGCGTCAGGTCTTCCATCACGCCGCGCCCGGCATAAATGACCGCTTGGTGATCCAGCCACTTATCCCCCGCCACGCGCGCAACGGTGGTCTCGTGCTCGCCCATCGCGCCAGACAGGGTCAGCGAGTCACCTTCCGCAATGGCGGTTTCACTGACGCCGTCGGTGACGGCCACCTGGTCGTCGTTAAGCGAAAAGTCGGAGATGACGGTGACGGGCGTTTCATCGACGCGCGCACGACTGACGTAGACATCGCGGATGGTGGCGTTGTTATCGTTCGCCCACGTCTGGACGCTCTTTCGCGCCGTCTCGCCGATACTTGACGACGACAGCGACGTGGCCCCCTCCGAGATGACGACGGCGTCGTTTTTGTCGTAGACCTCGTCCAGTGCGGAGACGGACTGGGCGGACAGGCCGGCGGCCAAAGCCGAGAGGAACGTGACCATCACAGCAATCATCCCGACGGTGATGGTGATCAGTGCGGCACGGCCTGGAGCGGCTCGAAGTTCTTTCATTGACTGGTACATACTCATTATGGTCGTGGATTCAAAGGCGGATTTAATCGCCATGGAGGTTGAACTTCGTCTCCAACTTTCGGTTGATGTTGACAATTCCGGCTCGTCAGCGGTGTTTTGGCAGGCGGAACTGCCCTAAGCTCGAGAGCGTGGATACTCCTGAGACCCTGAACCGCAGCTGGCAATTACTGCGGTTTGCCCTGGATGTTTTGGTGCTGGTGCTGCTGGCGGTATGCGTGGTTCCGGATCCGCAGTGGCGAATCATCACCTATGCGGCGTGTTTTCTAGCGGTGTACATCGCAGGTTCGGTCGGGCCGATTGGTCGGGCTCGGCATGACAACGTAGCCAACGAGGTCGCGCTGACTAAGCCGCGTGGCCTGCTGTTGGGCTGGCTTGTGATTCTGCTGCTGTGCTGGGCGGCAATGTCGTTTGCGACGCTGGATGCCTCTTTCCTGGTCTTCCCGCTGTTTTTCGTAATTCTGCAGGTCACCGGTGGCCTAATGGCCGTGGTTATGGTGGTGGCAACGACGGCGACGGCAATTGGCGCCATCGCTATCCATACTCCGCTAACATTTGGTGGTGTCCTCGGCCCCATTCTGGGTGGGACGTTTGTACTCACGGTGGGGCTGGGGTTCCGGCTCCTGCAGAAGGAGACTATCGAAAAGACCAAGGCGCTGGAGGAGCTCTCAGCTGCCCGCGCCCACTCGGAAGCACTGTCCCGTCGTGCCGGTGAGCTGGACGAACGCGCACGCCTCGCAGCCGATATTCATGACACCGTGGCGCAGGGGCTTTCCTCCATCCAGCTGCTGCTGCATTCGGTGGAGTCCCGCATGAAAAGTGCTCCCACTCAGCATGACCAGACCTCGGTGGATTCGCTACAGCTCGCCCGCAAGGTTGCGGCCGACAATCTCGCCGAGACCCGGCGCATCATCGCAGCACTTCAGCCGGCTCCCCTCGAAGGCGCAGACCTATCCGGTGCGTTGGAGAAAGTCTGCTCCTCCACGGTGCTGGGCGATGCTGTCAGCTTCTGCGTCGACGGCACACCCACGCGGCTGCCGGCCACCGTCGAAGCAACCATCATCAGGGTGGCCCAGGCGAGCTTGGCGAACGTCGTCAAGCATGCACACGCCACGCGTTGCCGTGTCACCCTGACCTACCAGCCCGACGAGATTCTGCTCGACTGCGTCGACAACGGCATCGGCTTCGACCCCACCGCACCAACTAACGACGACAGCGTGGGGATCGCCAACGCGCGCCGACGCGTGGAGAAGCTCGGCGGCACCTTCACCATCGAGTCGGAACCGGGGCGTGGCTGCGGTGTCAGCGTCAGCATCCCGCACGAGCTCGCCTCTTAAAGTCCCGCGCCTGGTATGCAGGTAGGAAACGACCATTCACATCACCCGAGGAGTTAGCCAGGTGACCAAGCCCATCGGAGTCCTCATCGCCGACGATCACCCCATCGTCCGCGCTGGTCTTCGCGCAGTCGTTGAATCGGCGCCGGATATCGTCGTGGTTGGCGAGGCGGCCAGCGGCGACGAGGCGGTCGAGAAGGTGCGCGCATCGCTTGACGACGACTCTTGCGACCACATCGATCTGGTACTCATGGACCTTCGCTTTGGTGAGGCCCCTGGCACTGCTACCCGCGCAGGCGGAGTTGATGCCACCGCAGCCATCCGCGCACTGGCCGGGCGCGGCGCAAAGGCCCCAGAAGTGTTGGTGGTGACCAATTATTCTTCGGACTCCGATGTGCTCGGCGCTGTCACCGCAGGCGCAGTTGGTTATCTGCTGAAGGATGCCGCTCCGGAGGAGCTCATCGATGGTATCCGTCGTGCCGTTCGCGGCGAGACCGTGCTGAACACACAAGTGGCCGGGCGCTTGATGGGGCGGATGCGCAACCCCAATACAGCACTAACCCCGCGCGAACTCGAAGTGCTCGAGTTGGTCGCGCGGGGTATGTCGAATAGAAAAATTGCAGAACAGCTGGTGCTCACCGAAGCGACTGTGAAATCGCATCTGGTACATATTTTCACCAAGCTAGGCGTCAGCTCCCGCACCGCGGCTGTTGCTCGCGCGCAGGAGCTGGGAATGTTGGGTGATTAGGAACGGACTAACCCGTATGACTTAAGTGATGGCCTCACTAAGAGGACATGAGCTACCAGGAGCTGGTCTCGTCGGCGTTGCCCTTCTTCCAGGTCTCCCACGGGATGTTCCAGTCACCGAGTCCATCAACACCGGAGAGCGTCTCACCAATCGTATTCTTCACGATCACGATGTCACCGCGCTTAGTGTTGTCCAGGAACCACTTAGCGTTAGCATCAGTGACGTTGATGCAGCCGTGAGACTGGTTGACGCTGCCCTGTGCCCACGTTGACCACGGTGCACCGTGGACGTAGATGCCGGAGTAGGACATCTGCGTTGCGTAGTTAACCGGCGTGACGTAGCCACCGTTTTCCAGAGACAGGCCGTAGGTACGGGAGTCCATCACCATGGTCTCGTTGCGATCACCGATGATGTACTGGCCATTCGGAGTCGGGTGAACATTCGACCCCATAGAGATAGGCATGGAGTTTACGACTTCACCGTTCTTCTTAATGACCATGGTCTTCGTCGCATCATCAGCGATAGCAATGACTTCATCACCGATAGTGAAGCTGGTTTCGGCGGACTCCGCACCGTACATATCGTCACCAAGATCCGTGCCGTAAATATCGGACTTCACGGTAACCTTGGTCCCCGGCTTCCAGTACTCCTTTGGACGCCAGCGCACCTCACTGTTATTCAGCCAGTAGAAAGCGCCTTCCACCTTAGGCTCGGTGGTCACCTTAATTGCTTCCTCAGCAGCCTTGCGGTCCGAAATACTCGCGCTGAACTCCACAGCAATAGTCTGACCGACACCCACGGTGGAACCATCCAGCGGGGACAGGTAACCATTTACCTGAGAAATCGGCTCGATGGTGGTGAAAGAAGTAGCCAGCTTTTCTGTGCCCGAGGTGGCGTTAATCTCATAGGTCTTTGAGTAGCCCAGGGGTTCTGCAGTGGTCCACTTGGTACCACTGGAGTCGAGCTTGCCCTTGACCTCTTTGCCCTCAGGGTTGGTCATAACAACCTTGTCCAGGCGATGTCCCTCTTCCACCTGAACCGAAATCGGGTCAACCACCGAAACATCGGTGGCGTCGTCCTTCACACTGGCGACAAGACCAACGTCTGGCTTCTCCGCCTCTTGCTGCTCGGCATTATCTCCGCCGACGGTACAAGCAGCTAGCGAGATGGTGGTCGCAAATGTCACCACCGCCATCGACAGGCGCTTAAAAGATTGCCGCATGATCGTGCTTCACTCCAACAGTGCAATTATTAAGTAGTAAGTCCCGGGGACACACTGCGACACACAGCGGAGTCCTGCTACAGCCCCTGGTGCGCCCTCGAAAAAGGTCAGACTACCCTGCAGCGGCACTAGCCACCGATAAAACGCTCGCCCTAACTGAAAAGCCTTATTGACTGCCCAATCGCAGTCATCAACCCCTCACAGGGCGCAGCACGCAAAGTAGCCCAACGGTTCCTACAGTTAACCCTCTGGAAAATTGCTGTGCAACCCCAAAAAACCGGGGCACTTCAACCGACCTGGGAAAACAGCGCCCCCTTGAAGCTGCGTTACCGAAAAGTAATCAGTTCGCTATTCAAAAGTGCCACCGGACGCTTCCGGACGTTACTGAACACTGTCGAACGTAACTCCGACATCTATGCACACTCCCAACGTCGATGGCATTGATACAGGCCCTACCCCACTTTGAGGATTTCCAAACTTTTTTTGAACTTTTTTCAAACGGTTGCGCAAAACCTTTCAAAAAACATGCAAAAACACCGACCAAAAAACAGGGCCTGACCAGCCGATTTTACAAACAATCAGAAACCTGGTTATATATCTTCTCGTTGCCGGCGAGGAGCTCACACAGAGAGCACCAAGCAGGAAACAGTAAGCGCCATTAGCTCAACTGGCAGAGCAGCTGACTCTTAATCAGCGGGTTCGGGGTTCGAGTCCCTGATGGCGCACAATACAGACCGGGAAGGTAGAAATACCCTCCCGGTCTTTTTGTTGCACAACAAGCGCAGG